>JAHJQV010000035.1 GCA_018819105.1 Gammaproteobacteria bacterium
CAGGTGCATTGCTGACTTGGAGCGGTGAAAAGAAGCCTGCCTTCCGGCTTTAGTGCCGCAACCAGGCGATCCAGCAAACTGAGCTGTTTATCATGCGACAGCAAAAAGACCAACCCCCAAGCCAGAATGCCGTCGAAACTGATGTCGAAGAATCTACTCTCAGTAACACATTCACAAGCCACCTGAGCATCGGGGAACCTATCCTTGTACGCTGCAACCAGCGTTGGCGCGCCATCGACAGCATAGACCCGAAAGTCTTTTCGCATCAGCGCCTGGGAGCGAGGTGAACCAGACCCGCACCCCACGTCCAGCACAACTGCTCTCGCTGGCAACGCCTGCGCCCACTGCTCAATAATGCGACAACCTACAGTTGAAGTGGCAGAATGTTGAATAAACCAGTCGGCAACTGACTCCCAGCCGGTTGCGTCATGCATGCCTGTACGCTGATTGACATGTTCGTTCATGGCTCACTCGAAGGTGGATCAGGATCAGCGCGGCGGTTTTCTGGCTGCACGAAAATAGGTTCGTCTGGGTTTCAGTGAGTATAGACGTTTCGTCAGTGGAGATTCTGTGAGTCATGGTGTGTATCCTTAACACTGATGGTCCGGGGAGAGAACAGATCCCCAATGCAGAGCCCGAATATATGTCAGCAGACCATTTCTTCATCGCCACAATGCAAAGTCGAAAAAGCCCGGTTATCGAGGAGAGGTGCCATCATGCTCAGAAAAGATAGGTCAGCAAAAAAACGCTTGACTACGGGGAGGCGTCCATATATGCCCTGAGTGGCGCGCATTTTTAGCGTAGGCTAGGGCGTAGGGGAAAATGCACCCCTTGCATGCACTTGTTATCTCTCTTTTCAATAACCTGCACAGCGTTTGATTACAGCCGCTCGCTCGTATCCCGTTGGGTGATACCAGCTCGGCCTTTTCGGCCCTTGTGTAAGCGCAAAAAATTGGATCGCGGCTCCCGCTACCGCGGGCGGAACATTCCGCGCAGCGAAGCAGTCTGCTTCTTTCTCATAGTTTTGTCTGAGCCATGTTCGGTTGTACGGATTCCCCTCAAACCACTCACGCCTAATATGGTTCAAGGCATGGTGCCCATACTCATGTGCGCGAAAAAACTGACTTATCAAGGGGCCAACTTTTTGCACTATATAAGGGTTATAGTAAATTACAGGTTCCCCGTAGGGGCCGATTGAAGCCACAGCTATATCGGGAAGCTGAGGAATTGGTATTTCGATAATCTGTGAAGTGGCTGAAGAAGAGTAAAAAATTAGTAAAGCAAGGAATATCTTCAGCATTACTTTTTTTCTCATTATTGAGCTCCTTGGTATGGCATTGGAAAGTAAACGTGGGCGAAGACTCTCCATTCATCATCTATCGCTTCCACGGCTACCTGTTCAAACTGCTCAGGTCCGTTTTCGAAAATTGTTTTGTAATCTGCTGTTCTAAATTGTCCGACTCTTCCATCAGGTGTTCTCGTAAAATTTCGATAGCCGGATAGAGTTCGTTCTTGTAAAGCGCCGAGTGGTTTGATGTAGTTGCTTATAGCAGTAGCAAATTGTTCTTGTGAGAATGACTCTTTCAGCGATGGAGATGCTTCCTTGTACGCAGTTTCATAGTCACCAGAGTCAACAATCTCTAGCCAGCTATCGACTTTTTTCGTGAAATCAGAAGTAGGTGGATCTGGAATCTTATCTGTAGTGGAAGTTGTCAACAAAGTTGGTGGATTAAAAAAGTATACCAATACTAATACCGCTAACGCACCACCTGCTCTAATTGCTAAATTTGATGTAGGAGAAACATCAACATCAATAATTCCTGGAAGAACCACCGCGATGCCCGCGCAAGCTAGTGCGAGCGTCACGCGTGACACGGTGATTAGCAGTGGATTTGGATCCCCAAAAATCGCAATTACGAAGAGCATGGTAAGTGCCACTGCTCCGAACGCGAATGCCAATATTGTTTCAGTCTTCATTTGGCCTCCAATGAGAGATATCGATAATGCTCAGTTGCGCTTGACAGCGACGACCGGAGCGGCAGCGATGAGAGGAAGAAGTCAAGCGACGGCTGGATCTCATTGCTGGGCATCAGCTTCAATTTCCACCGCGTTTGAGATTCTACCTCGTTTCTCATCGACTTTAGTCCAGTCACAGAGTTTTACAGTAAATCCTTTGTTAACGAATTTGTTTGCTATGGAAACAAGGTACTCTTGATTTGGCTGAAAGGATCCCAGAGAAAGGATCTCCTCGCCAACACTCGAGAGGCCGTATGAACTCAATTCAAGCTTCTTTTCCACATCAGCGTGAGTCACTAGCAAAACCTTACCGTTGGAAAGCAAAGCTTGCTGGAAAGATTCTTCAATGGTGCTACTGAATTCCCGCGTCATCCCTATTGCTTCAACTCCTACGATCACGCCCAACTCTTGCAATGAGAGCAGCCTCGAGAATGTAATCCCCTCCTTGGCCATGATCTCTTCTTCCTCTCTAGCTATACAGCCAGCTATGTTGAACTGAGCTGCCTTTTCGATTAGCTGGGCTTCGTTTTTAGATATATTTCTTAGGAAGTCCAACGTTCTCAAGGAATAACTTCCAGGCGATTTCACCTCACCAGCCAACAGATTTCCCCACAACTGTTGTAGATCGTCAGCACTAACCTTACTCGCATACTCTTTCCATCTGTTAATCCAGTCGTCATCAATATCCCGATCAGGAGGGTCCTGCGGATCTTCAGTTAGAGCTTGCTCTGCGTGAATAATAGCCTTGTTGATGTTGACTTCTTCCCTAATACGATTAGATCGCTGCCTTCTTTCAGCCGCATTTTCAACCGTTTCCATGCCACCCGAAAGAGTGGCCACCTCCTTGTCGCCCGTTTCCGAGATTGTTCCGTCTCCGAGCAGCCTCCTATTTCCTTTCCGTATATCTTCAGCCTTTCGTTCTGCGTCAGCCAAAATAATCAATTCCCTCCGTCTAGCTTCAATACGAGCATCTGCCTCCCGGAGAATCTGCCAAGGAGTGAGGAGTGAGCTAACTCCCCTGTCGGCGAGCGTGTCCCACAACTTGATTAGTAGTTTTTCACCAAGCATCTATCATTAAAACCAGAGGCCCAACCAATAAATATTCAACAAATCGCCATTTTTTAGAATATACAAGCAATCTGCGTGAATATCACAATGTCGAATCACATTGAAGAACATATCTAACTGATAAATATGACCCTCGATACTATTGTTACTCGTAGATATACAGCAATCCCGCAGCATATCTCCACGATGCCCTGCCGTCGAGTGACCAGTTTTGCTGCTGTCCGCAAGTAGCCGATATGAGTTGATCTGCGCATTTCGTACGCAGAATGAACCAGACTGGTGAAGCAGATTGGGGACAGAAACGAATCTGGCTCGATGGGTAGCACACAGACCAAAACCACCGCAAGCATTGCGAGGTTGTGCTTTGATTGGATTGGCGTTGAGTCCCTGCAACGGATGGCCCCTGATGTTTCCTTGCTTGATAGTAATCGCAAAGTGGCTTTATGGCAAGGGCTTGGCGGGATTTTGTCGTTTGGGTTTTGTTGGTGCGTTTTGCTTGTTTGGGATGTGATTTGTTGCGGGGTTTGTTCAGATGCCGGGTGCGCTTTGCTTACCCGGCCTACGTTTTGCTATCGATTTTTTAGCGGTTCGCCTGCAAGCAGGCTCCTACATCGCATTGATTTTATTCGTGATTATGATTTTGTTCGCCTGCTGGCAGGCTCCTACATGGCTTTGTTTTTATTCGTGATTGTCATTATGTTCGCCTGTAAGCAGGCTCCTTTACGGCTTTGTTTTTGTTTCCGGGCAAGTTGTGGTTTGCTGCCGGCTGGTGCTTTGATCTGGCTGTATCAACTGCTTTTTGTGTTTGACATCCGCGGGATGGAGACGGCGGCACCGGCCTGCTGCACGCAGACGGCGGCGGCTTCGCTGGCCTGTTGCAGGCATTGCTGTAGTGGCTCATTTTGGCTCAGTTCGTGCAGGAAGTAGCCGCAGAAGGTGTCGCCGGCGGCGGTGCTGTCGATTACTTTCACCTGCTGTGCCGGCTGTTGCAGCCATTGCCCGTGCCGGCATGCCAGGGCACCGCGTGCGCCAAGTGTGAGCACTACAATGCCGTTGGGGCATAATTGCTGCAGACCATCCAGCATGACCTCATGCTCAATGCAGCCGGTGAGCGTTTCGGCTTCGGTCTGGTTGACCAGCAGCAGGTTCAACAACCGATAAGGGTAACCACAGGCGGCTGGGGTCATTGGTGCCGGGTTGCAGGCGATGTGCAGACCGGCTGCACTGGCTTTGTGCAACAGATACTCCACACCGCTGGTTTCATTCTGGCACAGCACCCAATCGCCGGTGTTTGCCTGCTGCAGGGCGGCATCGATCTGCGCCTCACTGAGCATCTGGTTGGCACCGGGATGCACGATGATGGCGTTGTCGCCGCTGTCGCTGACCTGGATCACGGCATGCCCTGAGGCGCTGTCGATGCGGCGAACCATGCCGGTGTCGACGCCGTCGTCGCGTAGTGCCTGCAGCAACAGCTCACCATCATGGCCGATGACCCCCACGTGCACAACGCTGGCACCGGCGCGTGCCAGTGCGATGGATTGATTCAGCCCCTTGCCGCCACAGAACTGGCGGTATTCCTGCGCGGTGATGGTGGCACCGGGTGGCACCAGTTCGCTGACGCGGTAGACGTGATCGATATTGAGCGAGCCGAAGTTGAAGATGCGCATCGTGCGCCCTAACGCAGACAGCGATACAGCAGGTCTTTCCAGCGCCGGGCATCAATCTGCCAGCAGATCTCGGCATTGGCCGCGCCACGTGCTGCCAGTGGCCGCCAAGCCGACAGGTTGTCCTGCTGGTCGAGACTGCCATCGCGCACCGCCTGGGTGACCACATCAAGCTGATCAACCACGGTCATGCCCCGGGTCAGTTCGCCCTGGCATTCGATGTCGACATAATGCCGGCTGCGGCGGGTGCAGATGCCCGGATCAATCGCCACTGCCATGGCCACCGGATCGGGCAGCGCCAGCCCCGGCTCGCCCAGCCACTCGCAGTTGACCTGATAACCGACGCGGTTGCAGTCCAGCGCGAAACGGGTTTTTTCTGTGTCGATGTCGCGGCGCATCTGGGCCAGTTCGGTGGCGGTCAGATTGGCCTCGCCACGGCAGTTTTCCCAGCCCACCATCTCGATGGGCAGACCGGAATGAAAGCAGACGCGGGCAGCTTCGGGATCGCACCAGATGTTGTATTCGGCCGCCGGCGTGATGTTGCCCACGGTGCAGGCCACCCCGCCCATGACCACGCAGCGGCTGACGTTGGCGACGATGTCCGGTGCCTGGCTGATGGCCATGGCGATGTTGGTCATCGGCCCCAGTGTGACCACGACGATGCCGGGGTTGGCACGCAGCGTGTCGATGATGGCGGTGACCGCATGCTTAGGCTGCACTGGCCGCTGCGGCGGCGGGTTGTGCATGTCGCTCATGCCGTCGCTGCCATGAAAAAACTCGGCGCGCGCCGGATCGCGCAGCAGCGGGCGATCGGCACCGGCATACACCGGGGTGTCGTGGCCGCACAGCTCCACCGTGTAGCGGGCATTGATGCCGGCCTGCGCCAGCGACACGTTGCCGGCCACGGTGGTGATGGCCAGCACCTCAATGTCGGGGTGCTCCAGTGCCATGATCAGTGCCACCGCGTCGTCGGAAGCGGTGTCGGTATCGATGAGCATCTTTGTCGCCATGATGTCTTGTTTTGCCGCAGGAAAAGCCGGTTCAGGTCAGCTTGATTTCGCGCAGCCGCTCCATCAGGTAGTCGTAGGCGGAGATCGGCGGATAGCGGTTGGGATGCTCGTCGTCGATACAGCTGGGCAATGTCTGCAGCACAAATTCGGGGTTCAGGTGCATGAAAAACGGCATCGAGTAGCGCGACTGCAGCGCGGCATCGCCAGCGGGGTTGACCACGCGGTGGGTGGTGGACGGCAGGCGGTGATTGGTCAGCCGCTGCAGCATGTCGCCGATGTTGACGACGATGGTGCCTTCGATGGTGGTGATCGGTATCCACTCGCCCTGGCGGGTGAGGATTTCCAGCCCGGACTGCTCCGAACCCACCAGCAGGGTGATCAGGTTGATGTCCTCGTGCTGCGCCGCGCGCACCTGGCCCGGCTCGGCATCGACAATCGGCGGATAGTGCAATGCGCGCAGGATGCTGGTGCCGTGGTCGGTCTTGTCGGCGAACCAGTGCTCGTCCAGATCCAGATACAGCGCCAGCGCCGACAGGATGGTCTGCCCCACCGCCTCCAGTGCCTGGAACAGCGCGTAGCCGTGCTCGCGCATGGCCGGCGCTTCTTTTGGCCACAGGTTGGGCAGCAGCACATCCGGGTGCGGGTTGTCACCGCTCATTTCGCGGCCGATGTGCCACAGTTCTTTCAGATCCGGCTGGGTGAAACCCTTGGCCTGTTCGATGCCGTAACCCGTGTAGCCGCGCACGCGGGCGATCTCGGGTTTTTCGTATTGCTGCTTGATCGCCGTATCCAGCGCGAAAAACTCGGCAAAGACCTGGCGCGCGCGCCGGATCAGGGCATCGTCAATGCCGTGATTGACGAAACCGACAAAGCCGAATTTCTGGTACTGCTGACCCAGATTGGCGGCGAATGCGGCTTTGTCACCGGCGTATGTGGAGAGGTCAACAATGGGTATGGCAACGGACATGGCGGGGTTCTCAGCGAATTCCTGATGCAGCGGCGGTGGCGATCTGTGGTCTGATCAGACCTTGCCGGCGCGGGTTTTCTCCAGCGTTCTCGCCAGCCCGGCGACCACGCCGCCGATGTCGGCCAGCTCGGCCGGCAGAATCATGGTGTTGGTTTCCTTGGCCAGCTTGCCGAACTCGCCGACGTACTGTTCGGCAATGCGCAGGCTCACGGCATCGCCGCCGCCGGGCTTGTTGATCGCCGCAGCGATGCTTTCAATCCCGCTGGCTGTGGCTTCGGCCAGCAGACGGATTTCTTCGGAGCGGCCCTGGGCTTCGTTGATCTGCTGCTGCATGCGGCCTTCGGAGACGTTGATCATCTCCTGCTTCATGCCCTGGGAGACATTGATCTTGGCTTCGCGCGCACCTTCGGACTCGGCCACCACGGCACGGCGCTCGCGCTCGGCGCGCATCTGTTTTTCCAGCGCGCCGCGGATGGTTTCCGGCAGCAGAATGTCGGCCACCTCGTAGCGCAACACCTTCACGCCCCATGGCTCGGAGGCCTCGGCCAGCGCCTCGACCACCCTTTCATTGATGATCGCCCGCTCTTCAAACGATTTGTCCAGGTCGGTCTTGCCGATCACCGAGCGCAGCGTGGTCTGCGCCAGCTGGATCGAGGCATAACGGTAGTCCTCGATGCCGTAGGAAGCCAGCTTGGCATCGATCACCTGCATGTAGATGACGCCATCGATGTGGATCTGGATGTTGTCCCTGGTGACGCAGGCCTGCTGCGGCACGTCGATGGCCTGCTCCTTGAGCGTGTGCTTGTAGGCAACCCGGTCGATGAACGGGATGAGCAGATGAAAGCCGGCATCCAGCGTGCTCTGGTAACGACCCAGGCGCTCCACCACGTAAGCCGAGCGTTGCGGCACAATCTGCGCTGTCTTGGCCAGCGCAACGATGACAATGACGAGAATGACCAGCGCCAGTACGGTTGCAAAATCCACAGTGAAATTCTCCAGAAAATTGATCAGTGCCTGTTCCATAACTGTTGCCCCGGACTAGCCGTTTGCCTCGCCGCCTGCTGCGGCCACATCGGGACGCTGCGCTGTCACCAGCAGCGTGATGCCACGGTTGCCGGTGACCCAGGCCACATCGCCCTGCTGCAGTGGATCTACCGACTCGGCGTTCCATTCCGCGCCACTGAGCTTGACCCGCCCCACACCATGGGCAAAATCTGCCGTCACCACCACTCGCTCACCGCGTGAGGAAATCAGATTGCGGTCGCCGTTCCAGCTGTCCGACACGCGGCCATGGAACCACACCTTGACGTTGTCGCGCGCAAACAGCAGCGCGGCCACGCTCAGGATGGCGAACAGCAGCACCTGCTCGGTCAGTCCCGACAGCAAGCCGACGGCGGTGCCGATGCCGACCAGAATGGCACCGACGCCGAAAAAGATGGCGATGATGCCGGTGAGGAAAAATTCCGACAGCACCAGCAGCGCGCCCAGAATGAGCCAGAACCAGGCTTGTTCAAACATTGGCATACCCTGTCACACAGCAATGGGTCATTATACCCGAGCGCACTGTGGGTGCCGGATTCAGCCGACTTTCTGCGACGGCGGCCCGTCTGCCTGCTGGTTTTCCGCCATCTGCTTCTCGGTCAGGGTGATTTTTGCCGGAAACACCACCGTCAGCGTGGTGCCCTCACCCAGCTTGCTCTCGGCACTGATGTTCCAGCCATAGGAGCGGCACAGGCGCGCCACCAGTGCCAGGCCCAGACCGTGACCTTCCTTTTCGTGGTGCTGGCCGCGGAAAAACGGCTCAAAGGCGTGATTGAGTTCGGTCTTGTCCATGCCGATGCCGGTGTCGGTGATGCTCACCGAACGCTTGTTGATGGTGACCGTGACCGCGCCGCTGTCGGTGTAGGTGAAGGCATTGCGCAGCAGGTTGGAAAAAATGATGCTGAGCACGCGCTCAGGCGCACGCAGCAGCAGTGGATACTTGCTGTCGATGCTCTGCTGCAGCTGCTGCTTGCCCTGGATCGAGGCTTCTGTGTCCATGATCTTGCGCAGCAGCGCGGCCACGTCGATGTCGGTCTCCGGCATGTGCTGCTGCTCGTCGCGTGCCAGCAGCAGCAGTGCCTCGATCAGCCCCTGCATGTCGGTGACCGCGCGCTGCATGCGCTCGATCGCCTGCTGGCGCAATTCCGGCTTGTCGGCCCGGTGGCGCAGCAGTTCCATGTTGCCCTTGACCACGGCCAGCGGCGTGCGCAGTTCGTGGCTGGCATTGCGCGTGAACAGGCGCTCGCGCTCTATCATGCTTTGCAGTCGCGCGGTGAAATGCTCGAATGCGCGCAGCAGCGACAGCGTTTCGATGTCGGCCTCGGCGGCGATGTCGGCCATGTTGATGGCGGTCAGCTTCTGGCTGGAAAAATCGAAATTCTCCACCCGCTCGGCCAGCTTGACCAGCGGTGACAAGGCCCGCTTGGAGCTGATGTAGCCCAGCCAGGTGAGGAAGTAGATCACCAGCATGGCCCCCAACAGCGGTGCCACCCCGAGCAGAAACGAGGCCTGCAGCAGTTTTTCCCCGCGAAACAGCAACACCAGCTTCTTGCCGTAGCGCTCGCTGACGTGAATGCTGCTGCGCTCGGCGCTGGCCATGTCGACCCGGCGAAAGCCCGCCTGCTGACCGCGCAGCGGCTGCGGCAGGCTGGCCTCGTCGCCGACATCGACCAGAAACATTTTCAGGCTGTTGGTATCGGGCAGCTGCGGCGTGCCGCCATCGGCATAGCGCTGCCAGAAATACTCCGCTTCCGCAGCCAGGGTTTTTTCCAGCACCATGCCCTCGACCGCCTGAATGGCAATCCAGACGCCGACGCCGGCGGCCATGGAAATGGCCAGGATCTGCAGAAAGAACACCCGCACCAGCTTGTTGCTGATCTGACCATCCTGAATATCCCGCCACAGCACACTGATCGGTGTGGTGAGCCAGTATTCAAGCCGGGTCAGTGCCATGATCAGTGTGCTTTCAACTCAGCTGCGTTTGCTGAACAGGTAGTGGCCAACCAGCCACTCGCGTCCGTGATGCATGCCAAACAGCTCGGCACAGGCCATGAAAAACATGCGCCAGCGCTGGCGCCAGATCTTTGCCTGCGCATCGCCATAGGTCTGGCGGCAGACTTCCAGCACCTCAGCGCTGCGCTGATCCAGCAGGGCCAGCCAGGCGTTCGAGGTTTTCTCGTAGTGACGACCGTCCACGGCCCAGAAATCCTCCAGCAGCAGATCCTGCTGAAAGTGCAGCAGCGTGTCCAGCGCCGGCATCAGGCCGCCGGTAAAGAAGTACTTGCCCATCCAGTTGTGCTCGCCTTCGGTCTCAAACGGATACATCAGGCGATGATGGCAGAAAATATGTACAAACAGGCGGCCATCGTCGGCCAGCCAGGTCGCCACCCGTTGCAGCAGGGTCTGATAGTTGCGCATGTGCTCGAACATCTCAATCGAGACGATGCGGTCGTAATCCTGCTGCGGCGGGGTGAAGTGATTGACGTCAGCGGTGAGTATCTGCACATTGTCCAGACCGCGTGCGCGCGCCTGCGCCTCAATGTGCTCGCGCTGCGATGAGGAGTTGGACACGGCGGTGATGCGGGCGCCCGGGTAGTTTGCCGCCATCCACAGCGTCAGCGAACCCCAGCCACAGCCCAGCTCCAGAATGTTCTGGCCGTCGGCCAGCCCGGCGCGCTGGCCATACAGCTGCAGCATGGCCTGCTCGGCCTGGTCCAGATCGGTGACCCCGTCCGGCCACAATGCACAGCTGTACTTGAGGTGTTTGCCCAGCACCAGCTTGAAGAAGTCGGTGGGCACCATGTAGTGCTGCTCGTTGGCGGCATCGGTTTCGATGGCGACCGGGCTTTGTCTGAGTTCCTGCAACAGTTCCCGATAGGCTTGCGTCTGCGCCTCGATGCCATCGGCATAATGCGCCTGCAGGCGGTTGCGCATAAGCCGGCGCATGCCGTAACGGATCAGACTGTCGGGCAACAGGCCGCGTTCGGCCAGATCAATCAGCGCAGCCATGACGGACGAAAATTCGGGTGCATGAGGTTCAAAACAGATTCCTTGAGATCAATGGAGACATTATAGAAGCTGAGGCGCACATCGGCACAGTTGGCCGCTGCTCTGGCGTCAGGTCTGGCCGGCAGCTGCTCGTTCCGGCGGGATCGCATTACCACGCAGTCTGGACGCCAGCCTCAGCAACAGCGGCATCAGCAATGCCCAGCTGACACCGGTGGCGGCAATCACCTGCCAGTCCGGGGCCGTCCAGCTCACCGCGTCGAATTTGCTGCCGCACCAATATGAAAACGGTGAGGCCAGCAGAAACAGCAGTGCGGTGAGCTTGAGTCGGCGCTGCAGTACCAGCAGGCAGTGATTCAGTGCCAGCGCCAGTCCGGCCCACAGCACGACGATCCAGATCGGGGCAAACTGGGCGCTGGGCCACGGCGTGGCAAAGCTGAGCAGACCCAGGCGGATCCACAGCGTGTCGACAACAAAGCCCAGCAGCACACACAGCAGCACCAGCGTCCAGTCACCGCGAACGGTGCTGCCGGACAGCCAGTGCCAAAGAAAAAACACCGCCAGCAGCAGCGCGCCGGGCCACCAGACCTGGGCGGCGGCACCAAAAATGCAGGCCGGCCACAGAAAATGGAAAAACAGGTAGTTCACCACTTTTAGCAGCATGCTGCGATGGGGCAGGCGCTGCTGCCAGTCAGTCAGTTTCATGCCGGCACTGTTCTGTGTCAGGCTTTGCGTAGATGCAGCTGCACGTCACTGATGGCGCGCTCGGCAAAGCCGCCTTCGCAATAGGCGAAGTAATACAGCCACATGCGGATGAACTGCTCATCAAAACCCAGTGCGCGCACTTCATCCAGGTGCGCGCAGAAGCGCTGCCGCCAGTGCTTCAGCGTGCGTGCATAACTCAGGCCAATGTCGAATGCCGCACAGGTTTCCAGCGCCGCCGCCTGAATCGACTGCTGCAGCCGGGCCAACCCGGGGATGAAGCTGCCGGGAAAAATGTAGCGCTTGATGAAATCGACATTGTGCAGCGCCTGTTCGTAGCGGTGGTCTTCGATGGTGATGGCCTGGATCAGAGCCTGTCCACCGGGCTTAAGCAGGCTGGCGATTTTGGCGAAGTAGCCATCGACGTAGTGATGGCCGACCGCCTCGATCATCTCGATGGAAACCACATGATCAAACTGCCCCTGCAGGTCACGGTAATCGGTGCTGATCAAGTTGATGCGATCTACAAGACCGGCGGCATCGATGCGCTGGCGGGCATGCTTGTACTGGGCCGCGGAGATGGTGGTGGCGGTGACGTGGCAGCCGTGCCGGCCGGCGGCGTGCAGCGCAAAATCACCCCAGCCACAGCCGATTTCCATGATGCTGTCACCCGGTTTGAGCTTGAGCGTGGTGCAGATGCGTTCGAGCTTGGCCGCCTGCGCCGCCTCCAGCGTCATGCTGGCGGGATCGTCACCGGCAAACCAGGCCGAGGAGTAATTCATGCCCTGATCCAGCCACAGACTGAAAAACGCGTTGCTCAGGTCATAATGCGCGCTGATGTTGCGGCGACTGCCCTGCACGCTGTTGCGATTGCGCGCATGCCACCACTGGATCAGCTTGCGCTGCAGCCAGTTCTGCCGATTCAGGTCCGGCAACACCTCGCGGTTGCGCGCCAGCACCTGCACCACGGCAGTGAGGTCGGGGCTGTCCCACAGACCATGCATGTAGGCTTCGCCTGCGCCCAGGCTGCCGCCGGACGCCAGCATGCGCCAGAAGCGGTGATCGTTGACGATCACCTCGGCCTGCAGCGCAGCGCGCGGATCACCGAGGATGTGTTCGGCATGCTCGTCGATGATGCGCACACAACCCAGACGCAGCGCACGCAGCCGCTCAAGCGCCGCCGCACGGATGCGCTTATCCATGACCGACAGCGGCTGGCGTCGGCTGGCTGGCAGGCTGGAGGTGGCCGGTTTCTGACTTTCGTTGAGCATCGGTCAAGTCCTGTCTGGATGAGGATGAAAGCGTATTTTCTTCAGTTTCAGCCGCAGCGCGTGCCAGTAGATGCCCCACCACACCCGTTGGCACTGCAGCGGATGTCGCCAAGCCAGCTGGCGCAGCCGCTTTTCTTCCAGCGGCTCGATGCGCAATCCGTAGGCGGCATCAAACACGCACTGCTGCTCACGATACAGCTGCATCAGTATAGCGATGTGCTGATCGCGCACGGTGAAGGTCCAGCAGTAGTCGATGTCCATGGGCATGTATGGCGACACGTGAAACGCCTTGCGGAAGCGGAAACGGTGTCCGGCTGCGGCCGGCTCAGCCTGGTTCAGATCCAGCACATAGGCATGCCGCTCGCCCCATGGTGTGTTGGTGATTTCTGCCACGATCGCCGCCAGCCGTCCCTGATGATGACAAAAATAAAAGCACACCGGGTTGAAGCAGTAGCCCCACTGGCGCAGATGGCCCAGCAGCACAATGCTGCCGTCGGGACGGACGCCGGTTTCGCGCTGCACGCGATCGCGCAGCACGCTGCCCAATGGCTGCTCCGGATGCTGCGCCGGCCCCGGCATGTAGTCGGCCCGGCGAAAACCCAGCCCGGCCCGGCGCAGTCTGGACCAGAAGCCGGATCGCTGCAGCAGCGGCGGCAGCCGGTCGACGTCGAGCAGGGCCATGTGCTGGGGATAGCTGAGCTGGTGCGGTTGCGGCAGATGCCGGCGATGGCGCACCTCGCCATGGGCCAGTCCGGGCCTGACCGCCACCGCTGGCGCGGCAGCAGCGGCAGTCTGGTCTGCAGTCGCTGTTGCGGTCGTTGCCATGCTCATGCCGGAATCTGCTGCTGTATGGATTGCACCACCTGTTCGGCGCTGCGTGCGCCGTCCTCGTGAAAGCCCCAGCCGGTCCAGGCACCACAATACCAGCGTCGCTGCTGCCCGCCAGCAAGCTGTGGCAACTGGCGTCGTGCCTGGCAGCTGCTGGCATCATAACGCGGATGGCGGTAATGGCGCTGCTTGAGGATGCGGGCGGGATCGATCAGCGCGGTCTGATTGAGGCTGACAAAGTAATTGCTGGGCGTGGGCAGACGCTGCAAGCGGTTCATCCAGTAACTGGCGGTGCAGCGCTGCGCCGCGTCCGCCGCCAGCCGCACATTCCAGCTTGCCCAGCAGCGCCGTTGCTTCGGCATTACGCTGGCGTCGGTGTGCAGCACGGTGTCGTTGTCGGCGTAGCCGATCTGGCTGAGCAGGCGGTGCTCGTCGGCTTCGGGCGCAGCCAGCATGGCCAGCGCCTGATCGGCGGCACAGGCAAACACCACGCCGGCAAACTGCTGCGCATGCCAGTGGCCGTCGATGCGCAGACGCTGCTGTGGTGGCGCTGTCTGATTGCCCACCGTCTGCACCTGTTCCACCGCGCTGCGGCAATGCAGCTGCACCGACCAGTGCTGCTGCAGGGCAGCAATATAGCGGCTGGAGCCGCCGCGCACGGTCTCCCACTGCGGTCGCCCGAGCAGATCCAGCATGCCGTGGGCGCGCATGTACTCGATCAGATCGCGCAGCGGGTAATTGCGCGCCTGCTCAATGCTGCATGACCACAGTGCCGCCACCATTGGCAGCAGGTGGCGCTGGGCAAAGCTGCTGCTGTAATCGCGCTGCAGGTGCTCTCCCAGCGTGCCCTGCAGCCGCTGCAGATCAGCCTGCTTGCCGCGCCGGTAAAAGCGCACGATGCCGGCCAGCATCTGCCAGTGCGAACGCGACCACAGCCTGCTGCGGTTGGCAAACAGGCCGCCGCGCTCGCCGGCGGCGTAGGCCCAGTGCGGCGCATCCGGATCGTGCGCAGAGAAGCTCATCGTGGTTGGCTGGGTGCGCACGCCAAGCTGATCGAACATGGCCGAAAGCAGCGGATAGTCGCGCCGGTTGAAGACGATAAAGCCGGTGTCGATGGCCAGGCTGCCGCTGGCGTCTTCGATGACATGGGTGTCGGTGTGGCCGCCCGGTCTGCCGTGGCGCTCGAACAGGCTGACCCGATAACCCAGCGCATCCAGCCGCCAGGCGGCATACATGCCGGCAATGCCGGCACCGATGACGGCCAGATGTGGCTTGCTGGTCATGCCGGGGTTCAGTGCTTGTTGCGGCGACGGCGCATGACTCCGCGATTTTCGCGGATTGCCGCCGGCACCGGCTTGAGGTCACTGACCAGACCCAGCCAGGACATCAGTTTGAGCAGATAAAAGCTGATGTCGATCTCCCACCAGTAAAACCCCTGGCGGGCACTGCCGGGATAATGGTGGTGGTTGTTGTGCCAGCCTTCCCCCAGGGTGAGCAAGGCCAGCAGCCAGTTGTTGCGGCTGTGATCCGGTGTCGCATAGCGCCGCCGACCGCAGACATGGGCCAGCGAGTTGATCATCAGCGTGACGTGGATCAGCACCACCGTGGAGATGAAGTAGCCCCAGATCAGCAGTTGACCTGCGCTGGTACCGAGCTGCGGTGCGGCAGTCTCCAGCCAGCCGCCAAGCAGGAAGATGCCGGTGGCAAACAGCACCGGCATGAGCAGATCAAAGCGATCCAGCCAGCGCAGCTCCGGGTAGCGCATCAGGTCAGGAATGCTGTCGGCCTCGGTGTGCACATGTTTGCGGCTGAGAAACCAGCCCATGTGCGACCAGAAAAATCCCTGCTGCGGTGTGTGCGGGTCGTGTTCGGTGTCGGAATGACGGTGATGGGTGCGGTGATGCGCCGCCCACCACAGGGCACCGCGCTGGGTCGCAGTGGCCCCCAGCATGGCAAACAGGAACTGCACCGGGCGGGAAGTGCGAAAGGCACGATGGGCGAAGTAGCGATGATAAAAGGCGGTGATCGCAAACATGCGGATCAGATAGGTAAACAGCGCAAACAGCACGGCAAACCAGCTCACCCCGACCACCAGCACGCCCAGGCACATCACATGCAGGAAGATGAACGGCAGAATCCGTATCAGGTCGATACGACGAACATCTTCACCATCCATAGGTGACTGATGGTGCTTGTTGTCCAGCCAGATGAGCAGCGCCTTGCGCAATCGGGTCAACAAATGATTCATCCTTTTGTCTGGCCTTGTGGTGATAGCATGTTGATCAGTGCGAGAGTGCATAGCTTCGCCGCTGTCGCCAGCGCGGATGCACGCGATGCACGGTTCATCACAATAAACATATAGCCCGATTCGCCGACTGCCAGATCTGTCGGTGGCCAGATTTGCTGGCTGCCTGACTGGATCGTTGCCAGATTCAGTTGAAGCGGTTCATATCCGTAACGCAGAACCGTAACAGGTCTTGCACAGGACAATCTTGGTTGAGAAATTTATGCACAGATCATACCAGACCAATGCCGATAGTAAGCACCCGAATTCTGGCCGCAAGCGTTTTCTGCACGGCTTGCTGGCTGGCGGTGCGCTGACTTTTATACTGATTACAGGAGCCAGTCTTATGTTGTTCGGATGCGCCAGCAAACAGGTTAAAAGCTATTACGCCGACGATTACCTGCAGGCCCTGCAGACACATCGCGGCAGCGACGACAGTGAGGTCATCGCGCGCGGCGTGGAGCGCTTTGCCGCCACCCTGGGTGATTTCACCATTACCGATCTGCGCCAGCAGGTGGAATCCCTGTACGCCGATGAGCTGTATTTCAATGACACCTTCAAGACCCTGCGCAGCATCGACGAGCTGGCACCGTATCTGCAGGAAACCGGGGAAACGGTGACCTCAAGCACAGTCGAGGTGCTTTCGCACAGCCAGGATGGCGAGGACGTCTACGTGCGCTGGGTGATGGATTTCGCCTTCAGGGCCGCCGGCAAGAACATCGAATCGCGTTCGCTGGGAATCTCTCATCTGCGTTTCAACGAAAGTGGAGAAATTATCCTGCATCAGGATTTCTGGGACTCCAATGACGGCTTCTACAGCAACCTGCCGTTTGTTGGTGGTCTGCTGCACCGAGTGAGGAACAAGTTATGAACCATAAAGGCATGCAACATCTGCTTATCATCATCGCCCTGCTGCTGAGCGCCGGCACGGCACAGGCTGTGGACAAGTCCGACCTGCCGCAGAGCATCGACACCGGCAATGCCAGGCTGCAGCTGTGTGGCAGCGTCACCCTGCGTGCGCTGGGTCTGATCAAGTTCGGTTACGCCGGATTGTATCTGGATCAGTGTGCACAGGCCGATGCCGTGTTGCAGGGCAGCGTCGCGCAGCAGTACTCCGTGCTGCTGACCCGTGATGCCGAAGGCGAACGGCTGCGCGACATGGCGCTGGACAGTCTGGCGGACAACTTCGATCAGCAGGCTCTGGCCGCGCGCAGCGAGGAGTTCAACTGCATGACCGACGCCTATGCCAACACCCCGGAAGGCAGTCGCATTGATGTGCGTTTCGAACCCGCCCGTGGCCTGCGCATGCTGGTGGATGATGCAGTGGTGGCCGATTGTGGCGGCGACGACGAGGCGGCCGGCTATTTCAGCATCTGGTTCGGGGCCGAGCCGTTCAATGAAACCATGCGTGACAAACTGCTCAGCCAGGCTCTGGCCAATGCCGAAACCGACAATGACGAGGCAGCACAGGGCAGCAGCGCCCAAAGCAGCGCCCAGAGCAGTACCCAGACCGGTTCTGCCGCCTCTTCACGGGCTTCTGCACGGGCCAGCGCTCAGGCTGTGGCAGTGTCGCCCGTCGGCCATCGTGGCGCACCTGGCGGCAGCGGATCGCGCTGATCCCGCTGCCTATCTCACTGCCCATCTCATTGCCCTGGGTCTACTGCCGGTCGCTATCCGCCGACGTCTGCACCAGTTCTTCGCCGCTGCGGAAAAACATGTGCTTGCTGTAGTGATGATCCATCACGTTGCTCTGCCAGCCGCCCAGCGCCGGGTTCACCAGGCGCTTGGTAACGTAGGTGTACAGGGGGATGATGGGTTGCTCGCTGAGCAGCAGCCGCTCGGCCTCGCGCATCAGCCGCGCGCGACGTGAGGCCAGCCGCTCCTCGGCAATCTGCTGCAGCAGCAGGTTATAGCTGGGGTTGTCATAGCCGGTGTCGTTCTGGCCATGATCGCCCTGAAAGATATCGAGAAAGGTGTAGGCATCGCCATAATCACCGATCCAGCCGCTGCGGAACACCTCGGTCACCCGCCGCTGGCGGCGATTCTGCAGAAACACTTTCCATTCTTCGTTGATCAGGCTGGTTTGCACACCCAGCACCTGTTTCCACATGGCGGCCACGGCCAGCGCGATCTTGTTGTTGTTGGCGCTGTTGTTGTAACGCAGCTGCAGGCTCAGTGGCCGGCCAGGTCGATAACCGGCCTGACGGTAAAGCTCGACCGCACGCTGCTCGCGCTGGCTCTGGCTGAGCTGCATGTATTCCAGTTCGGCCTGCTCATAATCCGGAACTCCCGGCGGCACCAGGTTGAAACTGGGCAGCTCACCGAAGCGGGTCACCTTGCTGGTGAGAATGTCACGATCAATGGCCAGGTTCAGCGCCATGCGCAGTTCGCGACTGCTGCCCAGTGGCTCACGCAGCAGGTTCATGCCCAGATAGTAGGTGCCCATCCACGGGCTGATGATCAGCTCGTCACGCATGTTCTCGCGCAGCCAGCTGAACTGGCTGTTGGGCACCTCGTAGGTCCAGTCCAGTTCGCCGGCACGAAACCGGTTCAGTTCCGCGTGGGTGTCGCTGATGGGATAATAGTTGACCTGATCAATGCCGGTGTTGGCAGCGTTCCAGTAGCGCGGATTGCGGATCAGCTTGATGCGCGCCTGCGCCACCCACTCAGCCAGCACATAGGCACCGTTGCTGACCAGCCGGCCGGGACGCACATGCTCGTTGCCCCAGCGCTCGATGGTGGCGCGATGTGCCGGAAAAGTGGATGGGTGGCTGAGCAGGGTGAGAAAATATGGCGTCGGGTTATCCAGCTCGATCTGCACGGTGCGGTCATTCAACGCCTGCACCCCGATCTCGGTCACCGGCACCGTTCCGGCCAGAGCCTGACTGGCATGACGGATCGGAGCCAGGATCTGGCCGTAGTGCGCGCCGGTTGCCGGGTCCAGGCTGCGTTGCAGTCCGTAGACAAAATCCTGCGCATGCAGCGGGTCGCCATTGGACCACAGCACGTCGTCGCGCAGGTAAAAAGTGTAGGTTTTGCCATCGCGACTGATGTTCCAGTGGCTGGCCGCTCCCGGCACAATCTCACCGCTTGGCGACTCACTGGTCAGCCCCTCAAACAGATCACGAATGATGTTGCTGGCCGGGACCCCGGCTGCCAGATGCGGATCCAGCGTCTCCGGCTCGGAACCGTTGCCACGGCGCAGAATGCTGAAGCCGGGATCGGTGGCGGCGTTGGCCGGGCTGGGTGGCAGCGTCACCGCTGTCTGCGGCGCATCGGAGGCAGGCGTTTGCGGCTGACAGCCAGCAAGCAGACAGACAGCCGCCAGCGCAGCCAGACCGATGCTGATGATGGTGTTCTGCCGCGCGAACATGTTGTGCCGATTACCGCTGCTCATGCATGGTTGTGATGATACCATCGTCGGCCGCATCAACAAGCTGCATCGGCACAAAGCTGCTGACAAGCCCGCCAACATGGCCGATAATCACTGCCACGCCATTGCCAGCCAGATCTTGACATGTCGCAGCCGCCCGCGAACCACAGCCATTCCCCCGTGATCACCGACAAACAGCAGCTGATTGACAGCCTGAGTCGTGGATGCAAACCGGTCGCCGACTGGCGCATCGGCACCGAGCACGAGAAATTCGGCTATTACACCGACACACTGCGACCGCTGCAGTATGAGGGTGAACGTGGCATCGCCAGTATTCTGGCGGCGCTGCGCGACCACTTCGACTGGACCGCAGTGGAGGAGAACGGCAACATCATCGCGCTGCGCAAGGATGGCTGTTCCATCACGCTGGAACCGGGCGGCCAGCTGGAGTTGTCCGGCAAGCCGGTGCACAATCTGCACCAGACCTGCAGCGAGGCACAACAGCATCTGGCCGAGCTGAAGACGGTGTCTGATCCGCTGGGAGTGCGCTTCATCGGTCTGGGTTTTCAGCCCAAATGGCAACGCGACGACATCCCGTGGATGCCCAAGGAGCGCTACGTGATCATGCGCCAGCACATGCCCAGAGTGGGCTCACTGGGTCTGGACATGATGAAGCGCACCTGCACCATCCAGGTCAATCTGGACTTTTCCAGCGAAGCCGACATGGTGAAGAAGTTCCGCACCAGCCTGGCTCTGCAGCCGCTGGCCACCGCCCTGTTCGCCAACTCACCATTTGTGGAAGGCAAGCCCTCGGGCTACCTCAGCTACCGCTCGCACATCTGGACCGACACCGATCCGCAGCGTTGCGGCCAGCTGGATTTTGTCTTTGCCGACGGCATGGGTTTTGAGCGTTACGTCGATTACATGCTGGATGTGCCGATGTACTTTGTTTACCGCAATGGCCACCACATTGATGCCGCCGGACAGTCTTTCCGTGACTTTCTGCGTGGCCAACTGCCGGCAGTGCCGGGCGAACTGCCAACCCTGCAGGACTGGGAAGATCATCTCACCACGGCATTCCCGGAAGTGCGGCTGAAGCAGTTTCTGGAAATGCGCGGTGCCGACGGCGGGCCGTGGAATCGCATCTGCGCACTGCCGGCTTTCTGGACCGGCCTGCTGTATCACCAGCCCAGTCTGGATGCTGCCTGGGATCTGGTCAGTCACTGGGACAGTGCAGCGCGTGCCGACTTTCTGGAGGACGTGTCGCGCCATGGCCTGCAGGCCAAAGTGGATGGGCGTCCGCTGCAGGAGCTGGCGCGAGAGGTTTTTGCCCTGGCCGAGGAAGGATTGCGTGCGCGCAATTGCCGCAACGCAGAAGGTCATGATGAGAGTGTGTATCTGCAATCATTGCAGCAGGTGGTGGTCACTGGTCGCTCACCGGCACAGGAAAAACTGGATCTGTTCGGCAGGGAATGGGGCGGCAACATCGATCCAATCTTCAACCAGTTCGCTTATTGAAGCCTGCTTTCTGGCTTGATCAGACCGCCCACAGCGATGCCGACGCGGGCATCGTCAAGCTGCGCTCAGCCCGGAATGCAGGCTGACTGGGACCGCTTCAGTTCTGATCCTCGATCTTCCACACCACCAGCTGCCAGTCGGCGCGGCGACCACTGTCTGCCTTGAGACCGACGTAGTAGGTTTTGCCGGCTTCGACATCCAGCGTCAGCGGCTGCATGGACTCGCGACTGCGATCACCGCGCAGACCCGGTACGAAATTGCGATTCAGGGTGGTCTTGTTCACCGCCTTGATGGTGTGCTCACCCGGCTTCAGCCACAGGGCATTTTCTCGCCGGGCCAGTTCCTGGCCATTGACGGCAACGGCATAGACGGAGTAGATATTCTGTGCTTCCAGATCAACGCTGGTGACCACCAGGCCATGCGGTTCGCTGGGACTGGCAATGAAATCCTGTGCCAGCGTTGCCGTGGACAGCAACAGCAGGGTCACTGCTGACGAAAGCAGTCGATTGAGTTTCTGATGATTTGCCATGACAAGCTCCATACATCTGGGTAACGATGCCAGCGTCCACCGACGAGTAACATCTTATAACTTATGACATCAGCTGGCGGTGAATTATCCGCAGTCGGACATGATTCAGATGACTCCTGCCCGTGGTTACCGTCTGGTTGATCCGGTGGCAGGTAGCTGCCACCGGAATCATCTAACTCATCAGGCCACTTTGTCTAGTGTTGCATCGCCTGCTCAAACCATTCGAAATCACCCAACTCCACGCGGCCGGGATTGTACTCATTGACGAACACATGCAGTGCTTTCTCAATGGATCGCAGGTTGGCCGGAAATGATCCGCGTATATCAGCCAGACCAAGACTGCCAATACGAAGGCAGTGGCCATCGGGCGGGTAATCACTGCTGATGCTGCACCCAAGCATGGCGCTTTCGACCCGGTCACAGCGGCTGCCCACACGAGACCCGGTGCATTTTGTGACACCATCACGAAGCACGTCCAACGCAGTGACGGCCTGATTGAATATGCCGTATTCGGCGATCAGATCCTGCGTCAACTGCTCAGAATCGGCCAGTTGACTGGCATTGAGCTGGGTGCGCAACTGTGTCTGATATTGCCGGAACTCCTTGCGTCCGGTCTCAGCCGCCAATGCGGCCCAGCTGTGGGCCTGCACCAGATCACGCTGCACGTGCCGACCATCTTCATACATGCTGGCGATACGGAACTGGGCAAACTTGTCGCCAACATCAGCCAGTTGCTGATACAGCTTCCAGGCCCGCTTGTCCTGACCGCTGGCATAGGCCAGGTCGGCGCGTTGCTGGAGCATCTGCAGGGTCAGCTTGGCATTGGTCGCCCCACCCAGCGGGCTGTTGAAGCTGAACAACTGTGCCTGCGCCAGTGGCGTGAGCAGCAGTGCTGCCAGCAGTACGATCCATTGATGCTTGTTGCGATACATGTCTATCTCCTTTCTCAGTTGGACACGATGACTTAACCCTTATGGCAAACAACCGTTGCAATCGATCTTATCTTTCACCGTCGTTATGCTCCACCATAGCAGATGCTGCTGCAGCTCAATCGTTCTCATCCGGGACCAGTTCAAAATCACCCAGCTCCACGCGACCGGGATTGTACTCGCGGATAAAATCCCGCAAGCCGTTCTGCACCTGGCGAATCTGGGCCGGAAACGCACCAGCCACAGCCGGCAGCCCCATGCTGCCGATGCGCAGGCATTTCGGCTCCGGTAGTCGATCGGCACCCAATCCGCAGTCAAAACTGACCGAACTGACCGCATCACAGCGGTTGCCGACCTTGGAGCCGGTGCAGCTTTTAAGCTCTTCCCGTAACAGATTCTGGGCACGAACGGCCTGGGCAAAGATGCCATGCTCGGCAATCAGCTCACTGGCCCGCTCACGTGCCAGGGACAACTGCTGCGAGCTTAACCTGGCCTTGATCTGAGCATGGTAATCACGGAAGGCCTGACGGCCGGTTTCCGCAGCCAGAAATGACCAGGCATAGGCTTCGACCAGACTTTGTTCAACATGGCGGCCGTCTTCATACATGGCGGCGATACGAAACTGGGCAAACTTGTCGCCGATCCGATTCAGATGCTGGTAGAGTTCATGGGCGCGGGCAAAATTGTTCTCGGTATAGGCCTGATCAGCGCGCTGCTGCAACTGTTGCAAAGCCAGCACCGCGTTCATGTTGGCCGCACCATCCTGCGCCAGCAGCGGCTGGCACAACAGCAGACAAAACGTCCACAGTAAGCGTTTCATCATCAGCCCTCTGTTGGATCAATACCGATTGTGACCATAGAACTGTTGCTCAGGTTGCATGTGCTGTATTTCATTGCCTACCTCACATCGTTCGTCGGCAGGATGCTGTTCAGATTGCAGCCGGCTTTCCTTCGCTACGTTCGGTCAAATCCAACAGGCTCCTCGGCCGGCGGCCAGGCACTGGCATCAATGGTCTCGACGTAGGCATGATGGCTGGCATAACCCAGCACCGGGATCACCACCAGCAGCCCCAGCCCGAAGCTGGCGAAACCCGCGGCGGTCAGCGTCACGATGATGCCGATCCACACCAGCATCGGCGGCTTGTTGCGCAGCACTGCATTGACGCTGCTGACGATGGCGGTGACCATGTCAGCGTCGCGATCGACAATCATCGGCAGCGAGAATGCGGCCGCAGCGAAGGTAATCAGGGCAAATATCGATCCCACCGCACTGCCGACGCTCAGAAACAGCAGCAGTGCCTGCCATTGCTGCACCCCGCTGACCGGAAAAAAGACATGCACCATGGAGGCTGCACGCACCCAGACCAGAAAAATGACCAGCAGCACCAGAGCAAACAGCAGGGCATCACGCATGGCCAGTTGCATGCGCAGTATGCTGCGTTGCACGGATGGCGTCTCGCCCCGTTGCAACTGCCGGCTGACCGAATACAGACCGGTCGCCAGCAACGGGGCGATGAAAACGAAACCGGTCAGCATGGCCAGCACCAGCACATATTGCCCCAGCCACCACGCCAGCAGCACCACGCCCGTGCTGAGCAGCAACAGCAGCAGTCCATACAGCAGGCTGATGCGCAGGCTGTTGCGGTAATCCGCCCAACCTGCCGCCAGCCAGCGCCACGGCGCGCCCATTGTCAATGTCCGGCAGGGTGCAGCAAACTGCTGCGGATCAGGCTCAGCCTGCGGCTCGGACAGCTTATTGTTGCTGGGCTGCTGGTCGGTCACATCCGTGCACATCGGCAGTGGTTGACGACACAAGTATGAACGCCACACAGCGTGTTGTCATCTGCCTGCTCGGCAACGGCTGATAAATAAGGCCGCACGGACATGGTCGGTGCGGCCGCTGGGGTACGTGGGGCAACTAGTGTACCCCGCCGGAAATACTGTGACATTCAGAGCGCGTCCTGAGGCTGCAGTACAAGACGCGATCCGCAGTCAATGGCAAGCCCTTGACAAGGATTGCAACGCCGTAATGCAGCCTCAGGGGCGCTCCCGCAGGGCGAGCCGGAAAGCACTCATCCGCTGTGTTATGGCTCTTGGCCATGGAATGGCCATGACCTGCGAGCCATGCCTTGCG
>JAHJQV010000036.1 GCA_018819105.1 Gammaproteobacteria bacterium
CCCGCAGGGCGAGCCGGAAAGCACTCATCCGCTGTGTTATGGCTCTTGGCCATGGAGTGGCCATGACCTGCGAGCCATGCCTTGCGGCTAAGCGCTTTCCGACTCGCTGAACGTTTCAGTATTTCCGGCGGGGTACACTAGTGCTGACGGAACCACTGCTGTCACTGAGCAGTTCGAAATCTGCAGCGCCATCAACGCTGATGCTGCCACTGCCGTCATGCACGCGCACGACGCCGGCAATGTCGCTGGCGGCGATGCTGCCACTGCCGTCGCGCACGTCCAGCAGGCCGCCGGTCCGTTTCACGCTGATGCTGCCGGAACCGTCATCGATGTGGATATCGCCGCGCACATCCGCCAGGCTTATTGAGCCTGAGCCGTCCTCGATGTCCACCGCAGCGCCCAGATCGCGCAGCTGTATCGAACCGGAGCCGTCCTCGATGCGCACAGCGCCGTTGATGTCACTGACGGCAATACTTCCCGAACCATCGTCAATGTCCAGCTGCAGCTTTGCCGGCACGCTGACCACGACATCGATCCGGTCTTCATCGCCGAAGGAAAACCAGCCTCCGCTGGTGTCGATGTCGGTCACCAGCACCGCGCTGTCACCGTCGCGTGAGAGCTTCAGTTCATAGTCATCATTGGCGCGTGACTGCCAGATTTCGGCGCTGACCTGAATGCGGTCACTGTCGCTGACACCACGAACCACAAGGCTGCCAGCGGTGACCTTGATGCGCAGCTGCGTAAGCTGTCCGGCGTCGATTTCCAGTTCTCGGGTGTCCTGCAGTTTTGCCTCGGCCATGGCCTGGGTCGAGACCAGCAGCGAGATACTTAGGAACAGGCCGGTTGTGTTTATGCGTCGTTTCATGTCGTTCTCCTGTGCAGTTGGATTAAGAAGCCTGCCGTGGCAGCCGGGATGATCTATTGCGCCAGCGTTGCACCAGGCTGCCTGGCCACGCGCGCAAGCTGAGGCGCCTGCTCGCCAGCCAGTGCCAGATGCGGGCTGGCAACTGGCGCAGCCAGTCGGTCATGATGTAGATGGTGGGCAGAAACACCAGACTCACCACGGTGGAAAACACCAGCCCGCCGACGATGGCCCTGGCCATCGGGAAATAGGGCGGCCCGTCGCCGCCGACCTGGGTCGAGCCGATGCACAGTGGCAGCAGCCCCAGCACGGTGGTGCCGACGGTCATCAGGATCGGCCGCAGGCGGTCGCGGCCAGCCTGCAGCACGGCCTGATCGCGCAACATGCCGCTGTTGCGCAGCTGGTTGATGTGGTCAATCAGCACGATGCCGTTGTTCACCACCACGCCGATCAGGATGAGGATGCCGATCATGGCCATGAACGAGAAGGTCGTGCTGGTGAGCAGAAAAAACCAGAACACGCCGATGATGGAAAACAGGATCGAGATGATCATCGTCGCCGGATACAGCAACGACTCGAACAGTGCTGCCAGCACGATGTAGATGATGCACAGCGCCAGCAGAATGTTGATTAGCATCTTCTGGCCGGTTTCGTCGTCCTGTTGAAAGCCCTGGCCAAGACGCCAGTGATAGCCGGATGGCAGGCTCATGCTGTCGAGCCGGGTGCTGACCAGTGTTCTGGCCTCTTGCATGGTGATGCCGTCCAGATTGGCCTCAATGGTGACCGCCGTTTCGCGATTTTCCCGCTGGATGCTGGCTGATCCGCTGGTTTCGCTGACCGCTACCATGGCCATCAGCGGTACCTGCCTGCCCTGTGCATTGCGCAACTTCAGCTGTGTCAACATGGCCGGATCGCGCCGATCCTGTTCACGAAACTGCAGCAGCACCGGCACTTCGCCCAGCGGCCCCTTGAAATCGCGCAGTTGCGTGCCGCGCAGTGCAGCGGCCACGGTCTGAGCGACGGTGGCGGTGTCAAAGCCCAGCCGGCTGGCGCGTTCACGATCCACACGAAGCTGCAGCTCGCGTTCGCGCGGGTTGTCGGGAATGCGCACACTCTGCAGGCCGTCGATGCTGGCAAGCAGGCGCATGGCATCGGCTGCCAGCACTTGCAGTTGCTCGCTGGAGGCGCCTGTCAGAGTCACCGACATGCCTTCCGCGCCACCGCTGCGGTTCTGCTCGAAACTGGGTTTGCCGATGGCGATGGCGGGCAGGCCGGCCAGGATTTCCTGCGCGATGTCACTGCTGGCACGCCGCGCATCGCGGTCTTCACTGAGCAGGATCGTGGATTGTGCCTCGCCGTGCTCGTCGTAATAGGAGTACACCGCGCGAATTTCGAATTCATCCTGATTTGCATACAGGTAAGATTCAATCCGATCCACCGCTGGTTTGATCCGCGCCAGCGGATACTGGCCATCCAGGTTGTAATCCAGAAACAGTGATCGGGTCTGACTGGCCGGAAACATGTCGGTCTGCACCATGCTGGCCGGCACCATGATGGACGCCAGCGTGAGCAGGATCGCCAGAGCAGTCAGCCAGCGGTGGCGCAGTGTCCACGCCAGCACGGCGACGTAACGCTCGCGCAGTGCATCCAGCAATGGCGCGGGTTTTGCCGGGCGTGGCGACAGGCGGCTGGCCAGCAGTGGGATGACGGTTTGTGCCATCACCAGCGACACCGCCAGCGAGACCACAATGGCAATCGCCACATGCGACAGAAAGATGGAAATCTGGTTTTGCTCGCCAAAGATGTTGGGTAGAAAAACCGCTGCGCTGGTCAGCGTGCCGGCGGCCACCGCCAGCGCTACCGCACGCACACCGCGCAAGGTGGCACCCTGCACGTCCTGCGGGCTGTTGACGCGCTCGGTGGCGATGCTTTCACTGACCACCACGGCATTGTCGACCAGCATGCCGATGGCGAGCATCAGGCCCATCATCGACAATATGTTCAGCGACACGCCGATGAAATACATCACCCCCAGCGTGATGACGATGGACACCGGTACCGCCAGTGCCACGATCAGGGTCATGGGCAGATTGCGCAGGAAAAAATACAGTACCAGCAGCGCCAGCATGGCTCCGAACAGTCCGGCGTTGCGCAACTCGCGCAGCGAGTCAACCACCCCGGCCGCCTGATTTTCCAGGAAAAAAAGACGTATGCCCTGCATTTCCTCACTGTCGCCGATGCGCTCGACTTCCGCCAGCACACGCTCGCCCACATCCACCAGATTGGCACCGTTTTCCTTGTACACGCTGACGCCGATGGCATAGCGCTGATCCAGGTGCCGGGCATAGTCGCGGCGGGCGGAGCCGTAACTGATTTCAGCAATGTCCGACAGCAGCAGTCCGCGCTCGTTGATGACCAGATTGCGATAATCGTCGACCTGATCAAACCCGGCCACCGGCACCACCCGCATGCGCTGAATGCCATCGTCGATGTGGCCGGCAGATGCCGCGCCGTTGACCGCCTGCAGGCGTTGCTGCAGCTGGATCAGGTCGATGTCATGCGCCACCACACGATCGGCATCCAGTTCAACGCGGATCTCCTTCGGCTCCAGTCCCTGCAGCTCCACCCTGGCCACGCCAGGCAGGCGTTGCAGCGGCCGGATCAGCATGCGCTGAATCATGTCGTAGGCATTGGACAGGTCACGTTCGCTGGCTATGCGCAGCGTGAGCACCGGCTGATCGGCCGTGTTGAACTTGAACACGTTGATCTGCCGCAGGTCATCCGGCAACTGATCGCGGATCGCCTCGATGCGCTCACGGGCTTCGATCGCTTTCACGGCCACCGCATTGCCCCAGTCCATTTCCAGAAAGAAGCTGGCGCTGTCGGCATTGGCGCTGGCGCGCATGCGCTTGATGCCGCTGATGGTGGCCAGCACCTCCTCGATGGGCCGCACGATCTGCTGTTCGACCTCCTCCGGGGTGGCACCGGGATAAGGCACCTCCACCATGACGAACGGGGCGTCCAGTTCGGGAAAGTATTCCAGCGGCAGCAGTCGCGCGGCCAGCAGTCCGATCATCACGGCTGCGGCAAACAGCATCAAGACGGTCACTGGACGCTGCAGTGCCAGGGCTGCGGGCGAGCGCATCAGACTGCCGCCGCTTGCGCGGTGAGGCTGCTGGCGGCGCTGTTTGCTGTCGCGCCGGCAAACAGCGAATACAGCAGCGGGATGATCAGCAGTGTCAGCAGCATGGAGATGAGCAGACCACTGATCACGGTCAGCGCCATCGGCGAGCGTAACTCGGCGCCCTCGCCAAAGCCGATGGCCATCGGCAACAGCCCCAGAATCGTCGTCAGCGTGGTCATCAGAATCGGTCGCAGACGCTGCTCGCCAGCCTCGATCAGTGCCGCGGTGACGGTGGCACCCTGGGCGCGCAGCTGGTTCACCAGATCAATCAGCACGATGGCGTTGTTGACCACAATGCCGGCCAGCATGATCAGCCCGATCAGCGCCATGACGCTCAATGGCATGCCGGTCATCAGCACGGCAATGGCAACGCCGATGGCGGCCAGAGGAATCGAGAACAGCACGATGAGCGGCTGCAGCAGCGACTCAAACTGCGCCGCCATCACCATGTAGACAAGAAATATCGCCAGCGCCAGCGCAAACAGCAGGGAGCGCGACGATGCCTGCAGCTCCTCATTCTGGCCACGGATGGCAACACTGGTCTCGGCCGGCAGCTGCACGGATTGCAGACGGCTCTCAAGCGCATCAATGGCAGCACCCAGCGGGCCGGAGGCCAGATTGGCGGCGATCACTGCCACCCGTTGCTGGTCGCTGCGACGGATTTCCGCCGGTCCTTCGACGCTGGTTACCGTGGCCACCGCATCCAGTGTCAGCGGTCTGCTGCTGCCCGGATTGATGACCAGCTGGCGGATGTCGGCCATGGAGGTGCGCTGGTGTTCGCTGGCGCGCACCAGCACGTCAATCTTGCGATCGCGCCAGCTGTAGCGGGTTGCCACCTCGCCGCGCACACTGCGCACGATGCGCTGGGTCATCTCGTCCACGGTCAGACCCAGCGCTGCCGCGCGTTGCTGATCAAACACGATCTGAATCTCCGGATGACCGCGCGCCATGCTGGATTCTATGTCGACCAGCATCGGCAGGCTGCTGATGTGCTGCTCGACCACGTCTGCTGCGCGCTTGAGGTCGGCCAGATCGTAGCCGGCAATCTCGACTTCCACCGGCTTGTCGATGCTCAGCAGCTGCGGCCGGGTGAAGCTGGCGCTGACCCCGGGCAACTGCGCGATCGCCTGCCGCAATGCCGTCATGCTGTGCTGCTCCGCATCGCTCCCGCCAGCATGCTGCACCACCAGCAGACGGCCGATGTTGTCGCCCGCTGCGGTTGGATTGGCGTCGATGCGGTTGCCACTGCCGGACACCGCATAGGTGAACTCGATCTCCGGCAGCTCGTCACTGATGCGCTGCAGCTGTCTGATCATGGCATCGGTGTCGCGCAGCGGCGAGCCTGGCGACAGTTCCAGGGTGATTTCATAGCGCCCCTGCGCCAACTGCGGAATCAGCTCAAGCTTTTGCTGCGCCAGATAGAACACGGCTGCGCCCAGCAGCAGCAGCGCTGCAGCCAGAATGGGCAAACGCTGCTGCAGGGCGCGGTGCAACAGCGCGGCATAATGCTGGCGCAGCCAGTGCAGCTCGTGACCACCGTGATCGGATTTGGCCGCTGCGCTGCTGCCGGACAGACGCCCGGCCAGCATAGGAATCAGCGTCATGGCGACCAGCAGTGACACCGCCAGGGCAAAGCTTACGGTCAGTGCCTGGTCGCGAAACAGCTCACCGGCGACGCCTTCGACAAAGGCCAGGGGCACAAACACCGCCATGGTGGTCAGCGTGGCCGCCACCACAGCCGCAGCCACCTGACGTGTGCCGGCGATGGCGGCCGCATGCGCTGAGCCGGGCTGGCGACGGCGCTGCCTGGCGATGTTTTCCAGCACCACGATGGCATTGTCGACCAGCAGGCCGGCGGCCAGGGCGATACCGCCCAGTGACATGATATTGAGTCCCACGCCGGCCCGGTTCATGAGAAAGAACGTGGCCACGATGGAAATCGGTATGGACAGGCCGATGATGATGGTAGGCACCAGCGAACGCAGAAAGACAAAAATCACCGCCATCGCCAGCACGCCACCCAGCAGGGCGGCCGAGACCACCTGACGTATGGATGCGGTGATAAAACGGGACTGATCGTCCACCACCTGCAGACGCATGCCAGCCGGCAGCATGTCGCTGATTCTGGCACGCACCGCGTGCACCGCTGCGGCCACCTGCACGGTGTTGGCGTCGCCTTCCTTGTACACCGCGATTTCGATTGCCTCCAGGCCATTCACGCGGATGATGGCATCGCGCTCATGATGACCCTGCACCACGCTGGCCACGTCACGCAGCCGCACCGGGCGCTCGCCGGCGGTGCTGATGACCATGCTGCCGATGTCCTGCATCGAGCTGAACTGGTTGATGGTGCGAACCAGATAGCGCTGATTGTCATCTTCCAGCCGGCCGGCGGAGACGTTCATGTTTTCTGCCAGTAGCCGGGCATTCAGCGCGCCCAGATCAAGACCCAGTTGTGTCAAGCGGTCCAGATCGACGTCGATCTGCACTTCGTCCTCCAGGCCACCGCTGATCTTCACTGCGGCCACCCCGGACACCGGTTCCAGATTGCGCTGCAATGTCTCGTCGGCGTAGCGTCTGAGGGTCTTCAGCTGCAGCGCCTCGTCTGCGGCGTCGCTGTCCATGCTCAGGGCCAGGCGCATGATCGGTGCGGTGGCCGGATTGAAGCGCAGCAGTAGTGGTCGCGTGGCCTGCAGCGGCAACTGCAGCACCTCCAGTTTCTCGCGCACATCCAGGCCGGCCATGTCCATGTCCGTGCCCCAGTTGAAATGCAGAATCACATCCGACTGGCCCGGCCGGGAGATGGATTTGACACTGCGTACGTTCTTCACCACGCCGACACTCTGTTCTATCGGCTTGCTGATCAGCGCTTCAATTTCCGCCGGTGCGGCACCCTCGTATTCAGTGCGCACTGTCAGTGACGGATAAGACAGTTCGGGCAGCAGGTTGACCGGCAGATCGAGCAGGGCAAGCACACCGAATAGCATCAGAGTGACCGCGCCCATGGCCACGGTCACCGGTCGCCGCACTGCGACTTCGATCAGGCTCATGACTGAATGACGGTAATGCGGGCACCCTCACGCAGGCTGCTCTTGCCGGCAGTCACCACCTGATCGCCGACGTTGAGTCCGGAGAGTACTTCTACCGCGCCCTGCTCACTGAAACCGATTTCCAGCAGCCGTCGCTCGACGGTGTCGTCGGCACCGATGACAAAGGCGCTGTGGCGACCGTCCTCACTGATCAGCGCTTCACGGTCCAGCAGCGCCACCGCATGGTGACTGTTGTAGACCACCTGCACCGTGCCGAACAGGCCGGGTTTCAGCAGCGGCTGCTCGGCGTGGTCTGTGATCACCGTGGTAACGCGAAACGTGCCGGTATCGGGGTCAATCACCGGACTGATGCGCTCGACGTGGCCGGAAAACGCCAGCGCCGGCAAGGCATCCATGTGCATGCGCACGGCCTGGCCGGTCTGCAGTGTGTTCAGGATGCGTTCCGGCACATGCAGCACCGCCAGGAGCGGCTCGAAATCATCAATCTGAAAGACCACCTGGTGTTCGGTCACCAGGTTGCCGGTTTTGCCGCGACGGTCGGTGATGACGCCGTCGATGGGGGCCCGGATCTCGGTCTGATCCAGCTCCATGCGTGCGATGTCATAGGCGGCCTGCTGTGCCTGCGCATCAAACCGTGTGCGATCGTACTCATCGTTGCTGATCAATTGTCTGGCATGCAGTTCTTCGGCACGCTCAAGGGCGTTGTTGAGGCGATCAAGCTGGGCCCGGGCACGATTGACCTCCAGTTGATAGCGCTCCTGCTCCAGGCGTGCCAACAGGTCACCGGCCTTCACCTGATCGCCTTCCTCGACCAGCACTTCCAGAATCACGCCGGTGGCCTTGCTCACCACCAGCGCCGAGTTCTCCGCTTCCAGCGTGGCCGTGGCCTCATACACCGCAGCAATGTCACCAATGCGCACTGCAGTGGTCTCGACCGGAATCGGCGGTGCCGCCACCGTTTCCGGCTCGGCACCATTGGTGTCGCTGCCGCAGCCGGACAGCAGCATGGTCGTGAAGCCGATTGCGAACAGGGCCAGGGCAGGGTAAAGACGGTCGTGTTTCATCTGAATTCACCGTTTTATTGAATTGGTGTTGTAGATAACTATAGCACTATAACGGTAAAAAGCAAACCCGTGCTGAAGTTTGTCGGTGAAATAAATGCAATGACTGTGCCAAAGTATGCGGATGGCACGTGCTGAACCCGGCCTGCCATGGGCAAGCCGGTGAGATTACAGCAAGGATTGGTTGTGGTGTCTAAAAAATGGTCAGATTGACCAAAGGAAGATCAGGCTTTGGGCAGGGCCTGTTCGATGTCGTGCCACAGGTCGTCGGTGTCCTCGATGCCGACGGACAGCCGGATCAGGCTGTCGCTGATGCCCAGCTCATCGCGTCGATGCTGTGGCACCGAGGCATGCGTCATGATGGCGGGGTGATTGACCAGGCTTTCCACGCCGCCCAGACTTTCCGCCAGAGCAAACAGGCGGAAATTCTCCAGCACGCGACGCGTGGCCTCGACATCACCGTCCACCACGAAACTCACCATGCCGCCGCCCAGTCCCTGCATCTGCTGCTGGCACAGTGCGTGCTGCGGGTGGTTGGCCAGACCGGGATAAATGACCCGCGCAACCCCGCGGTGATCCTGCAGGCGTTCGGCGATGATGGCCGCACTGCGATTGTGCGCCTGCATGCGCAAGGCCAGTGTCTTGACCCCGCGCAGCGCAAGAAAACTGTCGAACGGGCCCAGAATGCCACCGATGGAGTTCTGCAGATAGGCCAGGCGCTCGCCCAGTTCGACATCGCGGCTGACCAGCATGCCGCCGACCATGTCGGAATGTCCGTTCAGGTATTTGGTCACCGAATGCAGCACGATGTCGGCCCCCAGATCCAGCGGCTGCTGCACCATCGGTGTGGAGAAGGTGTTGTCCACCACCACCAGGGCACCGCGTTCATGCGCCATGGCCGCCAGTTTGCGGATGTCGACCAGCGTCAGCATCGGGTTGGTCGGGGTTTCGATCCACAGCATGCGCGTTTCATCGCGCCAGGCCTGCTGCAGGGCACCGTCTTTATGCAGCGGGACAAAGTCAAAGCTGAGGTTGCTGCTGCGCCGGCGCACGTTTTCGAACAGCCGGTAGGTGCCGCCGTAGAGATCGTCCATGGCGATCACATGACTGCCGCTGTCGAGCAGCTCCAGTGCCGTGCCCACGGCGGCCATGCCGGAGGCGAAGGCAAACCCGCGCGTGCCGTTTTCCAGATCGGCGACACAGCGCTCGAAGGCAAACCGGGTCGGATTGTGCGAGCGCGAGTATTCAAAGCCCTGATGCTGGCCGGGGCTTTTCTGCACATAGGTGCTGGTGGCATAAATCGGCGGCATGATGGCACCGGTGCTGGGGTCAGGCGACTGGCCGGCGTGGATCACGCGGGTGGCGAGCTTGCTGCTTGAAGATTCGCTCATGAATGGTTCCTGCACTGTAAAGAGATTGTCAGCCTTGCACTCAGCCCGGATTGCTCATGACCCGACCGTCGCAGTGGCTTGGGCCATGAGCAATCCGGACTCTGGCAAGGACGAGTGGCGACTGCTGTGTGATAATGGGGACAACCATAAAGATTACCACAGCACTCTGATTGACTCGCTGATTTCCACGACAACATGCCACAGACTCAGGATTACACCCGCCGCTTGATTGCGCGCCAGTCGATCACCCCCGACGACGCCGGTTGCCAGGCGCAGATTGCCGCATGGCTGCAGGCTGCCGGCTTTGAGGTGCACGATTACAGCAGCAACGAAGTCATCAATACCCTCTACACCCGCGCCGGCGGCGAATACCCGCAGCGTCCGCACCTGTTGCTGCTGGGTCATACCGATGTGGTGCCACCGGGGCCGCGCGCGCAGTGGCAGAGCAATCCGTTTGCCGCCGACGAGCGTGACGGCATGCTGTATGGGCGCGGTGCCGCCGACATGAAAGGCGCGGTGGCCGCCATGGTTACTGCCATGCAGGCCTTCACGGAACACTATCCCGACCATGCCGGTCGCTTGTCGCTGCTGCTCACCAGCGATGAGGAAGGCCCGGCCAAAGATGGCGTGCGCGTGGTGGTGCCGGCTCTGCAGCGCAACCAGTTGCTGCCGGATTACTGCCTGGTCGGCGAACCGTCCAGCCTGCACCGTCTTGGCGACAACATCCGCATTGGTCGTCGCGGTTCCATCCATGCCAGGCTGCGCTTTGCCGGAGAGCAGGGCCACACCGCCTATGCCGATCCGGCCGACAATCCGGCGCACCGCGCGATGGCGGTGCTGCAGGCCATCACCGCGCACCGCTTTGACGATGGTGATGAACACTTTCCTGCCACCATGCTGCACGTGTCCAACATCCAGGCCGGAACCGGTGCCAACAACGTCACCCCGGCCAACCTGGAAGTGCGCTTCAATGTGCGCAACAACCCGGCCACACCGGCGGCACAGATCAAGGCCTGGATCGAGACTTTGCTGGCGCAGCATGACTGTGGCAGCTGCCGGCTTGACTGGGAGGTCAGCGGCGAGCCATTCGTCACCGCCAGCGGAGCACTGGTGCAGGCAGTGGATGCCGCCGTAGCAGCGGTGCTGGGCCTGCAGCCGGTGCACGACACCGGTGGTGGCACTTCCGATGGCCGCTTCTTTGCCGCAGCAGGCTGTCAGGTGGTGGAGTTGGGCGTGGTCAATGCCAGCATCCATCGCATCAACGAAAATGTGCGCAGCGCCGATCTGGATCTGTTGCACACGCTCTATTACGACATCATCCGGCGTTTGCTGACAACCGGTGGTTGATGATGTCAACGGCGGACAATCAGAAACCCATGAACAATTCTTAACGAACAGCCCGTCAGGCTGCGGTTATAATCAGGCTACCAGCAAAACTTTGATCTAAAAAACAACTGATTCCAGTTGATAACAAAAGGAAACTCCCATGTTGCAAGTGATTCCCCGACACTGCGTCAATCGTTTCTCCCGTACGCTGGCCGGCTTGTGCCTGTGTGCGGCCATGTTGTTTGGCATGCCAGCCCTGGCCGATTCACTGGTCGAGCGCGGCGCTGTTGCCAATCCCACCGAGATCTGGTCGGCCTGGGGTGGCCAGGCCCAGTTCCGCTTTGCGCCCATGGTGCTGCGCGATATGCAGCTTGAGGTCAGCACACCTGACCAGGTGATTCGGGGTGCGCTCAGCTATGCGGCTGACCCAATACAGCTGAACATCGCCAATCTGGGCAGTCTGGCATTCCATGCGCCATTCGGCCACTTTGAAGGCTTTGTCGATGGCCGCCTGACCATCAACCAGCCGATGAGCATGCGCCTGGCCGGAGGCCGCGAAGTGAGTTGGCAGACCATGGTCATCTCGCCGCGCCAGACTGATCGCTTTCCCGGCCTGCAGATACACGATGGCAACGGCAACCTGTTGTTCACCACCGGCAGCATTCATGTCTACGTTGACCAGATTGCTGATCAGTTGACCATGGAGCGCATGGATGTTTTTCTGGCGGAAGACCTTGCTGCAAGGCTTGGCGAGCCGAGATTTGCTGGTGCTGCAGTTGCTGAGCTGGCAATGGGAGTGCAGTTGAACATTCCTGATGGTGCAGAAACTCAGGTAAGAGGTGGCACCTGTGCGGATCGTCCTAAGTGGCCCACGGAGGGCTTTGTTGCCGATGTGGGTCTTACCGCCATGGGGCAGGTTGATGACAGAGGCTCTGTTCAGATTGATGGGCTCAATTATGAAATTGTAACGCCAAGTAGTCGACTGGAAAACCTCTTGGGACTTGATGGCGCTGATGTACCTTGGCATCGAAAATTTACTGGCAATTTCCCTCCATATAACAACGACCAGCATCCCTATCTGGTATGGAACATGTATCGTGTTGACAGTATCGGTAAGCTGGAACATATCAGTCGATCCGGCATCAAACATGCGTTTCTAACGATAAACATCAACTGTACTATCGATTGCGGAAGTGGTGGTATACCTGGTGCCGATGGACACATTCTTTGGCCGGGTTGTGAAGACGTGTATGGCGTTTTTAATAATGATTCTCCAGGCGATTTGGGGCCGAGAGAAGAGGTCAATGCGTTAACGGGGGTTTTTGAGAGTACTGGATCATTTTTTGACCAGAATGGTGATGGTGTTCAGGATAACGGATCCGATGCTCCGGGCGAGAACCGCATGCTCGTTCTGGTGGAAGATTTGCAGCAGGCGGATGCAGACTATTTCTTCGAGTCCTGGTATGTGATTCGTGATGACAGCGACATCTACAATTCCATGGGCTTTCACCCAACCACGCCTACCAACACCAGTGGCAACAATTGGAGTTATGGTCTTGGCGCATTTCAGAACGGCCCGGTCATTGACCAGTGGGTGGACCCGGCCACCGATCCGGCCACGGGCAGCCAGAACGTCGAGTTCTTCAACCCCTCAGTGGGCCATTTCAAGCTGGCGGTGAAAACCACTGATCTGGGTGGCGGTCTGTTCCGTTATGTCTACATGTTGATGAACTTCGATGTCAATGCAGGGGTTTCCGCGCTGACGCTGGATGACGTCGGCAGTGTGGAGCCGGGCAGCGTCGAATTTCATGATGTGGACCAGGACAATGGCAACGACTGGAGCGTCAGCGAAGGGCCATTGCGTTTTGCCGCAGCAGCCGGTGCACAGATGCCATGGGGCAACGGTTACACCTTCAGCTTTGTAGCCGGACCGCCGGCACCAGGTGAAGTCACCGTGTCAATCGGCGACAGCGGTGGTGCGGTCAGCGATCGGCGCATCCAGATTCTCACCGCCACGCTGCCGGAAGTGCTGCTGGTCGATGGCTTCGAATCACCGGCACCCTGATCTGCCGGGCAAGACGGATAAACAGCAAGCCCTTGTCGATGTCGGCAGGGGCTTTTTTTCTGGCCGCTAACCTGCATACAGTCCTACCTGCTGCCGCGGCAAACAAACGCCTGGCCGCGGTGCAGACCCCAAACCGGTTCACGGCCCGGGCAAAGTGGCTACGGCAGCATTTTGGTGGGTGCTGCGGGCATGGCTGAACTGCGGTCGGGTCAGTGAGAAAAAACATGCCAAATGCTATTGACAATGATTCTCATTAAGCTATGATTGTCACATGTACGTATGCATCTGCAATGCCGTCACCGAATCCCAGATCCACGCGCTGGTGGACAATGGCGTGAACACGCTGGAAGCGGTGCAGCAGATCACCGGCTGTTCCGGCACCTGCGGCAATTGCACCGATCTCGCCGAGCAGACCATCCGCAAGGCCCGCCGCCGCAAGGTACTGCAATTCAGCATTCCGGTGCTGGATATGCACACGAACCAGTCTGCGGCCTCGTTCGACTCGCTCACCTGACCTGACCACAAGCTCTGCCGACGATCATATCCAGCCTCATGACGGCGGCTTTGCCTGACTGCGCCTGCGGCTTTGCCAGACTACGCCTGCATGACGGATGCGCAGTCTGCGCTGAGGATGCCGGTGATCTGACATCCATCCGGGAACCATGCTCGAAACGATTTGCATTTAAACATGCGATTTTCGATCACGTTATCATGAGCATCTGACACCCAACCGGAGAAGTAGAACCATGCAAGGCGACAAGCAAGTCATTGCGCATCTGAACAAGGCACTGCGGGCAGAACTGACCGCGATCAACCAGTACTTTCTGCACTCCCGCATCTTTCAGGACTGGGGTCTGAACCGGCTGGCGGACAAGGAATATCACGAGTCCATCGAGGAAATGAAGCACGCCGATGATCTGATCAAGCGCATTCTGTTCCTGGAAGGCCTGCCGAACCTGCAGGATTTGGGGCAGCTGCGCATCGGTGAATCACCGCGTGAAGCGCTGGAATGCGATCTGGCCCTGGAAATGGACGCGATACCGATGTACAAGGAAGCGGTGGCGTTTTGCGAACAGCAGAACGATTACACCAGCCGCGACCTGCTGCAGGGCATTCTGGACGATGAAGAAGAGCATGTGGATTGGCTGGAGACCCAGTTGGGGCTGATCGACCGCATCGGCATCGAGAACTATCTGCAGGGTCAGATGCACGACTGAGCGCTGTTTTCCGTGCTACGGCTCTAATCAGTACAAATTCAGTCTTGATTATTGCTGCCACTGGCAGCAAAATACCCCCATGTTCAATCATGCCAGCCAACCGGTCAAATTCGATCGCGACTGCGATGTCGTGATGATTCCTTCAGGTGATGCGGTAAGCATTCCCGCTGGCACGGTGGGTTACATCACCCAGGCGCTGGGCGGAAGCTATACCGTGTTCATCGAGGGCAACCTGTTCAGGGTCGCCGGTGAGGATGGCGATGCCATCGGCAAGGACATCGTGCCGCCGCCAACGCTGCCCGACGATGCCACCCGAGAGGATGTGGAAAAACTGGTCTGGCACCAGCTGGGCAATGTCTATGACCCGGAAATCCCGATCGACATCGTCGAGTTGGGGCTGGTTTACCGCTGCGATCTGCAGCCGCTGGATGACGGCAATTACCGGGTGGACATCGACATGACGCTGACCGCGCCCGGTTGCGGCATGGGCGACATACTGGTGGACGACGTGCGCAGCAAGCTTGAGATCATTCCGCGGGTGACCGCTGCCGAGGTCGAACTGGTGTTTGATCCGCCCTGGAACATGCAGATGATGTCGGAAGCGGCACGACTGGAAACCGGCATGCTGTGAATGCCATGCCCACGGCATCACGGATTGCATCCCGGCAGCAGATCACGTTTAATACCTGCACTACAACACTCTCCCCTCTAAGTCACTGGACACAGCATGCTCTGGATCAAATCTTTCCACCTGATATTCATCATTTCCTGGATGGCGGCGCTGTTGTACCTGCCACGGCTGTTTGTCAACTGGGCCGAGGTGGACGACCCCAACACGCGCCAGCGGCTGGCGCTGATGATGCGTCGCCTGCTCAAGCTGGGCCATGTCGCCATGGGTGGCAGTCTGCTGTTCGGACTGTGGCTGCTGGGCTGGTGGTTAAGCCACAGTGAGAACTACATGAGCCAGGGCTGGCTGCATGTCAAGCTGACCCTGATTGTGTTGCTGATCGCCTACCAGATCCTGATCTCGCGCATGAGCCGGCGCCTGATCGCCGGCGATCCACCGCGCACATCGACCTGGTATCGCTGGTTCAACGAAATCCCGGCGCTGGCCATGGTGGTGATCATCATCATGGTGGTGGTGAAGCCGTTCTAGCCCGCATTATTCATGAAACCGACTACTGCGATGCCTCCAGTACCCGTATCTGCGGCGTTTCGCTCGGTCACGAATCCTCAACGTACTGTCAAGCACGCCTGCGGTTCGTTCGGTCGTGAAACGCCACAGCTACAAGCACTGGCAGCATCTCGCTACGTCGACTCATGAATAATGCGGGCTAGTCGGGATTGACTGCGGTGCATTGATCGCTGCTGACTTATCCACAGATTTCACAGATTCATTGCCTCGGCGCAGGGCAGCCAAGTGCATTCAAATCATTAAGCTGGGATATCGTCCGCCGTGTCACTGCGGTGGTTGCATGATGCCAGTTGCAGCATGTGCTGGACATCTACAAGCAACACTGTCGAAACGCTATGCAACCGGGTTGGTGTTATGCGTACAATCTGTGGCTATCCTTCGTTGCACAATGATTAAATTGGTTCTGCCTGCGGCGGCGGTGGCAGCTGCGGCCAATCGTGCTGGTGATCACCGATGACGAGAAAATGCGGGTTCAGCAGCGATGCCTTGCGGTTGTACTCCAGCGCCGTGCCGGCGGCGGCAAGCACCTGACCTCCAGCCTGTTCCACCACCGCCTGGGCGGCGGCGGTGTCCCATTCCGATGTCGGTCCCAGCCGGGGATAAAGGTCCGCGCTGCCCTCGGCGACGCGACAGAATTTCAGCGAACTGCCGACCGAGAGAATCTCATGCGCAGGCAGCTGTTGCAGATACTGCTGCAGCTCCGCGCTGGCATGCGAGCGGCTGGCGATCACCACCGGTGGTGTTGCCGGTGGCTGACGCACCCGGATGGCTTCTGCCTGCTGCATGTTGGCCAGGTCCTGCAATGAATCCGTCTGCAGCCGCTGCGCGCCGGCGCCGCTGACGGCAAACCAGTAAGTGTTCAATACCGGTGCCAGCACCACGCCCAGCACCGGTCGGTGCTGCTCGATGAGGGCGATGTTGACGGTGAACTCGCCATTGCGTTTGACGAACTCCTTGGTGCCATCCAGGGGGTCGATCAGCCAGTAGCGCTGCCAGCGCTGGCGCGTGTCCCAGTCTATCGCTGCGGACTCTTCCGATAGCAGCGGAATGTCCGGGGTCAGAGCATGCAGGTGATCGGCGATGATGTGATGACTGGCCAGATCGGCGCGCGTCAGCGGGCTGTCATCGTCCTTGTGCTGCACGGAAAAATCCCCAGCATACACTTCCATGATGGCCTGTCCGGCGCGGCGGGCACAGTCCAGGCAGTCAGGCAGCAGGTTGATTGCTTGCATCAGTGGTTTCCCGTTGGTCGATATGTTTCAGGTGGTCACGCACCAGATAGAGTGCGGCCAGACAGCGGCCCTCGCTGCAATCGTCACGCATGGCCAGTGCCAGCAGGTCATCCAGGGGCCAGGGGATCACTTCGATCGGTTCGGGCTCGTCACCGGGCAGCGGACTGGGGTAGAGATCGCGTGCCAGCACCACATGGGTGCGATGCACCATGTATCCCGGTGCCAGTGTCAGGCTGGTGATTTCCTGCAACTGACGGGCGGCGAACCCGGTTTCCTCACGCAACTCGCGGTTGGCGCCATGCAGCACTGACTCACCCGGCTCCAGCCGACCCTTGGGCAGGCCGACTTCGTAGCTGTGCGTGCCGCAGGCGTATTCACGGATCAGCAGCACCTTGCCGTCAGCGCGCAGGGCGACAATGAGTACCGCGCCAACCGTGCTGCCGAGCACGCGCTCGTAGCGTCGCTCCTCGCCATTGCTGAAACGCAGATCGAGCTGTTCCACCTTGAACAGCCGGCTCTCGCGCAGCTGCTGCTGACGGATCTCCGGCAGCGGCAGCGGGGCCAGCGGCAACGGGGCGGCAGCAACTGACGCTGGCGGTGATTTGGGTGACTCGGATTGGTCAGACATGGCGGTGCAGTGTGGTCAACAGGGTCTCATGCAACTGTGCGGTGGCCGCTGCCAGCACCGTGGTGCTGTCAAGTTGCAACGGCTGGCCGTGCATGTCGGTCATGATGCCACCGGCAGCGCTGACAATCACCTGCAATGCGGCCACATCCAGGATGTTGACGTCGGATTCCAGTACCGCATCAAGCTGGCCAGCGGCCAGGCGATGATAGTGATAGAAGTCGCCATAGCCGCGCACACGGTTGCAGGCGCTGATAATGTCGGCAAGTCCGCGCCAGCGTGCGGGATCCGCGGCCAGCGTGCTGATATTGCCCAGCGACAGCCTGCAGGCCGACAGGCTGGTTGCAGCGCTGCAGTGGATTCGCGTTCGGTTGAGCGTGCTGGCGTGCTCGTTGCTGGCACAGGCAAGCTCGGCAAACGCCGGGGCCGATGACACGCCCAGCACCAGTTGCTGCCGCACCATCAGGGCGATCTGGATGGACCAGAACGGCAGTCCGGCAATCCAGCTCTTGGTGCCGTCAATCGGATCCAGCAGCCACAGACAGCCGCTGTCACGCTGCGCGTCGCTGCTGGCGTCGCCATATTCCTCGCCGTAGATGGCATGCTCGGGATAATGCTGCTGCAGCACCTCGCGGATGGCCTGCTCGGCCGCCCGGTCGGCGACGGTGACCGGCGTCTGATCGGCTTTCAGCTCAATGCGGGTGGATGCTGACTGATGCGTGTCGATCGCCTCTGCCGCCTGGTCTGCAGCGCTCAGAGCCACCTGCAGCGCCTGCTGCAGATCGGGTATTTCCATGGTCATTGCCAGCGCCCCTGCAGATCGAGCTGGTAGCTGCCATCGGGCTGGCGCTGGCCCAGCCAGGCCAGTTGCTGATGCAGTTCATCGTGGCCTGGCAGCGGGCGCAGGCGCATTTGCAGTGCGTAGCGATCGGCATGCAGGGTGCCCTGACCCAGCAGTTCGATGGCCTGGCCGCCGTCTGCGCCGGGCCGGTTACTGAGCTGCACCCTGGTATGGTCGGTCTGTGGCGTCAGCGTCAGCATGACATCGCCGAGTTCCAGTGCTGCTGCACCGGTGAGCCGCGCGTCGAGCCAGCGGATCTGTCCCTGCAGCAGCAGCTGCCGGTTGTATTGCAACTCCAGCTGTTGCAGCTCGGCCTGCAGCTGGCCCTGCAGGCGGATGTCGGGCCACAGTTGTGGCAGCGCGGCGGCCAGCATGCTGGCGTCGATGGCTTGCAGTCGCAGACGCTGGTTACGGAAGGACACATCGCTCAGCGCCAGACGTGCCTGCACTTGTTGCTGCGGATGCTGCAGCGCAAGCTGCAGGCTTGCCGGTGGCTGCAGTTGCCACTGCAGCTGGCCGCGATGTGCGCCCAGCCAGACCAGTGAGGCAGCCTGTCCTGACCACCAGCTGCCGCTGATGCCCTGCAGGCTGAATTGCTGTGCCGTGCTGGCAGGCAACTCGGGCTGGATGATGTCCCACAGCAGACGAGCCGGCAAGGCCGCCAGCAGCAGCACAAGCAGCAGCGGTACGATGACGAGGAGCCAGCGCAGCCGCATCACTCGGCGGCCAGATCGATGCGTGCATTGATCAGGCCGCTGGCCTGCTGGCTGCTCTGGTTGACGTTGAGCTGACGGCTGCTGAGGGCATGGTCCTGCACCATCATGGTGAGCCAGTCGATCATCTGGTCGAAGCTGACATCGCGCAGCCAGATGCGCACCTCGCTATCGGTCTGCCCCGGCTCGATGCGCTCGATGGATGCCGCCATGCCGCGCGCACGCAGCGTTTCATCGACCAGTCGCAGCAGTGATTTATCCGCTGGCAGGCCACGCTGGCCGGCCTGCTGCGTGGTTGCTGTGGCCGGCTGGATCTGCTGCAGCCAGAGCACGGTTTCCTGCTGTGCTGCGGTCTGCGCCCGCAGGCGCGCGCGTGATGCGGCCAGCGGATCCCAGAACAGCGCCCAGTACAGCAGCGGCAGCGCCAGCAGCAGCATGACCAGTATGGTGCGCTGCTCACTGCGCGTGCGCTGCTGCCACCAGTTGTCAAGCCGCGCCAGCATCAGCTGTTCCCGGTAGTGATGATGACCGCTGCGCGCACGCTGTCGGCATCGGAAGTGACGCCCTCCAGGCGTGCCGCCAGGCCCTGGCGGCGCAGTTGCAGCAGCATGTCGTCCAGCCGTGTCACCGAGGCTGTACGCAATTGCAGACGCAGCTGGGCATCGCTGTATTCCAGGCTTTGCAGACTGGTCAGCTGTTGTGCTGCCAGCACCGGTGCTGTGGCCTGCAGCAGCGCCAGTAATCTGTCGCTGCCGGTGCCGCTGCGCGCGGCCAGAGCGCGTTCCGCCTGCACCCGCGGATTGACGATGGTGGTGATTTCGGGGAAGGCGCGCTGCATCTGCTCACGCACCAGTTGCTGTTGACGTGTCAGTTCGCGCTGCAGCAGCCAGTGCTCGCTGATGGCATAGCCGCTGAGCACGATAATCAGTATTCCGGCAGCCAGCGCCGGCGCGCGCCAGAGTCTGCCGCTGCGGTCTTCGCTGCGGGCAAAGCGGCCCCGCAGCAGGTTCAGCTCGCAGCTGTCAGCGTGGCGTGCCAGCGTGGCCAGCGGATCGCTGTGCGGGTGGGTCTGACAGTGACCGCTGAGCGCCGCAGGGGGTGCCTGCTCGTTACTGATGTAGCAATGCCAGCGGGCGTTGCTGTCGGCAGCACTGTCCAGCCAGTCGAGCTCTTCCGCGCGCAGACACATGGCATTGTCGTGCTGATCGCGCAGCAGCCAGCCGTCGCCCAGTCGCATGATGCTGTGGCCGTCGGCATGCCGGGGCAGACACAGCGCGTCAGGCACGGCACGCTGCACTGTGATGCCCAGCGCCTGCAGCTGGTTCAGCACTGACTGCAGCAGCTCTGCATCCATGGCCACCACCAGCACGCTGCCATCGGCCTGCTGGCGGCTGCTGACCACATGCAGTTGCTCGACATCGCCAGCCAGATAATCTTCCAGCGCATAGGGCAGCGCCTGAGCAAGTTTGGCGGCCCCCATGCTCGGCAGCTGCAGTGTGCGAATGTGCATCCAGCTGGCGGGCAGCAGCAGGGTTGCAGCATCGCTGGCAGGCGGATTGTTGCCCGCAGCGCCGGGTTGACCGCTGTCACGCATAGGCTGTGTCAGCCACATCCATGCTGCCACTGGTGCCGCGGCAGCGGGGTCGGAGGTGGCGGGTCGGATGAGCAGGCTGTTGCCGGTGTCGGTCATGCGGTCTATGGTAGCGCGGCATGTCGCCACAGCACAGTATAACTTCGACTGTTGCGCTGCAGCATGGCCTCGTAGCGGCGCGGCAGGCCGTTCTGCAGTACCAGCATGCGCGCGGTGAAATATTCGCTGGTGACGGCGATAAACGGGTCCATGGTCGAGCTGTCCAGGCCCTGCAACACCGGTGCGGCCTTGAATTCGGCGACACTGCGCCAGGCGGCACGGCCTTGCTGATGCAGCTCTGCAGCCATCTGTTCGGTGATCAGCGGGCTTAACGCCGCCAGCAACGCTACTGTTGCCAGATTGACATTGACGCGGCGCCGACGAGGCGGCAGTACGCTGACATGCGGTCGCAGCAGTTCCGCCGTGGCCGCATCCATGCCGCCGATCAGCAGCAATTCGGAGTAATGTGCCAGTGGCTGGTTGGCAGCCAGATGAGGCTGCTGGCGACGCAGGTAAAACGGGTCTTCGGCCCCTTGCGGACGCGGTATGTTGTCGCTGTCAATCCAGTCGTGAATGCGATCGGCGAGCAGCGCCGGCAAGCCAAGATTGCTCAGCAGTCGCTCCAGGATCTGACGCGCGGCCGGGTCATCCTGACCATTGCTGTCGACCAGTGCATTCAGGTTGAAGCGCCCATCCATGCTGCTCAGCGAGCCGCTGACCACGCCACCGGGAATCGGCAGTGCAGGCAGTTGCTGCGCCCAGGGGGAATTGCGCGTGTCCAGTTCGGGTTCGCGGTCAAAATCCTCGCGCAGTGCCTTGCCGGCCAATGCCTCCAGCCCGGCCACGTACTCGCCGGCACGCAGGCTGGCGGTAAGGTTTTCGCTGCGCGCCAGATCCAGCGCCAGCCGCTGCTGAATGTGCAGCAACAGGATGCTGGCCAGGGCCATGATCAGCAGCGCCAGCAGCAGCGCGGTACCACGGTGTTGCAGCGGGGCTGGCATCAGTTCAGCGCCACCGTGGCAAACACCCGTCGATAGCGGGCGTCGTCGGCCAGCTGCAGGTCGACTTCGATCGCCAGCGGCAACAGCGTCACCAGATTTGTCGCACCGGTGGCGTTGCCGGGCGGCCATTGCAGCTGCCATTCGCGATTGCTGTCCAGATAGCGCAGCTGCAGCGCCTGCACATTGTCCAGCAGCAGGTCCTGTTGCAGACTATCGTTGCGCGCGCTGTCGGTGTTGAGCCACCAGTTGCGCCACAGTTGGCCGTTGCGCAGCTGATAGCCGAAGCGTTGCAGCTCGCTGCGCTGCTGCGCCAGTGGATTGCTCCAGCCGCTGCGCACCGCCTGCAGTTGCAGCGCACTGCCACTGACTGCCGGCAAGTGCCCGCCGCTGCTGTCGCGCGGGCGGCGGGCGATGATCTGGGTCAGATCCTGTTCCAGCTGATACCAGGTTGCCTGCAGCTGCTGAAACTGGCGGGCAAATTCGCGTTGCTGCTGCCAGGCCCGGCTGAGACCGTTGACTGCAGCGTAGCCGCCGGCAAGCACCAGCGTGAACACCGTCACGGCGAGCAGCAACTCGATCAGCGTGAAGCCGGATTGGCGAGACATCAGTTGCGCCCGAACCAGGCGGTGTGGGTGGCGGCCGGCTGTTGCAGCGAGTCGCTGAACACGACCACATCGGCGCGCCGGATGTCAACGTCTGCGGTGGCCTGGATCTCGGCCTGCCAGCGCCACTCGCGCTGGCCCATGCGCTGGCTGCCGCTGCGCACACCGATGCCGGGAAAGCGTTCGTCTATGCGCAATGTGGTGATCACATTTTCCGCCACCCATAGCGCTTCGGACTGGATCTGCAGCTGGGCGTAATGCCGTGGTGCCTGGCCGCCGGACTGACTCAGCGCGAGCACGGCGATACTGATCACGGCCAGTGCAATCAGCACTTCCAGCAGGCTGAATGCTTGTGCACGGCTGGTCTGCATCAGTCCAGCAGGCGCAGGCGTCCGTTGCTGTCGGCACTGAGGCTGGCAGTTTCTGGCTGCACTCCGGTGCGCTGCCGCGTGGCCTGCTGCAGGCGCAGCGTGAACGGTGTCATCTGGCTGGAGGCAAAGCAGCGCAGTTGCGGCACGTCCAGATCCAGTTCGGTAATCTGGCCGGTGACCAGCAGCTGCGCCGTCACTTCACCTTCCCAGGCCTGTGGCGAAAACTGTGTCTGTGCCGCTTCACGCCAGCTGGCATCGGTCACGCCGGTGGCACCGGTGTCGGTGAGCGGCTCCCAGAAATCATAGCCGCTGTGGCTGATGCGCACCGCCAGGTTGCGTTGCTGAAACACGGCCTGTTCACACCAGCCGGTGAGCAGGGTGGCCAGACGGTCGAGCTGCTGCGCCGGTGCGGCGGCACCGAAGGCACCGACGCGGATGACGATGAGGCCGCTGAGGATGGCAACAATGATGAGCACGACCAGAATCTCGACCAGGGTATGGCCGCTGGCGCACTGATACCGGCCTGATGCGGGCGGCGGGAGCGGACAGTCGTGCATCGTTCGTGGCAACATGCCCGGACCGGCTCAGCGGTTCCAGTTGCCGATATCGGTGTTGATGCCCTCACCGCCGAGGCTGCCGTCTGCGCCCAGCGAGTAGACATCGATTTCACTGTGCACGCCGGGGTTGAGATACTGGTAATCGTTGCCCCAGGGGTCCTGCGGCAGCCGGTCGATATAGCCGCCGGCTTTCCAGTTGCGGGCTTCCGGCTGCCCGCCCGGGCGTTGTACCAGGGCCTGCAGGCCCTGCTCGGTGCTGGGATACTGGTTGTTGTCCAGCCGGTACATGTTCAGTGCGGTCATCAGTGCCTGGACGTCGGTGCTGGCCTTGACCACTTTGGCGCGATCGGGCTGATCCATCACCCGAGGCACGACCACGGCAGCGAGAATGCCGAGAATGACCACCACCACCAGCACTTCGACCAGGGTGAAGCCGTTGAAATGTCGCCGCCTGCAGGGCGCTCTTGGAGATGAATGTTGCATGAGTTTCTGAGTTCCCGGGTTGCGCTGCGTGCGATCTGCTTGGCATGCCGCCCGCCGCTGTGTATGCTTGCATGATAGCAAAATTCAGCGCCCCGGCATGACTCCATACAGCAAGCAGTCTGCAGCCGCAGAGAGCGGATTGCAGCAACGTGATCTGCGCCATCTCTGGCATCCCTGCACGCAAATGCAGGATCATGAATGGTTGCCCCTGGTTGAGGTGGCCAGCGCCAAAGGGGTGTGGCTGCATGATTATCAGGGGCGGCGTTATCTGGATGCAGTCAGTTCCTGGTGGGTGAATCTGTTCGGCCACAGCAACGACCACATCAATGCCCGCATCCGCCTGCAGCTGGAGCAGGTCGAGCATGTCATGATGGCCGGCTGCACGCATGCCCCGGCAGTGGAGTTGGCCGAACAGCTGGTGGCGATCACCCCGCCCGCACTGGAGCGCGTTTTCTATGCCGACAATGGCTCGGCAGCGGTGGAAGTGGCGCTGAAAATGAGCTTCCACTACTGGTTGCATCAGGGTCAGCAGCGCAGCCGCTTCGTCGCCCTGTCCAACAGCTATCACGGTGAGACCCTCGGCGCGCTGGCGGTGGGTGATGTCGGCCTGTATCGTGATCTGTATGCGCCGCTGCTGCTGCAGCCACTGATCGCGCCGGCTGCGGACGACTTCCTGCGCCCGCCGGGAATGTCCAGCGAGGACTTTGTGCGGGAACGTTTTGCCGCCATGGAAGCACTGTTGCGCGAGCATGCCGGCGAGGTTGCCGCAGTCATCGTCGAACCGCTGGTGCAGTGCGCCGGAGGCATGCGCATGTACGATCCGCTTTATCTGCGTCTGCTGCGCGAGCTGTGTGATGAACTCAACGTGCATCTGATCGCCGACGAGATCGCCACCGGCTTTGGCCGCACCGGCAGCATGTTTGCCTGTGAGCAGGCTGCCATCACACCCGATTTCATGTGCCTGTCCAAGGGCCTGACCGGTGGCTACCTGCCACTGTCGGCGGTGCTGACCACCCAGCAGGTCTATCGCGCTTTTTATGCCGACTATGCGGCGCTGAAGGCTTTTCTGCATTCACACAGCTACACCGGCAATCCGCTGGCATGCGCTGCGGCTCTGGCCACACTGGAATTGTTCCGTGAGCGCGATGTGCTGGCCGACAACCGCATCCTGGCGCAGCAGATTCTGGCTGGAGTGGAGGCCTTGCGCGAGCACCCGCAGGTTGGCGATGTGCGCCAGCGGGGCATGATCACGGCGGTGGAGATGGTGGCCGACAAGGCACGACGCCAACCCTATCCGTGGCAGCAGCGCCGCGGCATGCGCGTCTATCAGTACGGGCTTGAGCACGAGATGTTTCTGCGTCCGCTGGGCAATGTGGTGTACATGATGCCGCCTTATGTCATCAATGCCGACGAGATCCGCCGCATGACGGCAGTGGTTTGTGACGGCGTCAACCTGGCCTGCAGGGATTGAGCCCGGAGCATGACTGAGCACATCGGTGACAATCACAGCGGCGCGCGAGGTTGCGGCGGGTCGTCTGCCCCGGCCGGCGTATTTCCAGGGGGCTGTCAGCGCTGCTGTGAGCCTGTGACCGTGCGGCATCAGGCCGCGCAACACCCGGGCTGACACGCGGTGCGCAGAATCCGTGCCTATCAGGACCAGCCCTTGCAGGCCGGCATGCAGGTGCAGCTGGACGCACGGGTCAGCCACCACTGGTTACAGGTGTTGCGTCTGCGCACGGGTGAGCCGGTGTGGCTGTTCAATGGCGATGGGCAGGATTACCCGGGACAGCTGCAGGTCACCGGCAAGCGCAGTGGTAGCGTGCTACTGCAGACTCCGCAGGTGGTGTGCGGCAATCGGTGGCCGCGGTTGCTGCTGTGCCAGGGCATGTGCCGCGGCGAGCGCATGGATCTGGTGCTGCAGAAAGCCACCGAACTGGGGGTGGACGAAATCCAGCCGCTGCAGACCCAGCACAGCCAGCTGCATCTGCATGGGACGCGTCTGCGCAAGCGCATGCAGCACTGGCAGCAGGTCATCATCAGTGCCTGCGAACAGAGTGGCCGCGCGTGCCTGCCGAGCCTGCATCCGCCACTGCCGGTCAGTGCGTTGCAGTCGGCCGGGCAACATGGCCTGTGTCTGCAACTCTATCCGGGTGCAGAGACCTCGCTGGCGGCCTGCTTGCGAGCCGTGTCAGCACAGACAACGCTGCGGATTGCGGTGGGCCCGGAAGGTGGCTTCAGCGATGAAGAAAACGACCAATTCGACCGCATCGGCTTTGTCCGGGTGAGTCTGGGCAACAATGTGCTGCGCACCGAAACCGCAGCGATGGCGGCGGTGGCACTGGTGAAACTGGGTCGGTCTAGTGAAACCGCCGAATCGATCAGCGGCTAAGCATCAGTCGCCGCGCTGCAAATGACGGCTGATGTAGGCACCCAGTGCCGGCAGCGCCGGAACATCCACGCTGCGGTTTTCCAGCTGCACCCTGGCCAACAGGCAATCGCTGTTGCCGCTGCCGTCATCGTCCAGGCTGATTTCCTCGCCGTTGGCGAGGTCATCGGCAGTGATGCTGAGCAGCCGCGGAAAGCCTTTGGCAATGATGGCGAAATAGGGCATGCCACCGTGCTTGTGCAGGTTTTTGATGATCGCGATGCGCACGTTGTCCAGTGCCACATCGGCCTGCGGGTCAATGATGCCTGACCAGCTCACCACCGGCAGATACCAGCCCTGCCAGTTGATCATGCCCAGCAGCCAGGCGGGCGAATCGGGCAAGGGTGCTGGTTGTGTGAAACTGATCATGGAGGCCACGGCGGTGTTCGGAATCAGCACATGACCATGGCTGACCGGCAACATGACACAGTTGACCAGCGTGTTGCTCATGACTGTTCTCCGGCTATCTGATCGTAAACATCAGACAGCAACTGATTGACTTTGAACATCAGATCCTTCTCGCCGTAGGGTTTGCCGATGAAATCGGTGGCGCCCAGATCGCGTGCGCGCTGCTGATGCTTGTCGCCACTGCGCGACGACACAATGATGATGGGAATGTCGCGCATGGCACTGTCGCTGGCGCGCATGTAGGCGGTGAGCTCGAAGCCGTCCATGCGCGGCATTTCAATGTCCAGCAGCAGCAGATCGGGCAACTCTTCGCGCATCTGGTCGATGGCTTCCAGACCGTCGCGGGCGGTGCGCACTTCGATGTTGTGCTGCTCCAGCACGCGGGAGGAAATCTTGCGCATGGTGATGGAGTCATCCACGATCAGCACCAGCGGCTGCTTGCGCTGGATGGTCTGTGCACTGTCACTGCTGATCTGCTGCAGTCTGCCGCTGTCCAGCCGCGCGCTGACCAGAGCACCCGGCTCCAGGATCAGAATCACGTTGCCGTCACGGCTGATCGAGCCGGCCAGAATGCCGGGGATACTGGTCAGCTGCGGGCCCAGCGGTTTCACCACCAGTTCCTGATGCGAGCTGAATGCCGTGACGCGTATCGCCGCGCGCTGTCCGGCGGACTCAATGACCAGGATGGTCACCAGTGTCTCGGTCACCGCGACCGCTGGCAGCTCCAGCAGTGATTCCAGATCGAACACCGGATTGTTTTCATTGGCATAGGGCATAAAGCCCTGGTCGACATAGCGTCGGTATTCATCGGCGGGGATCTTGGTGACGCCGAGAATGTTGATCACCGGTATGGCGAACAGGCGTTCATCGCATTCAACAATCAGCGCCTGCATCACCGCCAGTGACAGCGGGATACGGATCTGGAACTGCATGCCCTGGCCCGGTTCGGACTGCCACTGCAGCGTGCCGCCGATCTGGCGCACCGTGGTCTGCACCACATCCAGGCCGACACCACGACCTGCCAGTTCGGACACCTCGGCGGCGGTGGAGAAACCCGGCGTGAATATGAGCTGGGCGATCTCGCGCGCGTCCGGATCGGCCTGGGCGTCAATCAGCCCCTTGCTGCGGGCGCGATCCAGAATGGTCTGCAGGTCCAGCCCGCGACCGTCGTCCTGGATGCGGATGATCAGTTCGGCGGCTTCACGGAAGACGTCGATGCTGATCTGACCGACTGCCGGCTTGCCGGCCTGCTGTCGGGCCGGGGCATCCTCGATGCCGTGCACCAGTGCATTCCGCAACAGATGCTCCAGCGGTCCGGTGATGCGCTCCAGCGCGCTGCGATCAAGCTCGCCACCGGCCTGAATGTTCAGGGTCAGATCGGCTGGTTTGCCCAGCTCGGCAGCGCTGCGCCGGACCACCTGGCGCAAACGCGGCGCGATGTTGGCGAATGGCACCATGCGGGTCTGCAGCAGACCATCCTGCAGCTCGGCATTGGCGCGCGCCTGCTGCGCCAGCAGCGATTCGGCATGCTGCGAGGTGTTGTCGATGGTTTCCTGCAGGTTGATCATGTCGTTGGCACTTTCCGCCAGCGCCCGCGACAACTGCTGAATGGTGGAGTAGCGATCCAGCTCCAGCGGATCGAAATCGCTTTCGGTTTCTTTCTCGTACTGATGCCGCGACAGGATCTGGGCCTCGGTTTCCAGCTCCAGTTTGCGCAACTGATCACGCAGGCGTTCGATGGTCTGACCCATTTCGTTGATGCCGCTGCGCAGCTTGCCGGATTCCTGCTCCAGATGGGCACGGAAGATGCCCACCTCACCGGCGATGTTGCTGAGCCGGTCGATCAGGTCGGCATCCACGCGCAGGCTTGTGCGGCCGCCGGGGCTGACTGCCGGTGCCTTGCCGCTGCTGCGATCGGCCTCGTCTACGGCCGCTTGCGGCGGAGTCACCACGGTCTTGAAGCCGCCTTGCTCATTGTCGTTACCGACTGCCGCAGGGATTGGTGCCACAGTATCGATTTGATCGGTCTGGTCATCCATCGGCGGCAGCGTGAGCGCGCTGAAGGCAGTCAGATCCGGTGGCGGGATGCTGCCGCGCACCGCAACCGCGCCGAGCATCTCATGCAGTTGGTCAATGGACGACTCAACCGCCTGCAACTCCGATGGCTGCATGTTTTCCAGCGGCTGGCTTTCCAGATAGGTTTCCAGGGCATGGCTGAGCTGGCCGATCGGCATCAGTCCGGCCATGTTGGCGGCACCTTTCATGGTATGCAGACTGCGTCGCAGATCGGCGGCAGCGGACAGATCGTCATGATCGATCCAGCGCCGCACGGCGTCGTCCATCTGTTCTATGCCGGTGGAAGCCTCATCCAGGAAAATTTCCAGGATGCCATCGTCCACGTTGGCGTAATCGTCATGGCCGGCTTCAGGGTCAGCCTGTTCCAGCGCAGCTTCGCGCCCCGAGCTGGCGGCAATGTCCTGTTGCACACCATCTTCGTCCACGTCCTCGTCCTCGTCTTCGTCTTCGTCTTCGTCCTCGTCTTCGTCTTCGTCTTCGTCTTCGTCCTCGTCCTCGTCTTCGTCCTCGTCCTCGTCTTCGTCTTCGTCTTCGTCCTCGTCCTCGTCCTCGTCCTCGTCCTCGTCTTCGTCTTCGTTTTCGTCCTCGTCCTCGTCCTCGTCTTCGTCCTCGTCTTCGTCTTCGTCTTCGTCTTCGTCTTCGTCTTCGTCCTCGTCTTCGTCTTCGTCTTCGTCTTCGTCCTCGTCTTCGTCTTCGTCTTCGTCTTCGTCCTCG
>JAHJQV010000037.1 GCA_018819105.1 Gammaproteobacteria bacterium
CCCGCAGGGCGAGCCGGAAAGCACTCATCCGCTGTGTTATGGCTCTTGGCCATGGAGTGGCCATGACCTGCGAGCCATGCCTTGCGGCTAAGCGCTTTCCGACTCGCTGAACGTTTCAGTATTTCCGGCGGGGTACACTAGGCTCATCATCTCGAATGGAGCTCAGCCAAACCCAACGCAGGCTTGGCTTCAATCTTGCAGCGTCCGTGCCGCGCTTCGCTCGCAGCTAAAGGCTTGGCAGCATGACAGCCCACTTATCATCTCTAGCAATATTAAAACAAAGCCCGTCACCCCGGCGCAGGCCGGGGCCCAGTCAAATCAACTGTCGCGCAGCGCCGCATAAAACGTCTCCCGAAAGGCCGCAAACCGCTGTTCGGCGATGGCTGTGCGCATCTGTGCCATGAGCGTCTGGTAGTAATGCAGGTTGTGGATGGTGGCCAGGCGGTGGCCAAGAATCTCGTTGCAGCGATGCAGATGTTTGAGATAGGCGCGCGAATAGTTGGCGCAGGCATAGCAGTCGCAGTTCGGATCAATCGGCCCGGTGTCGCTGGCAAAGCGGGCGTTGCGGATTTTCAGCACCCCGACGCTGGTGAACAGATGGCCGTTGCGGGCGTTGCGCGTGGGCATCACGCAATCGAACATGTCGATGCCGCGATACACCGACTCCACCAGATCCTCCGGTCGCCCTACCCCCATCAGATAGCGTGGGCGGTCGGCCGGCAGCAGCGGTTCGGTGTGTTCAATCACCTGCAGGCGCTCAGCTTCGGGTTCACCTACACTGAGCCCACCGATGGCATAGCCGTCAAAGCCGATCTGCGCCAGACCAGCCGCCGACAGCGTGCGCAGATCCGCATACATGCCGCCCTGGACGATGCCGAACAGTGCCGCATCGCTGTTGCCACCGGCTTGCAGGGCATCATGCGCAGTGCGGCTGCGTGCTGCCCAGCGCAACGACAGCTGCATCGACTGCATTGCCAGCGCGTGCTCAGCCGGCCATGGCGTGCATTCGTCAAAGATCATGACGATGTCCGCGCCTAGCTCATGCTGCACCTGCATCGACTCCTCCGGCCCCAGAAACACTGTGGCGCCATCCACCGGTGACTGGAATGTCACCCCCTGCTCGCTGATTTTGCGCCGACCGGCCAGACTGAACACCTGGAAACCGCCGGAGTCGGTGAGGATCGGTCGCTGCCAGTGCATGAAGTCGTGCAGATCGCCGTGTGCCTGGATCACACCTGTGCCGGGTCGCAGCATCAGATGAAAAGTGTTGCCAAGCACGATCTGCGCACCGGTGGCGAGCAACTCCTCCGGCGTCATCGCCTTGACCGTGCCATAGGTGCCCACCGGCATGAATGCCGGGGTCTCGATGTCACCACGCTGAAAACTGATGCGCCCGCGTCGGGCGCGCCCATCCTGGGCAAGCAGGTCAAATTTCATGATGCGCTCCAGACCGTGGCAGGGTCATTTGCAAGGCCAGGTTTCATGGCTCAATCAGCATGGCATCGCCATAGCTGAAAAACCGGAACTGTGCCGCCACCGCATGCCGATAGGCGGCCATGATGCGCTCATGCCCGGCCAGTGCCGCCACCAGCATCATCAGCGTCGAGCGCGGCAGGTGAAAATTGGTGATCAGCGCATCAACGCAGCGAAAGCGGTAGCCGGGATAGATAAACAGTCGGCTTTCGGCGCTGCCGGCGATGAGCTGTCCGGCCGCATCAGTGGCCGATTCCAGCGTACGCAGCGAGGTGGTGCCGACGGCAATGATGCGTCGACCCTGCGTGCGCGCCGCGTTGATCTGCGCCGCCGCCTGTGCACTGACCTGATACCACTCGGCATGCATCTGGTGGCTGCTGATGTCCTCACTGCGCACCGGCTGGAAGGTGCCGGCACCAACATGCAGTGTGACCTCGACACGCTGCACGCCTGCCGCATCCAGTCGCTGCAACAGCGGTGCATCAAAATGCAGCCCGGCAGTCGGCGCTGCCACCGATCCGGGCTCACGCGCATACACCGTCTGGTAGCGTTCGCTGTCCAGCTCGGTGTCGGCACGGCGAATATAAGGTGGCAGTGGCATGTGACCGTGCGCATGCAGCACATCCAGCACCGGCACGCTGCTGTGCAAGCGAAAAAAATCGCCGGCGCGGTCGATCACCTGCAGCAGCGGCTGATCGTCGACCAGCAATTCGCTGCCTGGCTTGAGTTTGCGGTTGCTGCGCGCCTGACACAGCATGCTGTGGCGATCTTCCAGCCGTTCCAGCAATAACTCCACGTGCGCACCGGTGGGCTTGCGCGCCCACAGCCGGGCCGGCAGCACCTTGCTGTTGTTGAACACCAGCACATCGCCCTGGCGCAGCAGTTCAGGCAGGTCGCGAAACACATGCTCGGTAAAGTCTGCAGCCGGATCCCGCCGCACCCGCAGCAGGCGCGAGGCCGAGCGATCAGCCAGCGGCTGCTGTGCGATCAGCTGCTCGGGCAGCTCATAATCAAAATCTTTGAGGTGCATGATGGACAGGGTGTACGCTAGACTAGGGCATTGTAATGGCTGCACAGGCACAGCGCTTTGCTTCTCACCGCACAGTTTATGGATCGCCACTGGCGGGTCGATCTGTCGCATGCTCACGACCTTTCGCTGGCCATCGATCCGCAGGGAGAGCATCCGCGCTTCTTTACCACCGATCATGCCAGCGCCCGGCCGCTGCAAGCAGGCAGCTTTATCGGCTCGATCGCCTGTGGCGGCACGGTGAATGCGGAAGTTCTGGAAATCATTCCGCACTGTCAAGGCACGCACACCGAATCGGTGGCCCATGTCACCGCCGGCAGCGCCTCGGCCTATGCCACCGCCGGTGGTGGTGATCTCAGTCAGCAACCAGCGACCGGCAGCATCAATCAGAGCCTGCTCAGTGCGGTGCTGATCAGTCTGCCCTGCACCGCCGTGGATGCCACCGGTGAGCGCTATCGCCTGGGTGCCCTGAACAATGAACCACTGCTGACCTGCGCCGCCCTGCAGCAGGATGTCCAACTGCAGGCAGCGCTGGAACAGGCCGATGCGGTGATCATCCGCAGCCGCCCCAATCCGCTCAGCAAGCGCAGCCGAAACTACAGCGAGTTGCCGTGGTATCCGGTGCTCAGCGCGCAGGCGATGGATTATCTGGCCGCTCTGCGCTTGCGCCATCTGCTTATCGACACACCGTCGCTGGATCGCGCCGACGATGGTGGTCGTGTGGTCAATCACAAAACCTGGTGGGGAGTGCAGGCCGATGGCCAAATCACGCATCCGCAGCGTCTGCTCACCGAGATGATCTATGCGCACGATGACATTGCCGATGGCCTGTACCTGCTCGACATGCAGATCGCGCCGCTGGTTTCCGATGCCGTGCCCAGCCGCCCGGTCATTTTTCCGCTGCTGCCGCAAACCCCTTGAATCATCGTTTCAATAACCGATAAATCCCATGCACAATTTCAACGCCGAACACGCCGCTGAGCTGGATCAGAATGATCCGCTGGCCCATTACCGTGAACTGTTTCATTTTCCGCTGGATGCCAACGGCAACCCGGTCAATTATTTCTGCGGCCACTCGCTGGGTCTGCAATCGGTGGCGGCCAGCGACATGGTCAACACCGCGCTGGAGAGCTGGCGTCTGCAGGGTGTGGACGGACATTTCACCGGCGGCAAGCCCTGGCTGACCTATCTGGAAAACCTGCAGCCACTCATGGCAGCACTGGTCGGCGCACAGCCGCGGGAAGTCACCTGCATGAACTCGCTGACGGTGAACCTGCATCTGCTGATGGCCAGTTTTTATCGGCCGCAGGGCAAGCGCAGCAAGATCGTCATCGAAAAGCACGCGTTTCCGTCCGATCGTTATGCGGTGGTTTCGCAGCTGCAGTGGCACGGCCTGGACCCGGCTACGCACATGATCGAGATCGAGCCGCTGCCGGGACAGGCGCTGATCGACGAGGCCCAGGTGGAACAGCTGCTGAGCGAGCGCGGCGACGAAATCGCCCTGCTTATGTTTCCCGGTGTGCAATACATCACCGGACAGTTCTTTGATTTGCAGCGCTTGACCACCGCAGCGCACGCGGCCGGTGCCGTGGCCGGATTTGATCTGGCCCACGCCGCCGGCAACCTGCCACTGCAGCTGCATGACAGCGGTGCCGATTTTGCCTGCTGGTGCGGTTACAAATACCTCAACGGAGGTCCCGGCACGCTCAGCGGCTGCTTTGTGCACGAGCGCCATCTGGACCGCGACGATGTCATCAAGCTGGCCGGCTGGTGGTCCAACGACGTCAGCACGCGCTTTGAAATGCGCGAGCAGCTCGACTGGGCCAGAGGCGCCGATGCCTGGCAGATCAGCAACCCGCCGATCCTGTCCACCGCACCACTGCTGACTGCCCTGGACATCCACCACCGCGCCGGCATGCAGGCGCTGCGCGACAAGGCCATCGCCCTGACCGGCTTTCTCGAAACCGGGCTGCAGACACTGGTGGGTGAGCACATCGAAATCATTACGCCCAGCGACCCGCAACAGCGTGGCTGCCAGCTTTCGGTGCGCATGCTGGCCGGCAAGGACAGCGGCCAGCAACTGTACAAGTCGCTGTATCAGCACGGCCACATCTGTGACTGGCGCAACCCCGACATCATGCGCATCGCACCGGTGCCCCTGTACAACAGCTTCAGCGATGTTTATCGACTGCTCGGGTGCATGCGCAGCCTGCTGGCACAGTAAATCTGCCCATGCATGTCCACGGGCTAGCGTGGGAACGAGGCAAACCCAAGGCTGTCAGCCCGACCGAGCAGCAATACCCAATGCTGTTATCCCGACCGAGCGCGGCGAGCGCAGGGATCTCAACTAAAATCCGACCCGGCTAATACCAAACCGTCCGCACCAGAACAGAGGCCAAACACTGCCCATCTCCCTCCCCTGCAAAGCGGGGGAGGGTCGGGGTGGGGGCACACTGCAAGCCATTATCCCGTCATGTGATCAATGGCACTCGCAACCCGGCGGCAACAAGCAGTAC
>JAHJQV010000038.1 GCA_018819105.1 Gammaproteobacteria bacterium
CCAACGTGGAGAGATCTCGTTCTTCAATGGTGGCAGTGTGTCCAGTTGATGAAAGATCACTTGGCCCGCTCGGGATGACCGCGTGGTGGGACGGCTTGTTACTGGCGATCCTGGGCTTGGTTTTGCTGTGCCCTCACCCCGCCCCCCCCCGCGATGCAGGGGAGGGGGTTGGGCTGCGTTTGGCGTCAGTGATAGCCGGGAGTGATTGGTGGTTGCTGAGTTGTGTGAGGTGAGATCCCTCCACTCGCTGCGCTCGGTCGGGATGACTGCCTCGGTTCTTGCTGGTTGGTCGGAATAACAGCCTTGGGTATTGCTACTTGGTCGGAATGACTGTGAGCCCAGGGTATGGCGGAACGTGATGGATTTATTCCGTCATCCCGGTCGCATCAGTCTCGCTGTCTTCCAGCAGCACTCCATCCAGTTCCACCAGCAGGTCGCTGCGGCAGATGTCGCCGTGCAGCGGCACCAGCCGGGTGGCATCGAAACCGGCCTGTTGCATGCTTGCCAGCACCTGTGGCCAGTCAGCGGGGCGACGCAGGTACACCCGCAGGCGCATCTGCTCCGGTGCGTAGGGCATGCCGGCGGCGGAGATCAGGCTGCGCAGGTTCAACAGCATTTCATCGGTCTGGGCCGCGCAATCACCGGGATAAGCGGTGGCGTGGCCGGTGACGCTGGCAGTACCGGAAATCAGCAGCAGCCGCTGCGTGCCCAGGCGCAGCACGCTGGCACGGGAAAACAGCGGGCTGGCCGGACCGTACTGCGGCGGATACTGCCAGGCGCTGACCTGGCGCGGGTTTTCCACATTGGCCGGAGCGAGGGTGCCGGACAGCCAGTAAAACACTGCCCGCTGCGCTGCTGGCCAGCCCTCATTACCGGCTTGTTGCGGTGCAGTAAATCCGCTGTCCGCCGCCGCTGCAGCGAGCGGTATGCCGATGGCTGTGGCCGCCGGCATGGTCGCGGTGATGTGCTGATCACGCAGAGCCTGGGCCCGACCGACACAGAACTGACGGTAAGTCTCCTCATCCCCCTCCCCCACGTTGATGCCTGGCAGGTAGTGCCAGATCTTCAGCAACTGCTGATGATTGCTGATGGCCAGGTGGTTGAGCAGCTCGTGGTAGGCCCAGCGAATGGCGGCGGCGGTGTCGGCATGCGCAGCCAGATCAAACTGCAGCCAGCTCATCGCCAGATGGCCGGCATAGCGATGCTGCAGCGCCCAGCCCTGGGCACTGACCGAGCTTGCTGTGACCGTCTCATCGAGCAGCCAGGTTTCGTCCAGCACTGACGCCGTCAGCGCCGGCAGCGGCAGCATCCAGGGCTCTTCTGACGGCTGTGATTGCAGGCGCAGTCTGGCCAGGCAATGATGATCAGCCTGCTCGGCTGGCGCAGGCGGCGCGCATGCAATGCTCAGGTTCATGGTGTTGGCTGGAATTCAGTCTTGCAGATCCGGCAGATCGCGGAACAGTTCCAGCGCCTGCGGATTGGCCAGTGCATCGGTGTTTTTGACCTCGCGACCGTGCACCACATCGCGCACCGCGATTTCGCTGAGTTTGCCGCTGATGGTGCGTGGCAGATCGTCCACGGCCACGATCACCGCCGGCACATGACGCGGACTGGTGTTGGCGCGGATGGTGCGGCGGATCAGGTTTTTCAGCTCTCCGGTCAACAATTCGCCGGCAGCCATGATGACAAACAGCACGATGCGTTCGTCGTCCTGCCACTGCTGACCGATACACAGGGCCTCGGCAATCTGCGGCAGCGTCTCGACCTGACGATAGATTTCGGCGGTACCGATGCGCACGCCACCGGGATTGAGTGTGGCATCCGAGCGACCGTAGATGATCACGCCGCCGTGTTCGTTGATGCGGGCAAAATCCCCATGCGACCAGATGCCGGGAAACTTCTCGAAATAGGCCTGCCGGTAGCGACTGCCGTCGGCATCGTTCCAGAACCCCACCGGCATGCACGGGAACGGTGCCGAGCAGGTCAGCTCACCGGTCTCGTTGATCACCACTTCGCCGGCATCGTTACGAATTTCGACCTGCATGCCCAGGCCAATGCACTGCAGCTCGCCACGATACACCGGCAACGTCGGGCAGCCCAGCGCGAAGCAGGACACGATGTCGGTGCCGCCGGAGATCGAACTCAGGCAGAGATCGGCTTTGATGTCGCGGTATACGTAATCAAAACTGGCCGGCAGCAGCGGTGACCCGGTGGACAGGATCGCCTTCAGGCTGTGCAAGCGATGCGATGCACGCGGCTTGAGACCGGCGCTTTCCCAGCCGGCGATCGACTTGGCGCTGGTGCCCAGCACGCTGATGCCCAGCTCGTCGACCAGATCAAACAGCGCTTCCGGGCCGGGCCGGAACGGCGAGCCATCGTACAGCGTGATGGCACAACCCGAGGCCAGTGCCGAGACCAGCCAGTTCCACATCATCCAGCCACAGGTGGTGAAGTAGAACAGGTTGTCGTCGACCCCCAGGTCGGTGTGCAGCTGATGCTCTTTCAGATGCTGCAGCAGCGTGCCGCCAGCGCCGTGGGTGATGCACTTGGGCACCCCGGTGGTGCCGGACGAAAACAGAATGTACAGCGGATGATCAAACGCCAGGCGCTGATAATCCGGTGCTGGCGTGCCCGTCTGCAGCGCCTGATCGGCAGCGCCCATGCAGTCGTCCCAGAGCACCGAGTTGGCCGTGCTGACCGCCGTCTGCACGCCTTCATCACTGGCCACGTATGGCACCACGATGACCTGCTCGATGCTGTCGATGCGGCGATTGATTTCCAGCACGTTCAGCGAGCAGTCGTGGGTCACACCGTTGTATGGACAGGCCGCCACCGCCACCATGACTTTAGGCTGGATCTGGCCAAAGCGGTCGCACACCGCGTTGACGCCGAAATCGGGCGAGCACGACGACCAGATCGCCCCCAGCCGCGTGGCCGCGAGCATGGCAATCAGCGTTTCCGGAAGATTGGGCAGATAGCCGGCAACCCGGTCGCCGGCCTGCACGCCCATACCCTGCAGTGTGAGCGCCAGTTGTTCCGACTGCCGACGCAGATCGGCAAAGCTGTAGCGGCGGCGCTGCCCGGATTCATTGGCAAACAGCACCGCCGTGCGCTCGGGAGTCTGATCCGCCCAGCGCAGCAGGTTTTCGGCGTAGTTGATGCGCGCAGCGGGAAACCAGCGCGCACCGGGCATCTGCTCACCGTTGACCAGCACCGGGCCGCTGCCACGCTCGCCAAGCACCCCGGTGTATGTCCACAGCGTCTGCCAGAAGTCAGCCGGATGCTGCAGCGACCAGCGCTGCAGGTCGTGATAGTCAGCAATGGCCAGGTCGTGCTGCGCCGCCACATGCTCGCTGAAGCGGGTGATGTTGGCCGCCGCGCAACGTCCGGCGTCGGGCTGCCACATGATCGACTGCTGGCTCATGCCGGTGAGTTCAGATGCAGGCTGCTGACATGGTTCAGGCCAGCTTTTCCTGCAGCGCCGGGATCACCTCGAACAGGTCTCCGACCAGTCCGATGTCGGCGACATCAAAAATCGGCGCGTCAGCATCCTTGTTCACCGCCACGATGGTGCCGGCGTCCTTGATCCCGGTGAGATGCTGGATGGCACCGGATATGCCGAAGCACATGTACAGGTCAGGGGCGATGATCTTGCCGGTCTGGCCCACCTGCAACTCGTTCGGCACATAACCTGCGTCCACCGCCGCGCGCGAGGCACCCACCGCCGCGCCCAGCTGTTTGGCCAGTTTGTACACCAGGTCGAAATTATCGCTGGAAGCCAGCGCGCGTCCGCCGGAAACAACGATGTTGGCGGTGGCCAGATCCGGGCCGTCCCCACCTTCGCTGATGGTTTCCACATAGCGCGTGTGAGCTGGATGTTCAGCCTGCGCATCGATGCTGACGATCTCGGCACTGACCGCGCCGGATTCCGCTGCCGCCCACGATGCGGTGCGCGCGGTTGCCACCACGGTGACGCCAGCAGGCACGCTGACGCGGACGATGGCGGCGCCGGCATACAGCGGACGCTTGAACTCACGCTCGCCCAGTACCGCCATGACCTCGCTGACCTGATTGACGCCGATCAGCGCCGCTGCCCGCGGCAGCACATCCTTGCCATACATGCTCGATGGCGCCAGGATGTGGCTGTAATCGCCGGCCAGCGCGGCCAGTTCCGGTGCCAGATGCGCCGCCAGCGGATGCGCAAAGTCATCGTGCTGACAGCACAGCACACGCGCCACACCCTGCAGCGCGGCGGCCTGCTGCGCCAACGCAGCGGCGGCATCGCCGGCAGCAAACACCACCACATCAATGCTGCCCTGATTGTGCTCGGCAATGGCGGCGGCGCAGCTCACCGTTTTTGCGGTGGCGGCGGCCAGCTCACCGTTGCCGTGTTCGGCCAGTACCAGTATTTTGCTCATGGCTTGGATTCCTTGCTGTGTGTCCTGATTAATCCGGGCTTAAACGAGACCGCGTGACTTCAACTCGGCCACCAGCGCATCGACGCTGTCGACCTTGATACCACCGCCGCGTTTGGGTGGTGCCTGCCAGTCGCTGATCTGCAGCGCCTGCTCAGCGTCAGCATCAATGTCGGCCTGTAGCTCAGTGATCGCCAGCACGTCCAGCGGCTTCTTTTTCGCTTTCATGATGTCGGGCAGCTTGACGAAGCGTGGCGTGTTCAGGCGCAGGTCGGTGGTGATCACCGCCGGCAGCTGTAGCTCCAGCACTTCCAGACCATCATCGACTTCGCGGGTGACCCGCACGCTGCCGTCTGCCAGCTCGACTTTGGCTGCGTTAGTGGCCTGCGGCCGCTGCCACAATGCCGCCAGCATCTGCCCGGTCTGGTTGTTGTCGTTGTCAATCGCCTGCTTGCCCAGCAGCACGATGCCCGGCTGCTCGCGCTCGATCAGAGCCTTGATCACGCGCGCTGCCGACAAGGGCTGCAGCGCATCGTCGGTGGCCAGATGAATGGCCCGATCGGCACCCATGGCCAGCGCCGTGCGCAACTGCTGCTGACAGGCCTCGCTGCCCATGCTCACCACCAGCACTTCTTCAGCATGACCGGCTTCACGCAGGCGCAGCGCCTCTTCCAGCGCAATCTCGTCAAACGGGTTGATGCTCATCTTCACACCATCGGTCTCAACCCCGCTGGCGTCCGACTTTACCCGCACGCGGACGTTGTAATCAATGACCCTTTTGACCAATACCAGGATTTTCATGATGACGGGATACCTCAGCGACTTGAACTGGCGCAAAACAAACTATGATAAACCTTCGCAGCAGCGGTCACAACGGCTGCAGGGTGTTGACGGCTAGGCGGTTGGCATCCATCCCGGCAGGCCTTTATACTCACAAAAACAGTCCGAATCTGTCTTTCTCCAGCATATGCCGTCGTATAGCATGCATCACTTCACTGTTTTCCCGTGTCTGTTTCCACCCTGTTGATCATCAACCCCGGCAGCCGTTCAGGCAATATGGCGCTTGACGAGTTGATCGCGCCTCTGGGGGCACAGGGCAACATGCTGGTCAAGCGCCCGATGCAGGCGCAGGATCTGCCCGAGGTGATCCGCCGTCATGGGCCCGAGTTTGATCGCGTGGTGCTGGGTGGTGGCGATGGCACCATCAACCTTGCTCTGGATGGCTTGTTGGAGATCGGACGCCCGGTCGGACTACTGCCACTGGGCACGGCCAACGATCTGGCACGCTCACTGCAGATTCCGCAAAGTCTGGAGCAGGCGGTGTCAGTGATTGTCTCCGGCCAGCAGCGACCGGTGGACATCGCAGTTGCCAACGGCAAATCGTTCATCAATGCCATCGGCATGGGTCTGGGGCCGCAAATGACGCGCGAGCTGGACAGCCAGAGCAAGTCCGACTGGGGCGTGCTGGCCTATCCGGTCGCCATGCTGAACGCCATTCGCGAGCCGCGTCGATTCCATGCAGTGGTGGTCGCCGACGGTCACGAGGAAAGCTTTGACTGTGTGCAGATCACCGTGGCCAATGGCATTCATTATGGCGGCGGCCTGACCATTGTCGACGACGCCAAACTGGATGATGGCCGTTTGGATGTGCTGATCGTACATGAGCAGAATCGGGTAAACCTGCTGGCCAGCATTGATCGCCTGCGCAGTGGCCGGACACGCACGTCCGACACCATGTGGCACATTCGATGCCAGGAGCTGTCCATCAGCACTGACCCGGTGCTGGATGTCAGTTTTGATGGTGAGATTCTCGCCAGCACACCTCTGAACTGCATGGTCAAGCCACATGCGCTGCGGTTTTTCGCCCCGAACACAGGAGCAGCAACGTGAGTCTGACTTATTCCGAAACCGAGGCGGCGCTGTTGCAGGCCGCCCGTCTGTGTCGCCAGTTGACCAGTCGCTACCGGCATGCGCTGGCGCATCTGGTTGAAGGCAAACCCATGCGCGCATTGCTGCAACAGCGCGCGGACGAACTGCAGGCGCATGGTGATGCACTGCAAGCATGGATCCGCTCGCGCGATCTGCTGCCGCGTGACCCGCACACGGAGCTCAGTGACCTGCAGACATTGGCCGACGACGTCACCGGCTGGCTTGACGATGACCAGGCCAGCGCACTATCGCAGCGGCTTGCCGATGAAGAACGCGAGTTACTGAACGAACTGGCCAGCATGCGCCAGGACGACAGCCTGGCAGAGCCGGTGCAGCCAATGCTGGAGGCGGCCAACAGGACAATCAGCAGACTTGCACACGGCACCACTACATAATCCATGCGGCAAAGGGACTGATTTCTCTGCCACCAGAAGTCGTGAGCAGCGACGGCAGCATGGCATACCTGCCGGAATCACAGTGACATTCAGAACGCTGGGTGCGCCTTCAGTACCCGGCGCGATGCGCATCAAAAGTGCCTCGTCCAGCATTGCAATACGTCAATTCTGCTCACCGGCGCTGCAGTCCGAACAGCTTCCTTGCGCAGGGTTGAGATATGGAAATTCGATGCCAGTTCTATTTGTGAACGTCGGTTATTGCAAACCCGACGCAGTCAATGCATGAGAGTCCATGCAGCGAATTTCAAGCAAATGGAGGCACTATGTCGACAACGACAGACAAAGAAATGCAGGCTTTACGCGACGAGTTTTCCACGCTGAAAAGTGAATTGTCCGAAGTGGGAAAAACCGTCTCCAAACTGACCCGCGCAGCAGGCGATGAGGGTCGCGACCGCATCCGGGCTGCAGCGGATCAGTCGCGCCAGCAGGCACGCGAAACCTGGGGTTCATTCGAGAGTGAAGTCGAGCAGCGCCCCATGACCAGCATTGCAGCCGCGCTTGGCATCGGTTTCATCCTCGGCAAACTACTGGAACGCTGAGCCAACTGCGCAGCCAGTGGAGCTGCTGTCCATGCTGAACCAGCTTAAAAAGCGCATTGAAACCGGCGCGATGGTGACCTTGGTGCTGGTGCCGCTGGCGCTGACCGTGTGTGCATTTCTCGGTCTCGCCGGCTACTTCGTCCTGCGCAGTTCATTGCCACCGGCAATGGCCTCGTTGGTGGTAGCCGCAGCTGGCATTGTGCTGATCACGGTGATCCTGATCATGGTGCGACTCAGTGGCGGTATCAGCAACCACAGCAGGTCATCACCAGAACAAGCTGATTTCGACATCAGTGAAGATCTGGAACGACTGCTACGTGAGCAGGCCGATCCGGTGCTGCGTCAGTGGATTCGCGAAAACCCGGACCGGGCCGCACTGACCACGCTGTGTCTGGGCATTGCCGCTGGCTACAGCGGTCGCTTCCGCCAGTTGCTGCTGGACATGTACTCACGCTACGCCGATACCGAGACGTTGCGCCAGTCGCGTCGGTGACAGGTTATTGTGCGTCTGTGCCCCTCTTGCTGAGGCTACATACGGGTTTGCAGCACGTGACACGCCAGTGGCGACATTGCCAATCAGTCACCGCCACCTGCATCAGCACCACATGCGCCTTCACCGCCGCTGCCTGTTGCCGCGAACACGGTATACAGCTTGGCAGCGTTGATTGTACTGTTGCCGTCGAGAAACCGGTCGATCACTTCATTGCGCAGGGTGTTGTAATCGCATTGCTTACCGGTTTCGGCATGGTGGCGATCGAAACTTTCGCGGTCTGCAAACATTGCCAATGCATACGTGGCATGTTCAAGATTCATGCCGGCCCGCTCAATCGTGCTCCTGACCTGCCTGGCCGTATACAGCTCGGACATGCCGTAATCCTTGACCAACAGGGCAGGAAGCTGCTGCAGATAAGATCTGATCGCCTTGTTTTTGCGTGCGTTGTTGATCATTACCGCGTTGCCCTCTCGCAATTGTGTATGCAGGACACTATTCTAGAGTGTCACATGTCAAATAATTTCTCGACCTCATGCGTATAACAGCGATGCAACTCATACACTGGTCAGATCAACGTATAGCTCAAGATATGCTTCCTATTTTGATCAGGAGACTTATTTCCGCAACTTCACAGATAAAGGCCCTTGCTATGCCCGGCGGCGAGTCCGTGAACCTGCCAGGGTGGGATGGCATCGTGAGTGTAGACAAAGGCAACGCCTGGGTACCGGATGGACCGAGCTACTGGGAACTTGGTACCTCGAAGGAACCGGCAAGAAAGGCGACAAGCGATTTCAATAAGCGTCTGGGACAGCTGTCTACTAAAGAAGCAGCGGAATCGGCTTTTGTTTTTGTAACCTCCCGACGGTGGCCAGGAAAGGCGGCGTGGCAGAAGAAGAAACGTAGTCAGAACGCCTGGCGCGATGTGCTGGTCTGGGATGTGGACGACTTGGAAACCTGGCTGGAAACATCGGCAGCAACCTCATTGTGGATCGGGATCCAATTGGGTATAGCTGGCCACGGTGTTGATTCTGTCGAGAATTACTGGGGTCACTGGCAAGGCCAATCAAGCCCCTCGATAACTGCTGCTGCGTTGTTTGCCGGGCGCGAACAATCGAAGGACGAACTGCGAAAACAACTCCAGCAGCACGAGCCACTGATTGCCGTTAAGGCGGACAGCCAATCGGAAGCAGTTGCGTTTATATGTGCCCTCTTGATCGAGGGAGGGTATTCCCAACGAACTGCCTGCATCACGTCAGAAGAAGGTTGGCAATTTGTTGATGCCAACCCTGGGATAGAGATAGTAGTAACTACTGACAATCAGCTTGGCAATCATCGTGCTCCCCGAGAAGGAATGAGCCTGATCGTACCGCTGGCCTTCGGAGATCAGGGTTTCAACCTTATGGGTATCGGCGCCACGGCGGCGAACCAGAAAACTATAGAGATTCGGCGACCAAAGCCTGATGAATTTGAAAAATCGCTGCATGAACTTGGCATCGCAGCATCTGACGCAGCCCGATATACCCGCACACTGGGAAGATCCTGGACTGTGTTTCGTCGTTGGCATGCGCTGAACCCCACTATCAAAAGACCGGAATGGGTCGATGCTGCCAACACCACAAGTTTGCTGGTTCTTACCTTGGTGGGAGCCTGGAATGGTGCATCCGAAGGTGACAAGGCATGCATTGAGAAGATTGCCAACAACGCATATGAGGACATTGAAAACGAACTACTGCAACTGGTCGCACTCGATGATGCGCCAGTGGTAAAAATCGGCTCGCTCTGGAAAGCCAAGGCACCGCTGGAGTTGTTGCATCTGATGGCACCCAGGCTGACGGGCGTCGTCTTGACGAGATTCTTCGAGGTCGCCTGGGCTGTGTTCGAAGAACCTGATCCGGTTCTGGAACTTGAAGAAGACAAGCGCTGGATGGCTTCAATCTATGGCAAGGTTCGTGAGCAGTCCGGTGTTGTGTTGGACGCCATGGCGGAATCCATCGCAAAACTGGGTTATTTTGCTGACAGCGCCAATCATATCGCTATCGGCAACCATGTGCGGAGTTTTGTTGAGCATCTTCTCGAAAATGCTGATGGGGAGCGCTGGCTTTCCGTTTCATCCTTCCTCCGGTCTTTTGCCGAAGCGGCTCCCGATGAGTTCCTGAATGCGATACAAAGCAGTTTGCACAAGCCTGACAAAACAGCTACTCGGATAATCACGGAAACACAATCATCTGGGATATCCGGTCGCTGCTGGCATGCCAATCTGCTTTGGGCTCTGGAGTTGTTGGCGTGGTACCCCGCCCGACTCGGTCGAATTGCAAACATCCTTGCTGAACTGTCTGATGTGGAAGTAAGGGGCAATTGGAGCAATACACCGTTCAATTCCCTGGTCTCCCTCTTCCGGCCATGGTACCCGCAGACGGCGGCTTCAGTAGCGTTGCGGCTTCGGGCCATTGGAAACGTAACCGAACGATACCCTGAAACAGCCTGGAACCTATTACTGGCATTGCTACCGGGGCAGCACGATATGGCATCGCCCAATGCAAAGCCACAATGGCGGGATGATGACGCTGGTGCGGGTGGTGTCGTCACTTATGAAGAAATTCGACAACTCGTACTGCCCGTCGCAGATTTGTTACTTGAGCAAGCTCAGGGAAATGCAAAACACATCGCCGACCTGGTACCCAGGCTCGATGAACTGGATAAGAATTTTCGTGACAAGATAATTACATTGGTTGCCAGCGCGAAAAGCTTCCCAGATGAAGATCGGGAAATTGTTCGCAGTGCAGCCAGGAAATTCCTGAACAGGGAGAACTCGTTTAATCAGGATGGTAGCAGGCATGATCGCTATTCAGCCGATACACTGAGGCCGTTATTCGACGCACTGGCCCCCGGTGATTTGGTCATCCGGCATGCCTGGATTTTCTCCAATGGCAGGGTAGCGCTCCCTGATGGGCGGGAGAAAGACTACAAAGAAGCCGACAACGCGAGAGCGGCGTTGCGCACCATGGCAACTCGGGAGATATACGAAACCCTGGGTTGGCAAGGCATTTACAAATTAGTCAAACGGTGTGGGAAACCACAGCTTGTGGGCTGGGAACTAGTTAAGGAGCCGTTTGAACGTGGCGATTTAGCAACATGGTTATGCCAATGGTATGTCAACTTGCAGAACACATCGTTGTTTGACTCATTGACCTGCGGGGTACTGCATGCTGTACCTCAAGAAGAATTCGCTGATTTTCTGCAAACATGCCTGCACTTGCTTGAGAAGCAAGCTGAGTCTCCGGAGAAAGTAGCCGATTTTATAACCAACGCTCCACAATCCATGGCTTTATGGGAGCTTGTCGAAATCCAGCTGCCGAAGGTTCATGATCATTTCTGGCTAGTTGTCAGACCGTATTACATTCAATCAGACAGAGATCATTTATCTTTCTGTATGGAAAAACTGTTGGCTGCGAGCAGGCCGCGAACAGCCATGGAAGCCTTGGGAGATCGCGCAACGGAGCTACCCAGCGACCTCCTAATCCAAATGCTCAAGGGGATAGCTGCTGGTCAGGAAGACAATGCTGCCCTTGCAGAGTCGTGGCATATCGCTCGTGTATTTGAGGCGCTTTCCAAAACTGACTGCAGCCAGTCTGAGATGGTCAGCCTGGAATTCGCTTACTACCCCATTCTGGAACATGACACGTATGGGGTGCCCCATTTGATGGCGGAGATATTGAGCGTGCCAGAATCCTTCATGGAACTGATATGTCTTGCATTCAAACCTCGTAACGCCGAGGGCGAACCTATACCCGAAAACCTGCATACAGCGGCGGAAACAGCCGGTTCTATGATCCACCGTGGACGCGGTGTTCCAGGGAAAAAATCTAATGGAGAAATTGACAGCGAGTTGTTTTTCTCCTGGATCAACAGGGTGCGAGACCTGGCAAAAGAGAAAGATCGGGAAGCGGTCACTGACCTGACGGTCGGTGCCTGGCTTTCCGACTGGCCTCTGAACAAAAATCTGGAGTGCTGGCCAGACCCGGTCATTGCTACGCTATTGGATCAGGATGACTGTGAAGACATCAGACGAGGTTTCCATACAGGAGTACACAATTCCCGAGGCGTTACCTCTCGCAGACCCTATGAAGGTGGGGACCAGGAGCGTATCGTTGCCGAGGAGTTCAGAAGATTTTCCATCCATTGGAAAGACTCGAAACCAATCCTTGCAGCAATGATCGAAAGTATCGCTAAATCATATGAATTTGACGCGCAGCGAAGTGATGATGATAGCTTATGGTCTCAGGAAACCACTTAAAACAATCTTTCCACATTACTTATACCTCGAAGGCCAAGATATTGATCAAGATCGTCAAATCAATTACGACATTAAGATCTATGCAAAACTGCAAGAGATTTCGATACACTTGACTAATGGCCGCCCTAACGAAGTCAATGTATTCGATTACATCTATGGCGTTCTACATTGCTCCGCCTATCGTGAGACCTATGCCGAGTTTCTCAAGATTGATTTTCCGCGCATTCCCTGGCCAGCCACGCCGGACGAGTTCTGGGCCATCAGCGATCAGGGCAGGCTGCTGCGAGAGTTGCATCTGATGCAGCCAGATGCTGTTGGCGAGACGCCATATCCGTTTCATGGTGAGGGTAACGGACTGGTGGACAAACCCCGTTATGCCGACGGCAAGGTGTGGATCAACGCGCAGCAGTATTTCGATCAGGTGCCTGAGGTTTCCTTGGGTTTCTACATCGGCGGCTATCAGCCGGCACAGAAATGGCTGAAAGACCGCAAGGGCCGCAAGCTATCATTTAACGATGTCAAACATTACCAGAAAATCATCAAGATTCTGGCCGAAACCGACCGCATCATGTCGAGCATTGATATGAGCCTGCCGGAATAAAACTAGGAGCAGCTGCCAGCAGGCGCTTGCTTCTGAGCGAGCAGGCTTGCTTGCTGCTCTTCGCCTGCGCCTTGATGCCCGCGGGGACGCTGTCCCTCCTGAGCTGCGTTTACATTTCCACTCATAGCCAGCGAGGACGCTGGCGCTCCCAAGCTGCGTTTACCTTTCCAGCTTGAACCGATCGCGCGCTTCACTGCAGCGGCTCCCTTACTCCGGGCGCAATCATTTTTCGACCTTGCGCAGCAGCTTGCGATCAAGTCTGAGCAACGCGGCCAGCGCCGGCAGCACGCCCAGGGTGAGGACGGTGGACACCAGCAGCCCGGAGATGATGGTCCAGGCCATCGGTGGCCACAGCGTGCTGGCGGTGGTGGTAAGCGGATACAGGCCGGCCACCGTGGTGGCGGTGGTGAGCAGCACCGGCCGGGTACGGCGGGCGACGGCTTCGATCAATGCCGTGCGCAGGTCGTGGCCTTCGGCCAGTTGCTGATCGACCACATCCAGCAGCACGATGGCGTTGTTGACAACGATGCCGGCCAGCGCAATCACCCCCAGCAAGGCCATGAAGCCGAACGGGTAGCCGGTCAGCAGCAGGCCCGGCACCACGCCGGCCAGTGCCAGCGGAATGGTCACCAGAATGAGACCGACACGACGAAACGAGTTGAACTGCAGCAGCAGGAAGAACAGCAGCAGCAACAGCCCCAGCGGCAGGGTGCGAAACAGCGCGCTGTTGGCCTGGCCGGAGGAGCGCTGCGCGCCGCCGGCGGAAATCTCCACCCCCGGCGGCAGCCCGTCGGCGGCCAGCTGATCCAGCATGTTCTGATAGACCAGGTCATAGGTGTAGCCGCTCAGCAGTTCGCTGAAGACGGTGGCCGATGGCTGCAGATTGAAGTGGTGCCGCACCGCCGGCTGCCAAGCCAGGCGGGCATCGGCCAGCGCCGCCAGCGGCAGCGCACGCTGGCCATCGTCAGACCAGGTCAGGGTGCTGTCGAGACGCCCCGGATCGGTGTATTCGCCTGCGCTGGATCGCAGCACCAGCGGAATGCTGTCGCGGCCGGCACGGTATGCGCCGATGCGCAGCCCCTGACTCTGCCGTGCCAGCTGGTCGCCGACGCTGCCGCGGTTGACGCCGGCCGTGGCCAGTTGCCGATCATCGATGTCGTAGCGCAGCGTGGGTATGCCGACCCCGAGATCATGGCGCACGTCAACGGTGCCCTCCAGCCCGCGCAGGGTGGCGGTGATCTGCTCAATCGCCTGCACCAGCGTGGGCCAGTCGCCAGCGGTGGTGCGCACTTCGATCGGTGCCGGTGTCGGTGGCCCCTGCTTCAGCTCGCGCGGCACCAGCTGCACCTGTGGCCAGCGCCGGTGGCTTTGTTCGCGCACCCAGTCGCTGACGCGGGCCACATCGGCGTTGCTGCGGGTCAGCACCACCACGCGGCCAAGATGCGGCGCGCTGGGTGTTTCGTTCAGGTTGTAATAAAATTTTGGCCCGCTGTTGCCGGTGAACAGAAAGGTCTGTTGCACGGATGGCAATTGCCGCAGTTCATGCGCCAGCTGCTGGCCAAACGCGGTGGTCTCGGCAATCGGCGTGCCCTCGGCGAAGTAGATGTCCACCACCAGTTGCTCGCGGTCGGTGGCGGGAAAAAAATCGCGCTTGACCTGGGTGCCCGCCGCCACCGCCAGCAGCAGGAACAGCACGGCGGCGGCCAGCATCCAGCGCGCATGCAACACGGCAAACTCGCCCAGGGCTCTGGCCCGCTGCATGATCCAGTCATTCAGCCTTTGTGTGCGCTGCGGTTGGCCGTCGGCATCCTGACTGCTGTCGCTGAGCAGCCAGGTGGCCAGGATCGGCGTCACCATCACCGCATACAGGTAGCTGATCACCAGCATGAGGATGATCATCACCGGCACCGCGCGGGTGAAATCGGCGGTGTCGCCGGTGGCCAGCACCATGGGCATGAACACCGCCACCGTGGTGCCGGTGGCCGCGCCAAGCGGGGTGAGCAGTTCGCGCACCGAATGCCGGGCCGCCTGCGGTTTGGGTTTGCCGCGATCGATGTGCCACTGGATGTTCTCCGACATGACGATGGCATTGTCCACCAGCATGCCCAGTGCAATGACCATGCCGGCCACCGCCATCTGTTGCAGCACGCCACCTCCCAGCGAGTAGATGGCCAATGCCGTCAGCGTCACCAGCGGCAGCATCAGCCCGACCAGCACGCCCAGCCGAAGCCCCATCACCAGCAGCAGGATGCTGACCACAATGACCACACCCAGCAGCAGGTTCTGCCCCAGTTCCTGCAAGCGCTCATGCACGTGCTGCGGCTGATAGAACATTTCCTCGATGGCAAGCGGTGCAAAATCTGCCCGCAGCGCCGCGACTTTTGCCCGCAGGTCCAGCCCGAACTGCTCCACATTAAGCACGTCGTTCTGCGCCACCACGGCCACCACCACAGCACGCTGATCGTTGTACCAGGCGGTCTCGCGTGCCGGTTCGGCCGGCGTCAGCCTGACTTCGGCCATGCTTGCCAGCGGCAGTGTGTTGCCATCAGGCAGGGTAATTGCGAGCTGGCGCAGCGCCTCGATACTGTCGACGTCGGTCTGCGGACGGATCTGCAACTGCCGCCCGGCGGTTTGCACATAACCTGCCGGCACGATGCGGTTGCTGCCCTGAATCTGCGTGGCCAGCTGGGTCGGGCTGATGCCCAGTGTCTGCGCGGTGGCGTCGTCATAGGCGATGGTGACCTGCTCGTCGCCGTGGCCGAACAGGCGGATGCGCGCCACCCCCGACACCGACAGCAGGCGGTCGCGCAGCCGCTCGGCGGCATCCTGCCGCTGCACCTGGTCGTCGCCGCCGGTGACGGCATACACCACGGTGGCGGCATCAATGATGCGGTCATCCACCTCCGGTGCCTGCGCTTCGGCGGGAAACCGCTGCGCGGCCAGATCGGTGGCGATGCGCACGCGCTCCCAGGCGGTGGCGGTGTCGTACACGTTTTGCTGCATGACCACGATCACCAGACCAAAACCGGCGCGCACGGTGGTGCGCAATTCGTCGACGAACTCGACCTGGGCCAGCTCCTGTTCCAGCGGATCGATGACCAGGCGCTCGACCTGATCGACGTCGGCACCGGGAAACTGCACGGTGACAAAACCGTAGCGATAGGGAAACGCCGGGTCTTCCTGCCGGTTCATGTTCAGCCAGGCTCCCAGCCCGACAATGCCCAACAGCAGCACCGAGGCCAGAATCAGCTTGCGCTGACCAAGCAGGTTGACCAGCACATTCATGGTGGTGACACAGATCCGCTGCCGGTCATCCCGGCGAGCGCGGCCTGCACGCGGACCTGCTGGCCATCGACCATGGACAGATTGCCGGCAGCAACGACCAGTTCACCGGCCTGCAGCGCCGCACTCACCGCCACCTGACCTTCTGCCAGACCCAGCACCTGCACCGGCACTGCGGTGACTGTGGCCAGACCGGCGCTGGCGCGATCGCGCACGCCATCCAGTCGATAAACACGGGCCGCGCCGCCGGTGGGATCGACGATGGCGTTCAGATCCACCAGCAACTGATCACTGCCGATCAGTTCGAACACGGCACTGACACGCTGTCCCGGGCTCCAGCGTGTGGGTGACTGCGCGTCGCTGGCCTGCGCCGGGTCGTATTCCAGCACCAGCGGGTAGAGTCCGCTGCGAGCATCGGCCTGGGCACCTAGATCGCGCACGCTGGCGGTCAGCGGCAGACTGTCATTGGCGTACAGATCCTGCACACTCAGCGGCACTTCGGCACCGGGCTGCAACAACTGCCAGACCGCATGCGGCACCTGCAGCTCGACCTCCAGCAAGCCATCACCGGCAATTTCCAGCACGCTGGCGCCAGCCTGAACGAATTCGCCGGGCTCGCGCAGCACGCTGACCACGGTGCCGGCAAAATCGGCGCGCAGCGCGGCATCATCGGCGCGCTCGCGGCTGCTGCTGAGGTTGGCATTGGCCTCGCGCAGCTGGTCTTCCAGCGTGGTCAGTCGGGTCTGCTGTTCCTCCAGCTGCTGCTCGCCGATGGCACCATCACGAAACAGATCCTGCAGTCGACGCAGATTGCGCTGCGCCTGCACGCGCTCGGCCTCCAGCCGGGCGATGCTGGCTGCGGCAGCCTGCAGCGCCGGCTCCAGTTCCGGATTGCGCAGCACCGCCAGCAGCTGGCCGGCCTCAACACGATCACCCAGCCGCACCAGCCGCTGCTGCAGAATGCCGCTGGATTGAAATGCAAGTAGCGCTCTCTGCTGTGCGCGGCTGATGCCGGAGATTTCAATCTGCCGCTGCAGACTGCCACGGCGCACCTCGCTGACGGCCACCAGTTGCGGCTCGGCCTGGACGGGTGCCGATGGCTTGTCACAGGCCGCCAGCAGCAGGCTGCCTGCAAGCAGCGCCAGCAGGCGTTGCATGGATCGGTCAGTGTCGGCCATCCGCATGCTCATGCTTCGCCCCCTGCCTGCCTGACTGTGCTGACGCCGTTCACCAATAGCTCGATAAAGGTTTCCAGAAACTGCTCATCGGCATCACTGTCGCCGGCCAACTCGTCCCAGGTGAGAAACTGGTGGCGGGCCTCCATCCATTGCGTGGTGGCGCACAGTATCACTGCCAGCAGATACACCGGCTTGATGTCGGCGCGAAAAATCCCCTGGCGCTGGCCAGCGCTGATCTGGCTGACGAAAGCGGTGACCAGTTCCTGCTGAAAACGGCTGCAACCGATGTCCTGCTCCAGTTCAGCACGGGCCAGCAGCTGCACCAGCTGCGGATCGTCTCGCAACAGCACGAAATACTCGCGGATGGCGCGCAGAAACAGCGACAGATCCAGTTTTTGCGTCTGCAGCAACGACTGCTGCTGTGCCACAAAGCCCTGCATGCGCCGCTCCTTGACCGCCTCCCACAGCGCCTGCTTGCTGCCGAAGTGGTGCACGATCAGGCTGTTGGTGGTGTCCGCCGCCTCGGCGATCTGGCGCATGGAGGTGGCGGCGAAGCCCTGGCCGATGAAGCAGGCTTCAGCGCAATCGAGAATCTTGTCGCGGGTGTCTTGTGCAACCGGTCGGGACATGGCGGACGAACTCGTGGCAGATGTTGGCCACCGATGATATGATTGACTGACTGATCAGTCAATCTATATGCGACGAAACGTATCAGTGCTTGGTTTACACGGTGTGCACACCGGGGCGAATCAAAGGCTGCTGGTTACCATGAAACATTGCCCCAAAGTGCAACAACGCTCTGGAGCGCCAGCGTCCCGGCTGGCATTCGGGTCGGTATGTGGCATGGCCCGTGCGCAATTTGATTGCGAGATACCTCGACTCGCTGTGCTCGCTCGGCATGACAGCCTGAATGGATGGTTTGCGAGTCGTCGTCGAACGACATTGCGCTCGCTCGGCATGACAGCCCAATGGTGTGGTTGATGGGGCGTTGCCGAGTACAGATGCGCTGGCCGGGCATGACAACCCGGTCCGATCTACCAATCAATGATATGCCCAACCCGGGGCATGATTACTCCACCGCAACCTGCGACAATATAGCGATGAGCACAGACCGCCTCGACCACACCGCACGGACCGCCGAGCCGCCACCCGGCATGGACATGGAACTCAAGCAGCTGGCAGCCGCCAGGGCGCTGGTGCGTGATCTGTTCCAGCCGCAAGCCCGGCTCTACTGGGGCGATTTTCTGCTGCACGCAGCTCTCGGTTGGGCGGCGCTGATCGCCATCGCGGTGCTGGCCATGCCCTGGTGGCTGCTGCTGGCCGGCTGGCTGCTGGCGGTGCTGGCACTGTATCGTGCGGTGATCTTTATCCATGAACTGGCGCATCTGCGCCCCGGTGCCCTGCCCGGCTTTCGTCTTGGCTGGAACCTGCTCTGCGGCATTCCCATGCTGGCTCCGTCGTTCACCTACAGCGGCGTGCACAACCATCATCACAAGCGTGATGTCTACGGCACTGCAGGCGATGGTGAATACCTGGCGTTTGCACGTTTTCCACACTGGCTGCTGATCGGCCATCTGCTGCTGGGCGTGCTGGTGCCGGCGCTGGTGCTGCTGCGCTTTGTCCTCATCACGCCGCTGGGCTGGATCGTTCCGCCGCTGCGGCGCTGGAGTTTTCGCAGCGCCTCCTCACTGACCGTGGATTTTCGCTATCGGCGCGAGGCCTCTGAGCGCGATGACAAACACTGGCGCTGGCAGGAGGCCGGAGCCTGGCTGTGGGGCAGCGGGATGCTTGCACTGATGGCCACTGGCGTGCTGCCATGGTCGCTGCTGATCAGCTGGTATGCGGTGCTGGCCGGCATCATGATCACCAATGGTGTGCGCACGCTGATCGCCCACCGTTACCTGCACGACCGCCGCAGTGAACTCAGCCTGATGCAGCAGTTTCATGATTCCGTTGATGTCAGCGGCCATCGCTACCTGACTTCGCTGTGGGCGCCGGTGGGGCTGCGCTATCACGCCACCCACCATCTGTTTCCCAGCATGCCCTACCACAATCTGGGCACGGCGCATCGGCGCTTGCGCGCGGCTTCTGGCATCAGCGAATGGTATCTGCAGGCACACGAACCCAACCTGCGCCGGGCCTGGTCACGCCTGTGGCAGGCGCGCGCGGCTTTGCGGGCCGCAAACCCGCACTGACGCTGGCGTCAGCCGCGTTACGATGATGACGCGACTTTCATCCTTTTATGCTATATTCATCGGCAACTGTCTGACAACACTGGTACTTTTATGTCAGTTCAATTCCAGAACAACGCCATCCGGCAAAAGCTCAATCATGGTCTGCCGCGGCGACTGCTGAAGCTCGGCCTGCTCGAAAGCAGCGCCCTGGAAAGCATCTGCCTGGACATTGAAAAAACCAACGAATCGCTGGTTGCCTATCTGCAGAAAAGTCCGGACAAGATCAGCGCTGAAGACCTGGCCATGGCGATCAGCTATGAATACGGCTTGCCGATGGTGGATCTGACCGCGTTTGAGCTGGGTCAGGCACCAGTCAACCAGATCAAGGAACAGCTGCTGCGCAAACACGCAGCGGTGCCGCTGATGAAACGCGACAAGCAGCTGTTTGTGGCCTTTGCCGACCCCACCCGGGAGGCGGCCATCAGCGAAATCGCCTTCAATGCGAACGCCGTGGTGCAGCCGCTGGTGGCACCGGCCAACCAGATCGAAAAAGCCATGGATCAGGCTTTTGAACAGTCTGCCAGCATGATGGACGATCTGGAAGGCGAGGAAGGACTGGATGACCTCACTTTCGAGACCGAGGACGATCAGCGGAAACGTGATGAGCAGGCGAACGATGCCCTCAGCGATGACGCGCCGGTGGTCAAGTTCATCAATAAGGTGTTGCTGGATGCCATACGCCGTGGTGCCTCAGACATCCATTTCGAACCCTATGAAGACAAATACCGGGTGCGCTTCCGCATGGACGGCGTGCTCAAGACGGTACTGCGGCCACCGTCGGGCATGGCACCGAAGCTGTCGTCCCGCCTCAAGGTTATGTCCAGCCTGGACATCGCCGAAAAGCGCATTCCGCAGGACGGCCGCATCAAGCTGAACCTGGGACGTGGCGCGATCGATTTTCGTGTCAGCACCTGCCCGACCCTGTTCGGGGAAAAAATCGTGCTGCGTATTCTGGACAGCTCGGTGACCAAGATCGGGGTCGAGAGTCTGGGCTTCGAACCCGAACAGATGCACCTGTTTACCGAGGCCATTTCAAAACCTTATGGCATGATTCTGGTCACCGGCCCGACCGGCTCGGGTAAAACGGTGACACTGTATACCGGCCTCAACCTGCTCAATGACGATGGCCGCAACATCTCCACCGCCGAAGATCCGGTGGAAATTCGCGTGCCAGGCATCAATCAGGTGCAGCAGAACGTGAAACAGGGCATGACGTTTGCCCGCGCCCTGCGCGCCTTCCTGCGTCAGGATCCGGACGTCATCATGGTCGGGGAAATTCGCGATCTGGAAACCGCAGAAATCGCCATCAAGGCGGCCCAGACCGGTCACCTTGTGTTGTCCACGCTGCACACCAACGATGCGCCGCAGAGCATCACCCGCCTGGTCAACATGGGCGTGCCGTCCTACAACATCACCTCGGCGCTGCATCTGGTGATTGCCCAGCGACTGTCGCGACGCCTGCATACCTGCAAGAAACATGCGGATATTCCCGACGAGGCATTGCGCGAAATCGGCTTCACCGATGCCGAAATCGAGGAAGGCCTGCAGATCTATGAGGCCAACGGCTGCAGTCAGTGCAATGAAGGTTACAAGGGACGTGCCGGTGTGTTCCAGGTGATGCCGATCACCGAATCCATTGAGCGATTGATTCTTGAGGGCGGTTCTTCCATGGACATTGCCAAGCTGTCGAACGAACTGGGTTTCAACGACCTGCGCCGTTCGGCCCTGAACAAGGTCAAGTTCGGCATGACCAGCCTGATGGAAATCAATCGCATCACCAAGGAATGATGGGGATGCTTGCATCGGCCACAACCAAACCATCAGCAGGGATGCGCTGATCAGACATTAACCACGGACTGTTAGAGATTGCACCATGGCTGTTACCAAAGAAGACGTCATTTTTCAATGGGAGGGCACCGACAAGCGCGGTGTACGCCTGAAGGGTGAGAAAACCGGACGCGACCAGAGTTTTATCCGCGCCGAGTTGCGCCGCCAGGGGATCACGCCGCAGCGCGTGCGCCGCAAGCCGAAGTCGTTCAAGCTGGGCGAACGCGTCAAGGCCAAGGACATTTCCATCTTCAGCCGGCAGATCGCCACCATGCTCAATGCTGGTGTGCCGCTGGTGCAGGCGCTGGACATCATCAGCACCGCCAGCGAGAACGAGAAATTCCAGAAGCTGATCACCAGGATCAAGACCGATGTGGAGTCAGGCAGCAATTTTGCCGACACCCTGCGCCAGCACCCGGTGCACTTTGACGAGCTGTACTGCAATCTGGTAGAAGCCGGCGAAGAGGCCGGCGTGCTGGACACGGTGCTGGAGACCATCGCCACCTACAAGGAACGCATCGAGGAAATCAAAGGCAAGGTCAACAAGGCCATGTACTACCCGACCGCCGTGGTCGCCGTGGCCGTGGGCGTTTCTGCCCTGCTGCTGATCAAGGTGATACCGCAGTTCGAGTCGATCTTTCAGGGTTTTGGTGCCGAACTGCCGGCGTTTACCCAGTTGATTGTCAGCCTGTCCAATTCGCTGGTGGAATTCGGCTATCTGTATTTTCTCGGCATCATCGGCATCGTGGTCGGTGCGGTGATGGCGAAAAAACGCTCGCCGCGATTCCAGCATTTTCTTGATCGCAGCTCACTGAAAATTCCGGTGGTCGGCGGCATTCTGCGCAAGGCGGCGCTGGCACGGTTTGCCCGCACGCTGGGCATCACCTTTGCCGCCGGTGTGCCGCTGGTGGAAGCGCTGCGCACGGTATCCGGCGCCACTGGCAACGAAGTCTACCGGGAAGCGGTGCTGCGCGTGCGCGAGGATGTTGCTGCCGGACATCAGCTGCAACTGGCGATGCAGCAGACCAATGTGTTCCCATCCATGGTGGTGCAGATGACCGCCATCGGTGAGGAGGCCGGCTCATTGGATCAGATGCTGAAAAAGGTCGCGGAGTTCTATGAAGAAGAAGTCAACAATGCGGTGGATGCGCTGAGCAGTCTGCTGGAGCCGGTGATCATTCTCATCGTCGGCGGACTCATTGGCAGCATGGTCATCGCCATGTACCTGCCGATCTTCAAGATGGCCGCCGTGGTCTGATGCCTGCTGGATGCGGGAACTGCTGCGGCCATCGGCAGCAGCGGCCAGGTCTTGCCTGCAACCGGAACCGATGTTCATGATCGACAGCATTATCCAGCAGCCCTGGTTGCTATACACCGCGCTGGCCCTGTTCGGGCTGGTCATCGGCAGTTTTCTCAACGTGGTCATTTACCGCTATCCGCAGGTACTGCTGCACAGCTGGCGGCAGGAATCGCGCGCTCTGCTGGCCGAACATGCCGGCAGCGATGTCGAGGCAGCGATCAGCGATGCCAGCGATCCGCCACCGCCCGGACTGGTCTGGCCAGCCTCGCACTGCCGCCACTGCAAGGCCAGCATCCGTCCCTGGCACAACATTCCGCTGCTTGGATTTCTGCTTCTGCGTGGTCGCTGCCGGGACTGCGGCAAGCCGATCAGCTGGCGTTACCCGCTGATTGAAACACTGGCTGCGGCGGCCACGGTGATCATCGTCTGGCAGTTCGGCCTGGGCGGATTTGCCCTGCTCTGGATCATCGCCAGCTATCTGCTGCTGGCCATGACCATGATCGATCTGGATCACCAGCTGCTGCCGGATCCGATGACCTACCTGCTGCTGTGGCTGGGGCTGCTCGGCAGTGTCGCCGGCATCAGCGGCGTGACGCCGGAAGATGCCATCGTCGGCGCGGCCGTCGGTTATCTGCTGCTGTGGGGCTTCTATCATCTGTTTCGGCTGCTCACCGGCAAACACGGCATGGGCTATGGCGATTTCAAACTGCTCGCTGCGCTGGGCGCCCTGCTGGGCTGGAGCATGCTGCCAGCGGTGATTCTGGTCGCCTCGATCAGCGGTGCCGTGCTCGGCATCGCCTGGCTGATGATCAAGGGACAGGGCCGGCAGACGCGTATCCCGTTTGGGCCGTTTCTGGCGCTGGCCGGCTGGGTCGCCTTGCTGTTCGGACCGCAGCTGCAAGCCATCTACTTCTGAACGACGCTGCGCATGGCGATTGTGGTGATCACCGGCGGCGCAGCCAGCGGCAAATCCACCGCCGCCAGACTGTTTCGCCAGCTCGGTGTTGAGGTCATCGATACCGACCAGCTGGCGCGTGAACTGGTAGCACCGGGCCAGCCTGCGCTGCAGGCCATCGTCTCGGCATTCGGTGCCGCAGTGCTGGATGCACAGGGGCAGCTCGATCGCCCCCGCATGCGCGCGCTGATTGTCAGCGACAGGCAGCTAAAAAAGCAGCTGGAAGACATTCTCCACCCCTTGATCATGCAGCTGGCCAGACAACGCTGCGCCCAGGCCGAGGCTGCCAGCACGCTGCCTTACGTGCTGCTGGAAGTGCCGCTGTATGCCGACATCAGGCCATGGCCCTGGATTGATCGCGTGCTGCTGATTGACTGCGAGGAAGCCACCCAGCTGGCCCGACTGCAGGCGCGTGACGGCGTCGATGCCGAGCAGGCACAAGCCATGCTGACAGCGCAGAGCAGTCGCGCCGAACGCCTGGCGATCGCCGATGATGTGATTCGCAACGATGCCGGCCTGGCCCAGCTGGAGCAGGCGGTGGCAGCGCAGCACGCCGCCTATCTGCGCCGATTTGACTGATCACTGATCCGGCGTGGGCGACATCAGTTCTCGCAGCAGCGGCCTGGTCGGGCCTTGCCCGCTGATCAATACGCGCTCGCACAGCTGTTGCAACAGGCGCAGCAGCTGTGCCTGCTCACGCACCACCCGGCTGAGCAGATAGGCCAGCACATCCGTCGCGATGGGAATGTTGTGTCGCGCCAGATAAGCCTGCACGAACTCTGCCCGCTGTGCATCCGGCAATGCCTGCACCCGGTGCTGACTCATGGTCGCCAGCCGTGAGCGCAGATCCGGCAACAGGCCGGTCATGGCGGCCAGTGGTGTGCGCCCAGCCATGACCACGGCAAGCTGCTGCTGTTGCGCCCGCTGCATGGCATCAAACAGCGCCTGTTGCCAGCTGTGCGCAGCGCTCAGCGCTTCGGCATTGTCCAGCAACAGCAAATCCTGACCCTGCAACTGCTGCAGCACAGGCAGCGTCGATGCATCCCCAATCTGCACATACAGCGCCTGCCAGCCATGCTCAAGGGCGGCCGTCTGCAAGCCCCACAGCAGGTGGGTTTTGCCACAGCTGGCCTGGCCATGCAGGTAATGCCAGCCGTCAGGCTGCTGCGCTTGCCGCTGCAACAGCTGCAGCAGCGCACTGTTGTCGCCACAGAAAAAATTGTCCAGTTGCGGCCGGAAAGGGCCGGGAAAGTCCAGCGGCCGCTGCGACCGCATGTCGGCCAGTCTGGTCATCGACTCAAGCGCTGTGGTCCGCATCGGGATCCGTTGCTGTAGCTCGTTGGCGCGGGCCGCTGCGGGGTGCTTGCCCACTGGCATGATTGGCATCGGACCTGGCCTGCTGGTCTGGCCGGCCAGCGGGTTTGCGGGCACTCGCCTTGCGGGTGGTTTTTTTGCTGCGCGACGGCTTGCTGCCCGCCTGCGGCGGCTGCTTTACTGCAGCGCTTGCGGACTGGTCTGTTGCAGCCAGGGCTGATGTGGGCGGGCTACCCTGATACAGATAGCTGCGCGTGTAGGTGTCGTGGGCAAAGCGCAGCAGCACCATCGCCACCGCCGCCACCGGCAGCGCCAGCAGCACGCCAAGAAAACCGAACAGAATGCCGCCGGCCATGACGGCGAAGATCACTGCCACCGGATGCAGACCGATGCGGTCGCCGACCAGCCAGGGCGTCAGCACCATGCCTTCCAGCATCTGGCCCACCATAAACACCGCCGCCGCCAGCAGCAGATGCAGCCAGTCTCCGAACTGAACGCCAGCGGCGATCAGTGCTGCCGCAATGCCGATGATCGAGCCCAGATAGGGCACGATGCTCAGCAGCCCGGCCAGCAGGCCGATCAGCAGCGCCAGTTTCAGCCCGATCAATGCCAGACCGGCGGCATAGATCAGGGCCAGCGCCAGCATCACCAGCAATTGTCCGCGCAGGAACGCCGAGAGCACTTCGTTGGCTTCACCCGCCAGCCGCAGGATGACCGGCTCTGCAGAACGCGGCAACAGTTCTCGGATGCTGGCCATCATGCCATCCCAATCGCGCAGGAAGTAGAACGTCACCACCGGAATCAGGGTCAGGTTGACCAGCCAGCCGATCACTGCCATGCCGCTTTGCGTGACCGAGCTGACCAGCACGGCGGCAAAACTGCCGGCACTTTGCCAGTGCTGACGCAACAGCTCGATGATCTCGCTGCCATCGGGCATGCTCAGTTCGATGCCGGTGCGCTGATTCAGCCATGGCAGGACAATGTCGGCAAACCAGTTCCAGTAGTCAGGGAAGCGTTGCAGCAGATAATTAACCTGCTTTTCCAGCAGCGGAATCAGCACCAGCAGCAGACCGATCAGCAGCACGGTCATGAACAGGAACACCACGATCACCGCCAGCGTCCGCGACAGCCCCAGATCCTCGAGCCTGTCGACCAGCGGATCGCCCAGATAGGCCAGTGCTGCGGCCACCGCAAACGGCGTCAGAATGGGCGACAACAGGCTGACCAGCCAGCCGAACACCAGTGCCGCGATCAGCCACGGCAGCCAGTGATCCAGCCAGCGCTGGCGCCAGGGTGCGGGCTGGTTCATGAGCTTCTGCGCCCCTTGTTGCGCCACACGTCCTGCGCCTTGCCGGACCAGACAATGACGTATTGCAGCATGGACAGCACGGTGGTGACGGCCACGGCATTGACCATCCACTGCACCAGTGTGGCGGCGTGCCAGTAGCCTGCGGCCTGCAGCAGCACCAGCGCCAGCAGAATGATCTGCAGCAGGGTATTGAGTTTGCTGGTTGGCGTGGGCTGGGCCTGCACCGGCTCCACGCGGTAGTGATAAATCAGACCACCGGTGACGATGACCAGATCACGCAGCAGGGTCAACGCCACCAGCCACCACGGCAATAAACCGACCCAGGCCAGGCTGGTGAAGGCGACGATGGTCATCAGCTTGTCCGCGAGCGGATCGGCGATGCCGCCGAAGCGGGTAACCCAGCCGAATCGCTTGGCCAGGTATCCGTCCAGCGCATCGGACAGACCGGCCGCGATGGCCAGCCAGAAGGCCGGCTGAAAATGCCGCTGCACGATCAGCAGCGCCAGCACCGGCACCATGATGATGCGCGCCACGGTGAGCAGATTGGGGGTTTGCTGCAGCACGGGCAATCAGGGCAGGATGCTGATGGGGATGCGGCTGCGATCCAGCCCCACTGCCATGTCTGTGGCCGATTGTCCGACCGGCAGCAGCCACAGCTCATCGCTGTAATCAATCGCCTGGCGCAGCCAGTCCTCGTCGGCACGCAGTTGCAGCAGCAGGTCGATGCCATCGCTGCCAGCCTGCAGCAACTGCACCGACTCCACCTGGCTGAGTGTGGTCAACGCCTGCCAGGCGCGCCCGAACTGTCGCGGATCGTCAATCTGCGGCAGTCGTGCCGTGACCCTGACCGCGCCATCAGCGATCAGCCTGACCGCAGACTGCTGCGCAGTGAGCTCGGCCAGACGGTCAATGCCTGCGACCAGCGCCCGCTCCAGCTCGCTACCGTTGCTGGTAAAGGTTTCCAGACCCTGCGCATTGTGCAGTCGCCAGCGCACCTGCCACTGGCCTTGTGCCGCCAGTCCGACTCTGGCTGCCGTGGCGATCACGGTCTGATCTGCCGCATAGCGCTCGCTGGCGAGCAAGGCGTCCTCAGGAAAACCGCCCCAGATGGACTCCGGCTGCACCAGCGCATAATCAGTCTGGTCCTGCAACGGCAACAGCAGTGGCAGCCCGCGATAATCGGCACGCTGCTGCATGGCATAACGCAGCGCCTCCTCGTCACCGGCGAGCATGCGACGCTCACCGTCTTCCTCAATCGCCAGCCACAGCAACAGCTCCGGCCGCTCCAGTGTCCACAGGGCGATGCCGGCGCGTTGCAGCCGATCCTGCACCTCGCGCTGGTCAAAGCTCGCCACCAGATAGCGATCGGCCTCATCGAACACATTGCCCGGCGCGCGCTGCTCGCGGTAACTGAAGCGAACCAGCAGCTTCTGCGCATCGGCCAGCAGCGGCTGCACATCTGGTGCATCGACGATGTCGGCGCGGCCACTGAGCTTGACCAGCACATGCGCCAGCGCAGCAGTAATCAGCGACGACTCACTGATCGCGCCGGTCTGTTTGGCCATCCCGGTGAAATAATCGTCGGCAGCGTGCGCGCTTGCAAGCAGCCATATGCCAAGCAACAGCAGTGCTGCCAGCCGCAAGGCTGGCAGATCGACCCCACCTGTAACTCGGTACCCGCTCATTGGCATGTCATCCCGTCAGTTAAGTCAGCAGTGCTCAGTCGTGGCTGTCTGATCGTCGCCGCCAGCATGGCGGCCTGCATGGCGACCATGACGCCTGATTATACGCGTTTGGCGCACAATTCGCGCCGCCAATGCCGCTACAATAGCCGCCATGAGCAAACTCGATTACCGTGCAGCCGGCGTGGACATTGATGCCGGCAATGAACTGGTGCAACGGATCAAACCGGCACTGCGCAAAACCCTGCACCAGCATGTTCTGACCGGCATTGGCGGCTTTGGTGCGGCGGTGGCGCTACCGCCCGGGCTGCGCGAACCGGTGCTGATCAGCGGCACCGATGGTGTCGGCACGAAACTGCTGCTGGCCATGCAGCACAACGATCACACCGGCATCGGCATCGATCTGGTCGCCATGTGCGTCAACGACATTCTGGTGCAGGGTGCCACGCCACTGTTTTTTCTGGACTACTATGCCTGCGGCAAGCTGGATGTGGCGCAGGCTGCAGTGGTGATCGAGGGCATCGCCCGCGGCTGCGAAATCGCCGGCTGTGCTCTGGTTGGCGGGGAAACCGCAGAAATGCCCGGCATGTATGCCGAACAGCACTATGACCTGGCCGGATTTGCCGTCGGTGTCGTCGAACGCGAACAGATCATCACCGGGGCCGACACTCGGGCCGGCGATGTGCTGATCGGGCTGGCGAGTTCCGGTCCGCACAGCAATGGCTACTCACTGATCCGCCGCATCATCGCACACAGCGGTGCCGACCTGTCTGCCAGCATCCATGGCAGCGATCGCAGCCTGGCTGAACTGTTGCTGCAACCGACAACGATTTATGTGCCGCAGGTACTGCGCCTGCTGCAGCGCTTTGCCATCCATGGCATGGCCCACATTACCGGCGGTGGCCTGACCGAGAACATCGTACGGGTGCTCGATGACGGGCTTGGGGTCGCCATTGACCCGCACAGCTGGCCACGCCCAGCGATATTCCACTGGCTGCAGCAGCAAGGCGACCTGGACGAGGCAGAAATGCGGCGCACCTTCAATTGCGGCATCGGCTTCGTGCTGATCGTGGCCGCAGCCAGCGCCGACGATGTGCTGGCTGCGCTGGACCAGCCGGCCTGGCGCATCGGCACCGTGATCGAGGCCCAGGGCAGCGAGCGCGTCCGCTTTCTGCCGGCGTGAGCACAGCCCAGCCCAGCACGCTGGCAGTCACCGGCAGTCTGCCCATTGCCGTGCTGTTTTCCGGTCGCGGCAGCAATCTGGCTTATCTGCTGCACTGCATGAACGCCGGCCGGTTGCCGGCACACATCAATACGCTGATCTGCAACCGTGCCGATGCCGCTGGCCTGCAGCAGGTGATGCAGCAGGCGCTGGCCGTGGACATCATTGACGATCGCCAGATCGGCGCCTGGCATAGCGACGCCAGCGGCAACAGCAACCGCGCGGCCGCTGCCAGCGCCTTCGAGCGGCGGCTTGGCGACGCCATTGCTGCCGGTGGTGCGCAGTGGATTGTGCTGGCTGGTTTCATGCGCATTCTGTCGGCCAGCTTCATTGCCCGCTTCGCCGGCCGCATCATCAATCTGCATCCATCGCTGCTGCCAGCGTATCCGGGACTGCATACCCACGCCCGCGCCCTGGCCGATAGCGCCAGCGAGTATGGCGCCAGCATCCACTTTGTCGACACCGGGGTCGACACGGGTCCAGTGCTGGCGCAGCACCGCATGGCCATCGAACCAGACAGTACCCCCAGCAGCATGGCCGCCGACCTGCTGCCGCATGAGCATCGGCTGCTGGCCGCCTGCATTGCACTTTTCTGCCGCCATACAGTCACATGCGACAATCGACACATCGTGATCGACGGCCAGCCCCTGCAGCAGCCGCTGCTGCTGGATCGTGATCTGCACTGGCCCTGATCGCTGCCATCATCACCAGCGAACGACACCTGCATTACTCCGCAAGAGGTTTATCGTTTATGTTTTTTCATCCGCCCGTTATCCGCCTCAGTCCGCGCCGTTTGCGGTGGTGCACAATCGGCTGCGCCCTGCTTGCCGCCGCTGCGCAGCCAATGGTGGCGGCAGCACAGGAAGACAGCGAGCCTGCCGAGCAGACCGCCGTGCAGTCCGATGCAGTCACCGCCGACAACGACCAGACGGCTGCCGCAGTAGACAGCATTGCTGTGGTCGAGGACTTTGCCCTGGCCCAGCCGTTCGCGGCCCGCTTTGATATCCAGCTGGATGGCAAGCCTATGGGCTTCGGCGAAATGAATCTGCAGCGCCTCCCGGACATCGAAGGCCGCGCGGATCTGCAGCAGTTTGAAGTGCTGTTTACCAGCAAGGCGACCAGCGGCGTGGCCAAACTGGCGCGCTTTCGCGGTCGTGAACAGACCAGCTTCGTGGTGCAGAGCGGCAAGGTGTTTCCCCTGCTGTACGAACAGAATGAATCCATGCTGTTCAGCAAGGATGTCTGGCAGGCCTCGTTCAACTGGGAAGATGACAAACTCAGTGTCAGCAGCACTGATGGCAACTGGGCGCGAACCATGCAGGTGCAGACGGTGGATTCCCTGAGCATCTATCTGCTGCTGGCGAGTCAGGCATTGCGTGGCGTGGATGCGTTCGGCCTGTCCCTGCTGAAAGAGGACAAGATCGCGGATTACCAGTGGCAATTGCTGCCCGGTGAAACCATCAGCAATGCCTGCGGGGAGTTCGAGACCGTGGTTTATCAGGGCAGCTGGCCCGATCAGGACAAGACCATCTGGACCTGGCATGCGCCTGATCTGCACTGGCTGCCGGTGCGCATCCGCAAGCAGCGCGATGCCGACAGCCACTTTCAGATCGATCTCAGCGCCATTGCCTGGGGCGCGGACGAGCAGCGCAACTGCGGCCAGTTCCCGGCTGCACCAAAGTCGGGCTGAATTCGCTATCATCTAGATTGTCGATCAACGTGACACAGGTTTATCCCATGCTGACCAGAACCGCAAGCAAAACCCTGCGCCAATGCTGTCTCACCCTGCTGTTGCCACTGGCAATGCTGGCCCTGCTGCCTGGATGTGCCACCAACCCGGTGACCGGCGGTAGCAGCCTGATCTTCATGCCGGAGAGCTGGGACCGTCAGGTCGGCGCGCAGCAATACGCGCCTTCGGTGCAAAGCCAGGGCGGCGAATACAACGTGGATGCGGGGCTGACGCGCTATGTCAGCGGTGTCGGACAGCGGCTGGCCCAGCATGCCGATCTGCAGCTGGATTATGAATTCACCGTGCTGAACAGCGATGTACCGAACGCCTGGGCCTTGCCCGGCGGCAAAATTGCCATCAATCGCGGACTGCTCACCGAACTCAATTCGGAGGCTGAACTGGCGGCTGTGCTGGGACATGAAATCGTGCATGCGGCGGCGCGGCACGGTGCCCAGGCGCAATCCCGCGGCACCCTGCTCAGTGGTGCCGTGCTGGCTGCCGGCATCGCCAGCCGCAACAGCGAATACGCACAACTGGCTGGTCTCGGTGCCGGTCTGGGTGCACAACTGATCAATACCCGCTATGGCCGTGAGGCCGAACTGGAATCCGACGAGTATGGCATCCGCTATATGGTTGCCGCCGGCTACGATCCGCAAGGGGCGGTGGATCTGCAGGAAACATTCGTCCGTCTTTCCGAAGGGCGCAATCAGGACTGGCTCAGCGGCCTGTTCGCCTCCCACCCGCCATCGCGCGAACGATTGCAGAAGAACCGTGAGTTGGCCGCAAGCCTGCCGGCAGGCGGCGAGCTCGGTGTGCAACGCTACCAGCAACAGATTGCCGGACTGAAAAAATCTGAAAAAGCCTACGAGTACGCCGCCCTCGGCCGCGAGGCGCTGCAGGCTGGACGCCTGCAGGAAGCGGAGCGCTGGGGCAAGCATGCAGTGATGATCGAACCCAGAGAATCCCGCTTTCATGGCCTGATGGGTGACATTTCACTGGCACAGGAACGGGAATCTCTGGCCGAACGCTACTACGATCAGGCGATTGCCCGCGACCCGAACTGGTTTTATTTTCCATTGGCACGCGGCATGCTGCGCCAGCGCATGAACAAGTTGTCCGCTGCCCGTGAAGACCTGCAGCGCAGTCTGCAATTGCTGCCCACCGGCATCGGCTATTTTCAGCTGGGAATTCTGGAAAAGCGGGGTGGCAACCGCGATCTGGCCGTGCGCTATCTGCAAACCGCGCAACAGGCCGGTGGTGAGGTGGCCCAGCGCGCGGCGGCAGAGCTGCAAACCATGCAACGCTGAACCCCAACCTTGCTGTCACAGACTCGACTGGATCGGGCTTTCAGGACACCGCTGCCATGCGCCGGCTGTCCTGATGCTGATTGGTGATGCGGCGGATGTCGGCACCCAGGGCAGACAGTTTTTCTTCGATGTTCTCGTAGCCGCGATCAATGTGGTAGACGCGGTCGACGCGGGTCTGCCCTTCTGCCACCAGCCCGGCCAGCACCAGTGATGCCGAGGCGCGCAGATCGGTGGCCATGATCGGTGCGCCGGAAAGCCTCTCCACACCTTTGACGATGGCATTGCCGCCGCGCAGCTGGATGTTGGCCCCCAGACGCTGCAGCTCGAGCACATGCATGAAGCGATTTTCGAACACACGTTCGGAAATCACCGAGGTGCCCTCGGCGATGGCATTGAGCGCGGTGAACTGCGCCTGCATGTCGGTGGGAAAGCCGGGAAACGGTGCCGTGGTGATGTCCACCGCCTGCGGTCTGCGTCCATGCATGTCCAGACTGATCCAGTCGGGCCCGGTACTGAGTTCGGCCCCGGTGGCGACCAGTTTCTGCAGCACCGCATCGAGCGTGGATGGACGCGCGTTGCGCAAGCGGATGCTGCCACCGGTCATCGCCGCTGCCACCAGATAGGTGCCGGTTTCAATGCGATCGGGCAGCACTGAATGCACCGCACCGCCAAGTCGTTCGACACCTTCAATGTACAGCGTGTCGGAGCCGGCACCGCTGATGTTCGCGCCCATGGCATTGAGACAATCCGCCAGATCAACCACTTCCGGCTCCTGCGCGGCATTTTCGATCACCGTGCGGCCTTGCGCCAGGGTTGCCGCCATCATGATGTTCTCGGTGCCGGTGACGGTGACTGTGTCCATGACAATGCGCGCACCGACCAGTCGATCGGCGCGGGCATGGATGTAGCCGTTTCTAACTTCAACTTCTGCGCCCAGCGCCTGCATGCCGCGCAAATGCAGGTCCACCGGCCGGGCACCGATGGCACAGCCACCGGGCAATGAGACCTCGGCACGTCCGCAGCGCGCCAGCAGCGGCCCAAGCACCAGAATGGATGCGCGCATGGTGCGCACCAGGTCATAGGGTGCTGCATGTGAAGTCAGATTGGCGGCGTTGATACTGATCGCCATGCCATCGTCCATGGAGATTTCCGCGCCCAGTTGTGCCAGCAGCGACATGGTGGTGGTGACATCCTGAAGGTGCGGCACATTGCGCAACTGCAGCGTCTGATCGGTGAGCAGACTGGCCACCAGAATTGGCAGCACGGCGTTTTTGGCCCCGGAAACGGCCAGCTCACCGCTCAGTCTGCGGCCACCGTTAACCTGGATGATGGCCATGTCAGGATGGATCCGTAGAGCTGTCGGCAGGCACGCGGGTTTGCAGGCTCAAGGCGTGTATCTCGCCGCCCAGCGCCGGTCCGATGATCTCGTGCACCATGCGGTGCTGGGCAATGCGGCTGAGACCGGCGAAAGCGCCGGATTCAATTTCGGCAGTGAAATGCACACCGTCCGGACTGCTCACCAGCACCCTGGCATCCGGCATCTGCTGCTCAATCGATTGCTGTATCTGTCTGGCATCCATACAATGTAGCGTCTTGTGTTGTGTGATCAGGGTCTTATCTTAACTGTTCACAGCCCGTTTCGTAAGCATTGAGAACATTGATCGCTCCTATCACTGATACCGCCAGCAGCTCGCCAGATATCCTCGTGAACCAACACAACTTTCTGAACCCTCACCTGTGCTGATTTCTGTGTTGCAGATACTTGGCGGCTTTGTGCTGCTGATATGGTCGGCCGACCGCCTCGTCGCTGGCGCTTCATCCTGTGCCGCACATTATGGTATTTCCCCGATGGTGATTGGTCTGGTCATCATCGGCTTCGGCACCTCGGCGCCGGAAATGGTGGTCTCGGCCGTGGCCGCGCTGCAGGGCAATCCTGGTTTTGCCGTCGGCAATGCATTGGGCTCCAACATCACCAATGTGGGTTTGGTGCTGGGGTTTACCGCCATGCTCTATCCGCTGCAGGTGGATTCGCAGACCCTGCGCCGGGAAGTGCCGGTGCTGTTCGTCATCATGCTGCTGGCCACGCTGCTGCTCAGCGATCAGCGGCTGTCGCTGGGAGATGGTCTGGTGCTGCTTGGCGGCCTGGTGCTGATGCTGTTGTGGATGGCCCGACTGAGTCTGAAATCCGGCAAGTCAGACCTGCTGATGGTTGAGCTTGAGGACGAGATTCCCACCGACATACCCCTGCCCAAGGCGATCATGTGGACACTGATCGGCCTGGTCATGCTGCCGTTGAGCTCCACCGTGCTGGTGGATGGTGCCACTTTCATCGCCACACGTCTGGGCGTCAGTGACGAGATCATCGGCCTGACCGTGCTCGCGATCGGCACCAGTCTGCCGGAACTGGCGGCGGCGCTGGCATCGGCGATGAAGAAGGAACACGAACTGGCGATCGGCAATGTGCTGGGATCGAACATGTTCAACCTGCTCGGCGTGCTCGGCATTGCCGCGGTGATTGCACCGCTGAATGTCTCGGCCGAGATTCTCAGTCGCGACACCGTGACCATGTTTGTGCTCACCGGTCTGCTGGTGCTGTTTGCGATCCGTCGTCGTGGTACCGGTGTGGTGCAGCGCTATCACGGGGCGATACTGCTGGCGATTTACTGCGGCTACGTCTATTTCCTCGCCACCACCATCGTGCGGGCAACATCGTGAGCACTCAGCAGGCGCTATAATCATGCCGTGACCGCCGCTGCAGACTTAGCCCAACCATCATGACCAGCAAGCAGAAAACGGCCCTCGCGAGTGCCGCCAAGGCCAACGCCGCTGACAGCGACGACGCCATCGCGCGCAGCCTGTCTGCAGTGCTGCAGATTGAGGCGGACGCGATTCGCGCCATCGCCGATCAGGCCATGCCGGCACTGATCCTGGCCAGCCGCATGCTGTGGCAATGCCAGGGCCGTATCATCACCGCCGGCATGGGCAAGTCCGGACACGTCGCGCGCAAGGCGGCGGCAACGCTGTCGTCCACCGGCAGCCCCTCCATGTTCCTGCATCCGGCAGAAGCCGGCCATGGCGACCTTGGCATGCTGGTGGCCGGTGATGTGCTGCTGATGTTTTCCAATTCCGGAACCACCGCAGAACTGCACAATCTGATGCCGGCGGTAAAACGGCTGCAGGTGCCGGTGATTCTGATCTGCGGCCGGCCTGATAGTCTGCTGGCACGCGATGCCGAGCATGTGGTGGTGATCGAGGTCGAGCGTGAAGCCTGCCCGCTGGATCTGGCACCAACGGCCAGCAGCATTGCCATGCTCGCTGCCGCCGACGCACTGGCCATCAGTCTGCTGGAACGGCGCGGCTTCACCCGTGATGACTTTGCCCGCGCCCATCCCGGTGGTCAGCTTGGACGCCGGCTGCTGCTGCGCATTCGCGACATCATGCACAGCGGTGCCGACATACCGGTGGTACAAAGCGGCACCACCATCAGCCACGCCATTGTGGAAATGACGCAGAAACGCCTCGGCATGGTCGCGGTGACTGATGCCCGGCAGCAGGTCTGCGGGATTTTCACTGATGGCGATCTGCGCCGCAGTCTCGCGCAGCAGGAAAACCTCACCGGCATGCGCATCGATGGCCTGATGACCACTGCACCACTGACCATCGAAGCCGACGCACTGGCCGTGGAAGCGGCAGCACTGTTGCAGCAGCACAAGGTGCAGGCCTTGCTGGTCACCGAGCAGCAGCGGCTGGTCGGTGCCCTCAACATTCACGATCTGCTGCAGCACGGCGTGCTGTGACCGGTACCCGCAAGCCATGACTGTCAGCCCGGATGTGCTGGACAAGGCGCGCCACATCCGCCTGCTGGCGGTGGATGTGGACGGCACCCTGACCGACGGCCGGGTCTACTACGCCCAGGACGGCGGCTCTCTGGTCGCCTTCAACACCCGTGACGGCTACGGCATCAAGCAATGGCAGCAACTGGGCCTGCATTTTGCTGCACTCAGCGGCCGCCACTCCGAGGGGGTGCTGCGACGCATGCAGATGCTCGGGGTCAGCGACATCCTGCTTGGGCTAGAGGATAAAAGCGCCCCCCTGCAGCAATTGCTGGACAAACATCGACTGCAGCCAGGACAGTTGTGCTACATCGGCGATGACCACATCGACGTGCCGGCCATGCAGCTGGCCGGGCTGGCCGTGGCGGTGGCCGATGCCACCGGCTCCTGTCTGGCCGCCGCCGATCACCAGACCCGACTGGGTGGCGGCATGGGCGCGGTGCGCGAAGTCATTGACCTGCTGCTGCAAGCCCAGGGTCTGAGCATGCGGCATGGCGTCAGCGGCTGATGTGGCGGCGCTGGCTGATCATCAGCGTAACCCTGGTGCTGGTGGCGCTGGCGCAACTGTGGTGGCGCCAGCTGCAGGATGAATCCGGCAGCAGCAGCCCGGTACGCAGTGAAATGCAGTACCGCATGCTGGATTTCACCATGCGCATCATCGCCGCCGATGGCAGTGAACAATGGCGCATCACGGCACCACTGCTGGTCGACCGGGGTGAGGGGCTGCCGTCCGAGCTGACCGACCCGGTGGTGACCAGCATGCAGGGGGCACAGAACTGGCAGATCAGCGCCGACCGCGCTTTGCTGGATCGACAGTCCGACACGGCTGAATTCATTGACAGCGTTGTGGTCAACAATCTGGACAGTCAGGGCAGCGCGCGGCTGGAGACCGGCTATCTGCGCTTTGACCTGGAAAATAAAACCATCGATAGCCCGGAGTTGGTTACAATCACCAGACCGGGGCTTTTGTTGCGGGGTATTGGTCTGCAGGGGGACATCGATACGGCGCACTATCATTTGCAAACAAACGTACAAGCAACCTATGTTGATCAATAGCCCAATGACCCGCACTGCCCGGCTTGGCAGCTCCCTGCTGCTGCTGCTGTGTCTGCTGGCGACCGCTGGCTGGGCAAAAAAATCGGACCGTGAGCAGCCGGTCGACCTCACCGCTGATCAGTCCGAGTTCGATGCCGAAACCGGCTTCACCCTGATCACCGGCAACGTGGTGATCGAACAGGGCACCCTGGAAATCCACTCCGATGAGGCCCGTGTGTTCATGCAGGATGGGCGCATGTCGCGCATTCTGCTGGACGGAGAGCCGGCCACCTGGCGGCAACAGCTGGAGAGCGGTGAATGGATGGATGCCGAGTCGCTGCAGATCGACTACGACGTCAATGCCGAGCAGATCCTGTTGATCGGCAATGCGGTGGTGGATCACCCACAGGGCGAAATCACCGGCGACCGCATCAGCTATGATCTGGCGGCGGAAAAGCTCCGTGGCGACAGCCGCAATGGCGGCCGCATCAAGATGCGCATTGATCCCGATGTGGTCGAGAACGGCAGCAGCAACGCCCCCGCCACCGACAGCAAGCGCAGCGCAGAAGACCCCGCCGACAGCGCGAATGCCGATGCATCAGACGTTGTCAGCGGCGACGCCGACAGCTGATCCAGACGCCTGCGCATGCTGCTGAAAGCCGAACATCTGCAGAAAAGCTATCGCCGCACCCAGGTGATCAGCGATGTGAGTATGGAAGTGGAACAGGGTGAAGTGGTCGGTCTGCTGGGCCCCAATGGTGCCGGCAAGACCACCTGTTTCTACATGATGGTGGGCCTGGTCAATGCCGATGGCGGCCATGTGTTTCTGGACGACGAGGACATCACCGACGCGCCCATGCACAAACGTGCGCGCAAGGGACTCGGCTATCTGCCGCAGGACGCCTCCATCTTCCGTGGCCTGTCGGTGCGCGACAACATCATGGCCGTGCTGGAACTGCGTCGGGAACTGAGCCAGCGCCAGCGGCAGAATGAACTGGAGCAATTGCTGGACAGCCTGCAGGTGTCTCATCTCGCCAACCAGAAAGGCCAGAGTCTGTCCGGTGGCGAACGGCGCCGGGTGGAAATTGCCCGCGCCCTGGCGGCGGCACCAAAGTTCATCCTGCTGGATGAACCCTTTGCCGGGGTCGATCCGATTTCAGTGGGCGAGATCCAACGCATCGTGCGACAGCTCAAGGCGCAGAACATCGGCATCCTGATCACCGACCACAACGTGCGCGAAACACTGGGCATCTGTGACCATGCCTACATCATCAGCAGCGGCACCGTTCTCAGCCGCGGCACCCCCGAGGATATTCTCGCCGATGATGCCGTGCGCGATGTGTATCTGGGACGAGACTTCAAGCTCTAGCGCTGCCACAGCATGAACAGGCCCATGGCTCCCGGCTTGTCGCTGCGGCTGCAGCAGCGCCAGAAAATGGCCCAGCAGGTTCAGCTCAGCCTGCGCTTGCTGCCTCTCAATCAAAGCCAGTTACAGCGCTACCTGTCGCAGCAGCTGCGCAGCAATCCGGCACTGGGCTGGCGCACCGGCAGCCTGCCCGCCGCCGCAGGCAGCGCAACCACATCGGCGCACGATATCGCCCTGGCCACCCATGTCGGCAATCCCACCTTGCATGAACATCTGTTGCAACAGCTTTATCAGCACCCAGCCAGCGACGAGTTGAAACTGCTGGCAGAAATCATCATCGATGCGCTGGACGAGGACGGCTACCTGACCCAGCCACTGGCCACGCTGCGCGCCGAGCAGCAGACTGAGCAGGCGCTGCCCGCCATAGCAATGCGCCACTGGCGAGAGGCGCTGCAACTGGTGCAGGCGCTGGAACCTGCCGGCGTCGCCGCCAGCGATCTGAGTGAGTGTCTGCGGCTGCAGCTGCAGCTGGAACCCGACAGCCCACAGCGCCAGCTGGCCTGGCATCTGATCAGTGATGACCTGCAGCAACTGGCTGCTGCCGATGTCGCAGAACTGGCGGCACAACAGCACAGCGATCCGGCCACGGTAACCCAGGCACTGCAGCTGATCCGCAGCCTGGAGCCGAAGCCGGGACGCCCCTATGCTGCCGCAGCCGACATGGTGCAGGCCGATGCCGAAATCACCCAGGCGGCTGACTCGCAGCTGCAGGTCAGGCTGCTGCAGCCGGCCAGTGAACAGCTTGAACTGCTCAGCACCGCCCGCGCCAGTGCGGCGCAGAAGCAGGCCGCCCGGCAACTGCTGCAGGCTCTGCAACTGCGCGAGCAGAACCTGTACAACATCATCAGCACCGCAGCCGCGCTGCAGGCGGACATGCTCATTGCCCAGGACCAGACCCTGACCAGACCACTGTCACAGGCTGAGCTGGCCAACCGTCTGGGCTTGCATCCATCCACCGTCAGCCGCGCCGTGCGCACCCGACACGTGCTCTGGCGTGGCCAGTTGATGCCGTTGCGTCATCTGTTCAGCCGTGCCGTGGATACAGCCGATGGTGGCAGCGTGGCCACCACCGCCATCAAGGCCGCGCTACAGCAACTGGTGGACGCCGACTCGCCAGAGCAGCCCGCCAGCGATCAGCAGTTGCAGCACAGGCTCGCCGAACTGGGTTATCCGATTGCCCGTCGCACCGTGGCCAAATACCGGCAGCAGCTCGGCATCGCCCCGGCGCACAGCCGACGCAAGCGTCGATAACAGCTGCAGTATCGCGAAGCTGAAGATCAACTGACAAAAGTCTGCACAACTTGATAGCCACAAAACGGTCATCATATTAGACTGGAAGCCTACCCCATTGTTTGGTCACAAGGAAAACGCATGCAAATCGATATCACCGGACAACAGCTCGAAATCACCGATGCCATCCGCAACTATGTCACTGACAAGATGCCGCGGCTGGAGAAGCATTTCGACAACATCATCGGCGCGCACGTCATTCTCAAAGTTGAAAAATACATCCACTCCGCCGAGTGCACGCTGTTGGTGGCCGGCGGCGGGCGCTTGCACGCCGAGGACAGCAACACTGACCTGTATGCTGCCATCGACAGCATGCTGGACAAACTGGATCGCCAGGTTCGCCGGCACAAGAGCAAACTGACCGAACACCGCAAGTAGGCGGCAGCGGCGGCAACATCAGCATGCACAGCGAAGCCGCCGGCAACGCGAACACCGACACCCCGGCGCTGATCATTCTCAGCGGCCTGTCGGGCAGTGGCAAAAGCACCGCGCTGCAGGCCCTGGAGGATCAGGGCTACTTCTGCATCGACAACCTGCCCGTGCAGTTGATTCCGGCATTGCTGGAACAGCAAAAGATCCAGCCACAGGAGTACCCGCGCCTTGCCGTCGGGCTGGACGCGCGCAGCCGGCGCACGGCAGAGCTGGCCAGCACGCTGGATACCCTGCGCCAGAGCGGCCAGCATCCGCGCCTGCTGTTTCTGACCGCCAGTGACAGCACGCTGGTGCAGCGCTACAAGGCCACCCGCCGGGAACACCCGCTGGCCGATGCGGAAGGCCTGAGCGCGGCCATCGGCCGGGAGCGCAGACTGCTTGCTGCCATCAGCGAGTATGCCAGCGACATTGTCGACACCAGCCTCATGAACGTGCATGAATTGCGCCTGCACATCATCGAGCTGATCGGCATGCGGCCGGGCTCGCCACGTCTGCTGCTGCAATCGTTTGCCTACACGCACGGTCTGCCGGCAGATCTGGACATTGTCTTCGACGCCCGCTGCCTGCCCAATCCGCACTGGCAACCGGGCTTGCGAGAACTCACCGGGCGCGACCAGCCGGTGGCCGAGTTTCTGCAGCAATCTGCCGCCGGCAAGGCATTTGTCGCCGACATCCTGCAATGGCTGTTGCGCTGGCTGCCTGACTACTGTCACAGCACGCGCAGTCAGATCACCATCGGCTTTGGCTGCACCGGTGGTCGTCATCGCTCGGTGTATGCTGCTGAGGCACTGGCAGCCGCGCTGGCCGAGCATGCCATGCACTACAGCAGCGGGCTGCGCGTGCGACATCGCGATCTGGGCTGAGCTGCAGCAGCGCAACCAGCGACGAGTCAGGCGCTGGCAAAACCCCGAATCGCGGCAATGCCATAGGCACCATTGGCGCGCGCCTGATCCAGATCAGCGGGCTGTAAACCACCCAGCGCATACAGCGGCAGATCCGCCTGCGCCGCCAGGCTGCACACTGTTTGCCAGCCCAGCGCCGGTCGCTGGGGGTGACTGGCGGTGGGCCTGACCGGCCCGATCAATGCATGGCTGCAATCCGCCTGACTGGCCAGCAGCAATTCCTCGGCAGAATGGCAGGAAGCCCCCAGCAGCGCCTGCGGATGCTGAAGGCGCCAGTCCAGCAGGCGCCGGTCTGTGCCTGCTGCGGGCAGTTCGGCGGCGCGCAAATGGATGCCATCCACCGGCAATGCCGTGCTCCCGGTTGGCAAATCGAGGAACTCACGGTTGCACAACACCCCGGCGGCGTGGGCATGACACAGTGCTGCGACCTGCTCCAGCCAGTCCATGAGCTGCCCGGCAGCCAGTCCGGTCTGACGAAAATATACCAGGCCAGCACCCAGCAACAAAGCCTTGCGCACGGCTGCCAGCAGGTCTTGGCGCTGATCTGTGGCGCTCATGGAGGGGGTAATGTAAAGCAGTGGTGGCAGCCGCAGCAATCTGGCGATCCGGCCATCGGCCGCCGACAGCAGCGTGGGTGCCAGACCGGCATGATCAAACCAGCCGAGCTGCTGCTGCTCACGCGGTTGCGGTTGCCCTCGCCAACGCAGCACACGGCGCACCTGCAGGCGCACGTTCACATCCGGATACTGATGGTGGAAACTGTGCAGTGGTTCGCTGGTGAGCAACTCGATGCCGAGCTCCTCGTGCAACTCGCGACGCAAGGCCTCATGCGCGGTCTCGTCGCCATCCAGCTTGCCACCGGGAAACTCCCATTCCCCGGCGCGCACCTTGCCGGCTGGACGGCGCGTCAACAGGTAGCGGCCCTGGTCATCCTGCAGCACCGCTGCCACCACCGCCACGCTGGACATGATTACGCGCCCGAAGCGGGGCTAGCGTCGCCTGGTATCAGCCAGTCGAATCAACTGACCCGACCGTGGCACTGCTTGTACTTTTTGCCCGAGCCACAGGGGCACGGTTCGTTGCGACCGATCTTGCGGCCATCCCGCACCACCGGCTGGGCCGCCGCAGCGGCTGCAGCATCCGGGGATGGCGCGGTGGGTCTGGCATCCGGGTCGGCATGCTGGTATTGCATGTCGGCGCTGGCGCGACGCTGGGCAGCCACCGCATCGACGTCCTCTTCGGTGCGCACCTGCACCCGTGACAGCTTGCTGATCACCTCGCGCTTGAACTGCTCCAGCATGTTGCTGAACATTTCAAACGATTCCCGCTTGTACTCCTGTTTCGGCTGCTTCTGGGCAAAGCCGCGCAGATGAATGCCACGCCGCAGATAGTCCATGCTGGCCAGATGCTCCTTCCATTGCTGATCCAGCTCATTGAGCATCAGCGCCTTTTCAAACTGGCGCATGACCTCAGCGCCGGTGGCCTCAACCTTGGCGGCAAAATGCGCACTGGAGGCCGCTTCGATGCGTTGCAGCATGGCGTCTTCGCTGATTTCAGGCTCCTGTTCCAGCCAGTTGCTGACCGGCACCTGCAGCCCGAAATCTGACTCCAGCACCTTTTCCAGTCCCTTGATGTCCCACATTTCCTCCAGGCTGCCCGGCGGTACGTGCGACTGGAACTCGACCCGCATGATGTCTTCGCGGATGTCATCGACCATGTCGCTGACATCGTCACTGGCCATCAGGTCGTTGCGCATCTCGTAGATGACCTTGCGCTGATCATTCGCCACATCATCGTATTCAAGCAGGTTTTTGCGCATGTCGAAGTTGTGGCCCTCGACCTTGCGCTGGGCGTTTTCAATTGCCTTGCTGACCCAGGGATGTTCGATCGCCTCGCCTTCGGTGCCCAGCTTCTGCATCATGCCGCCAAGCTTGCCGGAGGCAAAGATGCGCATCAGATTGTCTTCCAGCGACAGGTAGAAGCGCGACGAACCGGGGTCACCCTGGCGACCGGAGCGGCCACGCAACTGGTTGTCGATGCGTCTGGACTCGTGCCGCTCGGTACCGATGATGTGCAGGCCACCGGCGTTGAGCACCTGTTCGTGACGCTGCCGCCAGTCGTCCTGCAGATCGGCCAGCTGGCGCTCTGTGGCGCTATCGCCCAGCGCCTCGATTTCCATCTGCAGATTGCCGCCAAGCACGATGTCGGTGCCGCGACCGGCCATGTTGGTGGCGATGGTCACCGCGCCGGGTCGACCGGCTTCAGCAACGATGCTGGCTTCGCGCTCGTGCTGCTTGGCGTTGAGCACCTGGTGCTTGATCGACTGCTGCTGCAGCAGGCCGGATATCAGCTCCGAGGTTTCGATCGAGGTGGTGCCGACCAGACACGGCTGGCCACGCTGCACGCAGTCCTTGATGTCCTCGATGATGGCGTTGAATTTTTCCCGCTGCGACATGTACACCAGATCGCCGCGATCCACCCGCACCATCGGCCGGTGGGTCGGGATCGACACCACTTCCAGCCCGTAAATACTCTGGAATTCATAGGCTTCGGTGTCGGCGGTGCCGGTCATGCCGGCCAGTTTGCCGTACAGCCGGAAGTAGTTCTGGAAAGTGATCGAGGCCAGCGTCTGATTCTCGCGCTGAATCGGCACGCCCTCTTTTGCCTCCACCGCCTGGTGCAGACCATCCGACCAGCGCCGGCCGGCCAGCGTGCGCCCGGTGAATTCATCCACAATCACCACTTCACCGTCACGCACGATGTAATCGACATCCCTGCTGAACAGATGGTGTGCGCGCAATGCGGCGTTGACATGATGCAGCAGATTCAGGTTGCCGGCATCGTAGAGGCTGCCTTCACCCTGCAGCAGACCGGCTTTCGTCAGCAGTTCCTCAACGTGCGCCATGCCATCTTCGGTGAGATAGACCTGCTTGTTTTTTTCCTCGATGCTGAAATCACCGGGGCCCTCTTCTTCTTCCTGCACGCTGAGTTTTGGCACCAGCTGATTGATGCGGGCATACAGTTCCGGACTTTCCTCGGCCGGGCCGGAGATGATCAGCGGCGTGCGTGCCTCGTCAATCAGAATGGAGTCCACCTCGTCGACGATGGCAAATGCCAGCTCGCGCTGCACCTTCTGTTCGCTGCTGAAGGCCATGTTGTCGCGCAGGTAATCAAAACCCAGCTCATTGTTGGTGGCATAGGTGACGTCACAGGCATAGGCAGCGCGTTTTGCGGCCGGACTCATCCCCGGCACCGCCACCCCCACAGTCAGGCCCAGCGCCTCGTACAATGGCCGCATCCAGTCGGCATCGCGACGGGCGAGGTAATCGTTCACCGTGACCAGATGCACTCCCTTGCCGGTGAGTGTGTTCAGATACACCGCCAGCGTGGCCACCAGGGTTTTGCCTTCACCGGTTTTCATTTCCGCGATGCGGCCCTGGTGCAGCACCATGCCACCGATCAGCTGAACATCAAAGTGGCGCATTTTCAGCGTGCGCAGCGCGGCTTCACGACATACTGCAAACGCTTCCGGCAACAGCTGATCCAGTGTTGCGCCATCGCTGTAGCGCTGTTTCAGCTGCGCGGTTTTATCTTGCAGGGCATCGTCGCCAAGTGCCTGTATGTCCGGTTCCAGGGCATTGATGGCAGCGACATCACGCTGCATGGTTTTCAGCAGGCGCTCATTGCGTGAGCCAACCAGGCGGGTAAATAACTTGTTCAGCATGGGTAATCGATCCGTGTGTTTCGTGCCATGGCAGCAACATCACTGTGCATGCTGCGGTGGGGTGCCGACGTCCTGTGACGGTTGCCAACGGCAGCGCCTGCCTGGTACAGCATGCTGGCTGTCGGCACCAGCCAGTGCTGAACCCGGCAGACTGTTGTCTTCCAGCGCCCGGCACTTGTCATATTGGGCATGACCCCGGTCGATGCAAGCTCCGGCAGTGTGCAACTGCGAATGTAAGCGACTATGATACTTTATTGTCAGCAGACACTGAGTCACGCTTATGGATAAATCCAGCAATGAGACGGTCGCCAGCATCGTCGCTGCCTTGTGTCAGCAAACTGCTCGCAGCCGGCAGCAACAGGCTGGCGCTGACGACGCCGCCATGCTGGGTCAGCTGCTGTCGCAGCAGGCGGCCTGTCAGCAATTGCAGACACAGTTGCAGCGAAGCGTGGAATTCTGGCCAGCGCGCACGGCCAGCGTAAGTCATGTCCAGCAACACGAACTGGTCATCCGCTGTAGCGACGGCAGCACTGCCAGTCGGCTGCGCTTCATCCAAAATGATGTGTTGCTGGCGGTACAGAACTTTGCCAGCACCAGCAGCGACGCCAGTGTGCGCGACACGCTGGGGGCGGTGACCCGGATCCGGGTGATGGTGGTTGCCTAGGAGCCTTTCGGAGTTAATTTGATCTATTGCAGCAAACCTGAATTGCGCCAGGTTGTACGATCTTCATCGTTAAACAGCCCCCCACTCAGCAGGCTGTTCAGCCGGCCTGGGCCGGATGCAGGTAGGAGATCGGCGCTGCGTCCTGATCGGCAAAGCTGATTTCCTCCAGCGCGCCGCTGGTGGCGAGTGCCTTGCGCAGCAGGCGGTTGTTCAGGTCATGCCCCGACTTGTAGCCGGAAAAATGCGCCAGCACCGGGTAGCCCAGCAGATACATGTCGCCGATCACATCAAGTATTTTGTGTCGCACCAGTTCGTCATGCGTGCGCAGGCCTTCCTCATTCAACACCCGATAGTCATCCAGCACCACCGCGTTGTCCATGTTGCCGCCCAGCACCAGATTGTTTTTGCGCAGCGTTTCCAGATCGCGCATGAAACCGAAAGTTCTGGCGCGGGCGATTTCCTTCAGGTATGCGGTGGTGGAGAAATCCATCACTGCCTTGGTGTTCTGCGCAGTAAACAGGGGGTGATCGAAATCGATTTCAAAATCCACCCGCAGGCCATCCCAGGGTTCCAGCACGGCCCATTTGTCGTCCATTTTCAGTTCCACGCGTTTGCGCACGCGCAGAAACCGCTTCGCCGCCTTTTGTTCGGCGATGCCGGCAGACTGCAGCAGAAACACAAATGGACCGGCGCTGCCGTCCATGATCGGTATTTCCGGCGCGTTGACGTCAATGTAGGCGTTGTCGATGCCCAGCCCGGCCAGTGCCGACATCAGGTGCTCGACGGTACCGATGCGCACGTCACCGCTGGCCAGCGTGGTGCAGAATCGGGTGTCGCCGACATTGCTTGCATGAGCCCTGATTTCGACCACCGGATCCAGATCGACACGCCGAAACACGATGCCGGTGTTGACCGCAGCAGGGCGCAGGGCCAGTGACGCCTTGCGGCCACTGTGAATGCCGACACCCGTTGCGCGAATGACGTTTTGCAGGGTTCTTTGCTTGATCACGTTGTTACATTCCTGATGCCATGTGTTGATGCCATGGCATGATCGACACCAGCTTCGCTGTCGCTGATCCAGACCATGCTGCCAGATCCATCTGGCATGCAGCTTATCGTTGCCGTGTGAACTGACCCTGAACGGCAGGGCGACTGCCCGCGCTGGCACTGGCATCCCAGCGCTGCGCGCCCGCGAGACGGATACAGTTGGTCGGCTATTATAGTGTCAATCCGCCTGATTGCGCAAAAATGCCGGGATGTCCAGGAACTCGATGTCCGGCTGCACCACCTCGTTGTCGCGATCGGATTTCTGCGCCCGGTTGCCGTTGTCATCGCTGTTACGCAGTGGCGCTGCATTCACCGCCTGACGCTGCATCTCATCGGCCTGGCTGACCACGCTGTCGCTGTAGCGCAGCTGTTCACGCTGCTGACGATGCTGCTGCTGATGCCTGTGCTGCTGACGCTGCTTGCCCAGTTGAATGTGCGTGACCGCGTCGTCATCGCCTGCCTGACGATCGCGATCCAGGCCGGTGGCCACCACGGTGACACGCACTTCATCGCCCAGTTCTTCATCAATGCCGGTACCGACCACGATGTTGGCGTCTTCGGAAGCCAGATCGGTGATGGTGGTATTGATGTCACTGAACTCGGCCATGGTCAGGGTGTTGGACGCAGTGATGTTGACCAGCAGACCACAGGCACCGGCCAGGTCGATGTCTTCCAGCAACGGGCTGCTGATGGCCATGGTTGCCGCCACCACGGCGCGATCCTCACCACGCGCATGGCCGGAGCCCATCATGGCCATGCCGGTTTCGGTCATCACCGTGCGCACATCGGCAAAATCGACGTTGATCAGGCCCGGACGGGTGATCAGCTCGGCAATACCCTGCACCGCGCCATACAGCACTTCGTTGGCCTTGCGCAGACCTTCCTGCATGGTGACGTCACCACCGAGTACGCTGAGCAGCTTGGCGTTGGGGATGGTGATCAGCGAATCGACATGGTAGCGCAGCTCATCAATGCCGGCCTGGGCATACTGCATGCGCCGCTTGCCCTCAAACGGAAACGGCCGCGTGACCACGGCCACGGTCAGGGCACCTGCCTCGCGTGCGGCCTGCGCAATCACCGGTGCCGCACCAGTACCGGTACCACCGCCCATGCCGGCGGTGATGAACACCATGTCCGCACCTTCAACCATCTCGATGATGCGGTCACGGTCTTCCAGTGCCGCCTGACGACCGGTTTCCGGGTTGGCACCTGCGCCCAGCCCCTTGGTCACGGTGCTGCCGATCTGCAGCGTGTGTTTGCCGCTGAAATTACGCAGCGCCTGCACATCGGTGTTGACGGCAATGAAATCCACCCCGCTGATGCCGTCAGTCACCATCTGATTCACGGCGTTGCCGCCGCCACCGCCGACGCCGATCACCTTGATGACCGCGCCCGGTTGATAATTGTCAACGATTTCAAACATTTTCTTCTCCTGTGTTGTAGCTTGTCATGGTCTTTGCCCAATGCATCCGATCTGCCCTCGGCAGTGTTGTTTTCACCTCAGAACTCGCCCTGGTACCAGCTTTTCAGACGTTGCAGAATGCCGCCTGAAGACTGGCCGTAACTGCGCTGCACGGCGCGACCGGCGTATTCTCCGCCCTGCAGCAGCATGCCGATGGCCGCGGCATAGGTCTGCTTGCCGATAACCTCCGACAGACCGGTGACCTTTTGCACGCTGCCGAGGCGCACCGGCATGTGAAACACCTCTTCGGCCAGTTCCACCGTGCCCTCCAGTTGTGCTGCACCACCGGTAATCACCAGCCCGGCGCGGATCGAATGCTCATAGCCACTGCGCTGCAGCTCGGCCTGCACCAGCTGGAATATTTCCCGCGAGCGTGCTTCGATCACCTGCGCCAGGGTCTTGCGCGCCAGTCGCTGTGCAGCGCGGTCACCCACCCCGGGCACCTGGATGCTTTCCTCGCCGGATGTCAGCATCTCCAGCGCGCAGCCATAGCGGATCTTCAGCTCCTCGGCATGCTGGGTCGGCGTGCGCAGCGCCACGGCGATGTCGTTGGTGATCTGGTCACCGGCAATGGGAATGCAGGCGGTGTGGCGGATGGCACCATGCACAAACACGGCAATGTCGGTGGTGCCGGCACCGATGTCCAGCAGCGCGATACCCAGATCCTTGTCGTCGTCGGTGAGCATGGCGTGACTGGAAGCCAGCGGCTGCAAGATCAGGCCGTCGACCTGCAGGCCGCAGCGGGCGATGCATTTGGACAGGTTCTGCACCGCACTCTGGGCGGCGGTCACCACGTGCACATGCGCCTCCAGGCGCACACCGGACATGCCCACGGGCTGGCGGATACCGTCCTGCTTGTCGATCACATATTCCTGCGGCAGCACATGCAGAATGCGCTGGTCTGCCGGCACCGCCACGGCCCGCGCTGCATCCAGCACGCGCTCGACATCGGACTCGGTGACCTCCTTGTCCTTGATCGCCACGATGCCGTGCGAATTCATGCTGCGGATGTGGCTGCCGGAGATGTCGCTGAACACCGACTGAATCTGACAGTCAGCCATCAGCTCGGCCTCCTCGATGGCGCGCTGGATGGCGTATTCCGTGGCCTCGATATCGACCACCACGCCGCGCTTGAGACCACGTGATGGCTGCCGCCCCACGCCGATCACCTCGATCTCGCCATCGGCGTGGCGCTCGCCGACGATGGCGGCCACTTTCGCGGTGCCGACATCCAGTCCGACGACCATGGATTTGTCGTGTTTTCTCGTCATTGTCCTGTGTCCTGTTGTGCCATCAGCCTGCTCTCGGCGGTGCTTTGCTGCGGCCCTGCCGGTGCCGCCTGCACCAGATCGTCGGGCGCGGCATTGATCACTGCCGGCCTGCGGATGGCAAGACCGTTGCTGTATCGCATGTCGATGTATTGCGGCAACTGGCCGCCCCTGCGCAGCTGCGGCCACACCGCCAGCAGGCGCTGCATGCGCTGCGCCAGCGCCTCCCTACCCAGTGCGACCTGGCTGCCATTGTCCAGCTGCAGCAGCCAGCTGCCGCGCTCGCTGAGTTGCACACTGGCAATGCCGATGCCGATGGGCAGCAGCTGATCACGCCACGCCAGCCATTGTCGCAATACCTCATCACGGCGCTGCGGCGGACCGCTGAGCCGCGGCAGTTCACGGATCACATTGGCGGCGTCGGCGGCGAACAGCACGCCGTGATCACTGATCAGTTCACGCTCGTTCCAGTACGCCACCGGACGGTGTTCACGGATACTCACCTTGATCGTGTCCGGCCAGCTGCGCTGGATGCGGGCCGAGGCAACCCAGCTGAGCGCTTCCAGTTGCTGCACCATGTGACGCAGATCGAGGCTGAAAAAGCCACGCTGCAGATGGTCGCGCAAGCGCGCCCTGATCTGCTCGGCACTGACCCGCTGCTCCGGTGCGGTGATCTCAATCCAGCGCACCGGCCAGCGGTCGCTGGCGATCCAGCCACGCTGAAACCACAGCAGCAAAAGCATGATGCTGATCGCCACCATGCTCCACCACAACCAGCCATGCACGCGCATTGCTGGCGGCTGCTCGTTGCTGCCTGCAAGCTGTGGCTGACGCATGCTGCTCATCGGCTGGTCTCCAGAATGCGCAGCACCAGCTGATCAAAATCCATGCCGGCGGCCCTGGCCGCCATCGGCACCAGCGAATGCGATGTCATGCCCGGTACGGTGTTGGCTTCCAGCAGCCAGAAGCGTCCCTGGCGGTCGCGCATGTAATCCACCCGCCCCCAGCCGCTGACGCCCAGCGCGGCGCAGGCCTGCAGGGTCAGCTGGCGCAAGTGCTGGCGATCGGCATCGTCCAGCACCGGGCTGTCATAGCGGGTGTCGTCGCTGTGATACTTGGCCGTGTAGTCATACAGGCCCTTGGCCGGCCGAATGCGGATGTGCGGCAACGTGTCGTTGCCCAGCAATGCCACCGTGTAGTCCTCGCCGTCGATGCGCTGCTCGATCAGCACCTGCGGGTCGTGTCTGGCTGCCATGGTCAGGGCATCACGCAGCGACTGGAAGTCGTCAACCAGGCTCAAACCCACGGTGGAGCCCTCGCGATTGGGCTTGACCACCAGCTTTTGCATGGCTTCGATCTGCGCCTGGTGCCGCTGCAACTGCGCCGCCACCGGGGCACGTCCGTCAATCAGCACCGCCGCCGGCGTTGGCAGGCCCAGCTGCTGCCAGATCTGCTTGCTGCGCTGCTTGTCCATGCTCAGCGCCGAGCCGAGCACATCACTGCCGGTGCAGGGGATGCCGTAGGCCGCCAGCAGCCCCTGCACCACGCCATCCTCGCCACCCCGGCCATGCATGACATTGAACACCCGGTCGATGCTGCCGGCGCGCAAGCACGCGCACAGGTCAGCCAGACCATCGATCAGCAATGCATCCTGCTGCTGCCGCAGCAGCGCAGCATGCACCGCAGCACCGCTGGCCAGCGCCACCTCGCGCTCGGCCGAATCGCCGCCGGCAAGCACGGCGATGCGACCGTAATCGCTGTGCGATGCGCTACTCATCGCGGCACTCCCGGTTGTGCTGCCGGTGCGGCCGCAGCCTGCTCCAGCAGCAGCGTACCCAGGGTACCGATGTCACCGGCACCCAGCAGCAACAGCAGATCTTCAGCCTGCAGCAGATCCGGCAACTCCAGCAGCAGCTCATCGACACCGGACATCAGCAGCGGATCGGTCTTGCCGCGAGCACGGATCGACTGACACAGGCGGCCGCTGTCGACACCGTCTATGGCTGTCTCACCGGCGGGATAGATGTCGCACACAATGAGCATGTCGGCGCTGCCGCTGAGCACGCGCACAAAGTCGTCAAACAAAGCCTGGGTGCGGCTGTAGCGGTGCGGCTGAAACACCACCACCAGCCGTCGCTGCGGCCAGCCCGAACGCGCCGCCTGCAGGGTCGCCTGCAGCTCGGTGGGGTGATGGCCATAGTCCTCGATGATTTCCACACTGCCGCTGGCCAGCGGCAGGTCACCAACGTGCTCGAATCGTCGGCCGATGCCACCGAACGCCAGCAGCCCCTGCTGCATCAACTCGGCGCTGATGCCCAGTTCATGCGCCACCGCAATGGCACCCAGCGCATTGCGCACATTGTGCAGTCCGGGCAGATTGACCTGCATCGGCAGGCTGTCGGCGCGCTCCGGCAGGTGCAGGTCAAACAGCATGCGACGCCCCTGCTGACGTACGTTTCCAGCACGCACGTCGGCGCTTTCATTCACACCGAAGGTGAGCACGCTGCGCTTCACCTCAGGCAGCAGCCGCGCGATCTCGGCGTCGTCACTGCACAATACGGCGACGCCGTAAAACGGCAGATGATGGAGAAAATCCAGAAACGCCTGACGCAGGCGGCTGAAGCTGTTGCCGTAGTTCTCCAGGTGATCCTGGTCGATGTTGGTGATCACGGCAATCACCGGCTGCAACAGCAGAAACGAACCATCGCTTTCGTCGGCTTCGGCAATCAGAAAACGCCCCTCGCCAAGTCGGGCATGACTGCCAAAGGCATGCACCAGACCGCCGACGACAAAGGTCGGGTCCATGCCCGCTTCAGCCAGCAGTCCGGCGGTGAGGCTGGTGGTGGTGGTCTTGCCATGGGTGCCGGCCACCGCAATGCCCTCGCGAAAGCGCATCAGTTCGGCCAGCATCTCGGCTCTTTGCACCACCGGCAGTCGCAAATCGTGTGCGCGCTGCAACTCCGGGTTGTCCGGCGGCACTGCCGTGGACACCACCACGACGTCGGCAGCGGCAAGGTTTTCGGCGCGGTGGTCGATACTGATGCTGGCACCCAGCTCGCGCAAGCGCCGGGTCACCTTGCTCTCGCGCAGGTCCGAACCACTGACCTGAAAACCCAGATTCAGCAGCACTTCGGCGATGCCGCTCATGCCACTGCCGCCGATGCCGACCAGATGCACACCGCGAATGCGACGCATCATGCTGCTCTGGGACTGGCTCCCGATAGCTGTGGTCAGCGTGCTCATCGGCACAGCTCCAGGCAGGCGTCCGCCACGGCTGCGGCGGCATCGCCTGCGTGCACACTGGCGGCGGCGGCAGCCATCTGCTGCAAGACCTGGCGATCGGCACACAACCGCTGCAGCAGCGTGCTGGCACGGTCGTCGTGCAGCGCCTGCTCCGGCAACAGCTCGGCCGCGCCAGCAGCAACCAGCACCTCGGCGTTGGCGGTCTGATGATCGTCCACTGCATGCGGGTACGGCACCAGCACACTGGCGCGCGCTGCCGCTGCCAGTTCACTGACGGTCATGGCACCACTGCGGGCAATGACCAGATCGGCCTGCTGATAGGCACTCGCCATGTCGTCGATAAAGGTCTCAATGTGCAGCTCAATGAAGGTCTGTGCATGCCCGGCATAGGCTGCGCTGGTGATCTGCTGCCAGCGTTCACCGCACTGATGACGCAGCGCCAGGCGCGCGCCGCTCGCGGCTGCGGCTGTCGCCAATGCCTGCGGCAGGGCCTGATTCAGCGCATTGGCGCCCTGACTGCCCCCCAATACCAGCACCTGCAGGGGACGGGCCGGGTCAGTGCTGGCCTCCGGTACAGCCTGCCCGGCCAGCGCAGCGATGTCGGCACGCAACGGGTTGCCGGTGGTGTGTGCCTGCCAGCGCGGAGCAAAACTGTGGGCAAATCCCTGACAGACCCTGCTGGCAAAGCGCACCAGCAGCCGGTTGGTCAATCCGGGGATGCGGTTCTGCTCATGCACCACCAGCGGCACCCGTAACAGCCAGGCCGCGATGCCGCCAGGTGCAGCCGCAAAGCCGCCCATGCTCAACACGCAGTCCGGGCGCAGTCGCCGGAGGATGCCAATTGCCTGCAGCACCGCACGGGACAGCAACCAGGGCATGATCAGCTTGCGCTTGAGCCCACTGCCACGCAGCCCACGGATGGCCATGGCATGGAACTCCAGACCGCGCTGCGGTACCAGCCGCTGCTCCATGCTGTCGCTGCTGCCCAGCCAGCTGACCCGGTGCTGGCGCGCCTGCAGCCTGTCTGCCACTGCCAGCCCCGGCATGATGTGGCCACCGGTGCCTCCGGCCAGGATGGTGATGTGCGCAGGTGCCGCGGTCATGCCACCACCTCGGGTGACATCCAGTCCGGTCGCAGGCTGGGACGCTGCAAGCGCAGACGCTCGATTTCCAGTTTGATCCTGACCACCAGTGCGATGGCCGCCACCGTCATGAGCAGACTGCTGCCACCGGAACTGATCAGCGGCAGGGTCAGGCCCTTGGTGGGCAACAGCCCCAGGTTGACCCCCATGCTGATGATCGCCTGCAGCGCCAGCCAGATGCCGATGCCCCAGCAGACATAGCCCATAAAGCCCTGTTGCAGATTGTGCGCCTGGCGACCGACCAGCATGATGCGCATGATCAGCCAGCAATACAGCAGCATGACCACGACGATGCCAAGCAGGCCGGTTTCCTCGGCCAGCACGGCAAAAATGAAGTCGGTGTGCGCTTCCGGCAGATAAAACAGCTTCTGAATGCTGGCACCGATGCCGACACCGAAGAATTCGCCGCGACCGATTGCAATCAGCGCCTGGCTGAGCTGGTAACCGGAGCCGAAGGCATCGGCGAACGGATCGCGGAACGACATGATGCGCTGCAGCCGGTAGGGCTCTATTGCCGCCAACCCCAGCAGCGGCAGCGACAGCGCGCCCAGCGGCAACAGGTACCACAGCGAGGTGCCGGCCAGAAACAGCAGGCTGACCACAATCGCCGTCAGCACCATGGCGCTGCCGAAATCCGGCTGCTGCAGCAGGATCAGTGTCAGCACAGCGGTCAGCAGCAGGGGCTTGACGGTTTCCATCAGCCGCTTGTCGAGCAGACCGGAACGGGCGTTGAGGTAGCCGGCCAGATAGATGATCAGCAGCAGCTTGGCCAGCTCCACCGTCTGAAAGCGCGACACGCCAAGGCTGATCCAGCGCTGGCTGCCGTTCACCTCCACGCCGATGCCAGGCAGCATTGGCAGCAGCAGCAACAGCACGATCGGCCCCAGCATCAGCTTGCTGACCGCTTCCAGCCGGGCCACCGGCAACCAGCGCAGCGCCAGTGCCAGCGGCACCGCCAGGCCGAGAAAGACGAGGTGGCGCAGCAGATAATAGTAAGGCTCCACACCATTGCCTTCGGCCACCGCCATGGATGCCGAGCCGACCATGACCACACCGATCATCAGCAGCAGCACGGTGGGCATGATCAGGCCGGGATCGGGGCGCAGCTGGCGCACGCGATCCTCTCGACGGTAGGCCTGTTTGCGAGCAGCAGCCATCAGCGCACCTTCAGCGTGGCCAGACTGAGCAGGACCAGAATCACCGAAATGATCCAGAAGCGCACGATTACGCGCGGTTCCGGCCAGCCCTTGAGCTCAAAATGGTGATGGATCGGCGCCATGCGGAACACGCGCTTGCCGGTGAGTTTGAAGGAGCCGACCTGCACGATCACCGACAGCGTTTCCACCACAAACAGACCAGACATGAGAATGAATGCCAGTTCCTGGCGCACGATCAGGGCGATCGTCGCCAGTGCCGCGCCGATCGCCAGGGCGCCGATGTCGCCCATGAACACCATGGCCGGATAGGTATTGAACCAGAGAAAACCCAGCCCGGCACCAGCCAGGGCGGCGCAGAAAATGGACAACTCACCGGCACCCGCCACATACGGAATGCCCAGGTAGTCGGCGAACACGCTGTTGCCGGCGGCGTAGGCAAACACACCCAGCGCGGATGCGATCAGCACCGACGGCATGATCGCCAGCCCGTCCAGGCCATCGGTCAGGTTGACCGCGTTGCTGAAACCGACCACCAGCAGATAGGCCCAGCCAATGAACAGCATGCCCAGCGGAATCAGCCAGCCCTTGAACACCGGCAGCAGCAACTCGGTCTGGGTCTGATCCGGCGCGCTGGTGTAGAGATACACCGCCACGCCCAGACCCAGCAGCGACTGCAACAGGTATTTCCAGCGCGCCGGCAGGCCGCGGCTGTTTTTCTGCATCAGCTTGCGATAGTCATCGATCCAGCCGATGGCACCAAAACCGGCGGTCACCAGCATCACCAGCCAGACATGACGGTTCCCCAGATCGCCCCACAGCAGCACCGCCAGCAGCAGCGAAAAAATGATCAGCACTCCGCCCATGGTGGGGGTGCCGGCCTTGCTCAGGTGGGTTTGCGGGCCATCATCACGGATCGGCTGGCCGATCTGGCGCAGGCCGAGATGGCGAATCATCCATGGTCCGCAGACCAGCGCCACCGCCAGCGCGGTGAGTGCAGCCAGAATGGAGCGAAAAGTCAGGTAACCGAACAGGCTGAAGTCCGGATTGATCGCAGTCAGCGTATTGGCCAGCCACAACAACATCAGCAGGACTCCTGCAGCAACGCCGCTGCACTGGTTTGTTCGCTGTCGTCGCGTGCGCGCAGCGCAGCCACCAGCTGCTCCATGCCGGCCGACCGCGAGCCTTTGACCAGCACCGCCACACCGGCGTGCAGTTGTGCCGGCAACGCCTCTTGCAGCGCCGTCTTGTCGGCAAAGCTGTGACCGCCTGTGCCAAACGCTGCCGCCGCATGTGCCGCCAGCGGACCGCAGGCAAACAGCTGCGTGATGCCGGCGGCTCGGGCAGCCTGCCCGGCGCTGGCATGCAGTGCCGCAGCAGTCGATCCCAGTTCCGCCATGTCGCCCAGCACCAGCCAGCGCTCCTGCGCGGGATAACGCACCGCCAGCGCGGCGACGGCGGCGTCGAGCGATGCCGGGTTGGCATTGTAGCTGTCATCGATGATGACACTGCCGGCGATACCGGCCATTGCCTGGCCGCGACCCGGCACCGTTTGCATGCCGGCCAGTGCGGCTGCCACGGACTCCGGCGCGATGCCCACAGCCAGCGCCGCCGCCGCCGCCAGCGCCGCATTCGCAGCGTTGTGTGCACCCGGCAATGCCAGGCTTGTGTGCAACTCCACGCCGTCTCCGCGTAGCGTCCAGTTCTCACCGTCCAGCTGCCATACCCAGTCGGCCGGCAGTGGATCAGGCGCGGCCGACTGCAGCGCACAGCGCGCCGACTGACGCAGCACATCAGCGTGTTCGGCGTCGGCCGGATACAGGGCCAGACCATCCGGTGGCAGCTCGGCAAACAGCTCACTTTTCGTCAGCGCCACGCCCAGCAGGGTGCCCAGCCGCTCCAGATGGGCCGGGCCGATGCTGGTCACGATGCCGATGCGCGGTCGCACCAGACGCGCCAGCAGAGCAATGTCGCCAGGCTGTCCACAGCCCATCTCGATGACGGCAAAACGGTGTTGCGGCTGCAGACGCAGCAGGGTCAGCGGCACGCCGAGTTCATTGTTGTAATTGCCTGCGGTGCACATCCAGTCGCTGGCCGGCAACGCCTGGCGCAAGCTGGCGGCAAGCATTTCCTTTACCGTGGTTTTGCCATTGCTGCCGGTGACCCCGATGATGGTGACGCGCATCTGGTCGCGCCAGCTGCGGGCCAGTTCAGTCAGCGCCAGGGCCACATCAGCGACCACCAGCTGCGGCAGCGGCGTGTCCTGCGCGGCGCTCACCAGCGCTGCGGCAGCACCAGCCTGATGGGCTGCGGCAACGAACTCATGCCCGTGCACCCTGGCCCCCGGCAATGCCACAAACAGATTGCCCGGCTGCAACGCGCGGCTGTCCATGCTGACGCCGTGCACCGCCTGTTCCGCTGCGGCACTGGCGGTAATCCGGTGCAGATCTCCGCCCACACGACGCTGGATGTCGGCAAGACTTAACTGCATCATGCCGGCACCCCGGACGGTGTGTGCTGCGCATCCCGCTGATGCTCATGTTCGGACAGAAGACTGGCAGCAATCTCAGCGGCAATGGCGGCATCATCAAACACCAGCCGCTGATGGCCGATCTGCTGATGGCGCTCATGGCCCTTGCCGGCGATGATGACCACATCCTCGCAGCTGGCCTGCTGCAGCGCCATCGTGATCGCCAGTCTGCGATCCGGCTGACACTGCACCATCACCTGCGAGGCCACACCGCTGCGTATCTCGCTGATGATCTGTTCCGGTGCCTCGTGGCGTGGATTGTCGCTGGTGATGACGATGCTGTCGGCCAGCCGGCCGGCGATTTCGCCCATGCGCGCCCGTTTGCCACGATCACGATCTCCACCGCAGCCGAACACGCAAAAGAGTCGGCCGCGACAGAACTCGCGGGCACTGCCAAGCACGGTCTCCAGGGCATCCGGCGTGTGGGCATAATCAACGATGATAAGTGGCTGCTGCAGACCCGGTAGCAGCTGCATGCGCCCGGGCACCGGTTGCAGCCCCTGCAGCACGTCAGTGATGTCTGTCCAGGACCAGCCCAACTGCCCCAGCGCACCGATCACAGTGGCCAGATTATGCAAATTGAAATGTCCCAGCAGGCCGGTCTGGATCTCACCGCTTCCCCATGGTGATTGCACCTGAATGCGCATGCCGTGCCGGGTTTGCTGACGATTGGCAGCGAGGTTTCCGGACGCCACTGCCTGCACGCAGATGTCGGCTCGGTGCTGCGGCACAGTCGAGGTGGTCAGTACACGCTCACCATGGCCGAGTTGCAGCAGCTGCTGATGCATGTTGCGGCAGTAGGGATCGTCCACGCTGACCAGCATGTGCTCCACCTCATGCTCGGTGAACAGTTTCAGCTTGGCTGCCGCATAGGCCTGCATGTTGAGGTGGTAATCCAGATGATCCTGGCTCAGATTGGTGATGGCAGCCACACTGAACCGGCACGCGCTGGTGCGTCGCTGCGCCAGCGCGTGCGAGGACGCTTCCATGGCCACCAGCTGCGGCTCAAGCTGACACAGTTTTGCCAGCCGCCACTGCAGCTGCAGCGCATCCGGGGTGGTGTGACGGCTGTCATGCAGCGCGTCCAGCAGCCCCCAGCCCAAAGTGCCGATCATGCCGCCCCGCTGCTGGCCAGACGGTGTCGGCGCGGAAACCAGTGCCGGTGCCTGCGCGAGAAAGTGGGCACAGGAGGTCTTGCCATTGGTGCCGGTGATGGCGATCACTGGCAAGCGTCGGCTGGGGTGTCCGAAAAACCTGGCACACAGCTCACCGATGGCATGCCGCAATCCGGTCACCGGTAGCACCACACCGGCACGCTGGGCCGGAATCTGCAGCTCATCGGCAGCGATGTCTGAGTCCACCAGCACCAACCCGGCACCATTGGCCAGGGCAGCGCTGATGTACTGGCCGCCATGCTGCTGGCCGCGACCGTCGTGCAGCGGATAGACCAGAAAACAGTCGCCGGCGGTGACTTCACGTGAATCCAGGGCAATGCCGGTGACCGGGCGATCCTGCACGTGCAGCGGCAGATCAAAACCCAGACCGGCACACCATTGCGCCACCGTCAGTCGCGGCAACGACGGCAGTGTGCCGAGGCTGCGATCGATCATGGCTGCCCCCCGGAAGCTGATGGCTGTCCTCCGGAAACTGGTGCACCGGAAATGGCAGCTGGCGTGGCCGCAGCCATGCCGGCCTGCCAGTTTTCCGGCAAGCGGTCGGGCGGGATGTTGAGCAGGCGCAGGGCATCGGTCATGAACCGGCTGAACACCGGTGCTGCCACCAGACCGCCGTAGTAATCGGTGTTGCGCGGCTTGTGAATGACCACCGCGCAGACCAGGCGTGGCTGGCTGGCCGGGGCATAACCGATGAATGAACTGATGTAGTCGTTGGAATAACCATTGACACTGGCAATGTGCGCGGTACCGGTCTTGCCGGCCACCCGGTACATCGGCACTGCCGCCAGGGTGCCGGTGCCATCTTCGGTCACCACGGTTTCCAGCATCGCGGTGATGCTGCGGGTCAGCGCCGGATCCACCACCGATGCCGGCGGCTCCGGTGTCGACATGACCAGACTGGGCCGATACAGCAGTCCGCCATTGGCCAGCACACTGTAGGCCTGGGCCAGTTGCAGCGTGGTCACAGACAGACCATAACCATAGCCCAGCGTGGCCTGTTCCAGTGCCCGCCAGCGCTCCGGCTGGCGCAACACACCGGCCGATTCACCGGGAAACACCACGCCGGTCAGGCTGCCGAATCCGAACCGCGTCAGCACCTCGTGCAGGTGGCCGCTGTCCAGTTGCTGCGCCAAGCGCGCCATGGCGATGTTGCTGGACTTGGTCAGTACCCGGGTTGCCGTCAGCGGGCCATAGTAATGGGTGTCGGTGATGCGGTGTCCGGACACATTGTAGCCGCCGGCAGGAATGTCGAGCACGGTCTGCGGCTTCACCGCACCGGCCTGCAGCGCTGCCAGCATGATGAACGGCTTGATCACCGAACCCGGCTCGGACACATGCGTGATGGCGCGGTTGTAGCGCTGCAGCACCCGGCTCTCTTCCAGGTTGTTGGGGTTGTAGCTGGGATGGTTGACCATCGCCAGCACTTCGCCGCTGTGCACGTCCATGAGCACCAGCGAGGCCGATTCCGCAGCATGCTCCAGCATGGCCCGCTGCAGTTCCTCATAAGCCATGTACTGCAGGCGGCGATCGATGGTCAACTGCAGGGTTTCGCCGGGCTCGGCCGGTTGCAGCAGCTTGACTTCCTCCACACTGCGGCCGAGGCGATCCTTGATGACCAGTTTACGGCCAGGCTTGCCGGTCAGCTTGTCGTCGTACATGTACTCCAGGCCGGTGAGGCCGACGTCGCCGGTGCCGGTGTGACCGATGATGTGGGCAGTGACCGCACCGTCGGGATAAAAACGGCGGTACTCACGGCGGAAGTTGACGCCGGGGGCGTCCAGCTGACGCACCTGCTCGGCCATGCCGGGCAACAGCCTGCGCCGCAGCCAGTAGAACTCGCGATCGCGCCGCTCAGCCAGCGTCAGCTGCAGTTTTTCCTCATCCCCCTCCAGAATGTCGGCCAGCGGCTTGATGTAGCCGGGATGCTTGAGCAGTTCCCGCGGCACCACCCAGACCGACTCCACCGGCGTACTCACTGCCAGCACCTCGCCGTTGCGATCGAGGATCTCGCCGCGCGTGGTGGGTATCGGTGCCTCACGCAAATACCTGGCCTCGCCCTGATCCTGGAGAAAATCCTTCTGCGTCACCTGCAGGTTGATCGCCTTCGCCAGCAGCGCCACCATGCACAGCAGAAAACACAGTGCGAACACCAGCAGGCGACGTGCGGATGGCTGCGCGGCCGCGCTCATGAATCGTCTCCCGAGCGCTGATCAGGCTGCGTCGGCAGGGCCATCAGCAACACCTGATCCGGCGTGTGCATGGCCAGACGCTCACTGGCCAGGCGTTTGACCCGGGCGATGTTGGCCAGCGTCGACTGCTCCAGCTGCAGCCGCGAGCGCTGCATTTCCTGCTCATCCAGCTGCGCACGCACGCGTTGCAGTTCGACGAACATCTCGCGGCTTTGCTGACGATAACTGACCACCCCCAGCATGCTGGCCGCCAGCGCCAGCACCAGCACCAGAAACACGGCGATCTGCAGCCGCGTCATGGCTGCGCCCCAGCGGTGGTGGGACGGTCAGCGCAATATTCGATCACCCGCAGCACGGCGCTGCGACTGCGCGGATTGCTGGCAATCTCCGCAGCCGTGGGCAGCCACTTGCCGATCAGGCGATAGTCGGGATTGTGTGCAGCAGGCTGCGGCAGCCGGCGATTGCCGACAGCGGGTCTGGCCAGCGCGTTGAAGCTGCGCTTGACGATGCGGTCCTCCAGCGAATGAAACGCCAGCACGGCCAGGCGACCGCCCGGCTCCAGCACCTGCAGTGCCTGTGTCAGCCCGCTGCGCAGCTCCTGCAGTTCATCGTTGATGACGATGCGGATGGCCTGAAACGTACGCGTGGCAGGATGTTTCTTTTGCTTGCGGGCGGCCGGCCCGAGGCAGTCGCTGACCAGCTCGGCCAGTTCAGCGGTGGTCTGCAGTGGCCGCTGCGCACGGCGGGTGACAATGGCCCGGGCGATGGCGCCAGCGCGGCGCTCCTCGCCATAATCAAACAGCGCTTTGCGAATCTCGTCGACCGTGGCCTGCTGCAGCCACTCGGCTGCGCTCTGACCGCTGCCCGGATCCATGCGCATGTCCAGCGGACCATCGTGCATGAAACTGAACCCGCGCTCGGGCTGGTCCAGCTGCGGCGAGGACACACCCAGATCCATCATGATGCCGGCCACCTGTTCGATGCCCAGCGCGGCGAGACTGGTCTTGAGCTCACTCAGACGCGACTGCCGGACGCAGCAACGCGGATCAGCACCAAAACGCTGATTCGCCGCTGCAATCGCCTGTGGATCACGATCAAACATGATCAGTCTGCCCTCGTCTGCGAGCATCTCCAGCAGCAAGCTGCTGTGTCCGCCTCGGCCCAGGGTCGCGTCCACGTAGTTTCCTTCCCGCCTGACGCTCAACCCGCTCATCATTTCATCAGGCATGACCGGCTTGTGTATTGTTGTTTCCGTGCTCATGCCTGTTGTATCCGTAACGCTGTCAATGCTCTAAAGTATTGCGAACTCCTCATCCTCAAACACATCGTCGAGTGCATCCAGATCGTCGCCGCGCATTTTCGCCAGCGCTTCCAGACTCCAGATTTCAAATCGTGTTCCCGAACCGGTGAAGCGCGCTTCACGATCCAGCCCGGCGGCATCGCGATGCTCGCTGGGCAGCAGAATGCGCCAACTGGCATCCGGCTCCAGCGGCTCAGCCATGCTCAAAAGACGCATCTTGGCGCGCTGGCGGGCGCGGGTCGGGCGAATCGGGTTGCCGTCCTGGTCACGATCCTGCAGTACGCGCTGGCAGTCTTCCTCCCAGCGCTGACGCGGATACAGCCACAGGCAGCCATTGCTGTGCAGACTCATCGTCAGCACCAGTTGCCGATCACCGGCGCTGGCCATGTCATCGCGAAAACAGGTCGGAATGGCCAACCTGCCTTTGCTGTCGATACTGACCGGTCTGATCTTGTGAAAGAACATTTCTACGCGCTGCAACCACTATTCAACACAATTACACACAAAAACCCACGATTTCCCACATTTCTACACGCAAAGATAGACCCATTTCCAGCCAGCGTCAAGCCGCATTGACGCAAACTGTTGAAATAACTTGGAACAATGGGTGGCCAGTGCATCGGCCATGGCAGGCTGTCGGCAGACCGCGTGGCCGGCCAGTGGAGGATCAGGCCGTCAGATCAACGGCAACCGGCCGCGACAAGTTGCCGGCGGGAGAGAAGTTCAGTGCTTGTGCCCGCGCCATGACTGTCCTGGTGAGCTGCTGGCGTTCTGCATGCCATGCCGGCATGCTTGCGCGCATGAGCATGCCATGGCGCTAGCTCGCATTATTCATGTGTCGACGTCGCGAGATGCTGCCAATGCCTGTAGCTGTGGTGTTTCGCAACTGAAGGAACCGCGCGAGTACTTGACCGTACGTTCAGGATTAATGACCGAGCGAAATGGCGCAGATGCGGGTACTGGAGGCATCGCAGTAGTCGGATGCATGAATAATGCGGGCTACACTAGTGTACCCCGCCGGAAATACTGTAACGTTCAGCGAGCCGGAAAGCGCTTAGCCGCAAGGCATGGCTCGCAGGTCATGGCCATTCCATGGCCAAGAGCCATAACACAGCGGATGAGTGCTTTCCGGCTCGCCCTGCGGG
>JAHJQV010000039.1 GCA_018819105.1 Gammaproteobacteria bacterium
AATTTATGAATACATTAAGCGACACAATGATAATCCCAAACCATTTACTTGGACGAAATCAGTTGAAACCATCTTAGAGAAAGTAAATCGTGCTCGTCAAAACGCAGCATTTCATGCTGCAGTTTAGGACACTACACTAGTAGCCGCATTTTGGCAGCGACAAGCGTTGAAGGCGAAGCCAAGGACTTCAACATCGGAGGTGCGCTTGGAGGGTATTTCGGTGGTGGTGCTTTGGGTGGCGGCCTGCAATCTTGGAAAAACACGCCACGTGAAAAAGCGTTAAGGCAGGTCATCAATGAGGCTGTGAACTACGTCATTTCAGTTACGCCGCCTGAGTACATGAGATATGGCGGAATAGCAAATGAACCGGTCGTGCAAGAAACAGCTGAATCAACAAGTACCGGTGAACGCGTTGTCATCACCGCCAGTTCACTGAATGTGCGCAGCGGGCCCGGATCCGACAATCCGGCCCAGTTCTCCCTGCCGTCTGGCAGCATCGTCGATGTGCTGGCGCGTGCCGGTGACTGGATTCAGGTGCGTGATGCGCAGGGTCGCAGCGGCTGGGTTGCCGCCGCCTACACTGTGGCGGTACAGTAAGCCTTATCACTGTTCGCAGGAAAGCCCGGGTTTCCGGGCTTTTTTGCATTGGCAGAGATGTGGTCAGCGATGGCGCTGTTGCAGTCTTTGCACCACGCCGTTCAGGTTCAGCCCACTGCGGGTGAGCAGCACCAGCAGGTGGTAGAGCAGGTCGGCGGCTTCGTCGCTCAGCTTGTCGCCGTCGGTGAGCATCGCCGCCAGCGCCACTTCCACGCCTTCCTCTCCGACTTTCTGTGCCACCCGATCCATGTTCGACTGCAGCAGCCTGGCGGTGTAGCTGTGCTCGGGATCGGCTTCTCGACGGGTCTCGATCAGCGCCTGCAGCTCGCCCATAAAGCCATGACCCGGCCAGGGCTGATCGCCAAAGCAGGTTGGTGTCTGCAGATGACACACCGGACCTGCGGGCAGCGCCTGCAGCAGCAGGGTGTCGCGGTCGCAGTCAACGCTTAGGGACTGCAGCCGCAGTACATGTCCGGAGCTTTCACCTTTTTGCCACAGCCGCTGTTTGCTGCGGCTGAAAAAGGTGACCAGGCCTGAGGCCAGGGTCTGCTGCAGGGCGGCCGGGTTCATGTAGCCCAGCATCAGCACCTGGCCGCTGTGGGCATGCTGGATGATTGCCGGCAGCAGGCCGTCGCTGCTTTTGCTCCAGTCCAGCGCTGCAATGTCGGTGTTGTCTGTGACAGTCATATCAATGGTTTCGTGGTTGTTTTGCGTTGATGCGACGGAAAAGTGTGCGCAGGCTGATGCACCCCCACCCCGGCCCTCCCCCGCTCGCGGGGGAGGGAGTGTAAACGCTGTTCATGCCATTTCATGTGGCATGATGCTGTCCAGTTAATCATCCTGGCACAGATCGGATTCGATTTGCTCCAACCCGGCATCGTGACCTGATGCTGGAGCTCCCTCCCCCGTGAGCGGGGGAGGGTTGGGGTGGGGGCGGTGCTGATCGCATGTTGTGCGACGCACCTTGTGACCCTGTCCAGCCAATCATCCTGGCGCAGACTGGATTCGAATTGCTCCTGACCTGCATCGTGTCCTGACGCTGGAGTTCCCGCCCACGCGAGCGGGGGAGGGTTGGGGTGGGGGCGGTGCTGATCAGCATGTTGTACCGCGCACGCTGTGACCCTGTCCAGCCAGCCATTGCTTCAGCTCAGGTATGGCCAGCACACCCTTGTGAAACACGCTGGCGGCCAGCGCGCCGTCGACGTCAGCTCGGGTGAAGACCTGGTCAAAATGAGCCATGCTGCCGGCGCCGCCAGAGGCGATCAGCGGCACCTGGCACAAGGCGCGGGCGGCGCTGAGTTGGTCAATGTCATAACCTGAGCGCACACCGTCTGCGTCCATGCAGTTGAGCACGATTTCACCGGCACCGCGCTGCTGCACTTCCTGCAGCCAGTCCAGCGTCAGGCGTTGACTGTCGACCATGTTGTCGGGGTCGCCGGTGTGGTGGCGTACCTGCCACTGGTCGTTGACCAGAATGCTGTCGATGCCGACCACCACGCACTGGCTGCCGAAGGCATCGGCCAGCTGGTTGATCAACGCCGGTGTCTGCAGCGCCGGCGAGTTGATCGAGATCTTGTCGGCACCGGCACGCAGGGTGGCATCGGCAGCCTGCACGGTGCGAATGCCACCGGCGACCGAGAACGGGATGTCGATCACGGCGCTGACACGTTGCACCCAGGCCACATCGACACTGCGCTGTTGCGGACTGGCGGTGATGTCATAGAACACCAGTTCGTCGGCACCCTCGTCGCGATAGCGCGCCGCCAGCTCGACGATGTCGCCCACCACCTCGTGATCGCGAAAGCGCACGCCCTTGACCACCTGGCCGTCGCGCACGTCCAGACAGGGGATGATGCGCCGGGCCACGCTCACGATGACACCTGCGCCAGTGCCTGTTGCAGGGTAAAACGCCCTTCCAGCAGTGCCTTGCCGATGATCACGCCAGCCACCTGCAGACGCTGCAACTCAGCCAGATCGGTGAGCGCGTGCACGCCACCGGATGCCTGCAGCTGCAGCTGCGGAAAGCGCTCGCGGATCTGCGCATACAGTGCGAGATTGGGGCCTGCAAGCATGCCATCGCGACCGATGTCGGTGCACAGCAGATGCTGCAGGCCACCGGCGGCCAGCTGTTCCAGCAGGCACATCAGATCGCTGTCGCTGTCCTGCTCCCAACCGGCCACGGCAGGCACCCAGACCTCGTTGCCGGCGCGGGTCTGCTGGCGCACATCCAGCGCCGCCACCAGCTGTTGTGCACCGAAGCGCTGCAGCCAGTCGATGAACCGCTGTGGCTGGCGCACGCAGACACTGCCGACGATGACGCGTGCAATGCCGGCGGCCAGACGCTGCTCGATGTCGTCGCCGGTTCTGACACCGCCGCCGCTTTGCACCTTTACACCGGCACTGCCAGCCAGCCGGCTGATCAGCTCCAGTTGTGCGTCGCGGCCGCGGGCGGCATCCAGATCCACCACGTGCAGCCAGTCGGCACCGGCGCTGGCATACTGCTGCGCCAGCTGCCCGGCGGTGATGGAGTAGTCGGACTGGCGCTGGAAATCGCCCTGTTGCAGGCGCACACAGGCACCGTCTATCAGATCAATGGCGGGATAGATGATCATAAGGCAAGAAATGTCCTGAGCAGGGCCGCGCCTGCCTGTGCCGAACGTTCGGGGTGAAACTGTGCGGCAAGAAAATTTCCATGTTGCGCCACTGCAGTGAAGGCGCTGCCATGGGTGGCGCTGGCCACCGTGCAGGCATTGACCGGTGCGGCATAGCTGTGCACAAAATACATCCAGGCCGGATCCGGCAGGGCCTGCTGCAAGGCAGCGTTGGCATGCCACTGCAGCTGGTTCCAGCCCATGTGCGGGACGCGCAGACCATCGCCTGATGGCAGTCGGGTGACGGTGCCGGGCAGCACTCCCAGGCAGTCCACATTGCCTTCGTCGGAATGTTCATACAGCAGCTGCATGCCCAGACAGATACCCAGCACCGGCTGGGTCAGCTGCGGGATCAGTCTGTCCAGGCCGTGCTCACGCAGCTTGCGCATGGCCGCAGCGGCATGTCCGACGCCAGGCAGAATGACGTGGCTGGCGGACTGGATCAGTGCCGGGTCGTCGCTCAATGTGGCGTCTACCTGCAGCCGCTCCATGGCGGCCATGACCGAACCGATGTTGTAGCCTCCGCTGTCGATGATCACCAGACGCGGCGGTGCAATGGCGTCGCTGACCTTGCTCACAACATGCCCTTGCTGCTGGGAATCTGCTGCTCACCGCTCTGCTGTGCCAGCGCCGGCCGCAGGGCGCGACCGCAGGATTTGAACATGCCCTCGACCATGTGATGGGCATTGTCGCCACGCACATTGATGTGAATGGCCGCGCGCAGCGTCTGTCCCAGCGAGTGAAAGAAATGCTTCACCATCGCGGTGCTGAGGGCGCCGATACGGGTGTCCGGCAAAGCGCCCTGCAGCACAAACCAGGGGCGGCCGGACAGATCCACGGCGGCCAGATGGACGCTGGTCTGCGCCAGCGCTTCGTCCATCGGAACGACAAACCCGTAGCGGCCGATGCCACGACGATCACCCAGCGCCTGGTCCAGCGCCTGTCCCAGTGCCAGCGCGACATCCTCGACGGTGTGATGCTCGTCGATGTGCAGATCGCCGCGCGCCTGGATGCGACAGCCGAAATGGCCGTGGATCGCCAGCTGTTCCAGCATGTGATCAAAAAAGCCGATGCCGGTGCTGATCTCTGGTGCCTGCATCTGATCCAGATTGACCTCGACTTTGATTGAGGTCTCGCTGGTGTTGCGCTCGACTGAGCCACAGCGTGGCGTGCTCAGCATGGCGTCGACGATGGATTGCCAGTCATGCTCGGCGTCCAGCAGATATCCCCTGATGCCCAGGTTTTCCGCCAGCTGCAGATCAGTCTGGCGATCGCCGATTACCACACTGTGTTGAAAATCCATGTCGCCGGAGCGCAGGTAATCCAGCAGCATGCCGATGCCCGGCTTGCGCGTGGGCGCGTGGTCATGCTCGAAGTGCGGATCGAAATGCTCGGCGGCAAAGTGAATGCCCTGCGAGTCAAGAATCTGCCGCAGCAATTGCTGCGGTGATTCGAAATCGGCCTGCGGAAAGCTGTCGGTGCCCAGGCCATCCTGGTTGCTCACCATGATCAGCCGGTAACCTGCCTGCTGCAGCCGCAGCAGGGCCGGAATCACGCCAGCGATCAGGGCGAACTTTTCCAGACTGTCGATCTGCTCGTCGGCCGGTTCCTCGATGAGGGTGCCATCGCGATCGATGAAGGCGTATTTGATTTTGCCGCTCATTGACAGAAAGTCTCCATGAATGCCAGCAGGCGCCGGTTTTCAGCGGCTGTGCCGATGCTGATGCGCACACAATTGTGCAGTCCCGGCTGGCGGCTCTGGTTGCGCAGCAGAATGCCCGCGTCGGCGGCTGTTCGCACCAGCTTATCGGCATCGGCGACTTGCACCAGCAAAAAGTTGCCAGCACTGGGCCAGACGGTCTGCAGCAGCTCGGGTTGTCTGCGTTGCAGCGCCGTCAAGTCGGCAAACAGTTGCTCGCGGGCCTGGACCAGCGTGGTGATGTGGGCGCGGGCGATGACTTGCTGGGCATCGGCCAGTGCCGCCGCCACCAGCGCCTGACTGGCAATGGACAGCGGATACGGGGCCATGATCTTGCGCAGCAGCTGGATGATGGCGGCATCGGCCAGCACCGCACCACAGCGCAGACCGGCCATGCCCCAGGCTTTGGACAGTGTGCGCAGAATCACCAGATTGGCATGTTGCCGCAGTTCGGTGGCCATGCTGGGCACCCCGGCAAACTCGATGTAGGCCTCATCGACGATCACCAATGTCTGCTCCGACAGCCGCTGGCACAGCGCCAGCAGGCGATGGGGCTGCATCAGGTTGCCGGTGGGGTTGTTGGGGTGGCAGAGAAACACCAGCTTCGGCTGTGCCGCCACGATGGCATCCACATCGGGCTGCCAGTCGTCGGTCAGGGCGATGGCATCGATCAGCGCACCCTGGATACCCGCACTGACGGCATACATGCCAAACGCCGGCGGGCAGTACACCACCTTGTCCACGCCAGCACGACAGCATGCACGGGTCAGCAGGTCGATGCCTTCATCGCTGCCGCGTGTGACCAGCAGCTGTGCGCTGGTCACGCCATACAGTTCGGCCAGCTGCGCCAGCACCTGCTCTGGTTGGGGTGGCGGGTAGCGATTGATCTGCCAGTCGCCGACGCCGTCGAGCTGCGGCGCGTAGGGATTTTCGTTGGCATTGAGGATGACCTCGGCTGCGCCGGCCTCCATGCGTGCGGACACATAGCCGGACATGGCCAGAATCTCCGGCCGGGCGACGCGCTGCAGCAATGCGGTGGCATCACTGTTGCGGAGTGCGCTGCTGCTCATGCCAGGCTCCGCAGGCGCGACCGTACCGCCTCGGCGTGTGCCTGCAGCTGTTCGTGATCGGCCATGATGGCGGCATCCGGGCCGATGTTGGCCAGACCTGCCGGGGAGGCCTGCTGCACCGTCATGCGCAGCATGAAATCGGCGGTGGACAGGCTACCGTGGCTGCGCGCCCATCCGGCGGTGGGCAGCACATGATTGGTGCCGCTGCAGTAATCGCCCAGTGATTCCGGCGTGTAGTGACCGACGAATACCGAGCCGGCGCAGTGCACATCAGTCACCAGTTCGGCGGCGTTGTCGGTGCTGATGATCAGGTGTTCGGGAGCATACAGATTGCTCACTGCCAGCGCCTGCGCCAGATCCCTAACGACGATGGCGCGGCTGTCCTGCAGAGCCTGTCTGGCGGTAACTTCGCGGGCCAGGCGGGCCAGTTGGTCGACCAGTGCCGCCTGCACTGCAGCGGCAATTTCGGTGCTGGTGCACACCAGCATGACCTGGGAATCCGGGCCATGCTCGGCCTGCGACAGCAGATCGGCGGCGACCCACTCGGGCCGGGCGCTGTGGTCGGCGATCACCAGCACTTCCGACGGTCCGGCCGGCATGTCGATGGCGGCACCTTCGGCATCAATGCTGACCTGCTGTTTGGCTTCGGTGACATAGCGGTTGCCGGGTCCGAACAGTTTGTCGCAGCGCGGCACGCTGTCGCTGCCGTAGGCCATGGCGGCAATGGCCTGTGCGCCGCCAATGGCAAACACCTGGTCCACGCCACACAGTTTGGCTGCCGCCAGCACCGCCGCATCCGGTCTGCCGTGGCGATCCGGCGGTGAGCACAACACCAGTCGGCGACAACCGGCAATGCGTGCAGGTATTGCCAGCATCAGCACGGTGGACGGCAGTGGTGCGGTGCCGGCCGGCACATACAGACCCACGCTGGCAATCGGTCGGTACTGCAGCTGACATTCAATACCATCGGCGGTATCGACAACAAAGCCCTGCGGTTTGGCCTGCTCGTGGAAACGCCGGATGCGGCGGGCGGCATTGCGCATTGCCGTCAGCAGCTCTGCGGACAGGCTGTGTTCGGCCTGTGACCAAAGGTTTGTAGCAACTTCCAGTGGCTCCGGCACCACGCCGTCAAAGCGTCGGCCCAGTTCCCGGATGGCGTTGTCGCCGTCGGCGCGCACACTGGCGATGATGTCGCTGACCGCTGCGGCGACCTGCGGGTCACGCTGCAGCGAGGGTCGCTGCAGGCAGTCGCGACGTTGCTCCGGATTCAGTGTGTTCCAGTCGACGATGTTCAGCATGGCCGTGCTCATGTCAGCATCTTCTCCACTGGCAGCACCAGAATGGCGGTGGCACCCATGGCCTTGAGTTCTTCCAGGTGTTCCCAGAACACCGTTTCGGTGCACAGCATGTGTACCGCCACTTTGTCCGGTTGACCTTCCAGCGACAGCACGGTGGGGGATTCGGCGCCGGGCAGGATGTCGGCGATGGCGTCCACGGCTGCTTTTGGCGCGTGCATCATGACGTACTTGCTGTCGCGTGCCTGCAGAATGCCGACGATGCGCTTGATCAGCAGTGCACGCAGCTTGCCGGCTTCGTCATCCAGCCTGCGTGTGCCGCTGTACAGCACGGCCTGGGATTCCATCACCAGAGCCACTTCGCGCAACTGGTTGGCGCGCAGTGTGGTGCCGGTGGAGACCAGATCAACAATGGCGTCGGCGGTGCCCATGCTGGGGGCGATCTCCACCGCACCGGACAACTCGACAATCTCCGCGCTGACGGCGTGCTTGCGCAGATATTCCTGCGTCAGCGCCGGATAGCTGGTGGCGATGCGGCGACCGTCAAGGCTGCTGACGGCATCGAAGCTGACCGTTTCCGGCAGCGCCAGACAGAGGCGGCAGAAACCGAAACCCAAGGCCACTTCCGGCGTCAGTTCGGCCTCTGAGCGCTGGCGGTCGAGCAGGCATTCGCGGGCCACGTTTTCGCCGCAGATGCCCAGATCACAGACCCCATCAAGCAGCAGCCGGGGGATGTCGTCGTCACGGATCAGCAGCAGATCGACCGGCAGGTTGCGGCCATACCAGAACAGCTTGTCCTTGCTGCGCGCGAACTGGATGCCGCAGTTTTCCAGCAGCTCCAGCGACTGATCCGACAGCCGGCCGGATTTCTGAATGGCGATCTTCAGGCGTGTCATGTGTTGGTTTCCTGTTTTGGGTTGCTGCTCGAAAGCGTCGCCAGCGCCTGCTGGTAGCCGCCGGCACCGTGGCTGATGAAACGGGCCACACGACCTATGGTGGTGACGCTGACGCCGGTGCGGTCATGGATTTCGCGGTACGGCAGGCCCTGATCCAGCAGCATCGCCACCCGCCAGCGGTCAACGATGGCTTCCAGCTCGGCAGGTGTGCACAGGTCATCCAGCAGCGCCAGACAACGCTTGCTGTCGGGCATGCTGAGCAGCGCCTGGGCCAGCGAGTCGGCGGCCTCTCGCAGTTCTTGCTGTCGTGCCAGTGGATTGGTTTTCATGCTGCGGTGATGCCTGCAGAAACGATAATGTTGAGCATTATAACGTATTAACGCATTAATACAATAGCTCGTTGCCATGAGTTGGCCTGCACGATGTTTTCACCAGGCTTAGCAGCGGCTGTGCGCGGTACAACAGTTGTCCCGTGAGCCATCAGCGGTTAATTGCGGGGGGCATGCTTCCCGGGCGCGCCGCGAGGCCGCCAGCAGCAAATTTCGCTGCTGCCAGAGCCCCCGCTCGTGCAATGATTTATCATGATGGACATGAGCATTCTGATCGCCATGCCGAACCGGGACCAGCAGGCACTGAAGAACGAGCTGCTGGCCATGGACAATGGTCTGGACGTGCGCCTGTGGCCGGACATCGGGCGTGCCGACGACATTGAGTTCGCCGTGCTCTGGCAGCATCCGGAAGGCCTGCTCGGGCAACTGCATCGCCTGCGCGTGGCGCAGTCGTATGGTGCCGGTGTGGAGGGCATTCTCAAGGATCGTGATCTGCGCCACAACGTCCACATCACCAGGGTGTGCGGATCGGCGTTGCAGGATTCCATGTCGGCCTATCTGGCCGAGCGCATTGCGGCGCACAATCTGCCCGGACGCAGCATTGCCGAGACCCGGGTCGGTCTGCTTGGGGTGGGGCGTCTGGGGCTGGCGGCTGCGCAACACCTGCAGTCACTGGGTTATCAGGTGACCGGCTGGCGGCGTAGTGCCGGGGCGCTGGAGGGGGTGCCGGTAATGCATGGCGGTGAACAGCTGTTTGCCCTGTGCGCGGACAGCGATTTTGTCATCTGCCTGCTGCCATTGACGCCAGCCACCGAGAACATGCTGAACATTCATCTGTTCAATCATTTCCGTCCCGATGCCTGGCTGATCAATGTCGGGCGTGGTGCCCACGTGGTCGAAAACGATCTGATCTTCGCGCTGGACAACGGTTTGCTGCGCGGTGCCACGCTGGATGTCACGCGGGTCGAGCCCTGTCCGGCGCAGCACCCATTCCGCCGTCACCCGGCCATCGAATCGACCGAGCACACCGCCAGCATCACCGACCCGCATGAAGCGGCCGAAGTCATTCTCAGCAATTATCACAATCTGCAGCACTCGGCACCGCTGCTGTGCCGGGTGGATCACAAGCGGGGCTACTGATGCCTGCAGACCTGTCGGCGCTTTATCACCTTGCGGTGGCATTGGCCATAGGCCTGCTGATCGGTGCCGAGCGCGGTTGGAACAAGCGCGATGTCGGAGAAGGCCATCGCATTGCCGGTCTGCGCACTTATGGTCTGCTCGGACTGCTTGGCGGTGTCGGCGGCCTGCTGGCCAGCCAGCTTGGCGTGGTGCTGACCGGATTGATGTTCATCGGCATTGCCGGTGTGCTGGTCACTGTGTACGCGGTGAACCTGCGTCAGCGCGATGATGTCGGCATCACCAGCATGGTGGCGGCACTGCTGACCTGGCTGCTGGGGGTGGTGGCCGGCAACGGCCAACTGGTGATCGCAGCCGCCAGCGCAGTGGTCATGGCCCTGTTGCTCAGTTACAAGACGCTGCTGCATGGCTGGCTGGCGAAACTGCAAGCGGCGGAGCTGAAAGCCGGACTGAAGCTGCTGCTGATCTCTGTGGTGATGCTGCCGCTGTTGCCGGATCGTGGTTACGGGCCATGGCAGGCGCTGAATCCGTATCAGCTCTGGTGGATGGTGGTGCTGATTGCCGCAATCTCGTTTGTCGGCTATTTCGCCATGCGCATCGGTGGTGCCAGACGCGGTTTGATGTTCACCGGGCTGGCCGCCGGGCTGGCCTCGTCGACCGCATTGACGTTGCACTTTTCCCGCCTCGCGCGCTTGCAACAGCAGGCGGGCAGGGCGCTGTCTGCCGGCATACTGCTGGGCTCAGGTACCATGTTTCCGCGCATGCTGCTGGTCGCAGGCATTGTACATATGCCCCTGTTGCAGACCTTGTGGCTGCCGGCACTGAGCATGATGCTGATCATCTTCATTGCCGCCGCTGTGGTGCTGTGGCAGGCGGACATACCTAAACACGACCTGCATGAAAACCTCAGCAACCCGCTGGAATTGCGTGTGGCATTGCTGTTCGGGCTGTTGCTGGCACTGGTCATGCTGCTGGGTAAGGCATTGCGTGAACGGCTGGGAGATGCCGGCATCTGGGCGCTGGCAGCGGCCTCGGGCATGGCCGACGTCGATGCCATCACCCTGTCGCTGGCGCAGATGAGCAAGCAGGACCTCGCGCTGGCACTGGCCACCGGCGGCATCACGGTTGCCGCAGCGGTCAATACACTGGTCAAGGCCGGCATGGCGAGTATCATCGGCGGCAAAGTGCTGCTGCTGCACGCCGGCTTGCCGATGCTGTTGGCAGCGTTGACGGGTCTGGTGATCATCGGCTGGCAACTGACATGATGCAGGACGTCCATCAGCAAGCAAATCAGAAGGATGCCGATCTGGATTTTCGACGCTGGTTGAGCCCGCTGTTTCTCGGCAGCTACGCCGAGAACGACGATTTGCTGGAAAAAATCGTCGTGGAGCTGTTGCGCGATCACATGTACTGGCGGCGCAATGTGCATCCGGAAGATCCGCCATTGATCTCGATGCTGGATCAGCACAGCGATGAGTACCTGAATTTTGTTGCCGACATGAAGCGTGAACTGCACGGGCTCAGTGCCCGGCTCAAGAACACGGCACCATTCTTCAATCCGCGCTACATCGGCCACATGGCCTCGGATCTGCTGTTGCCGGGGCTGATCGCGCAACTGGTGACCACCCTGTACAACCCCAATCATGTCACCGATGAAGCGGCCCCGGCGACGCTGCGACTGGAGCTTGATGTGGGGCTGCAGCTCGCAGGCATGTTCGGCTACAACACCGACGAGCGTCATCAACCCTGTGCCTGGGGTCATGTCACCTCCGGCGGCACCCTGGCAAACGATGAATCCCTGTGGTATTTCCGCGCCGTGCGCTACTGGCCGCTGGCCGCCGCCGCCGTGCTGCGCGAAACGGGGCTGGAGCCAGGCCCACTGCGTCATTGCCCACTGGATTTGCTTGCTGCCAGCGACTGGCAGCTGTTCAACCTCGGCATAGATCGTGTCATTGGCCTGCGCCGGGAATTGCTTACGCTGCTGCGGCAGCGACTGTCTCAGGATGACGCCCGCGTGCTGGCTGCCCGCATCGAGTCGCAACGCGTGGAGGCGCTGGGCATGGCTGGGTTTCAGCAGGCGCATCCGGGATTCAACACACCCTGCGTGATGGTGCCCGACAGCGCGCATTACTCCTGGGCCAAGGCGCTGAAACTGCTGGGCTTTGGCAGTGCCAACCTGGTCAGTGTGGCGGTCACTGAACACATGCGCATGGACGCTGCTGCGCTGGATCAGGCACTGGCGGATGCTGCAGCCCAGCAGCGCCCGGTACTGGCCGTGATCGGCGTGCTGGGCACCACCGAGTTCGGTGCCATCGACCCGATCGACAAGCTGGTCACTGCGCGCCGACGCTGGCGTGAGCGTGGACTGGATTTTGCCATCCACATCGATGCCGCCTGGGGCGGTTATCTGGCCAGCATGTTCCGTCAGCCCGATGGCGCAATGCTGAGTCGTGAGCAGATGCTGCAGGATTTTCGCCATTTTCCCTCGCCACAGGTGTATCAGGCTTTTGCCGCGCTGCGGCATGCCGATTCCATCACCGTGGATCCGCACAAGCTTGGATTTGTGCCGTTCGGCTGTGGCGCGTATCTGGCCCGCAATCGTGGCATGACCGACTTCATCAGCCAGCGTGCAGCGTATGTTTTCGATGTCGAGGATGACCACACCGAGGTGGAATACCAGCGGCGTTTTCACAACCTCGGGCAGTACATTCTGGAAGGTTCCAAACCCGGTGCCGCTGCCGCAGCCGCCTGGGTGACGCACAAGGTGTTGCCGCTGGATCACGACCATTTCGGTCGTCTGTGTGCGCAGACGGTGCGCAACGGAGAGTACTTCTTTGATCATCTGCAAGAGCTCCGTTCGGCGCTGCACGGCATGGCGCGGGTGATCATTCCGTTTGAACCGGATACCAATCTGGTATGCCTGGCGATCAACCCGGAAGGCAACCGCAGTCTGGGTGCCATGAACCGGTTTGGCCGGGCGCTCTACGAGCAGATGCGCGTGGGCACCAGCGTGGACATGCACACGCGAGCCTGGTTTGGTTCCAGGACACTGGTGCATCGCAGTGCCCTGGCCGATGCAGTCGCCACCAGACTGATGCAGGAGTTGGGATTGGACCCGGCCAGTTTCAGCCTTGAGCCACGGCCTGGCAGTGATCAGGCCGACAGCATTTTTCTGCTGCGTCACACATTGATGAACCCCTGGCTGGCAGTGTCGACCGGCGGTAGCAATCACTTGGATCGATATTGTGCATATCTGGCGGAGCTGGTTCGGCAGCAGTTACAGCGCCAGTAGGCTGCACAGCGACGACCACACTCTATGGTAAGATAGAACACAAATCAGACACTGCAAACATTCACTGCTACGGGGTATAACCATGATCAAGACCAACCATTCAATCGTGCCACATGGCGCTGGCTTCCGCTCACTGCTTGCTGTCGGTTTGCTGCTGGCTGCAGTCACCCTGCAGGCTGCGACCGAAGCGCAGATTGAGGCTGAACTGAGCGGCAATGACAGCAGCACTCCAGCGGCGCTGCCGGTGCCCGATCTGCAGGCTCGTCAACAGGCACTGGGCGCCTTGCCGGTGACCGGACTGCTGCTGATTCCGGAATCCACCAATGATCGCGTGATGGCGTTTGATCCGGTCACCGGTGATCTGATCGATGCCGATTTCATTCCGGCCGATCCGGACAATCTCAGCACGCCGATCCATGCCATCCTCAGTGCCGATGGGGCATCCATTCTGGTTTCCGATCAGCTCGATGATGTGGTACAGCAATACGACATCACCGATGGCAGCTACATCGGCGTGTTTGCTCCCGCCGGTGGTGTCGATGTGGGCATTCTGGACAATGTTCGCGGTATGGCACTGGATCCGGACAATGGCAACCTGCTGGTCAGTGTGGGTGGCGGTGCCAACGACGACGCCATTGCCGAATTTGACACTGCCGGCAACCCGATCGGCAATCGTGTGGCCAACGCTGCCGGTGGCCTGGACAGCCCATTCGATGTGTTGCCGGTTGCTGGCGAGTTGCAGGTGGCCGGCATCACCAGCGATGCCATCCACACCTACCAGCTCAACGGCACCTACATTGATGACTTTGCTCCGGTCGACACCTTCCCGGAACAGATCGCTGTGTCTGCCCCAGGCGGGTTTCTGGTGGCCAATTTTTCCGGTACCCAGGAAGGGGTGATCGAGTTTGATGCGGCGGGTAACGTCATCGGTGTCTACAATCCGGCGACACTGGGCGGTTATCGTGGTGCCTATGAGCTGCCCAATGGCAACATTCTCACCACCAATGGCGGCGGTGTGCACGAAATCGACCGCAGCGGTAATCTGGTGGAAACCAAGATTGATGGTGTCAGTGCAAGGTTCATTGAACTGGTGGTTGCCGGTGAGGATGTCGTGTTGCCGCCACCCCCGGCGGTGCCGGCATTGTCCGGTCTGAGTCTGCTGCTGCTGGCGCTGCTCGTGGCAACGCTTGGCTGGTTAGCGGCACGGCGACGAGGCCGTATTGCCTGAGAATTGACCACTGCAAAAAAGCGGCCGCCAGGCCGCTTTTTTCATGCCCGGAATCTGTTTCTGTTACTCCCAGTTGCGGCGCATCTCCAGATAGGTGAACGAGGCTGACCAGGTGATCAGCATCAGTCCGGACAGCGACTCTATGCCGACCATGAATGCCAGTGGGCCTTTCGGAGTGAGGTCACCAAAGCCCAAGGTGCTGAACACGGTGGCGGAAAAGTACACCGCATCCAGCAGCCCTGCATTGGGCAGTTCCGCCAGTTGGCCCATGGCGGGAAATACCAGCATCAGAGCAAACACGATACCGAACAGCCAGATCTCCAGAATATGGGCCAGCAGGGTCATCAGCACGATGAACAGCACGCGTGGGCGGCGTCTTCTGACCACTGTGTTGGCGCGTTCGTTGAGCCAACCCAGCATCAGATAATGAATGCTGAACGCGGCAATGACAGTAATGACGGAAATGATCACCGCCAGCCAGTGCGCGATTGAGGTAATGGCCTCAATGAAACTGATGTGCATAAGTCAGAACCTGTTCACGCTGATCCGATGTCTGAGTTGGCCAACAACCACTGTCTGGGTGGATATTCTTCCAGCAACGCGGCATCAGCGAGGTGTGATCATTCTACACAAGTGACGGTGATCGCCGCTGGGCTATTAACCCGGCATACATCCAGATATGCCGGGTTAATAATTCGGCGGCATGGAGCGGCTCAATCCAGCGCCAGCTGTTCGAACGGTTTGACCAGTGTGCCGTCGGCAATTTCGCGGTCAGGGTGATTGATCACCACGTCACCGCTTTCCACACCGGCAGTGATCTGCACCTGCTGCTCGCCGCGACGGCCGATCTCCACCGGGCGCAGTCGCGCCCGCTGTTGCTCGACACGAAACACAGCCCAGCCGTCGGCATGCCGGAACACGGCACCATTGGGCACCTGCAGAACATCGTCTTGCTGCCACAGCACAAACGTGGCGGCAACCCGATAGGCATCGCCCAGGCCCTGCCAGAGCGCATACGGCGAGACGATGTCAACAATCACGCGCACCCGCTGCTCTTCCACACCCAGCGCGGAAACCTTGGTGAAGCCGCCCGGCTCAACCACACTGACCACCCCTGCCAGCGGTTCCGCCCCACCCCAACGATGCAGCTGTACCGGCATGCCCGGCTGCAGCCGCACGGCGTCGTCAGACAGCACCTCGACGACAACCTCCAGTGAGGCCGGATCGGCCACGCACAGCAGCGGATCGGCCAGTTGCACAATGCCGGCACTTTGATGATGCACCTGCAGCACTCGCCCATTCACCGGCGCGACCACCGGGATGGTCTGCTCACCCTGGGTCAGGGGCGTATCCAGCGCGATCACCGCTTCGGCCTGGCGCAGATCCTGTCTGGCAATTTCCACCGCATGACTGGCCGAACGCAGCTCGGCAGCGCTGCGCCGCAGATCGGCATTGGCACGATCGAGCATGCTGCGGGAAATCGTCCCCTGTGCGAACAGGGGCTGCAAGCGCTGCCACTCCTGCTGTGCCAGTTCATGACTTGCGGCGGCGGCTTCATGCTCGGACTGGGCCGCAAGCAATGCCGCGCGGGCACGTTCAACCCTGGCTTCTGACTCTGCCCGGCTGCGCGCATCCAGAACGGCCGATGGCATCGGTTGCAGCCGCAGCAACTCCTGTCCGGCGCTCACCGCATCGCCTTCCTGCAATTGAATGCGCGGCGCAAACGCGGCCACCGGTGCCGAGATCAGATAGCGGTTCTGCACCCTGGTGCGACCCTCCTCGGTGAGGGTCACCGCCAATGGGGCACGTTCGGCGCTGGCCAGTGCTACAGGGACAGGCTGCGGTTGCATGCTCCAGATCAGCGCCGCGATGACGAGTCCGGCTGCGAGTCCCAGCAGTATGGTTTTCCGGTGAGGGATTGTTGGGTTTGGCATGCCGATCACTCCTGTGTCAATCCGGTGTTTTCAGCACCGAGATCAAATCAAGCCGGTAGATTCTGTGTGCAATGGTCAAAGCAGATAGCACGGCGGCAACCAGTATGACCACGGCCGCAAAGCCGTAGCTGTCTGCGTGGATTATGGCCGGTATGCGATAAAACTCTGAGGCCATGCTGATCGCCAGCCAGCGGCACAGACCGTAACCAATCCACAATCCCAACGGAATCGCAATCAGAGTAATGATGGCCAGCTCACCGAGCAGAATATAACTGGCCTCGGCACGGGTAAAGCCCAGCACCCGCAGTGAGGCCAGTTCGTGACCCCGTTCGGCCAGTGCCATGCGCACGGTGTTGTAGACCACACCAAAGGCAATCACTGCGGCCAGCAGGGTATTGATGAGCGAAAAGATCAACAGGTTTTCCCCCATGGTGTCCTTGAAGCTGTCGATGGAAGCAGTGCGCAAACTGCTGCCGGCAACACGCGGCAAATCGCGCAATGCGGCATGCACAGCCGGCAGGCTGGCGAGATCATCCAGCAACAGAAAGGCACCGGATATTGCACCACCCTCGCGCATCAGCCGATTCAGGCTGTCCAGGCGCATGTAGCCGGACACACCGACGAACTCGCTGGCCAGTCCGCTGACCAGCACTTCGCGCACCGGCTGTGCCGCTTCCAGCACTTTTACCGTGACATGGTCACCTGGCTGCAAATGCAGCTCAGCAGCCAGCCAGTCGGTGAGGATCAGTCCCTGTTCCGGCAATTGCAATGGCTGCAGGCTGGAGTCAACGATGCGGTGCAGCACCGCATGCTCGGAATAGGCCTGGATCACGCTGCGGTAACGTCGGTGCTGTGACTGCAGTTCCACCGCGATGGCCCGAAACGGCTCGGCCTGTACAACACCGGGCATGGCCTCGATTTCATGCAGTGCCTGGCGTGATGTGGGCTCGATGAAAGTGACCGTGAGATCCTCGCGGCTAGCATAGGCGAACTGCACATCCAGCATGTAATCAATGGTGTCTTCCTGGAACTGGCCCACCACCAGGATGGCGGTGCCCATGGCCACACCGAGGATGGTCAGCACTGCCTTGCCGGGGCGACGTTCCAGATGCCGCAGGATCATGCGTGTCGGCTGGTCCAGCAGACGGCTGATGCCCAAACGTTCGAGCAGGGTCCGGTGATAGCGGGGTGGTGGCTCCGGCCGCATCCCCTCGGCAGGCGACAATGCGAAAGCCGCAGCCAGTGAACGCAGACAGCCAAACATCGCAGCGGCAACGATGATGGCCACACCGCTGCCGAGAATGTTGGGGTGGATGCGGTAGTCCAACGTAGGGAAACGGAAGAAATCCTGGTAGATCACCGCCAGACCCTCGCCCAGCCAGGCTCCCAGCATCACCCCCGGCACGATGCCAATTAGCAGGATCAGCAGCACCATGGTCAGATAATGACCGGTGATGGTGGCATGGTGGTAGCCGAAAGCCTTGAGGATGGCAATCTGTTCGCGCTGCTGCTGGATGATGCGGCCTATGACCACATTGAGCAGAAACGCGGCCACGGCAATGAATATTACCGGCACCACCCGTGCCATGCTGCGCAGCTGGGTCATCTCCTGCTGCAGGTAGTTGTGCGAGGTCTGGTCCTTGCGCGGATAGGCACCGGTGCCACCCCAGGGTGCGAGGATGCTGTCGATCTGCTCGATCACCTGCTCCGGGGTCGCGCTCCATGCCAGGCTTGCCAGCACATGATTGAACGCGCCCTGCATGTCGCTGGCTTCGGCCAGACTTTGTCTGCGCATCCACAAGATTGCGTAGCGCTGATGATCTGGAAACAGCGCGCCAGGCCGGATCTGATAGACATACTCGGGCGACAGGCCGATGCCGCTGACCAGCAGTTCGGCACTGCGGCCTTTGATCAGTGCCCGGAAACGGTCACCAATCTGCAGCTGGTGTGCCTGGGCAAAAGGTTCGGCGATGACCACCGCGTTATGCTGTTCCTCGGCTGGCAGGCTGCCGCTGCGCAGGAACAGCCGGTTCAGAATCGGCTCGCCGGCATCGGGAATGCTGTGGATGAGCGCTGTCACCGGCTCGTCAAAGTTGGCCAGGGTCAAGCTGGCGCTGGTCACGATGCGGCTCTCGGCCTGCACCACACCCTCGATATCCAGAATGCGCTGCAGCACAGACTCCGGGGCTCGTTTGAGCGGGGCGAACAGCTCGGCAAAACGATATTGCTGATAGAAGCGGTCTCTGGAAAGCTGCAGTGAATCGATCGTGGTCAGGGCGATCATCCAGGTTGCCATGCCGCCGGCGATGACCAGCGCAATGGCAGCGACCTGGGTGCGCATCTGCCAGGTTTCGCGCAGCAGTTTTTTATGCAGACCTGAGAGCATCTGTCGCTGCCACGCTACCAGTGCAGGGACTCAGGCGCGGCCCGTACCGGATTGCTGGTAATGTTGCTGATGCTGCCATCCGAGAGCAGGATGACCCGATCCGCCATGGCCGCGATCGCCGCGTTGTGGGTGATGATTATCGTGGTGGTGCCAAGCTGTTCGTTGGCCTGCAGCAGTGCGCGCAGAACCACAATGCCGGTTTTTGAGTCCAGTGCGCCTGTGGGCTCGTCGCACAGCAGCACCTCCGGGCGCTTCGCCACCGCCCGGGCAATGGCCACCCGCTGCTGTTCACCGCCGGACAGCTGGGCTGGAAAATGCTGCAGCCGTTGCGCCAGCCCGACCATTTCCAGTGCCTGCTCCGGCGGCATTGGATGGCTGGCGATCTCGGTGACGATGGCGACGTTCTCGCTGGCGGTCAGACTGGGAATCAGATTGTAGAACTGGAACACAAAGCCCACGTGCTGGCGACGATAACGGGTCAGCGCCTGGTCACTGGCATGGGTCAGGTCCAGATCGCGGAAGAGCACAGATCCGGAACTGGCGGTATCCAGGCCGCCGAGAATGTTCAGCAGAGTGGATTTGCCACTGCCGGATGCGCCCAGCATGACGACGAACTCGCCCGGATAGAGGTCCAGGTCAACCCCGCGCAAGGCATGGATGTCGATATCACCGACATGATACGTCTTGCACAGTTGCCGGATGGTGAACACAGCATCTTTGCTTGCCATGTATGCATTATATAAGAAATGACTTAACCAGCAGTTACCTGTGGCCAAGGCGGCTTCGCAGGATGCTCCCGTTGTCTGCGATACCAAAGCGTCTGTGGTCATGATAGCCTGTTGCCAGATGGCCAGGTTAATCTGACCAGGGTGAGCTGACCAGAATAATCACACCAGGGTAATCCGATGCGGGTAATGCAAGCATGCGCAGAGTACTGTCGACAAGCCTGATCTATTTCGGACTGGTGTTCGCCGCCGGTTTTGCGCTGGCTCCGCTGCGCATCCTCGTGCTGCAGCCCCGGCTGGGAGAACGCCTTGCCGAACTGATCGAGTTGCCAGTGATGGTGCTGGTCAGTTGGTTGATCGCTAGCTGGCTGATGCGCCGGCGGCTCATGCCCTATCGCCGCTGGCAGCGTTTGCTGGTCGGTGCGCTGGCGCTGCTGCTGCTGCTGCTGGCAGAGTTCTGGGTGGTGCTGTTTGTGAGTGAAATCACGCTGGCCGGGTATTTTGCCACGCGCGACCCGGTGGCCGGACTGGCTTACTACATCTCACTGCTGTTGTTTGCAGCCATGCCGGCGTGGGTCTGCAAACGTTGACGCTGTAATGCAATCTTAGGAATGGGTCCATCACATGCACACCAGAACCACACCCAGACAACTTCCGGATCGTGTCAATCATGATTTTGCCGGTGCCGCAGCAATCCTCGATCAGGCCATGCTGGCACACGTGGGCTTTTGCGACCACAGCCAGTCGGTTGCCCAGCCGTATGTGATACCGATGACCTATGTCAGGCTGGGGCAGACGCTGTACCTGCATGGTGCGGCGGTCAGCCGACTGCTCAACAGTCTGGCTGGCGGCATCGAGGTTTGTGTCACCGTCACCTTGCTGGATGGACTGGTGCTGTCGCGCTCATCGTTCGGGCATTCCATGAACTACCGTTCGGTGATGCTGTTTGGCCGCGCTGAACCGGTCACCGATGCGTTCAGGAAAGCCGACATCCTGCAGCGGCTGGTGGAGAGTCTGGTGCCGGGCCGCACCGCAGACGCCCGCGCAGCCGATGCCAAAGAGCTCAACGCCACCTTGTTGCTTGGATTGCCGATCACCGAGTTCAGTGTCAAGCAGCGTAGTGGTCCACCGCACGATGCCACCAAGGATATGGCCAGGGATGTGAGCGCACCGATCTGGTGCGGCGAGTTGCCATTGCGCCAGCAGACACTTGATCCCGTGATTGATCCGTTGCTGCTGGAGGTGGGTATCGATACCCCGGAGTTGCCGGCTTATTTGCGGGACTATCAGCGTAAGGTGTAATACGGGCTGGCGGCCGCGACAGGCTGTCGGCAGCTTCTGAGATCCGCAGGCAGGATAAGTGCCAGCGCATCCGGCAAAAATGGGTAGGCTGGTGATCTCATCGGTATAGCAGGCGCTGGACAATGCTATTTGCTGACAACAGAAAACGCAGCGCAGCTGATCGATGGATTGTGAGAGTGATTTCAGGCACCTGAAATGATGAAACCGGCCCAGAAATAAGGGTGCGACCAGCGCTCCTGTTGCTGCATCCACTGCTGCGCCGACTGCAGCGCCAGTTGCGGCGCTTGTCCGTCGTTGAGCAGATTGCGGTAGAAGCGCTCCATCAGCACCGCAGTGGCCTGATCTGAAACCTGCCACAGACTGGCCACCACCTGACGCGCACCGGCAGCCAGAAATGGCCGGCTCAGGCTCATCAGACCATGTCCGGCGACGGCCTTGCCGATGCCGGTGTCGCAGCCAGACAGCACCACCAGATCGGCATTCAGCTGCAGTTCGCGGATGTCACGCGGGTACAGATAGGACGGCTGCTGACCCTGTTCCGGGGCCAGCACCAGCGCGGACAGTGCCGGCAGATCGGTGTCGATCACGCCATGGGTGGCGAAGTGCACGATGTCATGATGGCGCAGACCGCCATGGCCGATAAAACGCCGGTTGGCATCTGCGCCCAGGCGCAGATTGACGCGGTAGTTACCAGCGGCAACACTGGCGATCTGCTGTGCTTCCAGCCGCGCACCGGGCAGGCGCTCGGGCACGATGCCGGCCTGCCTGGCCGAACGCATCGCCAGCAGCTGATCCATGCCGTCGGTGCTGCCTGCACTGTCTGTGGTGGAGCTGGCATCGTTGGTGCTGTTGGACATCGGATCGGCCAGCACCAGCAGGCTTTGCAGCGCCCGCGCCGGCCGTGTTGACAGTGCTGCAAACACGCTCGCCGATGGCGTGTAGCGGGTCAGCAGGAGGTCACGGTCGCTGGCATCAGCCGGGTCCAGCGGCAGCAGGTTGAATGGCACCAGCTGCAGGTTGCCGTCAGCGACAATCACCACCTGCCGCTGCCGCAGTTGGGCAGCAACGGGTTGCAGTACCAGCTCGCTCAGACGCCGACACAGCCAGTCGATTTTGCCGGGCGATTGCCGCGGCTGGCGCAGGATGTCTGCCAGCGCGGCGGCGGCGCTGTTGATGTCATCGGCAGCAGCCAGTTGATGATGCTGCAGGTCATCGGCGGACAGCAGCCACAGGTGACTTTGCCGGGCTCCAAGAAAGTAACTCAGCAGCACGGTGTCGTCCGACAGGCTGGCCTGCAATGCCGTGATGGCGGCTGCTGTATTGGTTTCAGGCGGCAACTGGAACTGAGTCAGCAGGTCACGCGCACGAATGCGTTCAGCGGCCAGAAAGGCCTCAGCCACTTGCTGGTTGGCCAGCAACAGGTCGATGTAGCGGCCCTGCACGGCATGTACCGTCTGCATGAAGCTCAACTGCAGCGTCTCGCTGTCGCTGCCGGCATCAATCTCAAGCGCCAGTGTTGCCGCCTGTGCCGCATCCTGCAGCGCTGCCGTGGAGTCATCGCGCGTGTAGGAGAGGGCGAGCAGGGTTTCCAGTTCGAACAGTTCATCGGCCACCTGGCGATGGCCGCTCAGAGCCTGCTCCAGCAGCTGTCTGGCCTGGCTGAGGTCACCTGTCTCCATCAGCATGCGGCCGTAACGTGAGCGGGCGCGGGCGGCTTCGCGCAGGTTGCCGATCTGATCCAGCACTGCAACGGCCTGATGTTGTGCTGCCAGTGCCGCTGTGGTCTGGTTGAGCTCCAGCTGCAGCATGGCGTATTTGCTGCTGATTACGGCATGCATCGCAGGTTCAGCATTGGCGTCAACCAGTTCCAGTGCCTGCTGGAATAAAGTGTCTGCGGTTGAATATTGACTGAGCTCTGCATGCGAGAGAGCCATTTGAGTAAGCAGGTTGATCCTCTGTTGGGTGTGTTGGAGTCCCAGCTCCAGGCCTTGCTGATATTGATTCAATGCAAGTTGGTGCTCGCCAATCGCGGCATACACTTCGCCGATTGCAAAATAGGTTTCACCAACCCAGTAATCATCCTGCCGCTGCTGATGACCGTCCAGCGCCTGCTGCAGGAAGGCCAGTGCCTGCTGCAGCCGGCCCTGGCGCTGGTACAGCCAGCCCAGGTTTTTTTCAATCTGACCCATGCGCGCGCGGTTGCTGGTGCGCTCGGCGAGTTGATGTGCCAGCAGCCAGGCCGATTCGGCATAGTCCAGATCGCCGCTGATGAATTCGGCCACACTGAGATCTTCGCGCTGGATCAGGGTCTGCAGCGAGCGTTCATAATATTCGCTGGCTTCGCGGTAATGGTCCTGGCGCCAGTGGGCAAGAGCCAGATTGTTGCTGGCCTGGGCGAGGTAGTAATCTTCACCAGTGTTTGCCCTCAGGCTGATGGCGCTGCGAAACTGCTGCATGGCGTCATCCATGCGCCCCAGATTAAGCCACACCAGGCCAAGCAGGTTGCTGGCGGCGGCCACGCCGCGCTGGTCATCCAGTTGCCGATAGCCGCTGATCACCTGCTGCAGCAGGTCACCGGCCTGTTCCAGTTGGCCGAGTTGGGCAAAGCGGGTGGCGGCCAGTTCGTAGCGCAGGTCGGCCTGCCAGTCCGACAACTGCAGTGATGCAGCGGTGGCAACGGCCTGTGCAAATGCCTCTGCGGCAGCGCTGGCAGCATCCGCTGCGGGGGACATGATCAATGCAGAACCGCTGGCTGCGGCGCTCAGCAGTGGACGCAGACTGGTGTCGATGTCATTGCCACGCAGCCATTGCAGCCGCACACTGCCGGGGGTGGCGTGCGTCTCGCTGCTGCGGATGCGCAGGCTGGCCGGTGCCGACAGCGCGTTGTCCGCAGCACCCAGTGCTATCACATAGCGGCCCTCGCGGTTGCGCCAGCTGCCATGGCTGCGCAATGGCTGGCCGTTGGCGGCGATCACTTCGATGACGGCATCGATGCCGACATTGCGCACGATGAGAAATTCGGGCAGCGGTTGCGGCAGGCTCAGCTCGATGGCGGCACCGGCCTCAAGGTGGTGGGTTTCGACTTTGCTGCTTGTGTTCGGCACAAAGCTTGCCACCACGCCAGCCAGTACCGAGGCCTGAGCAGTGGCAACAGCGCTGGCAATGATGCCACTGCCGGCAACTGCCAGCCAGCCAGACAGCAGGCAAAACAACGACCAGACCGACCTCCCTGTCAGCCCGGTGTTGTGTGTGTCCCGCGACGATGCTTTCTTCTTATTATAGGTATTGATCATGTTGTTCTATTGCTTCCATTCAATCAGGTTTGTCCGCCAGAGCCGACACCGGTGCCTGCATCAGGACGGCCGTGAATACCACACACGACGTTCGGGTTGTCGATGTCACGCGCCAGCCAGCTCATGCTGTGGACGTTGTTCTGCGTGCTCGGCTGCGGCTGTATCAGCAGTTCCCGTGCGACGTTGTCCTGCGATTCCCAGTAGCTGCAGCTCAGTACCAGTTCACCATCGGCATTGCTCACCACGCGGCCATTGCCGGGGCAGAGCGGAATGCGCGTGGCCTGGCTGACCGGATCGTTGGGGTCGGCACCAGTCGGTTCCTGGTAAAAGTCTACCGACCAGCGGCCGGTCTGGTTGTCGCACTGGATGTCGATGGCATCGTTGTTTTGCAGATTGGTGCTGCTGCCCAGATCACAGGCATCGCCGATGATCCAGAGCCCGGTCAGCGGTAACCCGCATGACTTGCTGTAAGCGTCCTGTGCCCTTGCCAAATCCATGCTGCCAATGCTCGTCAGAATCAGAGTCGCCAGCCATGCGCTGGAACCTGCCCGGAACAGTTTGGTATGTGCTTTCATCGTCTTTTCCTCTAGTTTGAAAATCAATCAAAGGATTCAGACGTGCAGCTCAGTACCGCTCATGCTCACCGTATCCAGGCCGTAATCAGGCGTTACTGAATCAGGTTCCGCACATGCCGCGTGGATGGTCAGTGACAGGGATGCAACGCTGCGTAGACGCCAAACCGCGTGCCAGCGAACAACAACCCCTGCAGCAATACCTCCCTGCACGGCCAAACTCCACAAAAAGACCGGGAAAAATGCCGGCCGGATCAGGTTTTGGGGCCTATCCCCGGGCGTGACCATCCCGGGCATGCACGCATGCCTGTAGACGATGACACCTGAGGTGGGCAATTCTCTCACCCAAAAGTCGTATTTTGTTAAGATCCAGTTGGCGTGAAGCCTTGAGCCTGCACGGCCAGCGATGGCACGCTGCCTGCGGTGCAGCAGATTCTGGTGCCTGGTCAAGGCTGCGGTGATTGGCATAAAAAAGCAGGTGATACGCACGAGCAAATATGCTCGGGGAGGTTACGGCATCCATTACAGACAGAGTAGACATATTGCCACCAGCAATGGAATCAACTAATATAGGTAGAGTCTGTAGCTGTCAGCACACTTAAAACTTTGACAGACGAGCCGAGTTTCAGCACAGGAGCTGCCGCCAATGCCTTCCTTTTTCAGCAAAAGCAACAACGAAGCCGCACGTAGACTGCAGCGTGGTATTGAACGCGGTCTTGAGAAAGGTGTGATTACCGAAGTCACGCCCACCGGCGGCGTGACGATCAATGTTCGCAAAATGCTGGAGCAGCCAAAAGTTCGACGGCAGATGGAAGAGATGGCCAAGATCAGGGTGGGCTAACTGGCTCTATGGAGCAAGGGTGGCATGTCTTGGCACACAGCATTCCACGGCATAATCAAGTGCCATAAAACAGGGGCATGGAAAAGCTACTAATCCCGCTTGCACTTTTGCCTATTGTGGCAGGGTTTCAGTTCGGTCGTATTTGGGAGCCTACCCGCTACCAGATTGCTCGATCCGATGGACAAAAACTGTATCTCACATCGGCATACTATGGCTATTTTATCGCATTAGCATTATTCGCCTCAATCTGCTCATTTGACTGCTGGATACTGGATTTGTGCTCTGTGCACGAGCGCTGTTTTGGGCATTTCGCTGGAGTGACATTTGTGCTGTCGCCACTGGTCGCATGGCCAGCTGCAAAGTTATTGAATCTGTTCGTGAATGAATATGATTACTGGAGCAAGGCAGTAGAGTCCAATGAGTTGGAAAAGACCTTACTCTATGCCAGAATTGATTCCGAATCTGTCATGGTGACTCTGAGCAACAACAAGGTGTACGTTGGCTATGTCACCATCATCGCAGATCCCAACCAGCAGCATGATCGAGATTGGATAGAGCTGTTTCTGACACTCTCTGGCTATCGGGATGGCGAATTCAGAGTTCACTACACACTCAATTACTTAGAAATGATGGCAAAAACACTGTTCGCAGATGAGCAAAATAAAGAGCTGGACAGCAATCAGCCTGAGGTGGAAGCTGAGAACTCAGAATCTGTGCAACAGAGTAAGCAGGATGACAAGGATATGGCTTATCAGAATTTCATGATAGCCTTGCCGGTGTCAGAAATCATTTCGGTACACCGTTATGATGCGAAGATCGCTTTGCTGGCGCAACAAGCGCAAGATACTGCTCAAACAGAAACGCCAGACGATCGGCATCACCACTGAACTTGCGTCGGCTGTAGGCGGCGTCCACGGCGCGATCAAGTGCCTGATGTGCTTTCAGCAGATTGGCGGGCATGCTGCGTGGATCGTACAGATCGGCCAGGCTGGCATCGGCATGGCTGGCTCTGGCGGCGAGCACCGCGCGGGCATGTTCGGCGATGTTTTCACGCTGGGTGTCGCTGATGTTTTGTGGCCAGGGGAAGTTGTTGTAGACGATACCGGCTGAATAACGATACCTGCTCTCTAGCCTTCCACATACTCCTCGTACCCAGGCCATGTGCATGGTTGATGTGATGACCCCAAAGTGAAATTGAGTAGCGCCCGGAATTATCAGGCAAAGATTGCTTGCAATCACGGTTGGCGGCATAAAACCGATTGGAATATGCTCTCGTCGCTCAGACGAAACACTGGGGATCAGAAGATAGCTAACCTCCTCGTGAGAAACAAAAGCGAATTGTGATGGAGTGCTTGATAACTGCTTTGTGGCATCTCGCTTGCTTGCACATCGAAATGCTTTTACTGCGTCCAGGCGATCAAGAACATCATCACACTTCCGAAGTAAACTCGGATCAATATCTAAAAGCCATAGGCAGTATCTGGGCTTGTCATTTATGAATTCTTTGGAGCCGAGGAAGCGGCGAACATAAGGGGCAAAATCTGGACATTTTTGTAACAACTGATGACGGTCAGATTCTGATAAAATTAAATTTCCACCATCTATAGGCTGATTTCCGAATTTCATTTGTGGGACATCAGATATAGCTAGAACTCTTCTGCTTAGCACCACATCCGGCGCATCAACCAGATAAGGGTTAATGTTGCTGGCCTTGAGCGCCTGCGGTTCCGATTTTGGCGTCAGATAATCATAGATGACCTTTGGCAGCGTGTCGTCACAACCCAGCCCGATGATGACGCAGTGCACAGCGGCCTTGCCACGTGCTTCATTGCTCCATTGAAAAGTGCGGTGGGCAAACTGGATGCGCATGCCGCGCTGCAGCAGCCATGGCCACAGCACGCCAACCTGCTCGCCCTGGGTAATGGAGTTGGTGGAGACAAAGCCGATTCTGATGGCTTTGTTGCCGGGCTGTGCAAAAATCTCTTCCTGCAATGCGTCTGCCTGGTCGTCAACACTCGCAGTACCTGCCTCGCTGCCGTGCAGGTAATCCACCGCCTTGAAGTACCAGGCGCTGACGTAGTCGAGAATGCCATGGCTTTTCAAGCCATGGCTGGCGCGTGCCAGATCCCTGCGCTGTGCGGGTGTCATCATCTTGGAGCCGATAAACGGTGGATTGCCGAGCAGGTAGCTGAGTCGATGCGGCGGAATCAGCTCGCTCCAGTCATGCTGCAAGGCATTCGCGTGGACGATATGCGGACTGGTAGTGAGCGGGATGCGGGCAAAATACATGCCGAACTCGGCACCGACGCGCATGTTCATCTGGTGATCGGTCAGCCATAGCGCCACCTGGGCGATCAGCGATGGAAACTCTTCGATTTCGATGCCATAGAACTGGTCCACGTCCAGCTGAATGATGCTGTGCACATCCAGCATCATCTGACTGCTGGCGCGTGCTGCGCGCAGCACCTCCAGCTCCAGCAGACGCAACTCACGATAGGCGACCACGAGAAAGTTGCCGCAGCCGCAGGCAGGGTCAAGAAAGGTCAAAGAGCGCAGCCGCTTGTGAAATTCCAGCAGCTTGTTGCGCTGCGTTTTGATGGTTTCGAACTCAGCACGTAGCTGATCCAGAAACAATGGCTTGATCAGTTTCAGTATGTTGCTTTCTGAAGTGTAATGAGCACCCAGGTTGCGGCGTGCCTTTTGATCCATGATGGACTGAAACAGCGCACCGAATATGGCGGGTGATATGGCGCTCCAGTCCAGTGCACAGGCATCCAGCAGCGCCTCACGCAGTGCGCGGTCAAAGTCGGCAATGCGGATGGGCTCGGCAAACAGTTTGCCGTTGACATAGGGAAACTGTGCCAGTTGCTCGTCAATGTTGCGTGCACGCTGCGCTTCTGGCGTGTTCAGAACCTGGAAGAAGCGAGCGAGCATGCCGCCCAGGTCGGAACCGTCTTCACGCGAGCGCTGCTCCAGCCATTCCTGAAAGGCATGCGCAGGCTGGAAGATGCCGGTGTCGTCGGCAAACATGCAGAACAGCAGACGTACCAGCAACACTTCCAGATCGTGACCAGTGTAGCCAAACGCCTTGAGCTGATCATGCAGCTTGCCCATGCGCTCGGCGGCCTTAATGTTGACCGGGTTTTCCGGCCGAATCTCCTGCGTCTGGTAACCCGCGATGAAGCCAAACAGGCGGATGTGAGCGGGCAGCTCAGCGGTCAGCAGTTCGGATTCCGAGTCCTGCTCCAGATCATACAGCCGGATGCGCTCGAAATCAGAGACAATGATGTAGCGAGGCAGATCACGGTGCTTGAGTCCGTCCAGATACTCAAGCGCCTGCATGTGGGCCTTGTGCAGCGGCTTGCCGCGCGACTTGTGCTCGGCGATCAGCACACCAGGCCAGAAGCAATCGATGTAGCCGCTGCCGCCACCAAGCTTTTCCACCCGCTTTTCAAAGCTGTAAACCCTGGAGCGATGCATGCCGAACACGGCAAAGAACTCATTCCAGAAGGTCTGAGCCTCGCCGCGTTCATAGCTGGCATCCTGCCAGTCGCGAGCAAAGCGGGTCGCGCGATCGCGTATGTCATTCCACGATAGTGGCATCAGGGCATCCTGTCAGGCATTGGTCAATGTTACAGCATGGTGGGTGTGGCACAAGTGGGTATGAATGACATGTCATCATATGCTGGGATACTTTGTTAGTGACATGGGAGATGCCACCATACTGCTTGACGTGTTGCTGTGAACGGATCTGTGTGATGTGGCAAATGACCCGGCAAGACTGGTCGCTTAAACATGATTGAAGCGACAACGATAATGTATTTGCATGCCTACCGTGAATGCGTTAATCTAACAACATGATTGCTTCATTCGGGAATCGGGTAACTTCCGACCTGTTCCACGGTATTTCGAGCGCGAAGGCGCGTCGATTGCCGCCACAGATCAAAGAGTCGGTACTGAGCAAGCTCGATATACTGAATGCAGCAACATCGTTTGATGACCTGCGATCTCCTCCGGGGAATCGTCTAGAAGCCCTGAAGGGTGATTATGCAGGATTCCACAGCATTCGTGTCAACGCTCAATGGCGCATCATGTTCCGGTGGAATGATAGCAGTGCCTATGATGTGAGCGTCATTGATTACCACTAGAGGTAGAGGTGGGGTATGATCCCGAGCAATAGAACAGCAACACATCCTGGCATAATTCTGCTGCATGAATTTCTGCAGCCTATGGGCGTGAGCCAAAAGGCATTTTCTGCTCATTTGGGTGTTCCCATTCAGCGGATCAACGAACTTGTTCGTGGTAAGCGTGGCGTTACGCCAGATACCGCATGGTTGCTGTCGGAAGCGCTCACTACCAGCCCTGAGTTCTGGCTTAATCTGCAGGCAACACATGATCTTTCGGCAAATCGACCGCAGCGCCACATCAAGCCATTGGCTGCAGCCAGTGCCTAGCCCGCATTATTCATGAATTGGCGTAACGAGATGCTGCCAGAACGTGTAGCTGTGGTGTTTCGCGACCGAACGAACCGCAGGCGTACTTGAACAGTACGTTGAGGATTCGTGACCGAGCAAAACGCCGCAGATGCGCGGGCTGGAGGCATCGCAGTAGCCAGGTTCATGAATAATGCGGGCTAGGAGCCTGTCGGATTTGACCGATCGTAGCGAAGGAAAGCCGGTTGGAGTCAGATTTTGCGATCTTTTGAGGCGAATAGTGTGCCTATGCAACGATGAAGATCGGAGAATCTGGCCCAATCCGGATTTTCAGCAGTAGATCAGTGTTAAGTCCGACAGGCTCCTAGCACCAAATGATGGAACAAGCGCGGGGGATGATGGTGGGAAGATTCAGCCGACGCATGGCCAGTGCTAGTGTACCCCGCCGGATATACTGTGACATTCAGAGCGCGTCCTGAGGCTGCAGTACAAGACGCGGATCGTAGTGGCTGGGCAGTGAATGGCAAGCCCTTGACAAGGATTGCAACGCCGTCATGCAGCCTCAGGGGCGCTCCCACAGGGCGAGCCGGAAAGCACTCATCCGCTGTGTTAAGGCTCTTGGCCATGGAGTGGCCATGACCTGCGAGCCATGCCTTGCGGCTAAGTGCTTTCCGACTCGCTGAACGTTACAGTATTTCCGGCGGGGTACACCAGGAAACACCGGGTCGTATTGCCACACGTAAGCTGAACCGGAGCCCGGCCTGCGTCGGCATGCCAGGCTCTAGCTGGTGAAGATAATCTGATGGGTTTCGATGTTTTGGCAGCGAGGCCATCAGTGATGGCCTCGCCTTGTTTTTTCCGCTGAATGATTCCTGCGCTCAGAGCAAAAACGGTCGCAGCTGCAGCAGCGCCGGCAGTTGCTGGCGTATGAACCATTTGCTCAGACCGGCAGTGTTGGGGGCACCGATGCCTTCGCGCTCGTTCCAGTCGGCACGGCTGATGCGTTGCAGTGGCTCGATGTTATTGCGTTGCAGTATGCGGTTGGCACGCGGCAGTTGTTGTTCCAGCAGTTTGTCGGTTTCAGTTTGCGCTGTGGCCAGTTGCTGCAGCAGCTGCTGCTGTCGCTCAAGCTGGGTGTCGGTGGGGCGGCCGTCATAGCCACTGACATCTCCGTAGAGTTCGCCCAGGCGTTCGCGCAGGCGTTCCTGCCCGCTGATGAAGCCGCCTTCGCGCACCGCCAGCGTGCCGCTGTGTTCGTCCAGCCGGTCGGCAATGCGCTTGAGATCGCGGGCATTGCTGCCGGACAATTCGTCGGCCTGCTCGCGCATGGCTGCCGCCAGTTCATCCACCGAATCCAGCATGTAGGTCAGATCGGCCAGGGTGTTGTACAGCTCCAGCGTGACTTGCTGCTGCAGCTGGCGGTCTTCCGCGCTGTGCGGTGAGCGTGGATCGGGCACCAGTTCCACGCTGCTGTTGAGGGTCTGTTTGCCCTTGATCAGCTCTATGCGGTAGCTGCCCTCGGGCAGGCGCGGGCCGACGAAGCCGGGCACCAGGCTGGTGGCGGCGGGGAACTTGGGTGGTTTCAGCCGCATCGGCCAGGCCACGCGGTTGATGCCTCTGCGCTTGTCGCCGGGCAGGCTGGTGATGAGCTGATCATTGCTGTCGTAGACATTGATCTTGAGATCACCAAGCAGGTGCCGTTTTTTCAGGTAGTAACTGATCATGGCCGCTTCCGGCGGGTTTTGCGCGATGAACTCATCGTTGCCGCCAAACGACTGCAGCGCGCCGCCGCTGTACATGATGCCGGGGCGGGACGGCAGCAGGGCGACGTTGTCAGCGATGATCCCGGCGCTCAGTGCGCGCAGCGGCGTGATGTCGTCGATGATGTAGATGCCGCGGCCATGGGTGGCAAGAATCAGGTCGTGGTCACGCTCGTGGATACTGATGTCGTGGACGGCCACCGGCGGCAGGTTCTCCTGGAAGCGGGCCCAGCGCTGACCGCCATCGAGACTGATAAAGAGACCGAATTCGGTGCCGACGAACAGCAGCTGCGGGTTTTCCAGATCCTGGCGGATGACCCAGACGTAGCCGTTGATGTCGTCGCTTGCCAGCGAAGTCCAGCTCTGGCCATAGTCGGTGGTGCGGTAGACGTACACATTCATGTCACCACTGCGGTGGCCGTCGGCGGTCAGGAAGGCGGTGCCGGGATCATGTGGGCTGGCTTCGACTCGGGAAATCCAGGTACCTGCTGGCAGATCGGGAATGTTGCCGGTGACGTTGTCCCAGTCCTCGCCGCCGTTGCGGGTGACGTGCACCAGGCCGTCATCGCTGCCGACCCAGATCAGACCGGCATCCAGTGGCGATGCGCTGATGGTGTAGAGGGTGGTGTTGTTCTCGGCGGTGGAATTGTCGATGGTGATGCCGCCGGATTCCAGCTGACGCTGGCGTTGGGGATCGTTGCTGGTCAGATCCGGTGAGATGGTCTGCCAGCTTTCGCCGCGGTCGGTGCTGCGATGCAGGTACTGTGAACCGTAGTAGATGGTGCCGGGCGTGGCACGGCTTAAGTGCAGCGGGGTGTTCCAGTTGAAACGCAGCTTGCTTTCGTCATCGCGGGCAATGGGGGCAATGCTTTTCACTTCGCTCAAGCTGCGGTTGATGCGCATCAGCTTGCCGCCCTGGTATTCGGAATAGACGATGTTGTCGTCGAACGGATCCACCGCTACCCAGAAACCATCGCCGAAACCGACGTTGTCCCAGTCGGCGTTGGTGACGCCACCGGGACCGCGTGACGGCCCCGCCCAGCTGCCGTTGTCCTGCAGACCGCCATACACCTGGTAGGGGATCTGCTGGTCATGGCTGACATGATAGAACTGCGAGATGGGCAGGTTGCGCGCGAAGTTCCAGTTGTTGCTGCGGTCATGGCTGATGTAGAGACCGCCATCGGTGCCGAGCAGCACCTGCTGCGGATTGTCCGGATTGATCCACATGGCATGATGATCAGGGTGGATGCCTACGCCGAAGCCGGAGCCGAACAGTGAGGTAAAGCTGTTGCCGCCGTCCTCGCTGACGCTGGTGGTGAAGGCTGGTCGGTAAACGCGCTCATGGTCCGTGGGATCGACCATGAGTTCGCCGAAATAAAACGGTCGCATCTGCACGTTGGAGGCGTCGCTCATGCGCTGCCAGCTGTGGCCAAAATCGTCGGAGCGATAGAGGGCGGTGTCTGCCGATTCCACATTGGCATAGACCACGCTGGTGCGTGACGGCGCGATGGCCAGTGCAATGCGGCCCAGCTCGCCTTCAGGCAGGCCCTGTTCCAGGCGTTGCCAGCTGTCACCGCCGTCGAGGCTGCGATACAGGCCACTGCCGGGGCCGCCGGAGCGGAAAAAGTCCGGTGAGCGGCGGAAGTCCCACATCCCGGCATAGAGGATGTTGGGTGCCGACGGGTCCATGACCAGATCGCCGCAACCGGTGTTGTCGTCGACGTACAGCACCTGTTCCCAGTTTGCTCCGGCGTCGCTGCTGCGGTAGACACCGCGCTGCGCATTGGCGCTCCAGGCCTGACCCAGGGCGCAGACAAACACGGTGTCACTGTCGTCGCTGCTGACTTCAATCGCGCTGATGTGCTCGGACTGCTCCAGACCCAGCGACTGCCAGGTCTTGCCTGCATCGCTGGAACGGTACACGCCGGTACCGACCGAAACGCTGTTGCGCACCCAGGGCTCACCGGTGCCGACCCAGATGGTGTCGCTGCTGGATGGATCGATGCGGATGGCGCCGATGGATTGGCTGTGGTCGTCAAACACCGGCTCGAAAGTGATGCCGGCGTTACTGGATTTCCACACTCCCCCGCTGGCGGCACCGACATAGATGTTGAGCTTGCCGTCGATCTCGACCGCATCCAGAGCAGCAATGCGACCGCTCATGGTGGCCGGGCCCAGCGCGCGGGCACTGAGACCGCCGAAGGTGTAGCTGTCAATGTCGATTTGGGCTGACAGCGGCAGACTGCCGGCCAGCAGGCCGAGCAGGGCGAATTTCAGGGTGGTTTGCATGGCATCATTCTCCGCAGCTTGCCCGCAGCCGATGCGTTTGCCGCTGGTGCAGGCGGGGATAAAAAAAGCGCCGATTCGCTCAGAATCGGCGCTGTGATCAGGTGTTCATCGGGGCGGTGTGAGCTGGCTTCAGTCGGCGGTGGCGGCTTCGACCGCGACTTCCGGCATGTCAAAGATGCTATGGTCTATGTCCGGATTCATCAGCATCTCTTCAATGACGATGCCCTGCTCGGCGTCACCGGCACCAAAGCCGACCTGTACCGAGAACGGCACCAGCAGACCATCGACTTCCTTGTAATCGCCCATGGTGGTGGTGGTTTCGACTTCCTGGCCCATCATGCTGGCCACCGACTCGACCCGAAACGGCAGGTTGTACTCGGTGTCCAGGTACCAGTCCTCGACGTCCTCATTCGCCTTGGTCACCTTGATGTGGTAGGCCTCGGTGCCTTCGATGTCGGTCACGCCAACCAGCTCCAGCTGGTGGCCCTTGTCTTTGTGATTGATCAATGGGCCGAAGAAATCGGCCTGATCACGCGCCTGCTTGAGCTGGTCATCGGCCATCGGTTCGGCCGTGGTCTTGCCCATGAACGGCATCACTGACCAGCCGGATTCGCCATCGTAGGCGCTGGTGGCCTGCATGCCCTGGAATTCGAAGTCCATGCGCATTTTCTGCGCTTTCGGTACGAACTTGAGCGTGAACGGGGCCTCCATGCCGCCGGGGAACATCAGCGTTCCTTTGGCACTGACCGTTTCGGTTTTGTCGATGGCAGCCTGTCCGCCCATGGTGTCCAGATAACCGGCGAGCACGGCGTCCAGATTGTCTTCCACCGCGCTGGCTGACAATGACAGCATGGCGACGGTAAGCAAGGTAATGAGGTAGCGCATGGTGTTACTCCTGTGATGATGGTTATTCTGCGGGTACTTTATAACAGATCGAAGTCAGTGCCCATCTGCCATTGGTCATGCTGTTGTGGCCCATATAGATGCTGCAAACAGCCCAGTACATCTTCCACTTCCAGGCACAGGCTGATGATCAGCTGCGTGTTTTTGCCGGAATAATGCCGTGCACGCAATCCCTGCAGCTGCATCCGCAGCAGTGCCTGGATCTGCGTGTGGCAATGCTGTCGGTGGCTCGTGTCGGCCGTCGTTAAGAGCTGCTCCAGCGCGTCGGCCAGACGCTGCAGTGCTTCCCGTTGAGGTGCATGCAGCGGCGGATGCGAGTTGCGCTGGTAAGTGTGGCAGGCGCTGGCGATCAGCTCGGCGGACTGGTACAGATCCTGCTGCGTGGCAAACAGCTGCAGGCGCTGTATATCCTCATCGCTGTGGCTGGCGGCAACTGGCGCTGGCGGTGGCAGCGTCACCGCAATGTTTGTCCCTTCTGTCTGCAATCCTTTGTCTGCAGCAGTGCTTGCTGATGGCGTGGCGGCGACCATGTTCGGTTCGGCGAGCAGCTCAAGCAGACGGATTTCCAGGCCGCGCAGCTGCTGGCCAAGCCGCTGCGCGGCCTGCACAGCGCGCAGCAGTTCAGCGCGGTTTGCGGCTGCCAGCGCGCGCAATGTCATGACGGCAATCTGCAGCGCGCAGTTTGCGACCTGTTGTGGTGCAAAAGGCGTGCTGTCGGTAACAGGGTGCAAGCGCGCTTTGCGATGCCGGTGCAGTCGATGCGTGTGCACCAGTGCGGCACCACCGACCAGAGTCAACAGCAGCATTGCCACGCCGCCGAAATGATGAATCAGGCTGGCATAGATAAACGCCACCAGCAGCGCAATGACGGCAGTGGCGAACCAGCCGCTGATGACATTGATGACACCACTGACACGAAACACGGCGCTGTCCAGGCCCCAGGCGCGGTCGGCCAGCGATGAACCCATGGCCACCATGAAGGTGACATAAGTGGTGGAAAGTGGCAGCTTCATCGACGTGGCAATGGCAATGAGAATGCTGGCAACGGTCAGATTGACGGAGGCCCGCAACAGGTCGAATGCCGGTGCATCGGTCTTGCTCTCTGCGCCATGGCCGGGTGTTGTCAGCTGGTAGCGCTGATCGACCCAGTACATGGCGCGACGCGGGAACAGCCACAGCAGGAGCTGGCCCAGCCGCAACCCGCTGCGCACCAGCCAGCGGCTGATCAGGTGCGGGCTGAAGCGTTCCGGCCCGTTATCCTGACGGCCCAGGCTGATTTCGGTTTCGGTCACGCTGCGAGCTTTTTCTGACCACCACAATGCGGCCACCATGATCATGCCGGCCAGCAGCAGATACTGGGTCTGACCACGCACCGGTGCAGTCAGCGCGGTCATCGCATACTCGCTGGCTGCGACGCCGCTGGCTGACCAGTCCTGATAGGCCGCCAGCCCGGCCAACGGCACGCCGATGAAATTGACCAGGTCGTTGCTGGCAAAGGCCATTGCCAGGGAAAAGCTGCCGACCAGCACCACCAGCTGTAGCAGGTTAATGCGCCAGAGACGCTGCAGCAGGGCGAGCAGCAGCAGCAGACCGCCAAACATCGTCACCGCGAGCAACGGCATGTTGCCATCCAGCACAGCGCTGAAGTGTTCACCGAACACGCTGGCGCTGCCCAGACCCTTGAGCAGGATGAAAAAGACGATGCTGGTGATGGCCAGTGCACACCAGATCACGGTGGCGATTTGCTGCTGCCGGTGTTGAAAGGTAAACACCAGCCGCGAGACGAACTGTACAGCGGCGCCGATGACAAAAGCGATCAGCACCGAAGCGACGATGCCGACAATGATGGCCACAGCACTGCCGGCATTGATGTAGCTCAGCAGTGCTGTCGGGCTGTCCGACAGAGCCAGCAGCTTCCACATCGCCACCGCCAATGCCGCGCCGAGCAACTCGAACACGATGGATACGGTGGTCGAGGTCGGCATGGCAAAAGTGTTGAAGGCGTCCAGCAGCAGAATGTCCGCCAGCATCACCGCCACGAACAGGCAGGTGATGTCAGCGAAGCTGAACAGCTCCGGATGGAAGATGCCCTTGCGTGCCACTTCCATCATGCCGGATGAAAACAGCGCGCCGGCGAGCACCCCGGCCGAGGCGATAAGCAGAATCGTGCGGCGACTGGCGGCACGCGAGCCGAATGCGGAATTGAGAAAATTGACCGCATCATTGCTGACACCGACCAGCAGGTCAGCGACCGCAAGCAGAATCAGCAGGCCGACCACGGCCAGGTAGAATGAGTCCAATGAACTGCCTCGTGCAAGATCGGCACGCTGAACCGGTGATGGCCAGCGCAGGGTTCATCGTAGGTCGCCGATGTGACAGTTTATTGACAGCAGCCAGGACAGCAGCCAGGACAGAGTTGACGCCGCAGCAATCCGGTTGCGAATGTGTGTCATATCCATTGTGACTGGCATCGGCCAATGCTATAATTGAATGGATTTGCAGATTGCTGTGGTTTGCCCGCGACGATGATCTGCCGGCGGCTGGTCTGAACGCTCGGGCGAACGCACAGGTATGCGCCGTGCGATGATTGTGCTGCGAGCCGGCAATCTGCGACGAGAGCCAATATGACGGGACACAGCCTGCGCCGACTGCGACGAGCTGCACTGCTGGCCCTGGGCCTGCAGGCATTGCTCATCATGCTGGCAGCACTGTTGTTGTGGGTGACCGGCACAGCCATGCATAGGCATGCTGTCGCCGTTTTACTGGGCGGCGCGATATCGCTGCTGCCGAATCTCTGGTTTGCGCTGCGCGTGCTGGTTATTCCGGCTCCATTGCATGCGCCGCAGCGAATCAGCAGCCTGTACAAGGCCGAGGCGATCAAGCTGTTGCTGGTGGTCGCCTTGTTCATGCTGGTGTTTGCTGGCATGCGCAGCGTGCCGGCTGCAACCGTGCTGGCTGCATTTGTATTGACGCACCCGCTTTACCTGCTGTTGCAGGGCTGGTTGCTGACAAGAATGGAAGCCGGACAGTCAGGCGCAGGCAGGGATTTGGCCCACGCACAGACTGAACCGGCAAGCAACCCGGACAACTGATCAATCAATCATCCGTTTACAGCAGATACATATTCAGAGCAGATCGACCATGAGTGCCAGTGAACAAGCCACCAACGAAACCAGTGCCGGCTACATCCAGCATCACCTGCAGAACCTAACTTTCGGTCAGCATGCAGATGGCAGCTGGGGCATCGCCCACGGCGCCGAAGAAGCTGCTGCCATGGGTTTCTGGGCGCTGCACGTGGACACCCTGTTCTGGTCGGTGCTGCTGGGCGTGGTGTTCATCTGGCTGTTTCGCAAGGCGGTCAGACAAAGTGCTGAAGCCGCTGCTGGCGATGCTCCGCCACCACCATTTCTTAATGCCATTGAAGCCATCATCGAGTTCATCGACAACAATGTGCGTGACGTCTTCAGCGGCAGCAATCCACTGATCGCGCCATTGGCGCTGACCCTGTTTGTGTGGATCTTCTTCATGAATTTCATGGACCTGATTCCGGTCGACTGGCTGCCTTGGCTGGCGCACACGGCCGGCATCGAGTATCAGAAGGTGGTGCCCACCACCGATGTCAATGCCACCATGGGCATGGCCATCACCGTGTTTTTCATGATCATCTACTACAGCCTGAAGATTAAAGGTGTGGGCGGCTTTCTGGCCGAGCTTACGATGAACCCGATCAACCCCAAAACCATGGGTATACCCAAGCTGTTCTGGCCGTTGGTGATGGCGTTCAACTTCCTGCTGGAAGTGGTCGGCCTGCTGGCCAAGCCGGTTTCACTGGGCTTGCGCCTGTTCGGCAACCTGTACGCCGGTGAACTGATCTTTATTCTGATCGCACTGGTGTTCGCCGCCGGATCGGGCCTGGTTGCAGACGGTCTGCAGGTGCTGTTCGGTGAGCATGTGCCGGCCTGGTTCCTGTTCCTGGCCTTCATGACCGTGGCTGCCACCCTGCTGCTGAATCTGCGCGGGGTACTGAGCACGCGCAACACGCTGTTGCTGGTGCTGGCGGAAATGCTGCTGATCGGCGGGCTGGCATTCGCCGGTGGTCAATTGATGCACTTCGTCTGGGCAGCATTCCACCTCATTATCGTCACCCTGCAGGCATTTATTTTCATGATGCTCACTGTGGTGTACCTGAGCATGGCACACGAACATCACTGAAACACGACTTCACCATCCTTTTGACAACCTGAGTAATAAACTGGAGAAACCATGGAAACTGTAATTGGCATGACTGCGATCTCGATTGGCCTGCTGATCGGTCTGGGCGCTTTGGGCGTGGGTATCGGCGTGGGCATTCTCGGCGGTCGCCTGCTGGAAGGTACCGCCCGCCAGCCGGAGCTGGCTCCGATGCTGCAGGGCAAGTTCTTCCTTGCCATCGGCCTGCTTGACGCTGTGGCCATGATCGGTGTCGGTATCGCACTGTTCTTCACCTTTGCCAATCCGTTCATCGGTCAGCTGCAAAACGCTGTCGGCGGATAATGGCGCGGTGCCTGACGCATGGCATGGCACTGCATCTGACATTGAGTATTGAGGAAAGCTTGTGAATATCAATCTGACGCTGGTACTGCAGTCGATCGCGATGATGATCTTCGTGTGGTTCTGCATGAAGTTCATCTGGCCACCCCTGACCAAAGCGCTGGAAGAGCGGCGCGCCAAGATCGCCGAAGGTCTGGCCGCCTCCGATCGCGCCGAGCAGGAGCTGGAACGCGCCAAGGTCGAAGCTGAACAGATCATCAAGGAAGCGCGGCAGCAGGCTGCCGGCATTCTTGACCAGGCTGGTCAGCGCGGCAATCAGATCATTGAGCAGGCCAAACAGGAAGCCGTCAGCGAGCGTGAGCGTCAGGTGCGTGCGATGGAAGCCGAAATCATGCAGGCACAGAATCAGGCACGCACCGCACTGCAGAAAGAGGCAGTGGAACTCAGCGTCGCCGGCGCCAGCAAGGTGCTCGGTCGCGAAGTGAAGGCGGCTGATCACGAACAGCTGCTGGCCGAACTGATCGCCTGAATGGAAGCCGTGCATCATGCTTGAAAACGCCACCCTGGCCCGGCCCTACGCCAAAGCCATTTTTGCCATCGCCCGCGAAGCTGATGATCTGCCCGGTTATGCCGGACAGATCGACTTGCTGGCGGCGCTGGTGAATGATCAGTCCCTGGCTGCGTTGATCGGTCATCCGCGCATTGCCAGCTCGGCACTGGCGGAAGTCATCAATGACGTCGCCGGCGAGGCCTTCAGCGGGCCGATGCAGAATTACGTCAAGGTGCTGGCCGAAAATGGTCGCCTGCCGCTACTCAGCGACATTGCCCGGCAGTTCGAGCAACTGCGGGCGGCGGCGGAAAATGTATTGCCGGTGCAGGTACTGACCGCCATGGCACTGACTGAATCGCAGCAGCAGCAGTTGCAGCAGAGTCTGGCCAAGCGTTTTGGAGCCGACATCGCCTTGACCACCGATGTCGATGACTCGCTGCTCGCCGGTGTCATCGTGCGTGCTGGTGATCAGGTCATCGATGCCTCTGCCCGCGGTCGGCTGCAGCGGCTGGCGCAGGCCATGCAGCATGGTTGATTGAGCGGCTTTGTGGCCTGCCTGTCTGAACAAACATCAATTTATCCGGAAACGTAAAGGTCCACAGGGACCATGAAGGAAACCAACATGCAAACGCAACTCAAGCCATCGGAAATCAGTGAACTGATTCGCAAACGCGTCGAGCAGTTCGAGGTTGTCGCCGAAGCGCGCAATGAAGGCACCGTGGTCAGCGTCGCCGACGGCATCTGCCGTCTGCACGGCCTCAACGATGCCATGCAGGGCGAAATGATCGAGTTCCCCAACGACACCTACGGTCTGGCGCTGAACCTGGAGCGTGACTCGGTGGGCGTGGTGGTGCTCGGCGATTATGAACACATCTCGGAAGGCGACACGGTCAAATGCACCGGACGCATTCTGGAAGTGCCGGTGGGCCCTGGCCTGCTCGGACGTGTGGTCGATGCGCTGGGCAATCCGATTGACGGTGCCGGGCCGATCGACAACGATGGCTTTGAGGCGATCGAGAAAATTGCTCCGGGCGTGATCACGCGTGAAGCGGTATCGCAGCCGGTGCAGACCGGCCTCAAGTCCATTGACGCCATGGTGCCGGTTGGCCGCGGCCAGCGAGAGCTGATCATCGGTGACCGCCAGACCGGAAAAACGGCGGTGGCGATCGATGCCATCATCAATCAGAAAGGTACTGGCATCAAGTGCATCTATGTCGCCGTTGGCCAGAAGGTGTCGTCGGTGGCCGCACTGGTGAAAAAACTGGAAGAGCACGGTGCCATGGAGCACACCATCGTGGTCAACGCCAGTGCCGCCGAATCGGCAGCGATGCAGTACATCGCCCCGTATTCCGGTTGCGCCATGGGTGAATACTTCCGCGATCGTGGCGAAGATGCTCTGATCGTGTTTGACGATCTGTCCAAGCAGGCGGTGGCCTATCGTCAGGTGTCGCTGCTGCTGCGTCGTCCGCCGGGTCGTGAAGCCTATCCCGGTGACGTGTTCTATCTGCATTCTCGTCTGCTCGAGCGCGCTGCGCGCATCAATGCCGATGAGGTGGAGAAACGCACCGGCGGCAAGGTCAAAGGCAAGACCGGCTCGCTGACCGCGCTGCCGATCATCGAGACCCAGGCCGGTGACGTCTCGGCGTTCGTGCCGACCAACGTGATTTCCATCACCGATGGCCAGATCTTTCTGGAAACAGACCTGTTCAACGCTGGCATCCGCCCGGCCATCAACGCCGGTCTGTCGGTGTCTCGTGTCGGCGGTGCCGCGCAGACCAAGATCATCAAGAAGCTGGGTGGTGGCGTGCGTCTGGCGCTGGCTCAGTTTCGTGAGCTGGCCGCGTTCGCGCAGTTTGCCTCCGACCTGGACAAAACCACACGCTCACAGCTGGAGCGTGGAGAGCGCGTCACCGAGCTGATGAAACAGCCGCAGTACAGCCCGCTGAGCGTGGCGGAAATGGCCATCAGCCTGTATGCCGCCAACGAAGGTTTTCTCGATGATCAGCCGAAAGACAAGATCGTTGATTTCGAAAAAGCCCTGCACGCATACATGAACAGCGAACACGAAAAGCTGATGCAGGAAGTGAACGAGAAAGGCGACTGGAACGACGATCTGGCGAAACAGTTTCACGCTGCCATCACTGCGTTCAAGCAGACCGGCAGCTGGTAAGCGCTGCCGTTGGCACAGACATCAGTTAAACAGAATCCGGTCTACACAGCCAGAGTTAATCACAGGTAGTCGAATATGGCAGGTGCACGCGAAATTGTCGGCAAGATCCGCAGCGTCAAAAACACCAAGAAGGTGACCAAGGCGCTGGAAATGGTGTCGGCCAGCAAGATCCGTAAATCACAGGATCTGATGTCGGCGTCGCGCCCGTATGCGCGCATGATCCGGCAGGTGGTGGGCCATCTGTCCGAAGCCAATCCGGAATACCGGCATCCGTTCATGGTCGAGCGCGAGCAGGTCAACACGGTGGGCTACATCGTGGTCTCCACCGATCGCGGTCTGTGCGGTGGACTCAACAGCAATCAGAACCGCCTGCTGGTCAAGCACATCCAGCAGCAGCGTGACGAAGGTGCCAGCATCAGCATGGTCACCATCGGTCGCAAGGCTAACCAGTACTTCCGCAACATCTGCGGCATCGATGTGGTGGCGCACGCTTCCGGGTTGGGTGAGCAGCCACGACTGGAAGACCTGATCGGCGTGATCAAGACCATCCTCGACAGCTACCGTGATGGCGGCGTGGATCGCCTGCATCTGTGCTACACCGATTTCATCAACACCATGACCCAGCAGCCGCTGATTGCGCCGCTGCTGCCGCTGCCGGAAGCCAAGGATGAGGACCAGTTGCTGCAGAACTGGGACTATCTGTACGAACCGGAACCACGTGAATTGCTGGACCACGTGCTGACCCGCTACATCGAATCACTGGTTTATCAGGCGGTACTGGAAAACCTGGCCAGTGAGCATGCGGCGCGCATGGTGGCAATGAAGAGCGCGTCGGACAACGCCAGCGATCTGATTGACGAGCTGAACCTGGTTTATAACAAGGCCAGACAGGCGGCGATCACGCAGGAAATTTCTGAAATCGTCGGCGGCGCGGCCGCGGTATAGCGATGCGTCACGGTCTGCCACTGCTGCTGATCATGTTGCTGACCGGCGGCTGTGGTGTGTTCGCCGATCGTCAGCGCGCCGAGCCGATCCCGCCAGCGCGGGTCAGCGCAGCCGATCAGCCGCTACCGGCTGCAAGCGCCGGGCAGTATGCCGGGATCGAGGTGAGCTGGGAAGACAAAGCTGGTCTGCAGTCACCGGCCAACGAAGCCAGACTGCTGTCGGCAGCGGTCATGACCGAACTGCGGGCGCGCGACATGTCGCATCGGCAGGCCGGACAGAGTTTGCGGGTGCGCATCATGGAAGTGCTGCTGCGCCCTGGTGGTCGCATGAAAACCGCCACCAATGTGCTCAATGCCAGGGTCTATGTGCTGGCGGAAGACGGCAGTGAAGTGTGGAATTTCGCCCAGCGCACAGCGCAGACGGTAACCGGCAGAAGCTCACAGTCAGCCGAACAGCAGCTGGCTGAGCTGTACCGGCAATTTGCACAACAGCTGGCAGATCGCCTGCAGCAGTCGGCACAAAGCTGAGTGCACAGGCGCATCACTGAATCACAAGACAAGTTATTTATCGTATTGAAGAACGCTGCAACAGCAGACAAAACCTGAGGCTATGGCAATGAATCAAGGCAAAATCGTACAAATCATCGGCGCCGTTGTGGACGTTGAGTTTCCCCGCGATGCGGTACCCAACGTCATGGACGCGCTGACCATCGACGACACGGAGATCATGCTGGAAGTACAGCAGCAGCTCGGCGATGGCGTCGTGCGTACCATTGCGCTGGGCTCCACCGATGGTCTCAAGCGCAGCATGCCGGTGTCCAACACCGGTGCACCGATCAGCGTGCCGGTGGGTGAGGCCACCTTGGGCCGCATCATGGATGTCATGGGCAACCCGGTGGATGACGCCGGTCCGGTGAAAACCGATGTGCGCATGCCGATCCACCGGCGTCCGCCCAGCTATGAAGAGCAGGCGGCCAGCAATGAACTGCTGGAAACCGGCATCAAGGTCATCGATCTGGTGTGCCCGTTCGCCAAGGGCGGCAAGGTCGGCCTGTTCGGCGGTGCCGGTGTGGGCAAGACCGTGAACATGATGGAGCTGATCCGCAACATCGCCATTGAGCATTCCGGTTACTCGGTGTTTGCCGGCGTCGGCGAGCGCACCCGCGAGGGCAACGATTTCTATCATGAAATGAAGGATTCCAACGTGCTCGACAAGGTGGCGCTGGTGTATGGCCAGATGAACGAGCCGCCAGGCAATCGCCTGCGCGTGGCGCTGACGGGTCTCACCATCGCCGAGAACTTCCGCGATGAAGGCCGCGACGTGCTGATGTTCATCGACAACATCTACCGCTACACCCTGGCTGGAACCGAAGTTTCGGCGCTGCTGGGCCGCATGCCGTCGGCGGTGGGCTATCAGCCCACGCTGGCGAAGGAAATGGGCGACCTGCAGGAGCGCATCACCTCGACCAAGACCGGCTCGATCACCTCGATTCAGGCGGTCTACGTACCGGCCGATGACCTTACCGACCCGTCACCGGCGACCACCTTTGCGCATCTGGACGCCACCGTGGTGCTGTCGCGCAACATCGCCGAGCTGGGCATTTATCCGGCTGTCGATCCGCTGGATTCCACCAGCCGCCAGCTCGATCCGCTGACCGTTGGTCAGGAGCATTACGACGTCGCCCGTGCGGTACAGGGCACCCTGCAGCGCTACAAGGAGCTGAAGGACATCATCGCCATTCTCGGCATGGATGAACTGTCCGAGGAAGACAAGGCCACGGTTGCGCGCGCCCGCAAGATCGAGCGTTTCTTCAGCCAGCCGTTCTTTGTCGCCGAAGTCTTTACCGGTTCACCGGGCATCTATGTGTCCCTGCAGGACACCATTCGCGGCTTCAAGGGCATTGTCGAAGGCGAATACGATCACCTGCCGGAACAGGCATTCTACATGGTTGGCTCGATTGAGCAGGCAGTGGAAAAAGCCAAGCAGATGGAACAGAAGGCAGCCTGATGTCGGCACGCTCCCGGCACATTCAGCACAGCAACAGGTAACACAACATGTCCACGATCAAATGCGACATCGTCAGTGCCGAGAAGTCGATCTTCTCCGGTGAAGCCGTGCGCGTTTATGCCACCGGCCAGATGGGCGAGCTTGGCATCGCGCCGCGCCATGCACCGCTGCTGACCCGTCTGGCACCTGGCCAGGTTCGGGTGCAGACTGCAGATGGTGAGGAGCAGCACTACTACATCTCCGGTGGTCTGCTGGAAGTGCAGCCGCATCTGGTCACGGTGCTGGCGGATACCGCCGAGCGTGCCGAAGATCTGGATGAGGCCGCCGCCCTGCGCGCCAAGGAAGATGCCGAACGCAAACTGGCCGACAAGGCCGGAGAACGTGATCTGGCCGAAGTGCAGATCGAGCTGGCCATGGCCCAGGCACAGCTGCAGGCTCTGGCCAGACTGAAGAAGAAAATCAAGCGCTGACAGTCGTTTCTGTCTAGTGTACCCCGCCGGAAATACTGTAACGTTCAGCGAGCCGGAAAGCGCTTAGCCGCAAGGCATGGCTCGCAGGTCATGGCCATTCCATGGCCAAGAGCCATAACACAGCGGATGAGTGCTTTCCGGCTCGCCCTGCGGG
>JAHJQV010000040.1 GCA_018819105.1 Gammaproteobacteria bacterium
CCCGCAGGGCGAGCCGGAAAGCACTCATCCGCTGTGTTATGGCTCTTGGCCATGGAATGGCCATGACCTGCGAGCCATGCCTTGCGGCTAAGCGCTTTCCGACTCGCTGAACGTTACAGTATTTCCGGCGGGGTACACTAGGCCAGACTCGCGCCTCCTGCCCACCAGGTCCCTGTGTGCGAGCACACGCCCACAGATCAGAACGGCCTCAATGATCGCGGCGACTAATCAGCGCGCCCAGCTGACGCAGCGGATCGGCCGCATGATCGTATTGCCGGATCGCCTGCATGGCTGTCTGATACAGCCCGTCGGCGCGTTGCCGGGCATTGTCCAGGCCGAAGGTCAGGGCGTAATTGGGCTTGCCGCGGGCGGCATCCGAGCCCTGCGGCTTGCCCAGCAGTTCGGTGCTGGAGGTGACATCGATGATATCGTCCTGGATCTGGAAACACAGCCCGATGGCCTGACCGAACTGACTGATGTGCTGATGGGTCGGATCGTTGTTGCCACGACCGGCAGCGAGCACACCGAGCATGGCGCTGGCATGCAGCAGGGCTCCGGTTTTCAGCGCGAACATGGCTTCCAGCGCCTGCGTGTGCGGTTGTGTGCCTTCCATGCGCATGTCCAGCAGCTGCCCTGCCACCATGCCGCGGCCACCGCTGGCCTGCGCCAGCATGGCGATGCCCTGAAGCTGCATGCGGACATCAGCGTGCGACTCGTTTGCCAACAGCGCAAACGCTTCCGTGAGCAGCGCATCACCGGCCAGTATCGCGGTGGCCTCGTCAAAGGCAATGTGCAAAGTCGGCTTGCCGCGCCGCAGCTCATCGTTGTCCATGGCTGGCAGATCATCATGAATCAGCGAGTAGCAATGCACCATCTCCACCGCAGCGGCAGCGGTGTCAAGCTGCTCCGGCGCAGCGCCACAGAGCTGACCGGCGGCATACACCAGCAGTGGCCGGATGCGCTTGCCGCCCGCCAGCAGCGCGTAGCCGATGGCCTCGGCAAGCACCGGACTGCCATCGGTGTGATCGGAGATGGCGCTGACGGCTTGCTCAAGCCTGCGGTTAACCCGCTGACAATGGCGCTGCGACCACAATTCAAAAGCAGTGATGTTCATAGGCTGGCGCGCGTGCATGCTGGTCAGATGGCCCCAAGCGGGGAGTCAACCGCTGATTATAACGGTGATCTGCTAAGCAAAAAATGCCGGCTACACGAATGCAGCCGGCATGCTTCACGGTCTGTTCGGCTGCTGCACCATGGCCTTTCGCACGAGTGCGACAGTGGCCGGGTGTTTTCCGCAACCCCATAACACGCGTATAATTAGTATCATGGCTGAGCAAAGCTGGCAGGTCAGTGAAGCTGACAGTCGACAGACTCAATGCAACCAGAAAGCGGAATAGACTCACGGATCATCATCTCAGTGAAGATCATCATGTCAGTGAACCACAACAACTCTGCAAGGATACCGTCACCGTGCCAGTCATGACCAATGCCAGCAAACTGTCCGCAGCCAGCGCGTTTCAGGATCACATCCTCGGCTCGGTTTCCAGAACTTTTGCCTTGACCATTCCACAACTTCCGAGCGGTCTGTCGCACGTGATTGCCAACGCGTATCTGCTCTGTCGCATCGCTGACACGATCGAAGACGAAGCCGCACTGGACAGCGAGCGCAAAGCCTATTTCCAGCGTTATTTCAGTGATCTGATACTGGGCCGGCGCGATGTTGACGAATTCATGCACAAGCTGTTGCCGCTGCTGACGGCCAGTACACTGGATGCCGAGCGCGAACTGGTTGCCAACACCGACAAGGTGCTGACCCTGACGCACAGTTTTACGCGCGCTCAGCAGCAGGCGCTGTATCACTGCATCAGCGTCATGAGCCGTGGCATGAGCCGGTTTCAGCAGGGCATTGATCTGGCTGGTCTGCCAGCAATGCAGGATCTGGACGAATACTGCTACTTCGTTGCCGGCGTGGTCGGCGAAATGCTTACCGACCTGTTCTGTCAATACGACCAGCACATGGCAGGCAAGCGCAGTCGGCTGATGCATCTGGCACCTTCATTCGGTCAGGCATTGCAGATGACCAACATCCTCAAGGATGTCTGGGACGATCGCGAACGCGGCGTGTGCTGGTGGCCACGGCAACTGTTTGCCGAACACGGCATCGATCTGCAGCAACTGGAAAACCAGCGCAAATCCAGCGGCTTCACCCCGGCACTGGAAAAGCTGGTCGGCATTGCCCATGGCCACATTCTCAATGCCTTGCAGTACACGCTGTTGATTCCCCGCTCCCAGACCGGCATTCGCAACTTCTGCCTGTGGTCACTGGCGCTGGCGGTGCTGACACTGCAGAACATTCATCGCAACCCGATGTACCAGAACAGCCAGGACATCAAGGTCAGACGCAAACGGGTGCAGCAGATCATTGCCCTGAGTCGCCTGTTTGCACGCAGCAATCTGGCCATTCGCGGCCTGTTTCGGCGCGCCCGCAAGGGGCTGCCGCTGCAGCCGGTGACCCAGGTGAAGCTGCCCGCCGACAACTATCAGGCCAGCCGCGCGCCAGCCACTGTGGTGAAAAGCGCCTGACCGCACTGCCCCGATGGCCAACATCAGCCCACTCATGCGCAAGCAAGGTCACCACGGTCAGCCCGCCGTGAGCGACGACCAAGCCGCGAGCACGCTGCTCAGCCGGGTCCAGACTGCGGCACGCAAAGCCAGCCAGGCATTGCTGCAACGACAGCGGCCGGACGGCCACTGGTGCTTCGAACTGGAGGCCGACTGCACGATTCCGGCGGAATACATCATGCTGATGCATTACATGGATGAGATCGACGACGATCTGCAGCGCCGCCTGGCCAACTACATTCGCCAGCGACAACTGGAAGATGGCAGCTGGCCGCTGTATACCGGTGGCGACATGGATCTGAGTTGCTCGGTAAAAAGTTATCTGGCACTGAAACTGGCCGGTGACGACATCGACAGTGCACACATGCAGGCCGCCAGAGCAGCCATTCTGCAAGCCGGTGGCGCCGCACATGCCAATGTGTTCACGCGCATCGCGCTGGCTCTGTTCGAGCAGGTGCCGTGGCGTGCAGTGCCCTACATTCCTCCGGAAATCATGCATCTGCCGGCCTGGTTCCCGTTCAACCTGCATCGCATTGCCTACTGGTCGCGCACCGTGATGGTGCCCTTGCTGGTCATCTATGCGTACAAGCCCAAGGCGATCAACCCGCGCGGCATCGACATTGCCGAACTGTTCCACGTACCGCCGGAGGAGGAAAAACAGTATTTTCTGCGCCCGTCGGCCCTGCACACACTGTTTCTGGGCATCGAGCGCAGCGCACTCAATTTGATCGAGCCGGTGATGCCCTCGATCATGCGGCGCAGCGCCCTGCGCAAGGCCGAACGCTGGTTTGTGGAACGCCTCAATGACGAGGACGGGCTCGGGGCAATTTTTCCGGCCATGGCCAATGCCTACATGGCCCTGCACTGCCTGGGTTATGCCGCAGATGATCCGCGCGTGGAGAAATGCCGCACCTCGCTGCGCAAGCTGGTCATTGAGATCGACGATGAGCAGGCCTACTGCCAGCCCTGCGTGTCACCTGTGTGGGACACCGGCTGGGCCGCCGTGGCCCTGCTGAGTCCGGGCAGCAACCCCGCAGAGCCCGATGCCGAGCAATACCGGCAATCGGTGCAGCGGGCCATCGACTGGCTGCTGCAGCGTCAGATCACCGATTTCCATGGCGACTGGGCGGTGCAGGCACCCGCTGCCAGCTGCGGCGGCTGGGCTTTCCAGTATGCCAACCCGCATTACCCGGATCTGGACGATACCGGCATGGTGGCGGCACTGCTGCAGGTTGCCGGTGGCGGCAGCCGCTACCAGACCGAAATCAACCGCGCGCTGGACTGGCTGGTGGCGCTGCAGTCCGACGACGGCGGCTTTGCCGCGTTTGATGCCAACAACACTGCCTATTACCTGAACTGCATCCCGTTTGCCGATCATGGCGCCCTGCTGGATCCGCCCACCGAGGACGTCACCGGCCGCGTGCTGATGACACTGGCACTGCAGAACCGCGTGCAGGACCAGCAGGCCATCAACGACTGCATTGACTATCTGCGCCGCACGCAGCAGCCGGATGGCTCCTGGTGGGGGCGCTGGGGCACCAATTACATTTATGGCACCTGGAGCGTCCTGGCCGGGTTGATATTTGCCGGTGAAGACCCGCAGCAGCCTTACATTCAACGTGCGATCAGCTTTCTGTTGCGGCAGCAGCAGGACGACGGCGGCTGGGGCGAGAGCAATGACAGCTACGTCCCCGAGCTGCGTCACAACAGCTGCGCTAGCACCAGCTGGCATACCTCGTGGGCCCTGCTGGCACTGATGATCGCCGGGGAAGTGCAGCGACCGGAAGTCGCGGCCGGTATTGAGTGGCTGTTGCAGCAGCAGCAGGAAGATGGGCTGTGGCATGATCCCTGGCACAACGCACCCGGCTTTCCGCGTGTGTTCTATCTGAAATACCATGGCTACAGTGCCTATTTTCCCACCTGGACCCTGAACCGCTACCAGCAGCTGCAGCAGCGCTCCCTGCGCGTCGCTGCCTGATGGCTGCCAGCACTGCCGGTTTCGTTGTCGCATTGAGCTGGGAACAGCGCCTGCTGTCTGCACTACTGCCGCGCAACTGCCGATTGCTGCGCTCCGGCATGGGCGCCGAGGCGGCAAGCGTCGCCGCCCGGCAGCTGTTGCATGATGGTGCCGACATGCTGGTCAGCTGCGGTTGTTGTGCCGGCTTGAGCGCCGATCTGCGCGCTGGCGATGTGCTCATCGCCAGTGCGGTTCTTGCCTCAGACGGCACCCGGTTTGCGGCGACTACGGAGGCCCTGAGCACCGTGCAAAAACGCTTTGCGCCGATGTTTGCTGCCCCCGACAGCGAGTCGGGTGCTGGCCGCAGCAGCGCGCGTCGCCAGCCTGCCGTGTGCCAGACCGGCACCCTGTTGACACTGCCAACAGCCGTGGCTGAGCCGCAGCACAAACAACAGCTTGCCAGGATCCACCGGGCGCAGGCTGCGGACATGGAAAGTGTGGCCATTGCCAGCGTTGCGGCTCAGGCTGCAGTGCCATTCTTGGCCGTGCGCGTGGTGCTAGACGACTGTCAGCAGAGCCTGCCCGAGGCCGTCACTGCCAGTTGCAATGACTATGGCGATGTTAACCCCATGGCCCTGCTGCGGGCCTGTGGGCGGCAACCGGGTCTGCTGCTGGAACTCGTTGCATTGGCCCGCAGTCGTAGCCGTGCAGCAAGCAGCCTGCGCCGCCTGGCCGTAGCCTGGCCGACAATGCAGCACGCGGCAGACACACCTGGTGTCGACGCAGTACGGTCACACCCGGCAACCATAAAGCAACACTGATGCGATACAACATGACTGCCATCTTGCCCAGTAAGCGGTACCACCGCGCCCATACCGCCTGCGCCATCGCCCTGGCCACACTGCTGATCGCCGGTGTCTCAGGGCATGGCCTGGCCGCACAGGACAACGATGCAATGTCGACAATGGCGACGGACCAGGCCATAGTCGAGCACAGTACTGCGCTGCAGCTGCCGGATAGCTCAGCCAGCCCGGAGGCGGTGGTCGCGGCACTGGAACAGGCGCTGCTGCACATCATGCAGATGCCGGACGCCGACACCAGCACCCGCGCGGCAGTGCTGCAACCGGTGCTGCGGCGCACGTTTGACTTCCAGCGCATGAGTCGCTTCATTTTCGGACCACGCTGGAATCAGTTTTCCGAGGCACAACAGCAAGCGTTCGTGCGCGCCCTGCTGCAACTGAGCTGTGCCAGTTACGCGGCAAATTTTGACAGCTACAACGGCGAGCGCTTTGCGGCACTGGATGCAGCGGCAGAGGAACCGGATCCTGCCGGCCAGCGCGCACGCATCAATCGGCAACTGATCACCAACAAGCAGACGGTGGCGTTCAATTACGCGCTGACGCGCACCGAACAGGGCTGGCAGATCGCCAACATCATGGCCAAGGGCGTCAGCGACCTGGCGCTCAAACGCAGCCAGTACAGCAAATTGTATGACGACGGTGGCGTGGCGGCGGTGCTGGCCTACATCAGCAGCCAGACCGAACGTCTGTACGCCAGCTGAGACCAAGGCAGACCGGCGCGCCGCAATGCCTGATTCTGGCTTCGTCCAAGATCTTCAGCGACACCTGCAGGACTGGCTGCGCGGCACGGTCAACCAGGCCGGGCCGGTGCTGCTGCTGGCTGTGCTGCTCACCGCTGCGGCCGGTCATTACGCCGCCACGCACTTTGGCGTCAACGCCGACACCTCTGCCCTGCTCGACCAGTCGCTACCGTTCATGCAGGCCGAGCGCGAGATCAGCGCGCGCTTTCCGGTGTTCAACGACAACCTGCTGCTGGTGCTGGAAAGCCACAATCGCAGCAGACTGCAAGTGCAGGCAGAGCGTCTGTTCGCGCGCTTGCAGCAACAGCCGGAACTGTTCCCGGAGGTGAGTTGGCCGGCAGGTGACAGCTGGTTGCAACAGCATGGTCTGCTGTATCAGGACAGTGCGGCTCTGCAGCAGCTGGCCGACCGGCTCAGCGCAGCGCAACCCATGCTGGCACAGCTGCGCCAGCAGACCAGCGCCAGCAGCCTGTTCGAGATGCTGCAGCTGGCGCGTCAGCATCAGCTCAGCACCGCCGCTGGTGCAAACGACAGCGCTACCCTGCAGCCCATACTGGACGCGCTCGCTGTCCAATTGCAGCGGCTGGCAAGCGACAGCGCTGCTGAGCCACTGGACTGGCGTGCCCTGCTGTCCGGCAATCTCGCCAATCCGGCACAGCCCGGTGAGCGACAGCGTGAACTGCTGCTGGTGCGACCGGCGCTGGACACCAGCCGGGTAATGTCGGCGACCGCAGCACTGCAGCAACTACAACAGTTGCGCGATGAACTGGGTCTGTCACCGCAGACTGCTGGTGGCGCTGAGGTCAGTATGCAGATCACCGGCAGCGTGGCGCTGAAACATGAGGAATTGCTGAGCAGCATGCGCGGTGCGGCCACCGCCGGCCTGCTCGCCCTGCTCATGGTGACAGCACTGCTGTGGCTGGCACTGCGCTCACTGTGGATGCTGGCCGCCGCCCTGCTCACCCTGATGACCGGCCTGGTGCTGACGGCGGCGTTTGCGGTCTGGGCAGTCGGTGACATCAACCTGATCACCATTGCCTTTGTCGTGCTGTATATCGGCCTGGGCATCAACTACAGCATTCATTTTATTCTGCGCTACCAGGAACAGCTGAGCGTCAACAGCCGCCCCGGTGTCCCGGCCGGAGTCCCGGCCAGAGTCACAGCCAGAGACGGCCATAACAACCCAGACCATGCAAGCGAAGACGAGGCGCGCGCGGTCGCCATCGTTGCCGCCGGCCGGTTGCTGCTGCCGGCGCTGGCACTCAGCGCGCTGACCACCATGATCGGTTTTTTCGCCTTCATACCGACCAGCTATCGCGGCGTGGCCGAACTGGGCCTGATTGCCGGCGTGTCCATCGCCATCACCCTGCTCACCCACTACACACTGCTGCCGGCACTGTTGCGACTGCTGCCACAACCGCCGGCTCGCCGGCTGCGACCGGCATCCCGCGGCAACTGGCTGGAATTGCCGCAGCGACAACGGCGCCCGCTGTTGTGGGTCACCGCATGCCTTGCTGTGACCGCCGCGCTGATCGCCCCGCAGATCCGCTTCGACAGTGATCCGCTCAATCTGCGCCAGCAGGATGCCGAATCGGTGCGCGCCATGCGCAGTCTGCTCAGCGACGGTCGCGGTGATTTCCGCGCGCTGATGAGCAGCGCGGCAGATGCTGACCAGGCGCGGACAGTGCGTGCTAAGTTGCTGCAGCTGGACAGTGTGGCCCGCGTGCTCACCGCCGACAGCCTGATCCCGGCACAGCAGGAGGAAAAACTCTGGCAACTGGACGATCTGCGCTTTCTGCTCGGCAACGACATACTAAGCCACGACTGGCAACTGCAAGCGGCCGAACCCGCACAGTTGTTTGCCAGCATGCAGGCATTGCTGGCCGTGCTGCGCCAGGCACCCGCTGCGCAACCCGGGCAAACACCGGACAACCCCAGCTGGCAGCAACTGGCCGAGGCCATCGAGGCGCTGCTGGCCCGACGCAGCAGCAGTCACGACGAGGCGCTTGCCACCGCCATCAACCAGCAGTTGCTGGGCGATCTGCCGGCGCTGCTGCGACGACTGCAGGACATGCTCCAGCCGACCGCCGTGATCGGCATTGACCAGTTGCCACCGCAGCTGCGCCGGGCATGGATTGCTGCCGACGGCAGCTGGTTGCTGCGCATCTATCCGCGCGCCGACGGCAACGAACTGCAACAGCTGGAAAGCTTTGTTGCTGAGGTCAACACAGTCACCGACCAGGTCGCCGGCGCCGCCGTCAAGCAGATTGCATCCGGTCGCGCCATCAGCCGGTCGTTTTATCAGGCGCTGCTCACGGCACTGCTGGTGATCAGCCTGCTGCTGCTGTTGCTGCTGCGCAGCGTGGCAATGACCTTGCGCATACTGCTGCCCCTGCTGCTGGGTGGCGCGCTCACCCTCGCCGCCATGGTGCTGCTGGCGCTGCCGCTGAACTATGCCAACATCATCGCCCTGCCGCTGCTGCTGGGCGTGGCAGTGGACAACGGCATTCATCTGGTCTGGCGTCATCGGCTGGGTGATCTGCCGCGTGACAACGTGCTGCGCACGGCCACTGCGCGGGCGATTGTGTTTGCGGCACTGACGTCGGTGGTGAGTTTCGGCAATCTGGGCTTTTCCAGTCATGCCGGCAGCGCCAGCATGGGCATTCTGCTTGCCGCCGGTCTGCTCATCACCCTGCTGTGTACCTTGCTGGTGCTGCCAGCCTTGTTGCCGGCAGCCTCAATCAACCATAATGGCGACCAGAACGCGGATCAGCGACCCTGACCGGGCCGGCATTTTGTCACCGCACGCAACCCGGCAACAGCACACAGGCCATGAATAAAGCAGCAACCGATCACCTGGCCACAGCCCAGGCACACGCCAACATTGCCCTGATCAAATACTGGGGCAAACGCCGTGGCAACAGCGACGCATTGAACCTGCCGGCAGTGGGCTCACTGAGCATTACACTGGACGCACTGACCACCACCACCTCGGTGCAATTTGACGACCAGTTGGCCACCGACGAGGCCTGCATCAACAATCGCCGCCTGCAGGCACGCGAGTTGCAGCGCATCAGCAACAGCCTGGACCTGGTGCGCAAGCGGGCCCGGCAACAAGGGCTGACGCAGATTGCCGACCGCCACGCCAGGGTGGTCAGTGACAACAATTTCCCCACCGCTGCCGGGCTTGCCTCATCAGCGTCCGCGTTCGCTGCGCTGGTCACTGCGGCCGCCGCCGCGGCCGGGCTGCAGTTGACTGACAGAGCATTGTCGGTACTGGCGCGCATGGGTTCGGGATCGGCTGCCCGCTCGATCTATGGCGGCTATGTGCTGATGCCGCGCGGTCAGCACGACGATGGCAGCGATGCGGTGGCACAGCCGCTGCACGATGCCACGCACTGGCCGCTGCGGGTTTTGATCGCCATCACCGACAGCGGCTATAAAAAAGTATCCTCGACGCTGGGCATGCAGCAGACCATGCTGACATCACCGTATTTCGCGGCCTGGGTGGCGGCACAGGAAGCCGATCTGCAGCAGGCTGCTGCGGCCATTGCGCAGCGTGATTTTGACCGCCTGGCTGAGTTGGCCGAACATTCCTGCCTGAAGATGCACGCCACGGCACTGGCAGCACAGCCCGGCGTGCTGTACTGGAACCCGGCCAGCATTGCCTGCATGCAACTGATCCGCGACCTGCGCGCACAGGGCCATGCGGTGTTTTTCACCAACGATGCCGGCCCGCAAATCAAGGCGGTGTGCCTGCCCGAGGCCGAAGCCACGGTCAGCGCCGCACTGCAGACGGTCACCGGAGTGCAGTCGGTACTGCACAGCGGGCTGGGCGGTGAGGCCCGGCTGTTGCCGGCATGAGCGACACCCGGTATGCCCACGAGCTGACGGTGTCGGCACCAGGCAAGGCGCTGATCCTGGGCGAGTATGCGGTGTTGTACGGACACCCGGCGGTGGTGCGCTCGGTGCAGCGCCAACTGCACTGTCAGATCCGCTGGCAAGCGGCAGCGGAGCACTCACTGCTGGCCACACCGGTGCTGTCGGCGGCGCAGGCGTTTGCTTTCGATGCTGACGGCAAGCTGCGCTGGCAGAACCCCGACAATGCGCAGCGACTGCCATTCATCAAACCGCTGTTCGACCTGCTGGAAGGCTGGCCGGAACTGCTCAGCCGCCAGCTCGACGGCAAGCCGCTGCATGCGCAGATCACCGTGGACAGCTCGGCGTTTTATCACCAGCGCAGCAGTAAACTTGGGCTTGGCTCCAGTGCCGCCCTCAGCGTGGCGCTGTTCAAAGCCTGGTACCAGCTTAGATACCCAAGCAGCAAGCTGGATCCGGAGCAGTGGCTGAACAGCCTGATCGGCCTGCATCGGCAGTTGCAGCAGGGCCATGGCAGCGGTGTGGACATTGCTGCCAGCCTGTACGGTGGCCTGCTGTCTTTTCACCTGCAGGCACGCGGCAAGCGCGCCACAGCGCAGCCACTGCAGTGGCCCCAGGGACTGGAAGTTGTCTGGATCTGGCTCGGCAATCCGGCCTCGACACGGCACATGATCGAGGACATCGAACTGTTTCGCCGGCAGTGCCCACAGCCGCACCGCCAGCACATCGATGCCATGGCCGCAATCAGCAGCGCTGGTCTCGCCGCCATTGCCGCAGGCGATGCATTGGCGCTGCAACAGAGCATTGCCGCCTATGGCGACGCCATGCAGGCCTTTGGCGAGGCCGCCGAAGCGCCAATCTACACCGATGATCACCGACGTCTGGCGGCGCTGGCGCGACAGACCGGTGTGGCGTTCAAGCCATCCGGCGCCGGTGGTGGTGACATTGCGCTGGCGGCAGCCACTGACACCACCGCGCTGGCCGAATTTGCCCGCCAGTGCAGCGCCGCAGGTTATCAGATTCTGGGGCAACTGTAAGTCGCCGGCGGGACTGCCGCCAGCGTTCCGGGCAGGCGCGTGGCGGATCGACAAGCGCGCTGCCAGAATGTTGACCAGGATGTTAAAATGTAATGAATACGTTTCTTGAGCCGTGCAGTTTTCCAGCACCATGATGCAGCACTGAATCAAAGCTTCGAAGAGTTTCTCGCATGGACAAATCCCGCATTCCCGGCTTTTACAAGCTCAGTCTGACAGAGCGCATCCAGGCGGTGCAGCAGCGTGCCCTGCTGGGCAAGGACGAAATGCGCCAGCTCACCAGCGGCAGCCACACGCTGAGTCCGGAAGCTGCCGACAAAATGATCGAGAACGTCATCGGCGTGCTCGGCATCCCGATGGGGGTTGGGCTCAATTTCGTCGTCAACGAAAAACCTTATCTGGTGCCCATGGCGGTGGAGGAGCCTTCCATTGTCGCGGCCATCAGCTCGGCCGCCAAGCTGGCGCTGAGCACCGGCGGGTTTCATGTGCAAAGCACCGAACAGCTGCTCATCGGGCAGATCCAGATCGTCGATGTGCCGCATCCGGCCAAGGCGCGCACGCAGCTGCAGCAGCGCCGCAGTGAGATCATCAATCTGGCCAACAGCCTGCACCCCAACATGGTGGCGCGCGGCGGCGGCGCCAAAGACATTGAGGTGCATTTGCACCAGTCACCGTCCACCGGCAAGAACATGCTGGTGGTGCACCTGCTGGTGGACACCTGTGATGCCATGGGGGCCAATCTGGTGAATACCATGTGCGAGGGTGTCGCCAGCCTGGTTGAGAGCATCACCGGTGGCAAGGTGTTTCTGCGCATTCTCTCCAACCTGACCGATCGCGCACTGGTCATCGCCAGAGTGACCTATCCGGTCGCTGTGCTGGCCGGCAAGGGCTTCAGCGGTGAACAGGTGCGCGATGGCATCATTCTGGCCAATGACCTGGCGCTGGTGGACCCCTACCGCGCCACCACCCACAACAAAGGCATCATGAACGGCATTGATGCGGTGGCGCTGGCCACCGGCAACGACTGGCGCGCCATTGAGGCTGCGGCTCATGCCTATGCCGCGCGCAACGGCCGCTACAGCTCGCTGACCAAATGGTATCGCGACGAGCATGGCAATCTGGCCGGTGAGCTGGAAATCCCGATGAAAGTCGGCACCGTGGGCGGTCCCCTGCAATCGAACCGCTCGGTAATGATCAATCATCGCATGCTGGCGGTGGAGTCGGCCAGGGAACTTGCTGAACTGATGGGCGCAGTGGGCCTGGCACAGAACTTCTCGGCGCTGCGGGCACTGGTCACCAGCGGCATTCAGTCCGGCCACATGACGCTGCATGCACGCAGCGTGGCGATGGCCGCCGGTGCCCCGGACAACATGTTTGATACCGTGGTGGATCGCCTCATCGAAAGCGGCGAAATCAAGATCTGGAAAGCACGAGAAATCGTCGACACGCTGCAGCAGCAGCCCGTTGCCGACGTGCCTGCAGCGCTGGATGCCGGTGTCGAAGCACTGGCCACGGGACATGGCAAGGTGATTCTGCTGGGTGAGCATGCCGTGGTCTATGGCAGCCATGCACTGGCGGTGCCGGTGCCTCTGGCGATTCAGGCCAAAATTGCTGACAACGACGAAGGCATCGACATCATCATCCCGCGCTGGGGTGCCGAGCAGCGTTTGCACCGCAAGCCTGAACAGCGGCATTCCTTCGAAAAACCCATCGCGCTGATTCTGGAGCAGCTTGAACTGCTTGATGAAGCGATGAAAATCGAGATCTTCCCCAATGTACCGCGCGCGGTAGGCCTGGGCAGTTCCGCAGCGGTGGCCGTGGCCATCACCCGCGCGCTGGATCAGCACTTTCGTCTCGGCCTCAACGACGAGCAGATCAATGCGCTGGCGTTTGAATGCGAGAAAGTTGCCCATGGCACGCCCTCGGGCATAGACAACACCATGGCCACGTATGGCTATCCCATGCTCTACCGCAAGGGTGAACCGGCGCTGATGGAAGCCCTGCACATCGGTACCGAATTGCCGCTGGTGATCGGCTTCAGCGGGGTGGAATCACTGACCGCAAAAATGGTTGCACGCGTGGCCGCTGCGCATGCCAAACACCCGGCCATCTATCGGCGCATGTTCCATGGCATCGACGGTCTGGTGCTGGAAGCCAAAAATGCGCTGCAAAGCGGTGACTGGCAGCAGCTGGGAGAATTGATGAACGTCAACCAGGGTCTGCTCAACGCCATGCAGATTTCCTGCTGGGAAATCGAGGAAATGATCCAGATCGCACGCCAGCATGGTGCACTGGGGGCCAAAGTCACCGGTGGTGGCGGCGGCGGCGCGTGCATCGCGTTGTGTCCGCAGCGGCAACAGGAAGTGATCGAAGCGCTGAGCGCGGCCGGTTATCAGGCCATGGCGGTCAGCGTGCCGATCACACAAGCACAGGGAGAGCCAAAGTGAACAAGTCAGCGCAAACGGCCATGCGCGATGAAATCGTGTCGTTTCCCGATGAAGATCTGATCCTGGTGAATGATCGCGACGAGGAAATCGGTCATCTGGACAAGCTCAACTGCCATCAGGGCAGCGGCATACTGCATCGGGCGTTTTCCCTGTTTGTGTTCAACGACGATGGCGAGTTGCTGCTGCAGCAACGCAGCGCCGGCAAACCGCTGTGGCCGCTGTACTGGTCCAACACCTGCTGCAGTCATCCACGTCGCGGAGAAACCGTGGATTTTGCCGTCAACCGTCGCCTGCAGCAGGAACTGGGTCTGAGCACCGAGGCAAAATTTTTGTACAAATTCAAATATCAGGCACAATACGATGAGACCGGTGCCGAACATGAGCTATGCTGGGTTTATCTGGGCCGCTGTCAGGCGGACCCGGTGCCCAACGCCACCGAGGTCGAGGCCTGGCGTTTTGTTGCGGCGGACCGGCTCGATGAAGAGCTGCAACAGCATCCGCAGCGCTTCACGCCATGGTTCAGAATGGAATGGCAGGAACTCAACACCACACACGCTGCCACACTGAATCAGTACACACGCAAACTGCGATCAATCTGAGCACAACAACCAAGCATCACCGAGCAGACTACGGGACAAGCATCATGGGCATACCAGCGATACAGCAATACACCATCGCCAAATACATCATCGGACAGAAGCTGCGCGGCAACAAAAAGTATCCACTGGTACTGATGCTGGAGCCGCTGTTTCAGTGCAATCTGGCCTGCGCCGGTTGCGGCAAGATCGAATACCCGAAAGACATTCTGCAACAGCGGCTCAGTGTGGACAAGGCACTGCAGGCGGTGGATGAGTGCAATGCGCCCGTGGTGTCCATTCCCGGCGGCGAACCGCTGATCCACAAGGACATGCCGGAAATCGTGCAAGGCATTCTGGCGCGCAAGAAATTCATTTACCTGTGCACCAATGCCATTTTGATGCTGAAGAAAATGGATGATTACGAGCCATCCCCCTACTTCACCTGGTCGGTGCATCTGGACGGGCTGCAAGAGGAACACGACAAGTCGGTGTGCCAGGATGGCATCTTCGACAAGGCCACCGAGGCCATCAGGGTGGCGCTGCAGCGCGGCTTTCGCGTCACCGTCAATTGCACGCTGTTCGACGGCGAAGTGCCGGAACGGGTGGCCGAATTTTTTGACTATTGCATGGAACTGGGCGTGGAAGGCATCACCGTTTCGCCCGGCTACAGCTATGAATTTGCGCCGAATCAGGACGTGTTTCTGCCGCGCAACAAATCCAAGCAACTGTTCCGGGACATCTTCCGCGAAGGACGCAAGCGCGCACGCAAATGGGCACTGAACCATTCCAGCCTCTATCTGGACTTTCTCGCCGGCAACCAGAGCTACCAGTGCACGCCGTGGAGCAATGTGACCTACAACATCTTCGGCTGGCAGAAGCCCTGCTACCTGCTGGTGGATGAGGGCTATGCCGACTCCTACCAGGCTTTGCTGGACGAAACCGAATGGGACAACTACGGCACCGGCCGCAATCCCAAATGCGACAACTGCATGGCCCATTGCGGCTATGAAGGCACCGCCGTGAACGATGCCTTCCGGCACCCACTGAAAGCCTTGCTGACGGCGCTTCGCGGCCCGAAACTGGATGGCGAGTTTGCCCCTGAACTGCCGATTCTGTATCGCCAGCAGCGTTCGGAGCAGGCCATCCCGGTGCATGTGGATACGCCATTCGCGGCGCAGAATGAAGTCGACTCAACACCGGCAGACAGCGCCAAAAAACGCGCCTAGCAGGCCTTGCAGATGATCGCTGATGAGGCGTCCGCGCCCGCCAGCACTGCCCCCACCAGCTACCAGATGCGGACCACAGCATGCTGACCACTGCCGCCATCGTGGCGGCGGCGTGCTGGCTAGCCCTGCTGCTGCTGCCATGGCGACCGTGGTCGGTGCGCGAGCAGCTGCCGGCGCTGGACAACATTGACAGCACGGCTGCTGATCTGTCTGCCATCACGGTACTGATTCCGGCACGGGATGAAGCCGGGCACATCGCCGCCACGGTGCGCGCCGTGGCCAGCCAGGGTACACAGCTGCGCGTCATCGTCATCGATGATCAATCCAGCGACGCCACCGCGAGCCTGGCTGCTGCGGCCGGTGCCGAGGTGCATCCCGGCAGCGATCTCCCGTCCGGCTGGACCGGCAAACTGTGGGCGCTGCATCAGGGCCTGGAACGCACCGACAGTGAACTGGTCCTGCAACTGGATGCAGACATCCGGCTGCGACCCGGCATGCTGGCGGCTCTGCAGTCCAAGCTACAACGCGAGCAGCTGGCGCTGGTCAGCATCATGGCGCTGCTGCCGACCGACAACATCTGGCAGCGTCTGCTGCTGCCGGCCTATGTCTGGTTCTTCAAACTGCTGTACCCGTTTCGACTGGCGAATGCCCCCGGGCGTGGTTTTGCCGCCGCCGCCGGCGGCTGCATCCTGCTGCGCCGTCAGGCCCTGCTGGACATTGGCGGCTACCGGCAACTGGCTGGCGCCATCATCGACGACTGCACCCTGGCCGCTGCCATCAAGCGCCACGGCGGACGCATCTGGCTGGGTCTGAGCCGGGATGTGGTCAGTCAGCGCGCCAGCGCCTCAGCCGGCGACATCGGCAAGCTGATCAGTCGCACCGCCTACACCCAGTTGCGACATTCTCCACTGCTGCTGCTGCTCACCAGCATCGCCATGCTGCTGATTTTCTGGGTGCCGCCGCTGGCCTTGCTGCTGACCGGCGCGATGGGCAAAATTGCCGGGCTTACCGCCATGGCAGGCATGTGGATCTGCTACCGGCCATTGCTGCGGTTTTATCGTCTGCACAGCGCACATGCGCTGGCGTTGCCGTTGATCGCAGCGTTTTATCTAAGCCAGACCTGGGTCTCGGCCTGGCTGCACTGGCGCGGACGCGGTGCGGAGTGGAAACAGCGCCATTACCACAGCGCAAAATACTAATCCTGCAATCTGTTCGAGTGCCGGGTTAATCGCAACACAAAGCTGTCGCATCCCCGCAGATGCATTATCCTGTATGCCACCCACGCATCTGGAGTCATGGCCATGGACAAACACAAACTACAGGATCTGCTGGCGCAGCTGCAACAGGCGCTGGATGACCCGGACATTGATGCGGACACGCTGCAGCTGGCGCGCCAGCTCGACAGCGGCATTCATCAGCTGCTGGACGAGCAGAGCGAGGTCAATGATCCGGATCCGTTTATGGAGCTGTCACGCAAGCTGGAGGCCGGCTTTGCCGCGCGTCATCCGCTGGCCGAGCGCGTATTGCGGGAGATCGGCAATACGCTGGCCAACATCGGTATCTGATGCATGACCCGGCTGCGTAACATCTGCGTTTACTGCGGCTCAAGCTCAGGCAGCGACCCGGCCCACATCGAAACGGCAAGAACATTGGGCCAGGAGTTGGTGCAACGTGATATCGGGCTGGTCTATGGTGGTTCCAGTCTCGGCATCATGGGGGCCGTGGCCGATACGGTGCTGGAGCATGGTGGCCGCGCTGTGGGCGTGATCCCGCGAGTGCTGGCCACGCGTGAAATTGCCCACGCCGGTCTCACCGAGCTGCTGGTGGTGGAGTCGATGCACGAGCGCAAAGCCAAAATGGCCATGCTGGCAGACGGCTTTGTCGCCCTGCCTGGCGGTCTGGGCACCGCTGAGGAATTGTTCGAGATTCTCACCTGGGCGCAACTGGGCTTGCACGGCAAGCCCTGCGGCATCCTCAATAGCAACGGCTATTATGACAAGCTGATCAGCTTTATCGATCATGCAGTGGAGCAGCAGTTCGTCAAGCTGATTCACCGCCAGATGCTTGTGACCGCCACCAGCGCCGATGAGCTGCTGGACAAGTTTGTCGATTATAGGCCACCGGAAGTGCCGAAATGGATACACCAGGAACAGACTTGATACAGATCACACCCGAGAGCGCCGGCAGGTTTGTCAAGCCAACAGTGATGCCAACGAATCTACAGCAATAGCTGTATACCCGCCAGCGCGAACAGCGCCAGCAGTGCTGTTTGCGCGCTCAATGCCAACAGTGGCCGATAACCCAGCGCCAGCAGGTCGGCCCATTCGGTTTTTACTCCCAGCGCGGTTACCGCCAGCAACAGACACCAGCGCGACAGCGTGCTCATTGAGTCCAGCAGTGGCGCTGGCAGTGCCAGCAGGGAGTTGAGCAGCATCAGCAGCACAAACGCGAGTAGAAACCACGGCAACAGAGCGGGCTTGCGCCAGCCTGCCGGGGGATCGGTCGGCAGCTCGGCGCTGCGCCCCAGCCAGGTCAACAGCAGCACCACCGGCACCAGACAGGCCACACGCATCAGTTTGACCAGCGCGGCGGTGTCGCCACTGGCATCCGAAATCATGTAGCCGGCGCCCATCACCTGCGCCACATCATGGATGGTGGCACCAATGAAAACGCCCGCCTGCTGATCATCCAGCTGCAGCCATTGCGCCAGCAGCGGGTAGACAATCATCGCCAGTGTGCTCAGCGCTGTCACCGCCACCACCACAAACAACAGCTGCCGTTCGCTGTCCGCACGCTGCGGCAGCACGGTGGCAATCGCCAGCGCAGCCGAGGCTCCGCAGATGGCCACGGCACCGGCACTGAGGATGGCAAATTCGCGCGACATGCGGCAACTTCTGGCCAGCAGGCTGCCAGCCGTGATGCATACCAGCACGCCGGCCAGCACCCAGGCAATCGTGACTCCGCCCAGCGCCGCCACATCACCGAGCACGATGCGACTGCCCAGCAGCGCCACCCCCAGACGCAGGATCTGGGTCGCCGCCAACTGTATACCCGGCACTAGCACGGCAATGCTGCCGAGGCGGTTCGCAGCCAGACCAAACAGCAGTCCATACAACATCAGGGGTCCACCATGCTGGCTGCTCAGCAGCCCGGCGAGAAGCGCCAGCGCGGCCACCGCCATTACACCGGGCAGCAGCCCGCCCACCCGGCTGCGCAGGCGGGCAGACAGGGTCAGCAATGCGTGCATGGAATGATGATGTCGACGAGCGCTGGCTCAGCAGGGCGTCATTGTAGCAAAGCTGTGCTGCGGATCAGCGGCACCGGATCAGGATTCGAAATCGTCGGCAAACAGAATCACCTGCACCGGCACCAGGCAAGTGGCAAAAGCCACATCATCAGCCATCTGCTCCAGACTGCAGCTCAAGAACTGCTGCGAGCCGTTGATGGATGGATTCATGATGCCGGCAATGTCGGAGTTCTGACAGGCGCTGCCTGACTGGCGGTCGTGCGGGGCACCGAAATTGTGGCCCATTTCATGCGCGATGATGAGCATGCTGGTGGTGCCGTTGTTGAGGTTCTGGTTGACCCCGAAGCCAAAAGTCTGGCTGCACAGCACACCGAGCCAGGCAATGCCCACGGTGTTTCCATCCAGGTTCTTGCCGGTCATCAGATGCGCCAGCCCCGGATGCTCAATGCCACCGCCGGCACCTGTGGTCATGAAAGAGCGAAAAGCATTCAGCAGATCGCTTGGATTGGTGGAGGTCAATGTTCCATTGTTCTCCAACAGCTCCAGAACCTCCAGTTGAATGCCCACGCCGACCTGATTGCTATAGATGCCGTCGACCAGGTTCATGCGTGACACAATCACCGCGCTGCTGTTGCTGCCGTGGGTATTGACGAACTGCGTGTCGGCCACTGCGGTAAACGGCAAGGCCTCAAAGTCACCGCCGAACCGTTGCGACAACTGCGCCAGCACCTCGGCACCGCTGATGCTGCCGGCCACCGGCGAGCGGCCCGGCACCCGGACGCCGTCGTTGTCGATCGGCTGCAGAAACCGCAGGTCCTCGGCGCGGTAAACAATCTGCGTGGACTGACTGCGCTGCGGCTGCAGCAACAGATCCTGCAGCAGATCGCGGCGATCCAGCAACCAGGTCACACCGTCGGTATGCACGATGCCTTCCCAAGCACCCTGCAGCCAGGACAACCGCAACCAGGAGTCGCTGTCACCATCAACATGACCAGTAAAATACCGCGCGCCCTGCTGCCGCAGCCGATTGCGCTGGTGGCCAGCAAGTCGTTGCAGCAGCTCGCTGTTCTCCCACAGCTGCAAGGAAAGCCGCTGATCATCAAAGGCGAGTTCCAGCTGCATGCTCTCGCTGGTCTGCGGGGCCGCCAGTTCTGCTGGCGCATGCTGGAGAATTTGCTGCTGTTGCGCCGGCAGCCAGCCGGGAACAATCAGTGCCAGCAGCAGCAGGGTTTTGCTATGATTCATGTCAACATCCTTGTTGTCGCTTGGGCAGGCCTTGCAGGCAGATATTGAATTATATTTATTTTAGATTAAAACACAAGCATTTCAATGATTTCCAATTGCAAACAAGTATGTCAGCCATGCCCCATGGTGGTCGGCGTTGTCGCCCCTGAATGAGCAGTAAGCAAGCATGACAGTCAGTACACCGTTTCAAATCAATCCCGATGTCTGTGCGGCACAGACACCGCCGGCAGCCTTTTATCAATCTGCACAGATCTATCAGCAGCTACTGCAAAAGGCCTTTGTGCCGGCCTGGCAGGTGCTTGGCAGTACCGACCTGCTGCCTTCCAGTGGAGCCGTCATGCCCGTCACATTGTTGCCAGGCAGTCTGGATGAGGCGCTGCTGCTGACCTGCGACAACCACCACCAGCACCATTGCCTGTCCAATGTATGCACACATCGCGGTGCGATCATCTGCGAAAAAGCGTTAAAATGCGAGGAATTGCGCTGCCCTTATCATTCCCGCAGATTTCATCTGGACGGCCGCATGCGCTTTGCGCCGGGCTTTGCCGAGGCACGGGATTTCCCCACCACCGACTGTGATCTGCCCGCTTTGCCGTTGCAACTGAACGGGCCGCTGTTGTGGACCAGCCTGTGCGCGGATACGGATCTGGAGCAATGGCTGCAGCCGGTCATGGCGCGGGTGGGCTGGCTGCCACTGACGCAGTTTCAATTCAGCGCCGCGCACTCGCGTGACTATGTCTTCGCCGGCAACTGGATGCTGTATGTGGAAAATTATCTGGATTCCCTGCACATCCCGTTCGTTCATCCGGGCCTGAACCAGGCCCTGGATTTCAGCCGCTACAGCACCGAACTGTTCGCCAATGGCAGCCTGCAACTGGCCATCGCTGCCGACGATGAAGCCGCCTTTGCTGTGCCCGTCGGTGCACCGGATCACGGCTTGCGGGTGGCGGCCTGGTATTTCTGGCTGTTCCCGAATCTGATGTTGAACTTTTACCCGTGGGGATTGAGCCTGAACATCGTCGAGCCGAGGGGGGTGGCACAGACCCGCGTGCGCTTCATGAGCTTCATCTGGCGAGAGGAGCTGTTACAGGCCGGAGCCGGCGCGGCGCTGCATACGGTGGAAATGGAAGACGAGGCCATGGTGCTGAGTGTTACCCGCGGCATGCGCTCCAGACTGTACCGGCGCGGTCGTTATGCGCCGGTGCATGAAGCCGCCTGCCATCATTTTCACCAGCTGCTGTTGCATTGCCTGGCTGCCGACTGAAAGATTCATGGACCGGCATCAGGCCGCGCCGTAGCCACCACCACCCGGTGTGGCTATGCTCAGCCGATCACCTGGCTGCAGCTGCAGTTCGCACTTGGCTGGCAAAGACTTGCCGTTAAGCAGATTCTCTCCCGGCTGCGCGTCGCCGCCACCGGCCAGCCCCCAGGGCGCATGGCGGCGGCGCTCGCTGATCACCGAAACCGTCGCCGGCTGCAGAAATTCATATTCACGCACAATACCGTCTCCGCCCGGCCAGTGACCAGCGCCGCCTGATCCACGCCGCAGTTGATAGCAGCGCAGGCGCAGCGGGTACTCACTCTCCAGCACTTCCACCGGCGTGTTCAGCGTATTGGTCATGTGGCTGTGCAAGGCACTGGCACCGGCCTTGCCCTGCGCAGCACCGCAGCCTCCGGCCAGCGTCTCGTAATAGCTCCAGTGACCTGCTGGCACGGCCTGCGTAGCGCTGTGGTCGATCATGCCGCCGCCCATGGCAAGATTGTTCATGCTGCCCTGGCTGGCTGCGGGAATCCGGGTTGGCAGGCGCTGATGCAGCGCCTTGCAGATGACATCGACAATGCGCATGCTGGTTTCCACGTTGCCTGCGGCCACCGCCGCCGGCCCCGTGGCATTGAGCAGACAGCCGGGCGGCGCGTCGATGCGCAGGTTGCGCAGCACCCCGGCACAATTCGGCGTATAGTCCGGCAACAGTGAGCGCACCACATAATATACGGCTGCAGCGGTCACGCTGAGTGGGCAGTTGATGTTGCCCGGCACCTGATCAGCCGTGCCCGTGAAATCGAACAGCAGGCGCAGCTGCTGCTGCTCGCGCTGCCAGCGCAGACGCAGCTGGATGGCGATGTCCTGCTGTGCAAAGCCATCGTCGTCCATGCAGTCACTGACGCTGTCAAAGTCGATCTCAGTCTGCTCACCGGCCAAGCGCTGCAGCATGCCTTGCGCCAGGCGCTCTCCGTAATCGTTGAGCGCCGCAAGACGCTGCTGAAAGCCTGCCGCACCCAGTTCCCCGATCAGTGCCGCCAGTTGCGCCGCCCCTTTTCTGCAGGCACTAAGCTGGGCATGCAGATCAGCCTCAACGCGCTGTTGATCGGCCACCTGTTGCAACAGCGGTGCCAGCACGGCAAGCTGGAATTCACCGTCTCGGATAAGCCAGGCCGGCCGTATCAGCACACCTTCCTGCTGCAGATCGTTGCTGATCGGCATGGAGCCGGGTGCGGCACTGCCGATGTCGGCATAGTGAGCACGGCTGGCGGCAAATCCACACAAGCGCTGATCGATGAACAGCGCGGCGATCACGGTGACATCAGGCAGATGGGTGCCGCCGGCAAACGGGTCATTGAGAATCAGCACATCGCCCGGCTGCCAGTCCCTGCTGCCAGCCAGCTCGGTCATGGCGTAGGCCATGCTGCCCAGATGCACCGGAATGTGCGTGGCCTGGGCAACCAGACCGCCTTCGGCATCGAACAGAGCACAGGAGTAATCCAGCCGGTCGCGAATGTTGGGGGAGACGGCACTGCGCTGCAGCACCGCCCCCATCTGCTCACAGATGGCACTGACCCGACTGCCAAACAGGCTCAACTCGATGGCGGAAACCCTGCTCGTGCTGTTCGTCACAACTTGAAATCGTTCGCTGCCGTTCGCATTCACATAGAATAGCCGATACTCGTTCATGCAACCAACAGGAGATCAACATGGCCTTTGAGCTACCGCCACTACCGTACGCCAAAGACGCTCTGGAACCGCACATTTCTGCGGAAACCCTGGACTATCATTACGGCAAGCACCATCAGACCTACGTCACCAATCTGAACAACATGGTGGCAGGCACCGACGACGCCGGCAAATCGCTGGAGGACATCATTCGCTCCAGCAGCGGCGGTCTGTTCAACAATGCCGCCCAGGTATGGAACCACACCTTTTACTGGCACTGCCTGAGCCCGCAGGGCGGCGGTGAACCCGGCGGCGCACTGGCCGATACCATCACCAGCAGGTTTGGGTCGTTTGCGCAGTTCAAGGAAGCGTTCAGCAAGACCGCCATCACCACCTTCGGGTCCGGCTGGGCCTGGCTGGTGAAAAAGCCGGATGGCTCACTGGATCTGGCCAGCACCAGCAACGCGCAGTCACCGCTAACCGGTGACGATAAACCGCTGCTGACCTGCGATGTCTGGGAGCACGCCTATTACATCGACTATCGCAATGCCCGGCCCCAGTATGTCGAGGCATTCTGGCATCTGGTCAACTGGGACTTCGTCAGCGAGCAGTTTGCCAGCTGACCCGCCGTCACCATGCAGCAAACAAAAACCGGGCCCATGGCCCGGTTTTTTTGCATACCATGTTCAGAAAGCGAACTGGTAACCAGTGGTCAGCATCCAGTCGCTTTCCAGCTGCGGCCCATCCAGGTCCTGATACAAGGGGATGTTGATCTCGAACGCCAGACGGTGTCCGCGCAGGCCGCCAGATCCGGCGACATTCACGCCCAGCCCCAGATCCAGCCGCTGCAGACCCTGATTGAGCGGATCGGCGGTCTGCACCGGTGCCACAATCAACGGGTCAATGCCGCTGATGTTACCGCGATCCATGCCCTGCAGTCGCAGTGACAGGCTGACATGGTTGTTGAGCAAGCGGCTCAGCCAGGTGGTCACACGATGCTCATCACCAAGCCGGTAGGACTGGCTGTTGTTCTCCACCCGCAGCACACTGCGCCACTGTGCACCCCAGCTCCAGGCACTGCCGCTACCGGTATAGGTGAGACCAATGATCGGATCATAACTGCCGGAACCCAGCTGCATCGGATACGGCAGTCTGGGGCTGGGCGTCGCCCCGGTCGGGGTCAGGATCTGATCACTGTTTTTGATGCCACCGGTGGGCAGGGAAATGCCGATGTTGGCATGCACATGCTGGCCACCCTGCTCGTACAGACGCAACAGGCCGGTAACGCTGCTGTCACCGGCACCATCGGCGCGAGTGGTGAAATCCCCCAGCACATTGCTGCCCATGCCACCCTGGAAGGTGATGTGGTCCATGGTCTTTTCGATGTAGCTGCCCATGAACATCAGCGTCAGCCAGTCGCTGGGTGCATACATCAGGCCGAACATGTGCATGTTGGTGTCCATCTGTACCGGCACCACGCGCAAGGTCGGTGGTTGTCCCGGCAGGCCGAAAAAGCGGTTGGGAATGGTGGTGGCTATGGTTTCCGGACTGACCCGGTCATCGCCGATGCGGTTGCCCTGCATGTACATGCGCATGAAGCGATAGGACACCATCCACTCGCCTTTCTTGTGCATGTGATCACCCATAACGCCGATCGGGGCATGGGAGTCCGCCCGCACCGGCGCGCTGGTGTCGTCGCCCCAGGCCAGGGGCATGGCTGCCAGCAGCAGCACGGCGGCCTGCAGGCTTTGCTTGAAGATTCCGGCTGCGTGGCAGCCACTGTTGAATTGGTACATGGTTGTTCCTCTACTCTGTGTGGGCAGTCAGTGATGCCGACTGCCTGATCAATCAATGCATGACGCAGACTGCAGCCGCTTCAGCTGCGCTGATGGGCAGCGGCTGGCGACCAAAGACTGCTTGAGACGAGGAATCAGACGGGAGGAGCGCGGGCGTGATAGGAGTAAGTGTGAGCAGCATAATCCGGCAACCGGACCGGGCTGGGCGGCAGCGTGGTCGCGCTGCGGCAGCAGTCAGGACTCTGGCCGCTTGCGGCGGCCATGGCGAACCCCGAACCCAGCGGACACAGCGGCTGGTGGTCCTGAGCGTCTGCCTGGGCATCTTCCTGGCCACCTTTGTGGCCATCCTTCTGGCCATTCTCGTGGTCAGCGTGTCCTGTTGCACTGTCAGCAACATCGCTGCCGGCACCGTGATGATGCGGTGATTGCGCCAGCAAACCGGCTGGCAGACCCTGCGGACATACCGTAAGCCATTCACCGGCAAGCAGATTGCCGGGCATGAAACCGGCCGGCACGACCAGCTTGATCAGCATGGCGACCAGCGCCAATCGCCGCAGCATCGAGGATGGGATTGTTAGGACTCGCTTGCGCATGATCTTATTGTTGTTATTGTTGGCTCAGATCATATCAAACTTCGACTTATTCTGTTTGTCCATCGCGCTGACTGGCACTGCGATACATCCACAGCGCCAGCATGACCATCGCAACGATGCCGGGTATGGCGCCGGCCGGGTAATTGTCCATGCCGGCCCAGCTGGAAATGGCCAGCACATTGGCGTTGCCGCTGATGACAATCGGCAGCGCCAGCGCAATGCCGATCAAAGCTTCTCCGGTAATCAGACCAGCGGCGATCAGCACCCCGGCCTGGCGTCCCGGCCCTTCAGCACCGGCACGGCGCTCGGTGAGCCAGGAAATCAGGCCGCCGAGGAAGATCGGTACGGTCAGCTGCAGCGGCAGATAAATGCCCACGGCGACGGCCAGCACGGGCATTCTGAAGCTGGATCCGCGACGCTTCAGCAGCTCATCGGCGGTGATCACCGCCGCACCGGTGGCAATGCCGATGACAATCATGTTCCAGGGCAGATCACCACCGAACACACCACGCGCCACCGAGGCCATCAGCGTGGCCTGCGGTGCCTGCAGTGAGTTCGGGAATGCCTCGGTGGCCGGTCCGAAACCATAGGCCTGCAGCAACAGGGTCAGAATCGGAGCGATCACGATGGCGGCCGAGAACACGCCGACGCCCTGCATCACCTGCTGCTTCCAAGGGGTCGCGCCGAGGATGTAACCGGCTTTCAGATCCTGCAGGTTGTCGCCGGCAATGGCCGCAGCGCAGCACACCACCGCGCCGACCATGATGGCCGCCGCCGGCCCCTGCGCGGCATCGCCGCCAAGCAGCAGCAACAGCAGAAACGAAGCAAAGGTGATGGTGGCAATGGTGATGCCGGATATCGGGTTGTTGGACGACCCCACAAGACCCGCCATGTAGGCCGCCACCGAGGAAAACAGAAAACCGGTCACCACCATCACGGCGGCCAGCAGCAGACTGATGCCGATCTGATCCACCACCTGCCAGTAAAGATAAAATATCGGCAGCACGAAAATGACGATGGCAGCCAGCACCAGCGGCATCGGTATGTCCTTGTCGACCTCATCACGCACCACACCGCGCTGGGCATGGGAAAACTCCTGCAGTCCGCTGCGCACGCCGGTCACCAGCGAGCGGCGCATGGAAAACAATGCCCACAGCCCGCCCAGCAGCATGGCGCCGACACCGACGTAGCGGATCTTGCGATTCCAGATGTCACCGGCGATGTCCGCTGCAGGCGCGCCCTGTTCGGACAGGGCCAGCAAGGCCGGATCGGTGTGCAGATACATGGCGGAATACAGCGGAATACCCACATACCAGGCCAGTGCGCCACCGCCGAACACCAGCACGGCAATGTTCAGGCGCACAATGTAACCCACGCTGAGCAGCGCCGGTGACAGGTTGCTGCCGACATAGGCAATGCCCTGTCCGACAAAGGTCGCCGCCTGGGTGGCACCATGCCACAGCCGCAGCCCGGTGTCGGCGAACTTGATCAAGCCACCGGCCAGCGCGGCCAGCGCCAGCGTCTTCACCCCGGCACCACTGTCACCGACCCGCAGCACTTCCGCCGTGGCGGTGCCTTCGGGGAAGGCCAGGTTTTCCTCCACAATCAGCGAGCGCCGCAGCGGAATGGTGAACAGCACGCCGAGCAGACCGCCAAGCCCGGCAATCGCGGTCACCCACAGATAATCAAAGCTCTGCCAGTAATCCAGCAGCACCAGTGCCGGCAAGGTGAAGATGACACCGGCAGCCAGCGACTCACCAGCCGATGCCGAGGTCTGCACGATGTTGTTTTCCAGGATGTTGGATTCCCGAAACAGCTTCAGAATGCCCATGGAAATCACTGCTGCCGGAATCGATGCCGACACCGTGAGTCCGGCAAACAGCCCCAGATAAGCATTGGCACCGGCCAGAATCATGGACAACAACATGCCCAGCACAATGGCCTTGAAAGTGAGTTGTGGCAGGGGTTTGCTCATGGCGGCACGCTCGGCATTGCAATGGGCCGCACAGTATGCCCAGTATCAGGAATCAGCGCAAACTGCCGCTGCGCAGCAGTCGCCACAGCACCACCCAGCCACCGATCAGCGGCCAGCGTCTGGCCAGCGGCGACAACTGCACCGGCTGGCCGCTGTGGCGTTCTACCTTCCAGGCCGCATAATCCACCGCGCCGGAAAAGGTGAACAGGCTTTTGCTCAACCGCAACACCGACATCAGCTTGCCGCGTCGGCGACGCGACTGCCAGCGCCGCTGGGCCGCAGCATGTCCGGCGGCATCGGCTTGCCAGACATAGCGGCCGTCAGCATCTGCCTGCAGCGCTGCCTGTGCCTGCATAAACACGGCGGTCTGCCGGGCATAGTAGTCAGGCCAGCAATCGTAGAGTGCCTTGATGCGCGACAGACGTTCTGCCCGCAGCTCGGTGGCATAGCTGTGCAGCAGGCCCTGCTGCCACAGCTCGCGGGCGCTGAAGTCCTTGTTCATCAACGCCAGCGACTCATGCAGAAAATGCTGCTGTCCGGCAATCATGGCACGCAGGACGCGGTCAGCGATCTGCCCATCACGCGTCCACAACAAGCCTGCGGGCTGGGCAAACCGGGCCCACAGATACGGCAGCTGCCAGCCGCCACTGACACCATGCAGAAACTGGGCGGTGGAAATCACCGCGTACTTGGCACGTAAAGTCTGTGTGGCTGCATCCTGGCTGCGGTGTTCGGTCTCCAGATAAAACACATTTGGTGGCAGCCAGTGGTTCAGCCAGGCCCTGATTCTGCCCATCTGCGCCCGCTGATAACTGTCTACGATGACATAGAAATCGGCAATGCCCTGATCCGGCTTGCCGCTGCGCAAACAAGAACCGTAGTAGATGATTGCCTGCACCGCATCGCCGTGCCGGTCTCGAATGGCAGCTGCCAGCGTGTTCAACTGTGGGCTTTGCGGCAGTGACTCCTGCAACTGTCGCAAGCCCAGCAGCAGCTGCCCGGACAGGGACGCTGCTGCAGCGCTGGTGGACGATGAGCGGCCCGGCATCAGCGCAGCTTGCGCAGCATCAGCCAGGCTGCCAGCGCCAGCAGCAGCAGCGGCCCGAACGTGGTCAGGGCGGCATTGCTGCCGGCCAGCAGACCGAGATAACTGACCGCCGTGCTCACCAGATAAAAAAGCAGCCCCACCGCCGATGACTGCATGATGCGCTTGGCAGCAGTACTGGAGCGATTGCTGCCGGTGGCGACCGGCACCGCAATCATCGCCATCAGCAATGCCGCCACCGGCACGCTGAGCTGACGCCACAGCGCCAGCGCATAGCGCTCGCTGGCCTGGCCACGCTGCTGCAGATCACGGATATAGCGAAACAGGTCGGTGGGTGCCAGCGACTCGGCCGGAATCGACAGCGCGCCGATCTGCTGGTCATCCAGAAAGGTGTCCCACACCAGGCTGTCATGGAAATTTGCCGTGTGCTCGCCGGCATCGCTGTGCTTGACCCAGACATTGCGCAACTGCCACTGCCGGTCGGGCAGGATGCGCGCGGATTCGGCATGCATGTAGGTGGCCAGACCCTGGTCCGGCGCAAACTCATAAATGCTGATGGCAAGTGGTATGCGCCCCAGCTCAAACGCTTTCACGTTGAGAAAGCGCAAGCCATCGCGCGCCCACAGCCCCTGGCTGCCGAGCAGCGAGGACTCGGCCGAAAGCTTTTCCGCCCGCATCGTATGGGCGCTGTGCTCCAGCTGCGGAATGCCGAACTGGGCCAGCAGCAGAACGATTCCGATGATCACCAGTGCGGTCTGCAAAACCATGGCAAACAGATCCCGCAACGATGCGCCCAGCGCCCTGATTGCCACCAGTTGCCCGCTGCCGGCCAGCATGCCGAGCGCAAACACGGTGCCCAGCAGCATGATCACCGGCAGCAGGTCATAACTCTGTTTCGCAGCGGTCATCAGCGTGAACAGGAATGCATCGGCCATGCCGTAGTCACCCTGGTTGACCTTATCCAGTTCGTCGGCCAGCGTGATCAGGCTGAACAGGCCCACCAGAATTACCGTGACCAGGGCATAGCCCCGCAGTAACTCCCGGCTCAGATAGCGAAAGAAAATGCTCATGCCGCGACACCGGGATGCTGGCTGCGAGCAGCAGCCGCAGACCGCCGTCGGCGCGAACGCCGCGGCCAGTACCAGCCCAGTAGCAGCGCACCGATCAGCATGTGCGGCCAGAATATGCCCGGAAACGGCGCCACCAGACCCTGCTCCAGCCAGCTGCGCGCCAGTGAATCCACGTTGAAGAACACGATCATGATTACAGCCGCCAGGATCAGTCGGCCATAACGGCTGCGGCGAGGTGCCGTGCGACTCAACGGCACCGCCAGCAAGGCCAGCAGCAGGGTGGTCAGTGGCGCGGCGAAGCGGCGTTGCAGCTCGGTCAGCATGACCGGATCGGCGGCGGCAGCCAGCGCGGCCAGTGACATGGCCTTGCGTCGGCTGCCCACCTCGGCACCAGCATTATCGGCCATCGCCAGGGTCATGGCCTGGAAATGCAGGTGCCAGTCGTCGCGCATGGCGGCATTCTGTTGCACACGGTAAAGGTGACCGTCCTCGAAACGAATCATCTGGCGGCCATCGGCATCGAAATACTGTTCTGCCGTTGCAGCAAAGATGATCTCGTCGACGCCATCACGACTGCGCGCCACCAGCACATCGCGGAGCTGCTCGCCCTCGCGGCGATCGGCAAACACCACCCGGCTGTCAGCCGAGCGGTCGGTGCCTTCCAGCTCGGCCTCGACATTGCCGGCGGTCAGATAGAACTCTCCGGACTGGATGCGGCGCAGATCATTGTCGTCGCTGATCGCCTGGCGTACCGTGTAGATCTGTTCGAACAGTGGCGCGCGCAGACTCAGCATCAGTAGTGCAATCAGCAAAGTGAACAGCGTGGCAATGGCAAGAACACTGCCGATGATCATGCGTTCGCCGCCGCCGGCTGCCCGGATGGCGACGCTCTCCTGACTGCTTACCATCTGCCCCAGACCGGACACGATGGCCAAAAACAGCGACACCGGCAACAGCAGATCCAGCACCGTGATCGCCTGCAGACCGATCAGCCGGACGAACTCCGACGCGGTCATGGAGGCCGCGCCTCCGGCTCCGATCAGGTCGGTGGCAGCCCAAGCCAGATACAGGGCCAGCAGAAACAGCAGCGAACCCAGCATGGGCTGCATGATGCGGCGGGCGATGTAGCGCGGCAGTATCATCTGCCGCTTTCGCTGTCAGCCTGAGCAAGATCCATGGCGAACACCTGATAGCGTTTGTACACCTCTCCGGTCATGCCTTCGATGATTCCGCGCATGCCCTTGTTGTCTTCCAGAATCCAGGACAGTTCAACCTGTCTGAGCCCCTGCGGCACTGAATAGATCTGCAGCTGTTCGATCATGAGAAAGGCAATCACCGCAGCCAGCGGTGTGCCATGAAAGCGCTTGCGCACACCCATCAGCGGCACCCGTGCACGGCGGATGGGCTGCAGCCGCAAACGATACAGCAGCCTGAACAGGTTGAATGGCAACAGCTTGCCGTTGAAATCGGCGACCAGGTGATTGACATCCGGCAGCAGCACGATAAAGCCGACCGCCTCACCCTCATACTCGACAAAATGCACCCAGCCCGGCTTCAGTAGTGGCCTGATCTCGGCCCCCATTTCCGCGAATTCGGCCTCGGTAAACGGCACAAAACCCCAGTTGTCCTGCCAGGCGTCATTGAAGATATCGCGCATCAGCTGCATCTCGTCATTTCGTCGCGACCAGTCAGGCTGACGCAGCTGTAGCCGCTTGCGATAACGTCTGGCCAGCTTGTACAGCGCCGGGTTGGCCTTGCATCGGACATCCAGATCATAAGCCAGCATGGTCTGCACCGGGCTCAGACCTGCGGCAATGTAGCGTTCCTGATAATACGGCAGGGCATGGCCCATCAATACCATCGGAGGCGCATCGAAGCCGTCGACCAGCAAACCGCACTGATGGTTGATGCCGGGATCAAACGGCCCCTGCATGATGCTTGCACCCTGCTCCCGGCACCAGTCCGCCGCCGTCTGCAACAGGGCATCAAACACGCTCTGATCATCAATGGCCTCAAGAAACCCGAACTGGCCGATGCGCTGGTCCGGGTGCAGGCGGTCGGTCTGGGCAGTAATGCGACCGACCACCTTGCCATCGCGCAGCGCCAGCCAGGCCTGCAGTCGGCCATGCTCAAACCAGGCCCCCTTGTTACGCAGCCACTTGCCGGTTTCCATCTCCAGCGGCAGAATGTGGTGGGGATCATCGGCATAGATCGCGGCTGGCGCGCGCAAAAACTGCTTTCTGTGGCGGGCATGGCGAACTGGAACGATGCTGGTCGATGAGGGCATCTCAGTACTGCATCGGGTTCACGAAACGGTCATAAACAGCACGTGCTGCAAGCTCCCTAGCTGCTGCGATGCGTTGCCAGCGGCAGCGCTGGTGGTGGTGATGGGTCAATCTGTGCATGGAATAGTTGTAATATTAACGGAAATTTTATTAAATGAATGTGATTCGAAGCGTGTCGGGATCGATGGCAACCGCCTGGCGACACAGTAACCAGCTTGCGCTTCGTCTTGCCAAAGTTGTCATGACGGCTTGCATCTGTGTCGTCAAACAGTGAAAATAGCACGTTTGTTCAGGCACGATGCAGCCATTATATTGCAGCACGTACCGGGATTGAGCGGCCATTTGCATCCTGTCGGTGTCTGTTTGCCAAGGATGTGCAAGCTGGACAAACTGCGCTAGAGCAAGAGCTCTGCATGCAGCAGCAGCATGCAGTCGCTGCCACGGCAGCACTGGTGGAACCAGCCATCCAGTCGCCGAGTGCGTGCAAGCAGTTGCCAGCAACGAGATGACTGTGGACAACGGGCAGACAGGAACGTCTGCAGCACAGCCGGCGCTGACATCCCGGACAATTGGCTATAATGACCTGCACCACTGAATGCACGGATAAACAATCGCAGTCATGACAAACCCGAAACACCTCAATCAGGAAGCTCCAGCGACCCATCGCAGGAGCTGCCGTGATGCGCTTGGCCATGGTCCCGGCATATCAGCAGTCCCGTCGTCTGGCGGCCGCGTGCTGCAGACGACTGACGTCAAGCCTATGACGTCGAGCAGACGACAGTTCATGGCTGGTGAGACAAATCAGGGAGATACTTGCCTTGCTTAGCATCGGTACGCCTACAGAACATTCGCTGCCGCTGAAACATGCGGCGTTTGCCACCCTCACCGACGCCCTGGAATATGCCAGCCGTGGTGAAACCGGTTACAACTTCTACGATGGGCGCGGCAAGCTTTACTGCCGCCTGCCCTATGCCGATCTCTATCAGCAGGCTCGCAGCACCGCCCGGCGACTGCGCTCACTGGGACTGCCACGCGGCAGTCGCATGGTGCTGGTCGCGGAGACCTGCCCGGACTTCGTGCGCTTCTTCTATGCCTGCCAGCTGGCTGGCCTTACCCCGGTTCCGGTGCCCGCGGCCGTCCATCTCGGCGGTCGCGAAGCCTACATCAGACAGCTGCGGCGACTGATCCAGAGCAGCACCCCGATGCTGGCGATGGCACCACCGGATTACCTGGACATGCTGCGTTGCGCCTGCAGCGGACTGCCGGTGCAGCACATCGGCGACGCCGCCCATTTCGATCAGCTCAGCGCCAGCGACGACAGCCCGTTACAGCCACTGCAGCCGGATGAACTGGCCTATCTGCAATACACTTCCGGCAGCACCCAGTTTCCACGCGGCGTGATGATCACGCAGAGCGCGGTGATGCACAACCTCAATGGCATTCTTGAGCACGGTCTGGCCATGGGTGCCACCGACCGCTGTGTGTCCTGGCTGCCTTTTTACCACGACATGGGCCTGGTTGGTCTGCTGCTGGCGCCGATGGCCACCCAACGCTCGGTCGATTACATCGGCACGCGCGATTTTGCCATGCGCCCGCGCCTGTGGCTGAATATCATGTCGCAGACCGGTGGCACCGTTTCCTTCAGCCCGCCGTTTGGATATGAGCTGTGCGCCCGTCGCGTGCGCGAATCGGATCTGGAGCGCCTGGATCTGTCGGCCTGGCGGGTGGCTGGTGTCGGTGCCGAGACCATTCGTCCCAGCAGCCTGCATAACTTTGCCACGGCACTGCAGCCGGCAGGTTTCAATCCGAATGCATTTCTGGCCTGCTACGGCATGGCCGAAGTTTCCCTCGCGATCAGTTTTGCGCCGCTGGGTCGCGAAGTGATCATCGACACTGTTGACGCCGATCACCTCGGCCAGCAGCAGATCGCGCGCAGTGTCGACAACTGTGCTGCAACAGACGGACACACTACTGCCCGCGTAAACCATTTTGTCCGCTGTGGCCACAGCCTGCCGGGCATGGATGTACAGATCCGTGATGAGCACGGTAAGGTGGTGCCGGACCGGCATTGCGGCACCATTTTCGTGCGTGGCCCCAGCCTTATGACGGGCTATCTGGACCAGCCGGAAATCACCGCCAGTGTGCTGTCCGACGGCTGGCTCAATACCGGTGATATGGGCTACATGATCGACAACGAGATCATCATCACTGGCCGGCAGAAAGACATGATCATCATTAACGGTCGCAACATCTGGCCACAGGATCTGGAATACATTGCCGAACGGCAGCCGGAAATCCGTCCTGAGGATGCTTCCGCCTTTGCCGTGATCGAGAATGACAAGCGCGAAGTCGCGGTCATGGTGGTGCAGTGCCGTCAGGCCGATCCTGCCGTGCGCAACGATCTGGCTGAGCGCCTGCGTGCCGCCGTGCATGCCGAAATGGGCATCGAGTGTCGCATTGATCTGGTGCCGCCGCATACCCTCCCGCGCACATCGTCCGGCAAGCTGTCGCGTTCCGGGGCCAAGCAGGATTATCTGCTGCGTCAGCAGCAACGCAGCGAGCAGGCCGACCGCCAGCAGCACAGCAACCGCCAGGCCAGCCCGGTCAGCCACTGAGACACGCATCGTCCATGCCGGCTGCCGGCATCCCGTCACGCCCCGCACCGCAGGCACCGGCCGCGCTGATCGGCATCACCGGTGCCACCGGCTTTGTCGGTGGCTGGCTGGCCCAGAGCCTGCTGCAACAGGGTCATCGCATACGCCTGCTGGTCCGCTCAGACGCACGTCGACTGCCTGAGCCGATCCGCCAGCAGGCCGACATCACCGTTGGCGATCTGCACAATGCCGAGGCCTTGCTCAGCTTCACCCGCGACTGTGATGCCGTGGTGCATTGCGCCGCCAGCGTGCGCGGCAACAGCTGGCAAGATTTTGCCAGCGCCAACGTGAGCGGCACGGGCAATCTGCTCAGGGCCATGCAGGACCAGGGCTGTGACTATCTGCTGCACATCTCCAGCCTCGCCGCCAGCCAGCCGCAACTGAGCTGGTACAGCCGCAGCAAACATCTGGCCGAAACCCTGATTGTCGACAGCGGCATGCCTGCCCTGATGCTGCGTCCGCCCGCCATATATGGTCCCGGCGATCGTGAACTTAAGCCCCTGCTCGACATGCTGTATCGCGGTGGTCTGGCACTGCGTGTCACGGCACCGCAACAGCGTCTCGCCCTGCTGCATGTGGCCGATTTGTGCAGTGCCATCAGCGCCGCACTGGCAGTGCGACCACAGGGCTGCTACGCCATCGACGACGGCAATGCACAAGGCTATGACTGGCATGATCTGCGCCTGGCCATGCAGCAGCTGTCAGGCCGCCGCGTGCGCAGTGTGCAGTTGCCGGCGGCAATCTTGCACGCGCTGGCCCATTTGAACCTGCACTGGTCACGACTGCGCCGTCGCGGCAGCATGCTCAATCCGGGCAAGGCCAGGGAGTTGCGCTGGGCTGACTGGCGGGCCGACGAACCCACCTTGCAACAGGCTCTGGACTGGCAGCCGAATTACCCCCTGGAGGCTGGCCTGCAGACGATTTATGGCAGCAGCAAATCAGCATCAGCCGCAGATGCGAACACAGCCGGGTGAATCCACAATGCTGCGCCTGGTCTAACTAATACCTGCACAAGTATTACCACATTCAGCTTGTCTCACGGCCTGCGTAGCAAGGCGTCGCTGTGCAGCTGTAGCCTTAGACGACCGCAAACAGCGAGAACTCAGCCCACACGCGCCGTGAGGCAAGCCCGGTGGGGGCTACGGACGAATCCACCTGCGTCGTTAAAGTGGCTCGACGTAGAATGACTATGCCTTTACCACTTTGCCTAACAGGCGAATCCATCCGTAGCCCTGAGTACGGCAATACCTGTGCAGGTATTAGTAAACCCCACTATACTTGTGATTGCTGCGCAACCGGGACGCTGCGGCTGCACGCAGGGCCGGCATGCTGTGGCCAGCCATTGCGGCAGGTACAGACACGCAGCCGACGACGAACCACTGCACGACTGATCAGGAAACCCATGCCAACACCTAGCCGCGAGTCATTGCTGGAGAACATCATCGCCCAGCTCAAGCAGATCAAGCCGGACGCGGGATCGCTTTCCGCAGACACCGATCTGGTTTCTGATCTGGGACTGGACTCAGTGCAGGTGCTGGAGATGTGCACCGATCTTGAGGATGATCTGGATCTGTCCATACCGGTCAACCGTCTCGGTGAGGTGCGCACCGCCGGGCAGCTTGCCGACCTGTTGCAGCAACTACTCAACGAAGCAGATTAACGCCATGTCATCCACAGCCAGCACCCTCAGCAATCTCCACCACGATTCGCTCTACGACAAGCTGCGGCCCATCGCCGAAGCGCGCATGATGCTGAAACAGATCGGTATCGATCCGTTCGGCACCGCCATGGAGAACATACTGTCGCCGACCGAGGCCATCATCAATGGTCAGCACACGATCCTGGTCGGCACCAACAACTACCTGGGCCTGACTTTCGACGCCGATGCCCTGGCAGCTGCACATGAGACCCTGGATGCGCTCGGTACCGGCACCACCGGATCGCGCATGGCCAATGGCAGTTTTACCCTGCATCGCCGGCTGGAAATGGATTTCGCCGCATTCTACGGCGTGCGAGACTGCATCCTGTTTTCTACCGGCTACCTGGCCAATCTTGGTGTGTTGTCGGCGCTGGGCAGCGCCCAGGACGTGATTGTGCTGGATGCCGACTGCCATGCCAGCATTTATGACGGCTGCAAGCTGGGCGGTGCCGAAGTGATCCGATTCCGCCACAACGATCCGGAAGATCTGGACAAGCGCCTGCGGCGGCTGAAAAGTCGCGCGCGCAATGCCGTGATCGTGGTGGAAGGGCTCTACAGCATGCTTGGCGACGTCGCGCCGCTGGCGGAGATTGTCGCCGTCAAGCAGCGCTACGGCAGCTGTCTGGTGGTGGACGAGGCCCACTCTCTGGGCATATACGGCGCCACCGGGCGTGGTGTCGCCCAGGCCCAGCAGTGTGAGGACGGCGTTGATTTCACCGTCGGCACCTTCAGCAAAAGCCTGGGGGCGACCGGTGGTTTCTGCGTCAGCCAGCGCGAGGAGCTGGATCTGATCCGCTATGCATCCAGACCCTATATTTTCACCGCATCACCGGTGCCTTCCGTGGTTGCCTCAACCCGCGTGACCCTGCAAAAGCTCGCTGCCGGCAAGCATCTGCGCGCCAACCTGTTCGCACGGGCAGAACAGCTGCACCAGGGCCTGTTGGCACTGGGCTATCAGCCCGCTGCGGATGTGTCCCCGGTGATCGCGATCAACATCAAGGGTCGCCTGAATGCGCTGAACTTCTGGAACAAACTGCTGGCTGCCGGTGCCTACTGCAACCTGGTGCTGCCACCGGCCACACCCAGCGGCGACCCGCTGTTGCGCATCAGTCTGAGCGCGGCACACAATGCAGAGCAGATCGACGCCGTGCTGCAGATGTTTGCCGATCTGTATCCGGATTACGCACAGGCCTGCGCCAGCGCCAGCGCATGAACGCACACCGCCGGACAGGTCAGCAGACCTGAGGCATCAGGCGAATGGAAGATCACAGGGGGCTATAACAGGGGAAAAATGGAGCGGGAAACGAGACTCGAACTCGCGACCCCAACCTTGGCAAGGTTGTGCTCTACCAACTGAGCTATTCCCGCATCGCAAACGAGTATTTTAGAGGCTATTGGCCGTCTGTCAAGTGGCCTGATCCCGATTGCTGGGCAGGCGCAGCCTGAGGTACTTGTGGAGACGGTTTATCCGCCACTTTTTTGCGCAGATACGGCAACTGCACCTCCCAGGCAGCCTGACCGCTGTCGATGTCGGCCAGGGCAAACAGATCCCGCGCTTGCGGCCAACAGTCAGCCTGACAGTGAAACCCCAGCGCCTGTGCGCGCTGCAGCAGTCGGGCATCGTCCACCAGCAGACCGTTGCCCAGCGCGACCGGCACCGATGCGGCAGTCTGCTCCGGCCAGGCCAGCTCCGCAGGTTTGAGCAGTTGCTCCTCGCCCTGCAGCGTCAGCTCCGGTTTCCCGGTCGCCGCACAACAATACCAGGCGGCATAAATTTCACCCAGGCGCGCATCCAGCGTTGCCAGCACCAGGCCGGACATTGGCGTGGGCATGGCCGTGGTCGAAGCAACGCTGCCAGTGGCCGCAGCCGGTGCCATGTCCGGGTCGCCGCAGCGCGCTGCCAGCGCCAGCAGACTGGATACCGGCACCACCGGCCGATCCAGCGCAAAGGCCAGCGCGGTGGCCACACTGAAGCCCAGACGCAGACTGGTGAAGCTGCCCGGACCCTGTGTGACCCAGACGGCATCGAGCTGGGCCGGCTTCAGGTCGGCCGCTTGCAGCAGTTCCTCGACCCAGCGCAACAGCAACTCGCCATGCTGTCTCGGCGCATGGGCACAGCGCTGGGCAATGTTGCCATGGCTGTCGCGCAAGGCCACAGAACAGGCTTCTGAAGTGGTATCAATGGCCAGTCCGATCATGTTCCTGTTTCCGCTTTGCCCGTAAAAAATCCATTGCCTGCTGCGCGCTCGTGCATTGACTGCGCACCGGCAGGCTGTGCAGGAACCTGCGCCCATAGGATTTGCTGCGAATGCGCTCATCGCCCAGCACCACCAGCCCATAGTCATGCTGATGCCGGATCAACCGTCCCACGCCCTGCTTCAGCGCCAGCACCGCTTCCGGCAGCGCCAGGTCGGCGAATGCACTGCCACCACCGGCACTGATGGCATCCGCTCGCGCCTGATACACCGGGTCGTCCGGGGCGGCAAACGGCAGTTTGTCGATCACCACAATGGAAAGCCCGCCGCCCACCACATCGACCCCCTCCCAGAAACTCGCCGCACCCAGCAGCAGGCTGCGCGGCTGCTGGCGAAACTGCTGCAACAGCTGTGCCCGTGGTGCCGTGCCCTGCACCTGCAGATTGAAATCGCCCTGCTCAGCCAGCCACTCGGCCGCCTGGCGCAATGCGCGATGGGTGGTGAAGAGCAAAAACGCCCGGCCCGCGTTGGCCTGCAGCACCGGCAGCAGCAAGCGCATCAGTGCGCCGGTGTGGGCCGCGCCGCCAGGCGCAGGCAAGCCATCGGGAATCCACAACAGCGTGTTGTCGTCATAATCAAACGGACTGTCAATCGACAGTTGGGCAGCGGCTTCCAGGCCAAGGCGTTCGGCAAAATAGCTGAAGTCGCCGTGTACGGTCAGGGTCGCCGAGGTAAACACCCAGGCCGACTGCATGCTCTCGCGCATGCGCTCGAACATGTCATCAATGCGCAGCGGTGTCGCGTGCAGGGCAAAGCCGCGCGAGCGCGGCTCGAACCAGCACACGTAGCGCTCATCGCCACACCGGCAAAGCTGCAGCGTGGCCAGCAACTGCTGACAGCGTTCACCGATCTGCTGCAGCCCCTTGCTGCGTTCAGTCAGCGTCTGCAGGCTTGCCAGCAGTTGTTGCAGGGACTGTTCCAGCTCATCCCAGAGGCCGTCATCCATCGCCTGCAGCAGCCGCTGCAGGGCCTGGCGCTGGTCAAAGCGCGACAGCGCCAGCAGCAGCTCACGCTGGGCAAACTGCAGATCGTCCAGGGCTGGCTGCAGCAGGGCCAGCGCACCACTTTGCTGGGCCGCCTCCCGCTGGGCATCGCGTGCCAACTCGCTCAGCTGGCGCTGACTCAGCGACCGCCCGAAAAACGCCGAAGCCACCGCCGGTGCCTGATGTGCCTCATCGATGACCACCACATCCACTGCCGGCAGCACCTCGCCAAAGCCCTGTTCCCGCAGGGCCAGATCGGCAAACAACAGGTGATGATTGACCACCACCAGGTCGGATTTGCGCGCCTGCTCACGTGCCTTGTAGACAAAACAGTCCTCAAAATTCGGGCATTCACTGCCCAGGCAATTGTCGCTGGTGGAGGTCACCCAACTGCGCACGCCGGCATCGTCCGGTAGCGCGTCAACTTCGCTGAGATCGCCGCTGTCGGTGTGCGGTAACCATTGCCGGATGGCGCTCAGCTGCTGCTGCGCAGGCACTGTGCGCAAGGCTGGCTGTCCCTGGTTCTGCTGCCAGCGGTAATGACAAAGGTAGTTGCTGCGCCCCTTCAGCAGACTGCAAGTCAGATCGGCACGCAGCAGCTTGCGGATTGCCGGCAGATCGCGATAAAACAGCTGCTCCTGCAGGTTTTTGGTGCCGGTGGACAACAATGCGGTTTTGCCACTGAGCAACACCGGCAGCAGGTAGGCCAGGGTCTTGCCGGTACCGGTGGCCGCCTCGGCCAGCAGGGTGCCGCGTGCTTCGATGGTGGCGGCAATGGCGGTGGCCAGCTGCAGCTGACCCGGCCGCGCCTCAAAGCCAGGCCAGGCCTGCGCCAGCCTGCCATCGGCACCCAGGTATGTTGCCAGCTCATGTTCCAGCGCGACATTGTCCCCGCCAGCCACGGCTTGCCGCTGCACTGCATCAGACTGCTGCAAGTCGCGCTCCGGGCAGTGGCAGACAGCAGCCAGGCTGCGGTGGGTGACAGCGCTTTGTGCACTGCTGCGTTGGCAAGATCAAAACCGTTCCGCCTGCCGCACTGCACACTCCCCGGCGCGCTGGCGTGCCTCGGCGGCTCCAGCGGCATCATCCAGATTGCTGCGGGCCACGGCGATGGCGTGCCAGTTGCGGCTGCACAACTCGCCGATTCTGGGTCCCAGGTCGTAGGACCTGGCAGCGTAATTGAGCGCCTGCTCGAAATCCTCGGCGGCCAGCTTGATCTCGGCCATACGCTGCAGAATTTCCGGGTCTTTGGGCTGCATGCGCATGGCACGTTCGATCAGCACCGTGGCCTGCTGCAGATCGCCGGCCTGCTCTGCCAGTTCTGCATCGATCAGCAATTGCTGCACACCGGGTGTCTGCAGCGGTTTGATCTGCAAGCCCTGGCCGTCAGCCACCGCCGCCTCGCGCACCTGACTGTCCACATTCACCGAGCGGTCGCTGATCGGCACCGACTGCTGCGTGCCGCAGCCGGCCAATAGTGCCGCCAGGATGACCAGCCATACTGACTGCGGCCAAACTGGTCGGCCTGTAGCAAGGTATTGTTGCATTGACATCATCAGCTTTGTCCGTAAGTAAAATTCAAACACAGCATGCCAAGCTGTGCAGCAGGCATGCATGCCAGACTAGTTTACCGCGTCACCGCCAGCCAGACCGCCTTGACAGTCAGACCATGCAAGCGGTTCGCTGTGGGCCAGAAACGGCAACACTGTGGCGCTGGCACAATCGGCGCTGCTGAGCAGTCCGTTGCGCTGATCGACCCAATACCAGTAGAGCCCCGGCAAGGCCTGCACGTCGATGTCCTGCAGCGGCTGACCGGCAAACATGTCCGCCCACAGTGGCAGCGCCGCATTCGCCCCGGTGATGGCGGCAGCCTGATTGTCATCGCGACCAACCCAGACCACCGCCAGGCGCTGCCGGTCATAGCCGACAAACCAGCTGTCGCGCTGATCATTGCTGGTGCCGGTCTTGCCGGCGATGCTGTGCCTGGCTCCCAGTGCTGCGCTCAGACCGCGTGCGGTGCCTTCTGCAGTCACCCTGGTAAGGGCATAATTGAGCAGCGCCAGCGGTTCCGGCGGCAGCACCTGGCGTATTCTGACCGGGTAGTTGGCACGCAGTCGCTGTTCGCCCGTGAGCACCTGGCGCACGGCACCAACGGCCGTCTGATAACCGTTCGCCGCCAGTGGCTGATAGGCGGCAGCCACCGCCAGCGGGGTCGCCTCCACCGCGCCGAGCAACAGGGATGGATGCAGGCTCGCCTGTGCCGACAGCAATCCAATCTCCTGCAACACGCTGGCAACCACAGGCAGTCCCAGCTGCATGCCCAAGCGCACGGTGGCCTGATTGTAGGATCGCAGCAACGCTGTCAACAGACTGACTTCTCCGTGCGCGCGACGATCAAAATTGGCCGGCTGCCAGGTTGCTCCGTCATCGGTGCGGATGCTGATGGGAGCATCTTCGATGCGGCTGGTGAGCGTGTATGGCGGCTGTGCCGACCATGCCTGCAGATAGATGAACGGTTTGACGATGGAACCGATCTGCCGGCTGGCGTCCAGCGCGCGATTAAACCCGGGACGATCGGTCTGGCGATCGCCAACCAGCGCCATGACATCCCCGGTCTGGGCATTCAGCATCACCACCGCCGCCTGCAGACCATCGCTGCCGAGACGGCGCTCGATGACGGGCAACTGCTGCTGCAGCGCACGCTCGGCGCGATGCTGCTGATAAGGGTCCAGCGTGGTCATGATACGCAGGCCGGACTGCTGCAGATCGGTGGCGGAATAATCACGTCTGAGCTGACGCCGCACCAGATCCAGAAAGGCCGGATAGCGCACCCGGCCGATCTCGGCACTGCCGGTCACGCCCAGGTCTGCCGTCTGCGCCCGGGCCAGCTCAGCGGCACTCAGCAAACCGGTGTCGTGCATCATCTGCAGCACCACATCGCGGCGCTGACGCGCGCGCTCGGGGTGCCGCCTGGGGTTGTACCACGAGGCACCGCGCACCATGCCCACCAGCAGGGCCAGTTCGTGTGCCCGCAGGCTGCTCAGCGCACGGCCGAAATAATACTCGCTGGCGCGCGGAAAGCCGTGCACCGCGCCACCGCCATGCTGGCCCAGATAGACCTCGTTGAGATATCCCTCGAGAATGTCGCGCTTGCTGAAATGCTGCTCCAGCGCCAGCGCCATGATCATTTCGTTGAGCTTGCGCAGCAGCGTGCGATCATGACTGAGATAAATGTTGCGCACCAACTGCTGGGTGATGGTGCTGCCGCCCTGTCGCAGCTCGCCATGGCGCAGATTGACCCACACCGCGCGCGCCAGGCCATGCCAGTCCACCCCGGGATGGTGCTTGAACTGGCGGTCTTCCACTGCCTGGATGGCGGTGACCAGCAAGGGTGGAAAACTGTCCAGCGGCATGAATTTGCGGTCGTCGGCACCGGACGCACGCAGACTGCCGATTTCCGCCGGATCAAAACGGAACTGCTGCACCGGCTTGCCGTCCACGCGCAACTCACTGACGCGCTCAGCCGACAGTCTGATCTGCACTGGCGCAGCGGGCTGGCGGCCATCGGCAAAGACGAACTCGCGCGCATGCGCCTGCAGGCTGTCGCCATTGCGCGCGTATTGCCCCGGGCGGTTGGCCGCTGTGATCTGGCGATGGTAGCCGGCTGCCTGCAGCTCGAATTCCAGCTGCTCCATGGTCATGCTCATGCCACGATCAATCTGCAGCGGCCGGGCAAACACCAGTGACGGCTGATCCCAGCGATGCAGCTCGAACTGCCCCACCACGGTGTGTTGCAAGGCCACCACCCAGACCACCAGAACCCCCAGCAGCACACCGCACACCCCTGCCAGGCTGCGCCACAGCCAGGCTCGCAGAGTGTGTCCCAGGTACCGGGACTGATCCGTCGCAGCGCGCATCCGGCGCGGCGCGCGCCGACCTTTAGGCGAGGCTTTTCTGCGCGCGACCTTGCGCTCGGCTTTGCTCATCAGGCAGCTTGCTCCAGGCGGCAAGGTTTTCTTGCAGCGTACAAATCAGGGATAATCTGCAACTGGCTGGCAGAGTCCATTACAATCATCTGTCGGCTGAAGCATTTTTCAGTTCAACAGCGTTTGACAACACAGATAATAACCACGAGGAAAACTCATGTCAGATTTAGCAAAAAAACCTGTCATCACACGTCGCTCCGGTCTGCTCATGCTGGCCGCTGTGTGCTGCAGCAGCGCCAGCCTGGCCGACACCACCCTGACCTTCAGCAGTGAGGGCGATTCACTGCCGCAGACCATTGCCATTGGTTCCGGCAAACTGCGCATCGACTCGGCCGGCGAGAGCAGCTGGATGCTCTACGATCTGTCGCAGAATGCCATGTACATGGTGGACGATGCCGAGCAACAATATTATCGCATTGACCAGTCGCAGATTGAGCAACTGGGCCAAACACTGGGCGACCTGACCAGTCAGCTGGACAGTGCGCTGGCCAACCTGCCGCCGGAACAGCGTGCCGCCGCCAAGGCGATGATGAAGGACATGATGCCGGCCAACAAGGACAAGTCCGACGCGCCGATGATCGATGTCCGCGCCACCGGCAAGTCCGACAAGGTGGCCGACATCGCCTGCAGCGTACATGAAACCTGGGTCGCCGATCAGCGCAAGAACGAAGTCTGCGTGGCCGACAGCGATGCCCTGAAACTGAGCCGCGAGGACGAACGTACCATGCGCGGCATGGCCGAGCTGATGCAGGAACTGGTCGATGAAGTACAGAAAAGCGTCGGTGATCTGCTGCCGGAAAACATCGCCGGTGATGGTCTGGCACAGCTGATGGCCAATGGCATGCCGGTGCGCGTACACGACTATGAGAACGGCAGCAGCGCTGAGCTCAGCGCGGTCAGTCACGACGACATCGCCGCCAGCCGTCTCAGCGTGCCCGAGGGCTACCAGGCTCAATCCATGGACATGGGCCAGTAAACACCGGCATGTCCCTGCCCGCACGCCGATCAGTCTGAACCCGGGCTATTCATGACCCAACCTACTGCGACGGCCCCAAGCCCAGCATCCGCGCCGTTTCATTCGGTCGCACATCCTCACCGTACAGGCGATTACGTTTCCGGTGCGCCCGGTCACGAAACGCTGCGGCTACAAAACCCCGGATCTAGTCCGGGGCGGGCTCTGGAACCGTCTCGCGACGGTCGAGTCATGAATAATCCGGGTTAACGCTATGGCGCAGCGCCGCGGCGCTGCACCGGCATCTATGGTATGGACATGCATTCACCAGCCAGCAGCGAGCACACTCAGGCCCTGAACGCGCTGGGCAACCCGGTGCTGGTGCTGTGGTCAGACCACAGCCCGGCAGCCGCCCCCGACCCCACAGTCACTGGTTCGGCAACAGCCTTTTGCGAACAGCATCACAGTCAACAGCATGGCTTGCAGGAAGTGCTGGAGGAAGCCGCCAGGAACTACCCGGAGCGCGCCCTGCTGCTCCTGCGCTGCGACCTGCAACAACCCGCTGATCTGCTCTCACGGCTGCACTGGTGGCAGCAGCATGCCAAGGCGGAGGCTCTGACCTGCTGCAGCAACAGCGCCGCTGCGTTCAATCCATTCGGATTCGACGATCAGCTTGCCGAACCTCCGGCCGATGCCGACCTGGACGCTCTGGTTGGCAACAGCAGTCAACAACCGCTGATGCAGGCAGCGCAGTGGCCACAACACCTGCTCTGGCTGCGAGCCAGATCGGTGCGTCTGCTGCTGCGTCAGGCACCAACCTGGTCACAACGATCACCGCTGGCCTGCGGCGTGCGGCTGCTGGTCGCTGACGACATGTTCAGCCGTGATCCGCGGCGCAGCCTGTTCATCGCCAGACCCGATTATGCCTGGGATCTGCCACCGGCCGAAGCCATCGAATACCGCGCACAGATTCTGCAGGGTCTGTTGCGCCAGCAGCATTTTGCATTACCGCGGTTGCCACAGACTGCCGACCAGGTCACCCTGCACATCAGTCACAGCTGGGGCGGTGGCGTGCAGCACTGGGTGGACAATTATTGTCAGGCCGCGCAAGAGCATCCGCAGCTGGTGCTGAAGTCGCAAGGGTTCTGGAAACGCAAGACCTACGGCAGTCGCTTCAGTCTGCATCAGGGCGGCACCGATGGTGCCGAGCTGCAGAGCTGGCACCTGGCACCGGCGATTGCCTCCACCAGCATACGCCATCCGCAGTATCAGCAGATGCTGGACGAAATCTGTGGTCGCTATCGGGTACAGCGCATTGTGGTCTCCTCGCTGATCGGGCACAGCCTGGATGCATTGCGTCGCAGCCTCCCCACCATTGTCGTCATCCACGATTACTATCCGGCCTGGCCGCTGTTGTCACACCCGCCAGGTCAACAGGCCGCCAGCCAGACGCTGCAGCAGCAGTTGCAGCAGCTGCAACAGCAACCACATAACCTCAGCGGTGACGACCTGCTGATGTTCACGGATCGCGACGCGCGTGGCTGGCACACGCTGACGCTGGCCTGGCAGCAACTGCTGCAGCAGGCGCATGTGGCCATGGTCGCTCCCAGCCACGCAGCCCGGCAACAGCTGCTGCAACTGGTGCCGGCACTGGCCGAGAGCAAACAACTGCAACTGCAAGTCATCGCGCATGGCTTCACTGGCTGGGAACAACACGCTGCATCAGCCAGCCCACCCGGTGTACAGTCGGCAACCGACAGCGCCGACAACGCCGCCGGACGACGCCTGCGGCTGGTGCTGGTGGGACGACTGGTCAGCGGCAAAGGTCTGGAGTTGCTGCACCGCTCATGGCCGCTGCTGCGCGAGCATGTGCAGCTGACCCTGCTTGGTTGTGGCCGCAGCGGGCGCAGCATGCTGGGCCAGGCGCAGATCGATGTAATCAGCGACTACGCATGGCAGCAGTTGCCGGACATCATTGCTCAGCTGCGGCCGGATGCCGCATTGCTGCTGTCCACGGTGAGCGAAACCTACAGCTACACCCTGACCGAAATGCAGGCACTCAAGCTGCCGGTCATCGCCACCCGTCGTGGCAGTTTCAGCGAACGCGTCAGCGATGGCGTCAACGGCCTGCTGATCGAACCCGAACCGCAGGCACTGCATCAGGCCATTGTGCAACTGCGTCAGCAACCACAACTGCTTGCCCAGCTCAGGCGCGGTGCCAGTGAGACTATGGTGGTGCCGATGTCAGCCATGCTGGCTCGCTACAATGCGCTGCTGCAGGCGCTGCGAGAGCGCTGCAGCGAGGCCGTGCTGAATCCTCCACGTCAGCTGCGCGCACCTGATCTGCTCACGGCGCAGGCGCTGCAGCTGTCCAGAGACAACCTGTGGCAGCGCGGTGAACTGGAACAGCGAAATCAGCAGCTCGGTAAGCAGGCAGCTGAACTGAGCCGGCGCGCTGCGGCCATGCAGCGCCAGCGGCAGGCACTTGATCAGACCCATGAGCGCTTGCAGCAGCTACGCGAGGAACTGCAGCATGCGCAGGACAAACTGCCAAAGTTGCGTGCGCAGCTGCAGCAGCAAATGCAGCATTTAAGAAGCTCGCTGCAGCAGCAGATGCATCAGCAGCAGGCAAGCCATGCGCAGCAGGTGGATCAACTACAACGTTATATCGATGATCTGGAACAGCAACGCGATCAGGTACTGGCCAGCAAATCCTGGCGCTTCACCATGCCATTGCGCGTGGTCAGCCGGCTCGTCGCCAATTTTCGCCGGCAACGTGTGTGGAATCCGCTGCGCTGGCCAACGCTGCTGCGCAGTTTTATCAAGCTGAGTCTCAGCAACGGCCTGCTGGCGACACTGCGTCAATTGCAGGGCCCGACCAGCCTGCCGCCGGCCCAGGCACTTGCCCGGGAGGACCACAACGAAGCCACCAGTGCGGCCATGCGGCAGCCGCTGCGCTGGGACCAAGCCGCCGACGATGCCGTGGACATCACCGCAGTGTTGCTGGTGCTGCCGGCAGACGCTGACGCCGACAATGACATGGCAGATTGCCTGCTGGCCATGCTGCACCGGCTGCAGGATGCGTTGCGCGGGCATGCCAGCGAGGTGCATGTCATCAGCGGCGATGCCGGGCCACTGCTGGCAGATTGCCAGGGCCTGATCGAGCACGCGGACCTTTCGGCCGCACTGGCGGCACTGCAGCCCGCTGCAGAACGCTGCAGACAACTTCTGCTGATCAACAATCTGCTGCAGCTGCGAGCTGACACGATCCCGCAGCTGCTGCAGGCGGCAGCCCAGGGCCACGACATGGTCTGCGGCCGTTGCATCGACCACGACACTGAGGCGGCCACGCCGCTGCACCCGCAGCAGGCGTTTGCCCATCAGGTGTTCGCTTTCAGTTCCGATCTGCTGCTGCTCACAGCGCCATGGCTGCCGGCTTTCATGCAGTATTGCAGCGCCCAGAGCGGATTGCCCAATGGCATTGATGCCGCGCTGCTGGCGCTGGCCCAATCGCGTTACCAGCGCAGCGGCAAGGCTGTCTGGCAGCAGTCGCTGAGCCTGTATCAGCGCCATGCACAGAGCAGGCCCAGCTTGCAGCTGCGTGAATCCGGTGCAGCGCACCCGGCTGGCTGCATGCTGGTGGTGGATGTCTGGGTGCCGATGGCGGACAAGGACTCCGGTTCCCTGCGCATGGTCAACCTGCTTGCGCTGCTGGTCGAACTCGGCTGGCGCGTGCTGTTCGTGCCGGGGAACCTCGGCCACGCCGGTCACTACACCGAACAGCTGCAGCAGCTTGGCGTCGAGGTCTGGTATCAACCCTGGTTCGGCAGCTGGAAAACGTTTTTACAGCAGCATGGCGACGAGTTTGATGTGGTCATGCTGTCACGCCTGAGCATCGCCAGCGAACTGCTGCGGCGGGTGCGTCGCTACTGTCCGCAGGCCAGCATCGTTTACGACACGGTGGATCTGCACTACCTGCGCGAACAGCGTCAGGCCGAACTGCAGAACAGCCTGGCGCTGCGCCGGCTGGCCGCGCAGACCCGGCACCAGGAACTGAAACTGATGCAACAGGCAGACCTGACGTTGGTGGTCAGCGCCGCCGAACAGGCGCTGCTGCAGGAACAGTCAGCCGCTGCCAGGGTGCGCGTGCTGTCCAACATTCATGCCGTACCCGGTTGCCAGAACGGCTTCGAGCAGCGCAGCGGTGTGCTGTTTGTTGGCGGCTTTCAGCATCCGCCCAACATCGATGCGGCGGTCTGGCTGGCGGAGCAGATCTGGCCACTGGTGCTGGCGCGTCTGCCACAGGCGCAACTGCATCTGATCGGCAGCAACGCCACGGAAAAAATTCAGGCGCTGGCCAGCGACAGCATCATCGTGCACGGCTTCGTGCCGGAACTGGAGCCGTGGCTGGACCAGGTGCGCTGCAGCGTGGCACCGCTGCGCTATGGTGCCGGGGTGAAAGGCAAAATCAACAGCTCGATGAGTCGTGGCGTGCCGGTGGTGGCCACCAGCGTCGCCGCCGAGGGCATGTTTCTGACCGACCGGCATGATGTCCTGCTGGCCGATGACAGTGAACAGTTTGCCGCCGCCATCTGTAGCCTGCATGAAGACCCGAACCTGTGGCAGACCCTGTCCACCAATGCGGTCGCGAATGTGCAGGAGCATTTCTCCCTGGCACGGGCAAAATCAGACCTGCAACAGATACTGCAGGAGTTGCGTGCCAGCGAGCATGAACGCGGCGACAAGCTGCCGGCAAGCCCGTAACGGCATGGCGGTCACTGCCGGGACGCAGCTGGCGCGGTGTTGGTGTGGTCCAGCAAAGGCTGCAGCAGTGGCCACACATTGTCCAGAATCATTGCTTGTGCGGCCGCCGTTGGGTGCAGACCGTCCTCCTGCATCAGCTCGCTGCGGGTGGCCACGCCAGCGAGAAAAAACGGCAGCCAGCTGAGGTCGTAGCGCTGCGCCAGTTGCTCGTACACGGCGGCGAAACGCTGCTGATAGATCGGCCCATAGTTGTCCGGAATCTGGATGCCCAGCAGCACCACGCTGGCACCGGCGGCACGGCTTTGCTCGATCATGGCCGCCAGATTCTCCTGCAGTTGCGCCACCGGCAGCGCGCGCAGACCATCGTTGGCGCCCAGGGCCAGCAGCACCAGTTCCGGTTCGTGCTGCTGCAGCAATGCCGGCAGGCGACTGCGCCCGCCGCTGCTGGTCTCACCGCTGATGCTGGCATTCACCACCTGCCACTGCGCACAGCACTGCTGCAGCTTTTCTCCCAGCAGGCTCACCCAACCCTGTTGCTGCGGTATGTTGTGGGCAGCACTGAGGCTGTCACCGATGACCAGTACGGTGGCGGCCGGCAGCGGCAGCATGCTGCACCACAGCATGCATCCGCACAGCAGACGCCATGGAATGTTGTGCCGGAACATTGAAATGCGTTTTCCTGTAACCACCTTATTCTCTCCGCAACTGGTGTCGTGCTCATGAACATGCAACAAAGATTATCCGACCAGCACCGGGTTGCAGATGCCGACACCAGCGCATCCGCGCCAGCCACGCAGCAGATGCCATCTGTGGTGCTGGCCTGCCGCAATGTCAGCCACAGTGTCGGCGATGGGGCCGATCAACTGCACATACTGCGTGACATCAGCCTGGAACTCAAGTCAGGTGCTTCGCTGGCGATCACCGGCGCGTCCGGTTCCGGCAAAACCACCCTGTTGGGCCTGCTTGCCGGTCTGGACGTGGCCAGCAGCGGGCACATCGAAATGTTCGGCCAGTCACTGCAGCATCTCGACGAGGAACAACGTGCCGCCCTGCGCCGCAATCAGGTGGGCTTCGTGTTTCAGTCGTTTCACCTGATCCCCACCCTGACTGCGCTGGACAACGTGCTGCTGCCGCTGGAACTCACCGCCCAGGCGAGCGCCCGTAAACTCGCCCTGGATGCGCTGGAGCGGGTTGGACTGTCCGCCCGCCTGCGCCACTATCCCGGCAAACTTTCCGGTGGTGAGCAACAGCGGGTGGCGCTGGCGAGAGCGTTTGCCGGCAATCCGCAACTGCTGTTTGCCGATGAACCCACCGGCAATCTGGATCATGTCAGTGGCCAGCGCATCATCGAACTGCTGTTCGAGCTGAACAGCGCCAAGGCCACTTCCCTGGTGCTGGTGACCCACGATCTGCAACTGGCCAGCCACTGCGACCGGCACGCCCGGCTGGAACAGGGTCGGCTGGTCTGGCAGGACTGAACCATGCTGTGGCTGAGTCTGCGCCAGAGCTGGCGCGAATCGCGCGCCGGTCCACTGGCCGGCATCTTCTGGGCGCTGGTGATCACCATTGCCGTGCTCACCGCCGTCAACAGCGCCAGTGACCGCGCCCGTCAGGCGCTGACGCTGGCAGCCAGCGAGTTGCTCGCTGCCGACATGGTACTCAGCTCGCGCCAGCCGCTGGCAGAGCTTTACCGGCAACAAGCCGAAACCCTGGGTCTGCAGACCGCTGCCACGGTCAGTTTCAACACCGTGGTGTTCGCCGGTGACAAATCCAGCCTGGTGGCCGCCAAGGCGGTGACCGCCGACTACCCGCTGCGCGGCAGATTGCGCTCTTCGGCGCAGCAATACGACAGCGGCGACAACAGCCATCCAGGCCCCGGCAATGGCGCGGTGTGGGCCGAACAGCGCCTGCTGGAACAGCTCGGCACCGCCCCCGGCGACCTGCTGCAGGTCGGTGATCAGCAGTATCGGCTTGATCGCGTGCTGACGCTGGAGCCGGATCGCAGCGGCGGCTTTGCCGGCCTCTCACCACGTCTGCTACTGAGCATGGACGATGCCCGTCAGGCCGGTCTGTTGCGCAGTCAGTCACGCGCCACCTGGCGTCTGCTGCTGGCCGGACCACCGGCTGCACTGCAACAACTGGCAGAGCTTGCCGCCGACGATGCCGAAGTGCGCGTGACCACGCCACAACAAGCGCAGGCGCAAAGCGCGGATGCGATCAGCCAGACGCGCAGCTTCCTCAGCATCGCCGCGCTGAGCGCGGTGTTTCTGGGGGCCGCCGGCATGCTGCTGGCGATGCAGCAATACCAGCAGCGGGAGCAGCTGAATGTCGCCCTGTGGCGCAGTTTTGGTGTGCCCTGGTCACGCATACGCCTGCTCATGCTGTTGCGACTGCTGTGGCTGACCACAGTGGCTGCAGCAGGCGGCATCGCCATTGGCATCGCCCTGCAGGCACTGCTCAGCGCGCAACTGGCGGCACTGATGCAGGTCAGCCTGCCGCCGCTGCGTGTGCTGCCACTGATCACCTCGTTTGTCATTGCCGCCACGCTGGCGGCTGGCCTGTGCCTGCCCCCGCTGTTGCAACTGCGTGGGCAGTCGCCCATGCGCATTCTCCGCGCCGCACCGGGCCTGCGCTGGCAACAGCTGCTGCTGCGTTATATGCCGGCGCTGATCAGCCTGCTGCTGATTGCCTGGTGGCAGTTGCGCGACTGGCAGCTGACCCTGTGGATTTTGCTCATTCTGCTGCTGCTGCTACTGGCCATGTCGCTGGCTGCCACGCTGCTGCTGCAATGGCTGGGCCGTCGACAGCATGCGGGCAGCCCGGTGTGGCGGCTGGTGATTTCCAGCCTGCTGCGCCACCGCCACGGCAATGCACTGCACATGGCGGCCATCAGTCTGGCGTTGCTGGCCCTGCTGCTGCTGGGCTGGCTGCGCAACGATTTGCTGCAGCAATGGCAGAACACCCTGCAACCCGGCACGCCGAACCATTTTCTTATCAACGTGCAGCCGACACAGCGGGAGCCGTTACAGGCACTGCTGCAGCAGTATGAAGTCGAAAAGCTGGAATTCGGCCCCATGGCCGTGGCACGCATCAGCCGGATCAATGGTGTGCCCGCCGCGCAATGGCGACCACAGGCCGATCCGCCCGGACGCCGCGACGGTACCGTCAACCTGTCCTGGCGCGACACCCTGCCGGAGACCAATCGCCTGGTCAGTGGCGAATGGTTTGCTCCGGACAGCGATCAGCTGCAGATCTCACTGGCCAGCGACTGGGCCAATGAACTGGATCTGGCACCTGGTGACAGCATGACTTTCAGCGTCGGCAACGAAACCCGACAGGGCATCATCACCAGCCTGCGCGAAGTGGACTGGGACAGTTTCCGCATCAACTTTTTCATTCTCATCAATCCCGCCGCAGCCAGCGATCTGGATTATCAGTACGTGGCCAATTTTTACTGGTCCGGCAGTGGCAACCCGGCACAGACTGCCGGCGCTGATCACCTGCTGCGCGCGATCAGCAGCGAGTTCCCCAACATCACCGTGTTCGACACCAATGCCCTGGTCGCGCGCGTCAATGACCTGTTCCAGCAACTGACGCGCGCGCTGGACAGTCTGTTCTGGTTCACACTGGCTGCCGCCGTGGTGGTCATGCTGATCACGGTGCAAAGCGGTCAGCAGATACGACGGCGCGAAACCGCCCTGCTGCGCTGCATGGGCGTTGACCGGGGCACGCTGTACCGGGCCTGGTGGCTGGAGCAGACCCTGATCGGCTGCATCATCGGGGTGCTCACGGCACTGACTGCCGCCCTGGCCACCTGGTGGGTGAGCAGCCATCTGCTGGAGATTGACTGGCAATGGCAATGGCCGCTGCTGCTCACCGCGCTGCTCAGCGCGGCCCTGGGCGTGCCGCTGGTGAATGCCCTGTTCAGCCGTGGCGTGATCAACACCGCGCCGATGCGCATCCTGCAGATGGCCTGAACGACGAGGCGCAAAAAAGCCGGGAATCTTCCTAGCGGTATCCCTGGTCCGGCGCGATGCTTTCCTGCACCGATTCAAACCCATCCACAAACAGCAGCTCAGGCACCACCCCCATGAACAACTGGTTGCCGCTGCAACTGCCGATCCAGACATCGGCAGCACCATCGCGGTTGAAATCGGCCACTGCAGTGTCGAAGGTTCCGCTGACGTTCCAGGGACGATCCTGGCCATTCAACGGATCACTGAAGCTGCCTTTGCCGTTGTTCTGCAGTATGGCCAGCTCGCGGTCGCAACCGGGTATGTCGGTGTCCACGTCGCTGACCAGGACATCCTGAAAGCCGTCACCATTCATGTCGGCGACAGTGATGTTGCCGCCAAAGCCTGAGGTCCGGTTGCTGCCGGAGACCGCTGCAGTGGAGAACTGAATGCTGCCGCCGGCACTGCTGGTATTGAGCAGTATGGCGTCCTGGGCATCGTCGACCACGAACAGATCAGGCCGGCCGTCGCCGTTGAAATCGCCGCTGGCGGCCATGTAGGGCTGCTCGGTGTAAACCAGCTGTAGCGTGTTGAACTGGCCACCGCCGGCATTGCGGAACACCCGCACCGCCGAGGGCGTGCTGTCCGGCGGCGGTGCACTGCCGGATGAGTTGACCTTGACGATGTCGTTGAAGCCATCGGCGTTGAGATCCAGAATCAGTGCCGAGGTGCCGAACACCGATTCACTCATCTCCGGAGTCAGCCGCGTGGCGGTCTGATCGGTGAAAAATCCGCTGCCATCATTGATCACCAGACGGTCTTCCAGCGGACTTTCGTAATCGGCGAAGTACAGGTCCAGAGCAGCATTGCCGGTGACATCACCGGCGGCCACGGCACAGAATTTGGGACCAGGCGTGAACGGCGGGATGCGATTGTCGGCGGCGCTGTACTGCAGGCCCTGCCAGACCCCGGCCAGCGAACCCTGATTGATGTAAACACGCGGCTGGTCGCCAAAGGTCGGTGCCGTGATCACGTCCAGCCAGCCATCGCCATCAACATCGGCGATCACCACATCACGATCATCGGTGGCATCGGTAAAACCCGGCGCCAACTCGGCGCTGCGTTCCACCAGCACGCCCTGGTCGTTGATGAACAGCGCATTGGCCAGCCCGCCCGGGGTGGAAAACGGCAGCTTTCTGACGATCACCAGATCGGGCCAGCCGTCGTTGTTGAAATCAGCCACCGCCAGGTCTTTCTCCTGGCTATCAGTCAGCCCCAGGGACGCAGCGGCGATGATGCGATCAGTCGACTCATCCTGCAGTTCGATCCAGTCCTGCTGTGCCAGCAGCGGCAAACTGACGCCAGCCAGCAGGCAGGCCATGGCCGGCATGGCCAGCGAAGTTGCGATGAAGCTTTTCATTGTTGTTCTCTCTGTGCTTACAGGCATAGCCATGAGCAATGGATGGCTGCCGCTGATTGTTCTTCTTGATTGCGTGATTCCTGGCTATCGGTTTGTCGCGCGGAACTGCAGATGCACCGACACCGGCACCACACTGGCAATGCTGCCCAGCCCGGCAACTTCGCGCAGTGCATTGATGCCATCGACCAGCGCAAAATCGCTGGCATTGACCAGCACCGGCTGCACACTGAGCACATGCAGACAGCCTGCGCTGTCGATCATGGCCAGCAGTTCGGCCTGCAATTCAGCGCTGTTGCCGTGCACCTCAAGCTGCAACGGCAGGCGCATGGCTTGCGGGCGGGCGGCACGCAGCGCGCTCAGCTGCTGCGCATCCAGCTGCACACTGATCGTGGCCTGCGGATGCTCGGCCACCTGGAACAGCAGCTCGCGCATGCGCTGATCACGAATCTCGATGCCGGTGTCAACGCTGGCCAGATCGATGCTCAACTCAGCCTTGCCCGCTGCCGAGACGGTGCCCTGCAACTGGCGGAAATAATGGGTTTCCGCGATGGCCTCATTCTTGATCGAAACAAAGCTGACGCTGGAGGCCGATGCATCCAGCTGCCAGTCGGCGCTGGCCAGGCCCGAACAGGCAAGCAGTGTGCATATCAATAGACTTCCGGTGATTCTGCTCATACGTCGGTCTCCTGCTGCTAAAGTACACATCGTAACGCGTCACGGCGAGTCTTCGCCAGCAAAAAACTCCCGGATGCCTGCGGCAAGAGCCCGGCAGCAGACAGACAGACTCCCAAGACCTGCAGGAAACCGCGCACATCAGTATGGACTTCTGGCATATGACGGGCATCACAATCCCGCTACAATGCCTGCATGCTGCTGGAATTCATCAAAGCCCTGCTAAGCGTCGGTGTGGTCACCGGCCTGGCCTCGTTTGTACTGTTCTACTGGTCAATGCGGGCGGAGGACCAGCACAACGAGGAAACCGCCAGCAAACACAACAACAATCAGTCGGCACACTGGGCCAGAATCGAGAAAGTGCAGCGCTCCGGACTCTACCGCGCACAAAGCGCCCTGCTGCACAAGCACTGGGTGGAATACGGGGGCGGCTTCTATGGATTGATCGCGGTGCTCACGCTGCTGTGGGTGGAAGGCAAGGAAGTGCTGGGTTTCCTGGCCGATCACAGCTCGCTGACGCAATTGTTCCAGGCC
>JAHJQV010000001.1 GCA_018819105.1 Gammaproteobacteria bacterium
CACCCTTGAGCGCTTCAAGGCCGATCTTTGCCTTGAAAGCCGGGGGGTAGGACTTGCGTCTCTTTGTCTCACTCATTCTTCTGCTCCTCAAACCTCGGAACGTAGCTTAAACTACTGTCCAGAATCTGGGGTCCACTTTAAGACGAGTTGGTGAAAAGCTTTTCATCAACGACAACATCGAGGTGTCGGTGCTGTCACTCAAAGGTGGTCAGGTGCGTCTGGGAGTCAGTGCTCCCGAAGACGTGCAGATTTACCGTGAAGAGATCTATCGCAAGATCAAGCAGGAGCAGCAACAGGATCAATGATCCGGGCGCTGTAGCGGCCGGCCGCTGGAAATCACTGATTTCCAGACTATGCGGGCTGCACCGGGGGGCATCCACAACAGGGGCAAGTTTTCGAGATTTCCTGTCTGGGCATGACTGCCTCGATGAACGCTGGCCTGACCGGGTGGTCGGGACGCAGCCTGGGGCAGTTCTGACTATGCTCCGGGACAGGTTTCAGGGGCATCTGGCCGCATCCGATCAGGAATAAACCGGGACGATGGCTTTCACATTTGCTGCCGATCAATTATCATGTGCAGTCACGGAGAGATGGCCGAGTGGCTGAAGGCGCTCCCCTGCTAAGGGAGTATAGGGCTTATACCCCTATCGAGGGTTCGAATCCCTCTCTCTCCGCCATAAAACACCCCGCACTCGCGGGGTTTCTTTATGGCGGAGAGAGAGGGTGCAGAGAAGCCTCACCAGGGTTCGACCGATCGGTAGGATAGCCGATCGGGACGCAGCAAAGCTGCGCTGCGCAGCAGTGCGGGCCATGGATGGCCCGCATCAATCCCCTGGTGATGTTTTAAGCACCGTCATCCGACCGCCTCGGTTTTGGCCGGGTTTGTCGCTTGAACGCTGCCTTGGAGCGCCAGCGTCCCCGCTGGCATGGCATGTGTCGCTGCGCGACTTTGAAATGACTGGAATGAAGCAGGTATCGCTGCGCGATGACCAATAGCGTGTATAGCGACACGCAACGCGGCCTGCGTCGGTGTGACGGCTGCGTTTTGATGCCTAAACAAAGCCTGTCACCCCGTTGGTATCGCTGCGCGATGACTAATGGCGTGTACAGCGACACGCAACGCGGCCTGCGCCGACCGATCAGCAGGATCGCTGATCGGGTCGACCATGGTCGCACGCAGTGCGAGCGACATGGAGGTCGCGAGACAGATGACGGCAGCGTTTTAATACCTAAACAACGCCTGTCACCCCGTTGGTATCGCTGCGCGATGATCAATGGCGTGTATAGCGACACGCAACGCGGCCGGGGTCCAGTTCATAGATTCATCGCGAAGCGAATCATCATATTCAAGCATGCTTTTGCTGCAATCTTGCATGCGGCAGTTGCTGCCGCAACAGGTTTGCGCTAGATTACGTAAAAACAAAAACTAGAGATTTTCTGCAAGCGGGGTAGATCATGCCGTTTTATCACGACCTTAAGAGCTACCGCAATGATGCCGGGTATGCAGACAAATCCGATTGGATCGCGCGTCGCCTCCTCACTCTGCGCTATGACCTGCAGCAGGCCATCATCAAGCAACGCAGGCCCAATTCGCTGATTGTCGGATCGTGGAACATTCGCGCCTTTGATGGCGGCCTGCCCAGGCTGGACGAAAGCTTTCATTACATCGCCGAGATTATGGCCGCATTCGATATCTGCGCCGTGCAGGAACTGCGTGATGACATGACGGCGATCAAGCGTCTGCAACGTTTGCTGGGCCCCAACTGGGATTACTTTGTCACCGATGTGGGCAACCATGAAGGTGCCAACTTTGAGCGCATGGGCTTCTTTTACAATCGCGACAAAGTGATCTTTCGCAATGTCATCGGCGAGATCGTGATTGACTCAGACACGTTGCGCAGCGGACGCCAGATTGCGCGCACGCCTTTCTTTGCTGCCTTTCAGTCGCATTGGTTTCGCTTTACGCTGTGCTCCAGTCACATCATTTTCGGTGACGATCTTGGTGCTCGCGCAGAGGAAATTGCTGCCATCACCAAGGCGCTGGTAAAACGCGCCAAACGCGAGGATCAGGTGTTCATCTTCCTCGGTGACATGAACATTGAATCGCGCGATGATGTGGTCTGGCAGGCCTTGCTCAACAGCGGTATGCAAGTGCCCGAATTTGCAGCGACCAATATGCAGGGCGACAAGTATTACGATCAGATTTCTTACACGGTGGATGGCGCTGCCACGCGCAAGACACGACTGCTGCGACATGGTGTCTTCGATTGGCGCAATGCAGTATATGGGCCGGCGCAGCCACGTGACCACGATGCGCCGGACGATCCGGCACTGGTCGAGCGACTCAGCGATGCGACACAGTTGGCACACTATGAGCCAATCGTGCAGTCACATCGGCAACGCCACGGCAAACAGCCATTCAGGGATTTTACCCGTTCCTACAACACGCATTTCATGACCCACGAGATGTCAGACCACCTGCCGATCTGGATCGAGCTGGAAATCGACTATTCTGACGACTATCTGGCCCGTTTTCTGTCTGCCAACTAAGCCCACATGCGGTGCATTTAACGGCTCTGTGTGTCACCGCCTGTTTCCTCCGGGTGGCTGCCGTCAACTTGAATTCGGCCTGGCAGCAACCACATTGGCAGCAGTTGAAAAATCACCGCTGGAGAATCTAGCCATGACCGATGCAGCCACCGATGACACCGTGAACCAGGACACCGCGACAGCAACGACGCAGCAGCGCGAGCAGCACTCTTTCCAGACCGAGGCCAGACAGTTGCTGCACCTGATGGTGCATTCGCTGTACTCCAACCGCGAAATCTTTCTGCGTGAGCTGGTGTCGAACGCCGCCGATGCCTGTGACAAGCTGCGCTTTCTTGCCGTCTCCGATGCCGGGCTGCTGGGCGATGACAGCGAGCTGCGCATCCGCATCAGTGTGGATGAAGAGGCCGGCACACTGACCGTCAGCGACAACGGCATTGGCATGGACCGTGACGAGGTCATCGCCAATCTTGGCACCATTGCCCGATCAGGCACAAAAGAGTTTCTGCAGCAGCTGCGCGACAGCAAGAGCGAGCAGCGCGCCGAGCTGATCGGCCAGTTCGGGGTGGGGTTCTACTCGGCTTTCATCGTCGCCGACTCGGTCACGGTGGAAACCCGTCGCGCCGGCTCGGCCGCCGAAAGTGGCGTGCGCTGGCAGTCCGATGGTGAGGGCGAGTACACGCTGGAGTCGATCGAACGTGCCCAGCGTGGCACCGATGTCATCGTCAAGCTGAAACAGGATGCCAGCGAGTTTTTGCGCGAATACCGTCTGCGCAGCATCATTCAGCGCTATTCCGGCCACATCAGTTTCCCCATTCAATTGCTGACGCAGCCGCCGGCAGATGTCGACGAGGACGGCAAGGAGAAGGATCAGCCGGCACCCGAGTGGCAAACTGTCAATGAGACCACCGCGCTGTGGACGCGGCCCAGGGCCGACATCAGCGATGAGGAATACGCCGATTTCTACCGTCAGTTAAGCCATGACAGCGAGCCGCCGCTGACCTGGACCCACAACCACGTTGAGGGCAGCCAGAGCTACAAGACGCTGCTCTATGTGCCCGGTCATGCGCCTTATGACATGATGTTCAACCGTGATGAGCGGCAGGGGCTGAAGCTGTATGTGCAGCGGGTGCTGATCATGGATGCTGCCGAACAGCTGCTGCCCAACTATCTGCGCTTCGTGCGCGGTGTGGTCGATTCGGCCGATCTGCCGCTGAACGTGTCGCGCGAAATCCTGCAGGAAAACGATCTGCTGCAGAAGATCCGCGCGGCGGTGGTCAAGCGCAGTCTGAACATGCTGGAAAAACTCAGTGAGGACGCCGACAAATACCGGCAGTTCTGGACGCAGTTCGGCACCGTGCTGAAGGAGGGCATTGTCGAGGACATGGGCAATCGTGACGAGATCGCCAGATTGCTGCGGTTTGCCTCCACGCGCACCGGACTGGACGCCACCACCAGCCTGCCGGAATACATTGACAACATGCCGGAAGGCCAGGACACGATCTGGTATGTGACTGCCGACAACCTCAAAGCGGCTGCCGGCAGCCCGCACCTGGAGTGGTTTCGCGAGCAGGGCATTGAGGTGCTGTTGCTGGGCGATCGCATAGATGAATGGCTCATGGGTTACTGGTTTGAATTCGATGGCAAGTCATTGAAATCCATCGCCAAAGGCAAGCTGGATGCGGCCGAGGCTGAGGAGCCGGAGCAGGCTGACAAGGACCTGCTTGAGCGCCTGCACAGACTGCTGGATGAGCGTGTGCAGGCGGTCACCAGCAGCGCCCGGCTGAAAAGCTCGGCCGCCTGTCTGGTGCTGGACGAAAATGCCATGGCCATGCACATGCAGCAGTTGCTGCAGCAGGCCGGACAGGACGTGCCGGCGAACAAGCCGGCACTGGAGATCAATCTGCAGCATCCCCTGTGGCAGCAGCTGCGCGAGGCCGATGATGCCCGTTTTGAAGATCTGGGCTGGTTGTTGTATGAGCAGGCGGTGCTCAGCGGTGGTGGCCAGCTGGATGACCCGGCGGCGTTTGTGCAGCGTACCAACCGCCTGCTGATCCCGGCTGCGGATGCAGATTCATAAGAAATTCATACGCTAACAAGACATTTGGCGTATACTCTTCAATGAGACCAGCTTTCAGCGAATGACTGTCGAGTCTCAATTTTTATTTTTATCTATGAAGAGTAAGTTATGTCAAATCTAGAAAATGGTGTTGTGAAGTGGTTCAACGAAGAGAAAGGTTACGGCTTTATCGCCCGTGATGGCGGCAAGGACGTTTTCGTTCACCACACCGGCATCAGTGGCAGCGGCCACAAATCACTGCAAGAAGGTCAGCACGTCACGATGGAAGTTGTCGACGGTCAGAAAGGTCCTCAAGCTGAAAATGTGACCCCGCTGTAAGCAGGTTCACAAATGGTTAAGGCACGTTGCGTTATCCTGCACGTGCTGAGCTAGGCAAAGCGGCTCACAGGGCCGCTTTGTTGTATCCGGGATCTGGAAACGTCACATCAATCAGGAGTAAACCATGATCAGGACTGTATTCATCATCGTGTTGCTGGCCGTGCTGGCGAGCGGCTGTTCCAGCAATCGTGAAACCGGAGCGCTGACGGGAGGCGCTGCCGGTGCCGGCATCGGCGCATTGATCGGTGATGGTGCCGCCGGGCCCATCATCGGTGGCTTGCTGGGCGTTATCGTCGGTTCGGAAATCGGCCGCGAAATGGACAAGCGTGATCGCCGCTACATCGCCAGCACGCTGGAAAACAGCCCCAGCGGCCAACGCAGCGAGTGGGTCAATCCGGATTCCGGTAACCGTTACGCAGTGACCCCGCAGGCTGCCTATGAGGGCAGCGGCGGCCAGCCCTGCCGCGAGTTTGTCGTCACCAGCGACGAATACAACAATCCGGTCTACGGCACCGCCTGTCGCCGTGCTGACGGCACCTGGCACATGGTTGACTGAAGCAGAACAGCAATGCTCTGGCCTGCAAGGAAAAAACCGGCTCAGTGAGCCGGTTTTTTTTGCTGCGTGGCCACAGCTGGAGCGTGGAGCGGGGCAATACGAACCCGCTCCACAACGTTGCAGAATTACCTTGACAGCGCCGGATCAGAAATAGCCGCGGATGCCGCCAGCCAGATTGATGCCCGGACGCGGCGCGAAGTCTTTCAGGAACGAGGTGTGCACGCGCTGCACCTCGTCGGTCAGGTTCTGGCCTTTGACGAACAGTTCAAACTCGGCACCGCGCACCGGCAGGCGGTAGGCAATGTTGGCCGACAGGTTGTTGTAGCTGGGGGTGGTGGTTTCAAACTCGGCCACATCGTTGCGCGCATTGACATGGAAAAAGTCAATGTTGGCGCGCCAGTTGCCGTTGTGCCAGTCGATGCCGGTGCCGATGCGGCTCGGTGACAGCCGTGGAATGGCGCTGTCGTCGCCCAGTTCACCCTGCACGGTGTCGTAGAACACACGCCACTCGATGCTGCCAATGGGCGTGTCCGCAAACAGGTAGCTGGCCTCGGCTTCAGCACCATAGAACTCGGCATCCTGCTGGCTCCAGATCTGTATCGGCAACCCATCCTCAATGCCGTCGGTGTTGGCCAGAAAGACAAAATCATCGATGTCGTTGTAGAAGAAATCCGCGCGCAGGTGCAGCTTGCCCAGGTATTTGTGTATGCCGATGTCAAAGTTGTTGGAGGTCTCCTCGCGCAGGGTTGGGTCACCGATCTCGAAGGCCTGGGTGGCCACATGCGGGCCGTCGGCAAACAATTCCTCGGCGGTGGGGCTGCGCTCCGAGCGGGTCCAGTTGATGCTGGCCTGCCAGGCTTCGGCAAAGCGCCAGATGGCACCGCTGCTGACGGTGATGGCAGTGAAATCACGCTGGCTGATGCCCTCGACATCCAGGCCGTCCGCCAGCGTGACCTGATCATCCTGATAGCGGAACCCGGCAGACAGTTTGACCGGATCCAGATCCAGTTCCTCGATCAGGAAGATACCGAGTGACTCGGTGTTGTTGGCGGGGATGAAGGCTTCGGCGCCGATGGCCTCCAGATCGGTGTCCTCGTATTGCACACCGACCACGCCGTCGAGCATGCCGATGCCAGCGTGATCCAGCTCCAGGCGGAATTCGTTGGCATCGATGTTGAAGGTGGTGCCGATCTCATCGCCTTCCAGCTCGACGTGCTGGTAATCGTTGCTGACGAACTTGACACTGAGCTCGTCGACACCGGCAAATGGGGTATACAGACCGCTTTTGAACTCGTAACGGTCCTGATCCAGGTCAATGCTGATGCCGCCTTCCTCTTCCTCTTCGCCCGGTTCGCCTTCCTCTTCCTCTTCCAGTTCGGCCGGAATGCCATAGGTGGTGTCAAACAGCTTGTAGGCAAAACCGGCATAGCCCCAGTCGTCGACAAACGAGAAGCCAAAGGTGCCGCCGGAGGTTTCCAGCGCGCTGTTGCCCAGCGTGCCGCGCTCCTGCTCGGCCAGTTCTTCCGGTGCCAGTTCTGCCAGTCTGGCGTCGCTCAGGGCGAAACCGGGAATGTCGAAATCACTGGTGTCGCGGTAGAAGCCGTCAACATGAAACTGTAACGCACCGACGCCGCCATCCAGGCGCACGACACCGGCAAACTCATCGGCCACCGTGTTGCCGCGCAACTCCACCGCGCCGGAGAAATCCTGGCGCTGTTCGGGGATGCGGTTGTCGATCAGGTTGATGACCCCGGCGCTGGCGGTGGAGCCATACATCAGGTTGGCCGGTCCGCGCAGAATTTCGATGCTGTCAATCAGCAGTGGCTCGGCCGATACCGCGTGGTCCGGGCTCAGTGCCGAAGCGTCCAGCGAGCTGAGGCCGTCTTCGGTGATGCGCACCCGCGATCCGCCCAGACCGCGCACAATCGGGCGACCGGCACCGGGACCGAAGTAGGTGCTCTGGATGCCCAGCTCGGCCTGCAGGGTTTCGCCGATGGTCGCCTCCTTGCGGTCGTCGAGCTGCTCGCCGGTCAGCACATCGACCGGTTGGGTCGAATCCAGTGCAGTACCACCCTGTGGCAGGGCCCGCACCTCGATGTTTTCCAGTTCGGTAACGTGTGATGCTGCTGCCTCGGTGCCGGTCTTCTCATCTGTCGGGTTTTGTTGTGCGAAGGCAGGAACAAGAGCAGCGCTGATGGCCACGGTAATCATGGTTTTGCTGATCGAACGCATATTGGGAACCTCAACGGAATGGCAAATGTCTGCGTAGGGTTAAAACGTAATGTTATTACATAACCTTTCAAATCACAACAGTACAGTCTGCTGGATGACGCTATGGCTTTTTCTCAGCACGCCGCTGGGATATGCTCAGCAGGCCGTGACTGACGATCAGTCCAACTCAGCCGCAGCCCAGCAGGCAGTGGTGGCGCAGCTGGGTGCAGCCGGGGAACCGCCGCTGGATGCACAACGCCTGCTTACCGGGGAAGTCATGCTGCGCTTTAACGCCATTGACGATGAGGTGCAGCGGGTGCAGGGCTGGGTATTGATCAAGGCGCAGCGCGATCTGGTCTGGTCGTTGCTGGTGGATTGTGACCGGGCACTGGATTATGTGCCGAACATGCGCGCCTGCGAAGTGCGCGACAGCGGCAAATCCGAAGCTGGCCATGCCTTCGACATCACCTATCATCGGGTCAAGCCATATTTCTTTCTGCCGGCGGTAGAAAACGTGTTCCGCGCCGACTATCTGCCGCCCGAGCAGATTCGTTTTCGCAAGGCTGGCGGCGATCTGGTGCACTTTCAGGGAAGCTGGCAGTTTCTTGCGCCAGCCGAGCAGCAGACCCTGCTGCATTATGATGCCGAGGTCGACTTGCGTGCGTCGGTGAATGTGCGAGGCGAACGCCGCATGATCCGCAAGGATGTGCGCGAGATGCTGGCCGCCATCAAGCAACTCGCCGAGCAGGCCGCCACCCAGGCCTCAACCCGGGCGATTAAAGAGTAATTCAGAGGTTCCCCGGTCAGGCTTTCAGCTTGCTAGGTCCCTTGCTGCCGGCGCTGCGCTCGTACTCGCCCTGGCCGACCTTGCGATACTGGGTGAAGCCGTGTTTTTCCAGACTGGCCGGTGTCAGCAGTGAACCATCGGCGTTGATCACCGATGGCGCCGAGACACAGCGCCGCACCTCGGCAGCGCAATGCGGGCAGTGTGTGAGTGCTGTCGCATCCATTTTTTCCAGCCGCTCAAACCCCGGGAGACACTGCTGGCAGTGCGCTTCGCCGCTGGCCTGATAGACGCGCAGTGGCATTAATGAATGCCGTGCATACCCCGCCGCAGTAGTGGCGAGATGATGATCATGAACACGCCGGCACCGACCCCGAACCAGGTCAGGAAGGTGAACAGGTCGACGTAAGCGGCCAGCGCGGTGGCGACATCGGCCACTTCACCGGTTTCGGTGTCGATCGCAGCCCATTTCGACATGCGTGTGGCCAGCGTTTCCGACAGGGCGGTGGCCAGAAACCAGGTGCCCATGGCGGCTCCGACCACTTTAGGTACCGCCAGCTTGGTCACTGCCGACAGACCCACCGGTGACAGGCTCAATTCGCCCATGGTGTGCAGCAGGTAGGCCAGAATCAGCCAGATCATCGCCACCTTGCCGGATTCGTCGGGAAACTGCGCGCCCAGCACCAGGGCACCGAAGCCCAGACCGGCCTGGATGATGCCAAGGCCGAATTTGACCGGTGTAGAGGGCTCCCAGCCGCGTCGGGCCAGCCACACCCACAGCCCGGCAAACACCGGTGCCAGCAGAATGATGAAGCCGGCATTCAGCGAGCCGAACTGCGAGGCTTTCAATTCGGTATCGCCAACGGTGCGATCCATGACGCGGTCGGCGAACAGCGTCATGGAACTGGCGGACTGCTCGAACAGCGCCCAGAACACGATGGTCGAGGCGATCAGCACAATCAGCACCAGCATGCGATGAAAATCCTCGCGGCTGGCCTTGTAGAAACTGTAGGCAATGAGACCGGCTCCGGCCAGCACCAGCATGGTCAGCTGGACAAAATGCACCACCGGTTCACGCTGTACCACCCACCAGACCACGCTGAGCGACAGCATGCTGAGCAGGTAGATGCTCCACTCCTTGTTCAGCGGGCCAATGGTTTTTTCCTTGAGAATGGCGGGATTGCTGGGCTCGGCATGGCCATGCAGATATTTCTGGCCGTACAGAAAAGTAATGAGTCCGATGATCATGCCAATGCCGGCGGCACCAAAGCCGTAGCCCCAGCCATAGGTTTCGCCCAGCCAGCCGCACAGCAGCGTGGCGGTGAACGAGCCGATGTTGATGCCCATGTAGAAGATGGTGAAACCGGAGTCGCGGCGCGGATCACCGGGCTCATACAGACGTCCGACGATGGTGGAGATGTTCGGTTTCAGAAAGCCAACGCCGACGACAATCAGCGCCAGTGCCAGATAAAACACTTTCAGCGCGGCGGTGTCGCGCACAGTGATGTCTGCAGTGAGCACGGTGCCGGCGGCCAGCGTGGTGCCGTCGGCCAGCGCCAGCGCCTGCTCCAGCACGGTGCCGGCAGCGTAGCTGACCGCCTGATGGCCTTCCACCGCCATCAGTATGTGTCCCAGTGACAGCAGCAGGCCGCCGAACACCACCGCCTTGCGGAAGCCCAGATAGCGATCGGCCAGTGCACCACCGATCACCGGCAGTGCATACACCAGGCCGGCGTAGGCACCGAGCACGTCCAGCCCCATGGCGTCGCTGAACAGGTGGTATTTGGTGAGATACAGCAACAGCAGGTATTTCATGCCGTAAAAGGAAAACCGCTCCCACAGCTCGGTGGCGAAGCAGACGTACAGCCCTTTGGGGTGACCGAACAGTTCCGTCTCGGCCGGGCTGGTGATGGTGGTATCCGGAGTCACGACTGTGCTCATGCTGTATTCCCGATTGTGCTGAAATTTTGATCGCGTATCATAGCATCTTCATTCCTCATCACTAAATGCCATGACCGCAGACGAAAACAGAGCCGACAACATGCAGCGCCGGGTGATTCTGATCAGCGGTGCCTGCGGCGGGCTGGGCAGTGCCCTCGCCCGGGCTTTGGCGCAGACCCCGGCGGCAACGCCGGTCACGCTGATTCTGCTCGATCGCAACGTGCGGGCCATGCAAAAGCTCGCCGATGAAATCGAATCCGCCAGCCAGACCCAGGTGGTGTTGTACCCGCTGGATCTGGGTGGTGCGGCACCGGATGACTACGTGCAGCTGGCCGACACCATCGCCGCCGAGTACGGGCGGCTGGATGGGCTGTTGCTGGCGGCAGCGCAGTTTGCCGGCCTTCGCGCGCAGCAGCAGACACCGCCGCACAACTGGCTGGTCGAGCTGCAGGCCAACCTGGGCAGCAGCCAGATGCTGCTGCTGAACCTGATGCCATGGTTGCTGCAGTCCGCAGACGGCCGCGTGGTGCTGGTGAGCAACGATCCGCAGCAGGTGCGCAAAGCCTACTGGGGTGCCTATGGTGTGGCGCAGCCAGCGCTTGCCGCTCTGGCCTCGCAGTGGGCCGAAGAGCTGGGCAACACCAGCGTGCGCGTGCTGCACTGTGAGCCGGGGCCGATGCGCACCGGTCTGCGCAGCAAGGTGTGGCCGTCGGTCAGCCCGGCGCAGTGGCCACAGCCGGATCATGCCGCTGCGGCCATCACCGCCTGGCTGCAGCAGTCGCAGCCGGATGCTGGCCTGCATCATCTGGCGGTTGATGCTGAGACGGCACCCGAGAACTGATCAGAGCGATACCCTATCAGGAGTGAGCAAAGCCATGTCCGAAGATCTATTTCTGAAAATCATTGCGCGGGAAATTCCGGCCGACATCGTGTTCGAGAACGAGCGCGTGCTGGCCTTTCGCGACATCAATCCGCAGGCGCCGCTGCACGTGCTGATCATTCCCAGGACGCATGTGCGCAGCATCAACGATCTGCAGCCAGAGCACGATGAACTGATCGGTGAGATGTTTCGGGTGGCCGCAGACATCGCGCGCAGTGAAGGTCACGCCGACGATGGCTACCGGGTGGTGATGAACTGCGGTGAGCGCGGCGGCCAGAGCGTGTTCCACATCCATCTGCATCTGCTCGCCGGGCGCGACATGCGCTGGCCGCCGGGGTGAACAGCGCGCTGTTGCAGGCCGCTGCGGTGGGGGCCGGTGGTTTCATCGGCGCACTGTTGCGTTATCTGCTCGGTACCGCAGTGAATCGGCACTGGCACTTTCAGTTGCTGCCACTGGGCACGGTGGTGGTGAATCTGCTCGGTTGCCTGCTCATTGGCATGCTGGCCGGTCTGGCCGACAACAGCCAGACGATCGCTCAACCTGTGCGCCTGTTTCTGGTGGTCGGACTGCTTGGCGGCTTCACCACGTTTTCGACCTTTGCCTACGAGGGTTTGCAACTGCTGCGCGATGGCAGTCACGGTGGATTTCTGCTGTATATGGGCAGCCAGTTGCTGCTGGGCCTGCTGCTGGTGTGGCTGGGTTATCGACTGGTCACCGGTCGCTGAGGCCGGGCTGTTGCAGCTGTATCTTCAGTCTTAAACCCGGAATATTCATGACCCGACCGTCGCAGCAGGTTGGGTCGTGAACATTCAGGGTTAAAGGCGCGTGTAGCGCCAGACCGTCGCCGGTGGCAGATTCCACCAGCACAGCTGGCAGCGTTGTGTGCGCAGCTTGAGTGCCGTGGTCAACTGCGCTGACAAAGGCGAACGCCAGCCATAACTGAACTGGATGAACACGCCAGATTCCGGCAGCACGGCAAACGCAGCGCGGACAATGTCATGGCGTACCTGCCGGCTCATGTTCAGCAGTGGCAATCCGGACACAATCGCCCCATAGCGATGCGTGGGCGCGGTCAGCGCGCTGTCCAGCGTGCCGGCGTCAGCGTGCAGCAGTTGCAGCGCTGGCCAGCGCTGTCGCAATCCGGTGAGCAGTTCCAGATCCCGCTCCACCACCAGCAGCCGCTCGCTGCCCAGCTGTTCCAGCAGCACCCTGGTGATGGCGCCGGTGCCGCCACCCAGTTCGATCACGTCGGCGGAGAAACCCTCCGGCAAGGACCGCACCAGGGCGCTGGCCAGTTGGGCGCTGCTGGGTGCGATGGCACCGATGGCGATCGGGTTGCGCAGCCAGGCATGCCAGTGTGCCGGCAGTGAGGCTAGGTATTTCAATGTGTGGCTCCTGGGGCGCCCGGATGCGGTCGCGACGCTGCATTATAGACCTTGCTGCCTCCGGGCAGATGTATCTGGAGCGAAGCGCCTTGGGTGATGTGGCATGGCGACCACGGTTTGCCGACGTCGGCAGCCCATTCTGCTGCAATGGACAAAGAAACTGCGCACGGGGTCTTGGCTTTTGCCAGAGACCTGTACTATAATAGCCTGCTCGGTCGATTAGAGTATGGCCGACAACCAGCCTAACTGCTGGTGAGACCTATGCTGCCGGTGCGTGGACCGGAATAAACTCTGACCCGGAAACCTTGTTACTGCAACGGTTTTCGGGTTTTGCCGTTCCTGAAGACCAGACCGTCATCAGACAGGCATTGGCTGCCGCAGCAGCGGAGCGGATGTGCTCTGGATGCAGTGGTGGTGGCGACAGGTGGTGGTGCGGCTGGTGTGCAGAAGACTGCAGCATCAGCGATTCAGACCAGACAATGACTCACATGAACAGTTGAGAACGATATGGCAACAGTAAACCAATTGGTACGCAAAGCGCGCAAGCCGAAAGTGTACAAAAGCAATGTGCCGGCACTGGAAAGCTGCCCGCAGAAGCGCGGCGTGTGCACGCGTGTGTACACCACCACACCGAAAAAGCCGAACTCTGCACTGCGCAAGGTGGCCAGAGCGCGCCTGACCAATGGCTACGAGGTGACTGCCTACATCGGTGGAGAAGGCCACAATCTGCAGGAGCACTCGGTGGTGCTGATTCGCGGCGGCCGAGTCAAGGATTTGCCCGGTGTGCGCTATCACGTGGTGCGCGGCAGCCTGGATACGGCTGGTGTCAACGATCGCAGACAGGCGCGTTCCAAATACGGCGCCAAGCGTCCGAAGAGCTGATTGCTCGCAACTTTACTGGCTCGCAGCCTTATTGAACTGAGACACAACTATGTCACGCAAACACAGTAATTTTCATCGCGACGTGCTGCCGGATCCCAAGTTCCACAGCGAACTGATCACGCGCTTCGTCAACATGGTCATGAAAAGCGGCAAGAAATCGGTGGCCGAAAAGATCGTCTACGGTGCGATTGATGAAATCGTTGCCAAGAAAGCTGGCGAGCCGCTGGAAATGGTTGAGCAGGCGCTGGACAAGGTCAGCCCGATGGTGGAAGTCAAATCCCGTCGTGTCGGTGGTGCCACCTACCAGGTGCCGGTCGAAGTGCGCCCCAAGCGCCGCACTGCACTGGCCATGCGCTGGGTTATTGATGCGGCCCGCAAGCGCAGTGAAAAAAGCATGCCCAAGCGGCTTGCCGGTGAGCTGATGGATGCCTACGAAGAACGTGGTGCGGCCGTGCGCAAGCGCGAGGAAACGCATCGCATGGCCGAAGCCAACAAGGCGTTCTCGCACTACCGCTGGTAAGCGCGGCGGTTGCAGCAGGATTATTGGCATGGCACGCAAGACTCCCATCGAGCGTTATCGGAATATCGGCATCATGGCCCACATTGATGCCGGTAAGACGACGACGACTGAGCGCGTGCTGTTCTATACCGGCATTTCGCACAAGATCGGCGAAGTGCATGATGGCAATGCCATCATGGACTGGATGGAGCAGGAGCAGGAGCGCGGCATCACCATCACCTCGGCAGCCACCACCTGCTTCTGGTCCGGCATGGATCAGCAGTTTGACGAGCACCGTATCAACATCATTGATACGCCGGGCCATGTTGATTTCACCATTGAGGTGGAGCGCAGTCTGCGGGTGCTTGACGGCGCGGTGTTTGTGCTGTGTGCGGTCGGTGGCGTGGAGCCGCAGTCAGAAACCGTGTGGCGGCAGGCGAACAAGTACGGCGTGCCGCGCCTGGCCTTCGTCAACAAGATGGACCGCGCCGGTGCCGATTTTGGTCGTGTGGTGGCGCAGCTGGAAAAGCGTCTGGGTGCCACCGCAGTGCCGATCCAGCTGCCAGTGGGTGCAGAAGACGAGTTTCGTGGCGTGATCGATCTGATCGGCATGCAGGCCATTTACTGGGACAACGACGACATGGGCGCGACGTTCCAGACCGGGCCTGTACCGGATGCGCTGCAGGATGCTGCTGAAAATGCCCGGGAAAAGCTGCTGGAAAGCGCGGCGGAAGCCAGCGAAGAGCTGATGGACAAGTATCTCAGCGATGGCGGGCTGGATCGCGAGCAGATCATCGCCGGTCTGCGCCAGCGCACCATCAGTCTGGAAATTGTACCGGTGCTGTGTGGCAGCGCGTTCAAGAACAAAGGCGTGCAGGCGCTGCTGGACAAGATTGTCGAGCTGTTGCCCGCGCCGGATGACGTGCAGGCCATCGCTGGTCAGACCATGGCCGGTGATGACGACGAGCGCCACAGCACCGATGACGAACCGTTTGCCGCACTGGCCTTCAAGGTTGCGACCGATCCGTTTGTCGGCACGCTGACTTTTTTCCGGGTTTATTCCGGCGTGCTCAACTCCGGCGACACGGTGCTGAACACAATCAAGAACAAGAAAGAGCGGATTGGCCGGCTGCTGCAGATGCATGCCAATTCGCGCGAAGAGGTCAAGCAGGTGCGCGCGGGCGACATCGCTGCCGCTGTCGGCCTCAAGGATGTGACCACCGGCGAGACTCTGGCTGCGATCAACGCGCCAATCATCCTGGAGCGCATGGAGTTCCCGGAGCCGGTGATCTCGGTGGCGGTGGAGCCCAGAACCAAAGCCGATCAGGAAAAGATGGGACTGGCCCTGGCCAAGCTGGCGCAGGAGGATCCGTCATTCCGGGTGAACACCGATCAGGAATCCGGGCAGACCATCATTTCCGGCATGGGCGAGTTGCACCTGGACATCATCGTTGACCGCATGAAGCGTGAGTTCAAGGTCGAGGCCAATGTCGGTCAGCCACAGGTGGCCTATCGCGAAACCATTCGCAATACGGTGGAAGCGGAAGGCAAGTTTGTGCGCCAGTCCGGCGGTCGCGGCCAGTACGGACACGTCAAGATCCGCATGTCGCCGCTGGCGGAAGGTGCCGGCTTCGAATTTGTCAACTCGATTGTTGGTGGCACGATTCCGCGTGAATACATCGGTCCTGCCGAGCAGGGCATCGAAGACCAGCTGCAGAACGGCGTGTTGGCCGGCTTCCAGTTGGTGGATTGTCGGGTGGAGTTGCTGGATGGCTCCTACCATGAAGTGGATTCCAGCGAGATGGCGTTCAAGGTTGCCGGTTCGCTGGCGGTTCGCGACGCTGCACTGAAAGCCGGTGCGGTGTTGCTGGAGCCGATCATGAAAGTCGAAGTCGTGACCCCGGAAGACTATATGGGTGACGTCATGGGTGACCTGAACCGCCGTCGCGGGCTGGTGCAGGGCATGGAAGACGTGGCGGCCGGAAAAATCATCCGCGCCATGGTGCCGCTGTCGGAAATGTTCGGCTATGCCACCGATCTGCGCTCGCAGACCCAGGGGCGCGCCACCTATTCGATGGAGTTTGCCAATTATGCGGAAGCGCCTTCCAGCGTTTCCGAGGCCATCATCAGAAAGACGGCCTAAGCTGAACACAGACCATTTTTTTATCACTATTGAACAGCAGTAACTGAGGATTGCAACCATGTCCAAGGCAAAATTTGAACGTTCCAAGCCGCACGTCAACGTCGGCACGATTGGTCACGTTGACCACGGCAAGACCACGCTGACGGCAGCGCTGACGAAGGTCTGCGCAGAAGCCCGTGGTGGTGAATTCAGAGCC
>JAHJQV010000041.1 GCA_018819105.1 Gammaproteobacteria bacterium
AAGGCATGGCTCGCAGGTCATGGCCATTCCATGGCCAAGAGCCATAACACAGCGGATGAGTGCTTTCCGCCTCGCCCTGTGGGAGCGCCCCTGAGGCTGCATTACGGCGTTGCAATCCTTGTCAAGGGCTTGCCATTCACTGCGCATTGCGCCTGGTACTGCAGCCTCAGGACGCGCTCTGAATGTCACAGTATTTCCGGCGGGGTACACTAGTGGGCCATGCGGGAAGTTAGGTAACACTCAGAGTCTCTGTGCCGGTGCGAATCAAGGCGCGTTTCGCAGGGAATGGCCGCTCCCTTGCCAAGAAACGCAACACTGAGTCGCGCCGGCACAGTGGCTCCCGTAGGGCGGACGCACAAGCGCCGTGGGCTGCGTTCCACTCGCTCGACGGCCCGCAAGGACGCCTTCGCTCGCGCGCCTTGCCCACGACGCTTGTGCATCCGCTGAGTGTCACCCAACTTCCCGCATGGCCCACTAGCGTTGCCCTCACTGCAAACTCAGACACAGGCAATGCGCCAGCACTTGCGGGGTGCGCTGCTGCTGCAAAAATGGCAGCAGCTGCCGCTGCAGCCTTTGTTCCAGCAGCGGCGGCAACCATGGCAGGCTGGCTGTGCGCAGTAGCCCGGCATCCAGGCCTGAGCTGACCAGCGCCCGCACCGAATTGGCCAGCAGCCAGCGCTGCCAGGCACTCAGCTCATCCTGCAGCCAGTACACTTCATAATCACTCAGCTCAGCGCGCCTGGCGGCAGCCTCGACGGCAGACTGCAAGCCACCGTGGGCATCCACCAGATTGCGTTGCAGGGCCTGACTGCCACTCCATACCCGCCCCTGGGCAACCTCATCGACCTCTGCCACAGTCATGTTGCGATGCGTGCTGACCAGGTCCAGGAAATCGCGATAACCCTGCTCCACCAGCGCCTGAATCTGTGCCTTGACCGGCTCCGACAGGGCACGATCAAGCCGCAGACTGCCAGCCTGCGGTGCGGTGCCGACACCGTCGGTGTAAATGCCCAAACTGGCCAGAGAATCCTGGAACGTGGGAAAAAGACCGAAGATGCCGATGGAGCCGGTAATGGTCGCGGCATTGCTGATGACCTCGTCCGCACCCATGGCGATCCAGTAACCACCGGAGGCGGCCACATCACCCATGCTGACGATCACCGGCTTGCCGGTGGCCACCACGCTGAGCACTTCCTGCCGGATCACTTCCGAGGCAAAGGCATCACCACCGGGGCTGTTAACGCGCAGCACCAGCGCCTTGACCGCGTCATCACGCGCCGCCTGACGCAGGCGTCGGCTGATGGTTTCGGCACCCGCCATGTCCGGGGTCGCATCACCACTGACAATCTCGCCCTGAACCGTTACCACGGCAATGCGGCTGGACGCCAGCGACTGCGACGGTCTGCGCTGCAGGTAATCGAGAAACCCGATGTTGCGGAAGCCGCCTTCATCGTCACTGCTGCCACGGCGTGCCAGTTCTGCACGGATTTCAGGCCTGCTCAGCACCCGATCAACCAGCCCCAGTTCTACGGCCAGCTCACCCATTCTGCCGTCGGCGGCCTGCACCGCAGCGCTGTATTGATTCACCGTCTCATCCAGCACCGAGATCGGAATGCCCCGGTACTGTGCCAGCGTGGTCAGGTACTGTTGCCACAGGTCATTGAGCAGGTATTGCCGTGCCTGCTTGTCGGCTGCGGACATGTCATTGCGAATGTAGGGCTCGCTGGCTGACTTGAACTCACCAACCCGAAACAGATTGATGTCCACCTTGAGCTTGTCCAGACCATCCTTGTAATAATTGCGATAACTGGCGAAGCCATCCAGCCACACCAGGCCATCGCGTTCCAGCCACACTTCATCGGCGCTGCTGGCCAGCGCATATTGAGCCTGATCCATAAAGCTGCCCAGCGCATAAACCTTTTTGCCACTGGCACGAAAAGCGGCGATCGCCTGCTGCAGCTCGTTGCTGCTGGCCATACCGATACTGAGCAGCTGGCGCACATCAATCAGCAACTGGGTGATCTTGCTGTCATCGGCGGCCAGCTGCACCGCGCGGATCAGATCGCGCAGACGCGTTTCCAGCTGCTCGTTGCCGGTGGCCTGATTCAACGCCCGCTCGAACGGAGTCACCGAATACTCATCCACCACCACACCAGCCGGCTGTAGAACCAGCGTGGTGTTGTTGCGCAATGGCTTGACCTCGTCACCTCTGACCAGCACCACCACCAGCCACACCAGCAGCAGCAGAAAGATGACATTGAACAGGGCGCGGCGGGTGCCGTCGATCAGCCCCCAGAAGCCGAACCAGATTCTGGCCAGAAAGCCGCGTTGTGATGTCGTCATATAGGGTTCCAATGGTTACCAGTCATAAGCGTTGTGCTGCTGCGCGTCATGAACCAAGCATTGATTCTAGCCATAAGCTGATGATTGTGCATGGCTGATTCGCCATAAACGGAAGCCCAGCAACACAGCTGCCACCCCCAAACCGGCGATCATGCCCGCCCACATGCCGGCAGCCCCCCAATCACCGCGAAACGTCAGCCACCAGCCCACCGGCATGCCAAACAGCCAATAGGCAATCACGGTATAGATCATCGGCCAGCGGGTGTCCTTGTAGCCGCGCAGCGCGCCAGCGGCGGCGGCCTGCAGGCCATCGGGAAACTGGAAGATCGCCGCCAGCCCGAGCAGACTGACGGCCAGCGCGGCGATGGTCTGGTCATTGGTGTACCAGCTGATGATCCAGGCAGGTGCCAACAGCATCAGACTGGCGGTGACGCTTTGTGTTGCCAGCGTCATCAACATGCCGGCCCGGCTGGCGCGCATGGCTTCCAGCGACATGCCGCGCCCCAGCGCATTGCCAACCCGCACCGTCATCGCCCCGGCCAGACCCAGCGGGATCATGTAGCACAATGCAGAAAAATTGATGGCAATCTGATGGGCGGCAATCGGCACCGCGCCCAGTGAACCGATCAGCAGCGCGGCACCGACAAACAGACTGCCCTCGACAAAGATCATGGTACCGATCGGCAGGCCGATAATCAGCAGCTCACGCAAGCGATACCAGTTGGGCCACTCAAAACGCGCAAACAGATGATAGCGGCGGTACTCCGGCCGCACCGCAATCCAGACTGCCATGATCAGCATCTGCAGCAAAAACACCAGCGCCGTGGCCCAGCCGCAGCCTACCGCTCCCATCGCCGGAAAGCCCAGCTTGCCGTAGATGAGGATGTAATTCAGCGGCACATTGAAGGCGATGCCAAGCACACCCAGGTACATGGTCGGTGCGGTATAACCACAACCCTCGCTGAAGTAGCGCAGCACCAGCAGCAGACAGATGCCGGGCGCGCCCCAGGACACCGCACGCAGATAATCCAGCGCCACTGGCACCAGCTGAGCATCCACGTTCATCACTTGCAACAGCCCCGATGCACTGCGCAAAGTCGTCCACATCAGCACCGTCATCGCCAGTGCCAGCCACAGCCCCTGACGGGTCACCCGTCCGCTGCGCAGCCGGTAGCCAGCCCCGTCGAGCTGTGCCACCGATGGCGTGATCGACATCAGCACGCCCATGACAAACAGAAACACTGCCGACAGCACCGCGCCACCGATGGATATCGCACCCAGGCTGACCGCGCCCAGGCGACCGGCCATCACCGTGTCGACAAAATTCATGCCCATGCCGGCGATGTTGCCAGCGATCAACGGCAGTGCCAGCCGCGTGGTGCGGCGCACATGCGTCAACATGCTGATGTCTGGCTGGGCGGGTATACTGGTCAAACTCTTTTTCCTGCAGTGAAAATTCCGGAGATCGCCTTGTCACAGCATGCCCTGGTTACCGGTGCCACCGGATTCGTCGGCAGCAACCTGGTGCGACAATTGCTGTTGCAAGGCTGGCGGGTGACCGCATTCTGCCGCCGCAGCAGTGATCTGCGCGATCTGCCAACAGCCGCAATACAGATCCGTTACGGTGATCTGACCGATCCGGCAAGCCTGCATCAGGCCATGTCCGAACGCCCCGACTGCCTGTTTCATACCGCCGCCGACACCAGCGTCTGGTCCGGCCACCGGCAACGCCAGCATCAGATCAACGTCGAGGGTACCAGGCATGTGGTGGCAGCCGCCCTGCAACATCGGGTCAGCCGCCTTGTCTACACCTCATCGTTTGCCACCTGGGGTCTGCAGCGTCGGCGCATAGACGAGACCACGCCGGTGGAGACCAGCACGCACTGGATCCACTACATACGCAGCAAGTCATCCGCCCGTGACATTGTACTGGATGCGGTTCGACAGCAGGGTCTGCCGGCGGTCATCCTGTGCCCCGGACACATTCTCGGCCCCCATGACCGGCACAACTGGGCGCGACTGTTCATCATGCTGGCAAGGCAGACCCTTCCGGGCGTGCCGCCCGGCAGTGGTGCCTTCGCCGATGTCGAGGAAGTGGCCAGCGCCCACATCTCAGCCGCCAGCCATGGCGCTGTTGGCGAACAGTATCTGCTCGGCGGTACCGAGGTGAGCTATCTGGCACTGCTGCAACGGGCCGCTCAGCTGCTGCAGGTGCCGGCACCGCTACACACCACACCGGCCTGGCTGCTGAAATGTCTGGCCCGGGTGCTGGACTGGCGCAGTAAAATCACCGGCACCGAGCCACGCATCACCCCGGAGGCTGCCGCCATGGTCACCGCCCACATGCACTGCGACAGCAGCAAAGCCATGCGCGAGCTGGATTACCGGATTACCGAACTGGATCCGCTGTTGCGCAAAACACTGGACTGGCTGCGCCAGCAGGACTTGCTGGGTTCTGCAGCAACACAGCAATCAGCATGAGGAGGGCGCCATGACCCAGCCATCTGCATTGGAACCAGGCTCCGAAACCTCCACCAGCACCAGCAACAGGGAAACCTGCAGCAACTGCGGCAGCCCGATGGCGGGTGAATACTGCAGTGTCTGTGGACAGTCGCGACGACATTTTCTGCGCTTTTTCCCGGCGGTGGTCGGCGATTTTATCGCCGAGACCTTCGAGATTGATGGTCGTATGTCGCGTACACTGAGAACGCTGTTGCTGCAGCCAGGCAAGCTGACCAACGAATACATCGCCGGGCGTCGCGTGCACTACTCGCCACCGGTCAGGTTTTATCTGTTCACCAGTCTGCTGGCATTCCTGCTGATTTCCTTTGAGGTCAACAAATCACTGGATGTGGCCATCAGCAACGACTCAGGCATCAATTTCACCGTCGGCAATGAGGGTGAGCAGACGGATCAGGCAAACAGCAGTCGGGAGTCCGATCTCAGCGCGGACGAAAGTGCCGTGCCAGAACGGCAGTCAGAACAGCAGCCAGAACAGCAGCCAGAACAGCAGCCAGATCAGCAGCCAGATCAGCAGCCAGATCAGCCGGATCAGCGACTGGAAGAGCAACAGCAAACTGACGAAGCTTCGTCAGAAGCCGAAGACGAAGACTTTCTGTCTTTCAACGGTGAAGCCTGGCATCCGCAGGACAATCCGCTGCACATTGGCCTGTTACCGGCTACCGCCAATGCCATGCTCAACCAGCGCATCGCCCGCATCAAGCAAAACATTCCGCGTATCCGCGAGCAGCCAGGCATTCTGGTTGATCAGTTTCTGCGCTATCTGCCACAGACCATGCTGGTGCTGTTGCCGGTGTTTGCACTGATCCTGAAACTGTTTTATCCATTCGCCAGACGCTATTACACCGAGCATGTCATCTTCAGCATTCATATGCACAGCTTTACCCTGCTGATGGTGATCATCATCATGCTGTTGGATGAACTGACCGAGTGGAACCCGCTGGGCTGGCTGGATGTCGGCCTGGACGCCTTATCGGTGATTGCCCTGCTGTGGGTGCCTGCCTACGGCATGCTGGCACAAAAGCGTGTCTACCGTCAGGGCTGGATCGTGACCGGCATCAAATACACACTGGTGTACGGCCTGTATTTCACCGTGCAGATGCTGGCCATGGTGTTTGTGGTTTTGCTGGGCGCTTCCAGTCTGTAGCGTAATCGCCGACCCATCCAAACCACAGCTGCGCTTCGCCTTCATCAAACCAATGCCGGACGCGCAGCGCATCCGGCATCAAATGAACCTGCGGCCAGCTTGATATTAAGAACGGAAAAACGCAGCGCATCCGGTCATGGTTCAGGCATAGCGCTGAGCGAGCATGGCAAAGCTGGCACGCATGCCCATGGCCTCACCGCCGGCCGGGCGTCCAGGACGCTCACCATCGTTCCAGCCATAGGTGTCGAAGTGACACCAGCTGATGTCCTGGTCGACAAACTGCTGCAAAAACAGCGCTGCCGTGATGCATCCCGCAAAGCCGCTGCTGGCCGAGTTGACATGGCTGGCGATGTTGCTTTTCAGCATGCGCAGGTAAGGCTGATACAGCGGCATCGGCCACAGCGGATCCTCCAGTTCATCACCATGGCCGTGAATCTCCTCGGCAAGCTCGATGTCATTGCTGAACAGGGCCGGCAGATCGCTGCCCAGAGCGATGCGCGCGGCACCGGTCAGGGTGGCAAAGTCAATGATCAGTTCGGGCTCATGCTCACAGGCCAGGGTCAGGGCATCGGCCAGCACAATGCGGCCTTCGGCATCGGTGTTGGTGATTTCTATGCTCAGGCCCTTGCGTGTGCGGATGACATCCCCGGGCCGATAGGCGTTGCCGGCAATGGCATTTTCCACCGCCGGGATGTACACCTCAAGGCGTATCGGCAGACGCGCGTCCATGATCATGCGCGCCAGCCCCAGCGCATGGGCGGCACCGCCCATGTCCTTCTTCATTTTCAGCATGCCACTGCCGCCCTTGATGTTGAGACCGCCGGTATCGAAACAGACACCTTTGCCCACCAGGGCAACCTTCGGATGCTTCTTGTCCCCCCAGCTTAAGCGCAACAGTCGTGGCGCCCGGTGACTGGCGCGACCGACCACATGAATCGCTGGATAGTGAGTTTCCAGATCGCTGCCGATTACCGCACCGAACACGGCACCATATTCATCGGCCAGCAGGCGCGTGGCCAGCTCCAGCTGCTCCGGCCCCATGTCCTCGGTGGGTGTATTGATCAGATCCCGCACCAGAGCGGTGGCAGCACTGGCACGCATGACGACATCACGCAGCGCCTCGGGCAGCACCAGCTCAGGCATCGGTTTGTCATTGTCCAGATAGCGCTGGAACCGGTAGGCACCCAGCTGCCAGCCCAGCATCGCCTGTCTCTGCCAGTCATCGTCGTGCTCACAATGCAGATGGTAGCTGGCCGCAGGCAGCTGCGACGGCAAGCCGGCCAGCACCTGCAGCGGCGCGTCCACATTGACCGCCACCAGCACCGCAGTCAGCTTGCCGTCGGCATCCGGCAACAGCGCATGATTGCCGGGTTCTGGCTTGAAGTCGATGCTCTGCAGCCAGTCGTTCTGCGCCACAGTGAATTGTTTACGGGTGGTTTCGAGGCTGTCGGCAGTGACTGGAATAATCGGAATGCTTGGCTGGTCAGACATGGCAGGGAATACCTTTGCGAAGGGTGATCAGAATAGCATAGCGCGAACAGTCACAGCTGCAACTGGTGCAGGGACTGGATCGTCACCGGTGCCGGTGCCGGCAGTAACCAGGGCTGGCGCGCGCGGCATAACCAGATCGCCGGATGACCACATGCCATGGCACCGAGTACATCATGTTCCGGATGATCACCGATGTGCAGGATTTCATGCGGCTGCAGCTGCAAAAGGCTGCTGACATGCTGCCAGATGCCGGCATCGGGTTTGGCAAAACCGACTTCACCGGCACGCACGGCATGTTCGAACAAGTGATCGGCACCAATGGCCACCAGGTCGGCATTGCCATTGGTGGTGGCCACCAGCCGGTAACTTGTCTGCAAGCGCTGCAGCAATGGCAGGGCGTCGTCATACCAGCTGATTTCATTGCGCCGGGCATAGAACACCTGCCAGCCCAGCCTGGCCATTTCCAGCGCGGTGGTCTGGTCGATGTCGTGTTCCTGCAGCAGGCATTCCAGCGCACGACGCCGCAGTGCGGAAACGTCATGGGCCAGATCAGGATGGCGCGCGGCGGTCTGCTCGCGGTGTTTGCGCAGGCTCGGTATGCTGTGTCCGGCAGCAATCCTGGGAAAGTTCTGCCGCAGCCAGTCGAACAGCGCCTGCTCGGCGCGCCCGATCACAGGTCCGATCGGCCACAGGGTGTCATCCAGATCGAAACTGATCGCCTTGACCTGAGGCCAGAGTTGGCTGAGGTGTACGCATTTTGTGGACATGGAACAATGTTTGTTGTGTCTGCTCTGACTGGATGCAACGGCGTTCACTGCATCACGGTTGCAGTCATGGCTATAACAATCCAGAACTGAATCAACATCGAGTGGCTGTGCCCTGCCCGACGCTGCATAAAAAAGGCGGCCCCAAGGCCGCCTTCAACAGGTGCAGTGCTGTTGTTATTCGAGCTGTCGTCAGGCGCGACGGCGCAGGAACAGGCCAGCAGCCAGCATCAGCGCCAGAGCCATACCAAGCAGACCAAAGCTGTTCATGGTCGGTACTGCTGGTGGTGGCGGCAGGTCTGGACCGCCTGCTGGGATAAAGTCACCGTCAACGGTCACTACCACCCAGCCATTAGCACCGCCTGCGAAGAAGTCTGTATGGTCAACAAAACCAGCACCGTTATCAACAAACTGACGGCCGAGCGGTCGTGCGACACCATCCCAAAGTGTCGAGGTCACTTCAAGATCAGGATTAAAATCGTCAAAGGTGATGGCGATGAAAAAAGGTCCGTCAACGATGGTGGCACCAAAATTAGCTGTCACTGTGTAGGTGCCGCTCGCGTCGAGTGTCAATGTTTGCGTCACACTGTCGATCGCAGGACCGGGACCCATGGTCGGATCGCCATCCACCGCCAGCGGATGAACCGATACGGTGTAAGTGGTTGAGCCAATGCCGGTTTCGCCATTCGGAGAACCGAACGCAGTGCCGTCAGCCAGAAAGAAAGATGCCTCAAACAGCTCGAAATTCTGGCCAGCAAAGCTACCAGCGCAGCCAGGATCACCGGCACCACCGGTACCTGTCGGATCAATCAGGATGGCATGGGTACCACCTTCTGCCCAGCCCAGAAAACCAGAGGCGATTGCGCCCTGATCATTCTGCACAACACAACCGCCACCGCCCAGTATTTCAGGCGCTTGAACCGCACCGATAAGCTGATTCTGGGTTACCTGCGCTGAAGCAGTTAAGCCAGCAATTGAAAGTAATAGTGCGAAACCGATTCGGTTCATTGTGATGCCACTCCATTGATAAAGATAAAAATTGCTGGGTGATGGTAGTTTAATCAGCCCTCGAGTGCAAGTACATTAGCAGTCACTCTGCTGCCATGTCAGCATATCAATCACTGTCATGGCATCAATCGAACTGTTCCAATCCCCCAGCATGGCTGTCCGGCACTGATTCGATGCCGCATCAGACTCTGGTTTTCATCTGTGCGGGATATTGAGGATGGCGCACATGAAACGGCAAGACAGTGACAAGGATCTGCACCAGCACAAAAAAGGCGGCCCGAGGGCCGCCTTTTGCAATCAGACTGAGTTGATCAGATATCAGGCGCGACGGCGCAGGAACAGGCCGGCACCCAGCATCAGCACCAGAGCCATACCGAGCAGCCCGAAGCTGTTCATGGTTGGCACTGCTGGAGGTGGCGGCAGCGACACCACAGCAGCAGCGGCAGCACAAACGCTCATGTCATCGGTACGCAGTGGTGTGGCAGCAGCAAATTGAAAAGAGGTGTTATCGAACAAGGCTGCATCGGTCTCATTGACATGCAGGAACACACAGGCATTGCCGCTGGGTGCATTGTTGCCCTGCTCACGTGCAAAAGACAGCCATGTGGCACCGTCTGTGCTGACGCCGCTGACATTCAGGTCAATCTGCAGGATGTTGGCACCGAGTGCAAATGGGGTACCGGTATCCGTGGTGGTTGCGGTCGCGGTGCCGGCGGAGATCTGTGCACCCGGCTGACCGGCATTGTCTGCATAGGTGGCAACGACGAAGCCAGTGTTGTCATCGTCACTGCAAGGGCCAACAAATCCAGCAGCAGGATCAAACTCAAGGCTCAACCCCCAGATTCTGGCAGTCCCGAGATTGCCATTTGGAAATGCAGTGGGTACCGCCCCGACGGTGCGGTTTTCAGTAACCTCAAAGCCCAGTTCCACATCCGAAGTGGCGGCGGTGCCAAACGCACCCAGCGGCTGCTCTATGAGATCATTGACTCCATCGCACTGGGGTGTACCCTGAATAGTCTGCGGACCGCTGAGTATGATACCCGCCTCTGATTGCGAGCTGATTTGTGCATGAATTGTCGATATCGTCAGCATTGACGCGGCAATGACGCATCCCGCTTTCAGAAAAATATTTAATGTTTTCATCGGCTTATTTCTCGTTGCTGTATTCTATGTATGAGAGACCCGTGGTACACGAGCGTTGAATCAAACCGTGTTAGCGTGGATTGCATAAGCGTCTACGCACTTGAGTGTGTGCAAAGTTAATAGATCGTTAACGTTCGCAGTGAAAAGTATCTGTGTTAATGTTGTATTAGTCAAGCCTTTTGTTGTAAGCAGTGAACGAAAATTGCCTGTGTTGAATCACATCGCCACTGCAGCAACCCAAACCTGAGGTCGCTGATCAATCAAGCCGTGCCAGTGCCGCCAGCACCTCTGCCCGCAATCCTTCGATGGCCGCATCAATCTGTTGTTCAGCCATCGCGCCTGCCTCGGCGCCTGGTCCCAACTCAAGGCGGGCCGCGTGCTGCTGCCATTGTGCAAACAGCTTATCGGCAGCTGTCGCGGCGGCATCGCTGACCAGGCCGGACAGGTCACGGATCAGCAACACCTTGCCCCAGCCTGGTGCACCCCGGCAGTCATACTGTAACGTTCAGCGAGTCGGAAAGCGCTTAGCCGCAAGGCATGGCTCGCAGGTCATGGCCACTCCATGGCCAAGAGCCATAACACAGCGGATGAGTAAAGTGGACCCCAGATTCTGGACAGTAGTTTAAGCTACGTTCCGAGGTTTGAGGAGCAGAAGAATGAGTGAGACAAAGAGACGCAAGTCCTACCCCCCGGCTTTCAAGGCAAAGATCGGCCTTGAAGCGCTCAAGGGT
>JAHJQV010000042.1 GCA_018819105.1 Gammaproteobacteria bacterium
GCCAGAGTGGTCGACTAAACCGGCATGGATAGCCGGTTTGGACATGAGATGATTCCATCTCATGGTCCTGAGAGAGTAGCGATCAGGATGAGGCCCATGGAAGGGCCGAACAATGGGCGAGCAGAGCCCATGATGACTTCAACACGTGGGATGAACAAAGCAGATAAAGTAGCAACACAGTCAATGGAGAGATGCCAGAGTGGTCGAATGGGCTCGCCTGGAAAGCGAGTGTACGGCTTAAACCGTACCGAGGGTTCGAATCCCTCTCTCTCCGCCAAAACAAAAAAGCCCGGCCTCAAGCCGGGCTTTTTTTGTTTTGCGGGATGGGAGGGTGCAGAGAACCCTCGCTGGGGTTCGACCGGACTCAACAACTGTATTGGCAGGACAGCCGATCGGGGCGCAGCAACGCTGCGCGCCGCAGGCGTAATCGCGATGGATAGCGATTATCAATCCCTCCGCGACGCTACGTACCATCATCAGATAGCCCTTATCGCGGGGTTTTTTTATGGCGGAGAGAGAGGGTGAGAGAACCCTCGCCGGGTTCGACCGGACTCAATAACTGTATTGGCAGAACAGCCGATCGGGGCGCAGCAAAGCTGCGCTGCGCAGCACTGCAAACCAAGGATGGCTCGCATCAATCCCTCGGTGAAGTTGAGTACCGTTATCAAGACGCATCGTGCCAACATTATTCCCGGCATCTGATCTAAGCCGTGTTTATAGTGGATCATGATAGGTAACGACCGATATCAAGGGCACCATGAAAAACACCGAGGATATCAACCTCATTGTTAGTCTTCACCAGATATGCGATTCTGTAATGCCCGTATAGCAGAATTCTCACGTTCCGTTGGGAGGGCTCATACAGATACCCAATCCTTGGGTGTTGTATAAGAACTTGAGCCCGCTCGTAAAGCTCTGAAATGACACGCGCGGCTGTATCCGGGTTCTCGTCAGCGATAAACTTGAAGATATCTTCAAGCCATCGTTCAGCTTCCTCTGTCCAGTTTACTTCTGCCACGAGCGGATGCGGTGGCCCATTTCTTCATTTGAAATCGTGCGACCAGCGTCCGAATCAGAAAGGCCGTGCTGAACCATGACGTGAAACGCAAGCTCACGTATCAATTCCTCAGAAGTGCTATCCTCCGGTTGTTGATCCAGTAAGTTCTTCAGAGCATCTTTCGCCGTAGCCATATCCAATCACCATATCCTGGGTTGCGAGTACAGGTTACTCTCATTCGTCCTAAAAGCACATAATTATGTGCCGCTCAGAACATGAGTGACCTGCCACTTGATCTTCGAGTTGTTGCCGATTCATGGCGTCTGGTTCAGGTGTCGAAACACTTCACTACGCTCATCGGCATCGACAAGCGCTGTGAATGGTGATTCCTTGCGCAGCAGATCTGCATCTTCTGAATCCTCAGTCATCTTGCGCAGCAGCCTGTAGCGCTGCCCCTCCATCAGGTCCAGCCACTGTTCATGGTAGGGGCGACCGGCGGGATTGGCCTGCGAGATCGATGCCAGGCGATGACGCGCGTCAGCAATAAGTTCGGGCTGATTGATCAGCTTGTGAGCGATCACTTCATGCAGGCGACGCCGACGCAGAGCTGCCAGTCCAGGCCGCCCACCGATCCAGTGATAACGCCGGCTTCGCGCTTTGCCCTCGGCCAGCACAAGGCCTCGGCACTGCAGTCGAGTCAGCATTCGCGAAAGTGTTGGCTGACTGACGCCAAGCAGCGCCGAAAGCACAGGAGCCGCTACACCATCTGGCATCGCCGCCAGATGCCCAGCCAGTCGATCCTCATCCAGATGATGTGATGTAGATACTCGCATCATTGACCTGATTTGAATAGATTATGAATAGATATTACGCCTAACTGTATAGCGGTGCAAGCCTGCCTGATTTCGTCAAGCTCACCAGCCGGTGTTGTTTGCCTGAAATGGGAGCAACTGGAAGATGGGGGAGTATGGGTGTCCGATCCCACGCAATGGCACAGATTTTCATGAAGTCAGTGATTATCGGATCAAACGCATACAACATTTGATGAATGGCAGGCCGCATAAGGTAATTGGCTGGAAAAAGCCTTACGAGGCAATGCAGGAATTATTGCAATAGGAACTTGAGACCAAGCATAGCATTAACTAGTTTAACAATTGCTGCTACCGCTTGGAGTATTGGTGTCCTGAGTGACTAAGCCAGATATATCTCACCGCATTCTAAATTTAGTTCTAAAACCAAGAGCAAGCAAGAATATTAATATAACAGAAATTAAAGTCTGGAAAATTAAAATAACTTTTATTGAGAACGATGCATTTGTATAGAAATCACTATAAATTAATTTATTCATGCCTAGGAATGGCAGAGAATTAGAGAGGCTTATTTCAGCGGGCAGGATTATAGTCCAATTCGTACACAATGGTGGGCTTGAAATATCACGTATGAGCGCTATTAAACATTCGCTATTAAGTAAAAAGAATAAAAAAACAGTACATAGAATCCAGGTGATAAATAACAACATAAGGGGCTTGCTGATAGATGATCCGAAATTAGACAAAGAGCCATATAAAACAAATGGCAGACGTCTTAAACATGATCCTATGTGTTGATTTAGCATCATCTCGCGTCGATAGAAAAAGTGAGCATCTTCAACAAATCCATTTTTATCTACCAAGTGTCTAATGCGTGCTAGAGACTCTCGTGCTGTTTCCAAATTCTGATTCAATGATTTTGGCCAATATTCATTTTTGGCACTGAAGGAAATATCATCAGGTAATATTGCTCCTGAGAATATAGGATATGAAAGTGAAAATTTTGCCAATTGGAATGATAGGGGCTCATGAAACCTGCAGCCCGAAAAGACTACGGAATTGTTATCTATTGCTTTGCTGAAGCTTGCTTCGTCGAAGTAAACTGTACCATCGAATTCTGATCTTGAGAAATTAACGTAAGCTTCGAAAGTTGAACGGTAAAATTCTAATTCACCTCCAAATTTACTGCCAGTTAGGGAAAGTCCATCAAAAAAACGAGCGTTTTTGAAAGTAATACCTTCGTGGAAATTAACTGCAGAAAAAGAGGCTTTACCATAAAAGATGCTATCCCAAAAAAGAGTTTGCCCAGAAAAATTCGCATTATTAAATAAAACTAAATTTCCAAATTTGGCATTGCCGAAATCTACATTATATTGAAAATCCGCATTTGTGAAATCTGCATACTCACTATCTAAACACAGGAACTTTGCGCCATTGAAGTACGCATATGATAGAAACTTAGTTCCTACAAATCGTACAAGGCGCGTGAAGTTAGTTTGCTCGAATTTACATGTTGAGATTGTCGTCGAGGTAAAATCAGCGTTACCCTTAATTATTGCATGATCCATATCTAATATATCATACTCTCCTTGTATGAATAAATTGTAATTGAATATAGACCTTGTAAAATATGCTGAACTGATTTTATTGTTCCCTGAAAAAACTACAGTCCGATCAAAATAACAATTTCGAAAACTGCAGGAAGCAATTAGCGATGATTCTGAAGAAATGCCACTAAGAAACACACTATTGTCACAATTGAATACATTTTCGAAGCGACAATTGCTCAAATTAAGATTGCTTGTGAAGATGAACCCATTCATAACCAGTGGCTCATCAAATTTAATTCCGTTCAGATTTATTATGTCTTCAGGATTGGGTAATTCTGGTACAGGCGATTCATCACCGTTTCGAAGCTTCCATTCCATCCGAAACTTAGCTAGAATTTCATCTTTCAATCTTTGCCAAGAAAAAGCTTCTTTAGCGTTTGGAAATTCATATATTTCATCTATACTGTAATTTAAGTCATTGTATGGTGGTGTAAACCTCTTAGATAATATTTCTATAAGCTCGGATTGGCTCAATTTTTGGCTAACCCAAGAATTCCAGGCTGCGCGATTCCTTTTGCTCGCATCATGCGAATCTGTACCATACAGAGTCGAGAGTACATACCAGGGGTTTTGATTAGGATCACTGTAAGTTTCCATAAATTCAGTTTCATCATTCGGCAGCATAGGTTTTCTATCAGGCATTTTATATATTCTACATCATGTGTGGTGATTCAGGAATTATGCAACATCGATAATACGATAATAGCTGAGGATACCAATCATTCATACCAATTCTTCTACTATATATTGACTCTAATATAATTGGTATTACCTTGTTTTTTGCCGTATGCATCTCTCATTTAGAGTGGCTAGAGTTGATGGTTTGGGGTACCTATTATCCATAGCGATTATCCTATAACATTTTCAGCCTTTTGCAATAGCGTTTCGTCTGCTCACTTGCTCCATGCTGGAGTCTGCTTCCATCAGGCTTATACCTTGACCCTGCTTCGTTCACACCTCGTTTCCATTCAATCCAAGCGGCAACACCACTGTAAGAATCCTGCATAGCCGTCATAGATAGAACGCAAGTCATTGTGCCGTATTGAATTTCTGTGCCAGCAATTCCGAAGATTCTCACCATGGCCACCATCGTCCCTTGTGTGCAATCTCCACAACGGCTGTTTCCTCCTCCGGTAGTATTGATTTGACTGTCACTTCAAGCACCTTCATATTCCCAACATCGGCAATCACGGCTTCGTCCGCATGCGCGCAGTTTTCGTTCAGGTTTTCCTCGCCGTTGAAGGATTGTCCTCGATCTCGAATGCGTATACAAGCCGCTCCGGTCACATCAAACCTGGTGAGATCCACAAACCACAGCCCATCTTCCGAGCGCCAGACCAACTCTTCCGTTGTTCCGATTGTGGCCTGTTCCACCAAAATTCTGGGATATTGTGAAAATAGAAACACGAGAATTGTGATTAACCCTGCCGGGATACCCAGGATTACTTTCCAATGCGAAATCCATTGGGCAAATCTTTCGACTTTTGTTCTGGGAGGAGTCACTTGTGTAGCTGATGCAACCTCCCTCAGGGCATCCGTGTCAGTCTCACGCTGAACAGCTGCTGGCAATACATCGCTGTGTTCTTCTTCGTTGTCCTCTTGTTCTGGTGCTGATGTCTTATGCCTGATGATGGTGGGGGTGCCCATTGCCGTGCCATTCTCAAAGGAAGTTGGTGCGATCGACTCGAATGCGTCATCACCAAGTTCTTTCTTCAACGTCAAGACAATGCGCCGTGCAAGGTGATCACTGTTGCCGCGAATGTTTCCGATGCGCAAGAGGTTGTCGTCAGTCGGGTCGATGTCGACCTGAACACGTGTGTTGTCGTCAGCGTCGGATATGATGATACCCATTGCCCACCATTCATATGGCAGTTCCTGTTTCGCAAATCGGCACAGACGACCGATGATGCGATCCATGATGCCGCGATGCAGTGTTTCGAAGCGCAGTTGATATAGAGGCTGTATATCAAGTTCGGCAGCGGCGGGACGCGTTTCGGAGACCAGCGCCGGTATCAGATAGCGTCGTTGATTGAATGATGCCTCATGGTCCTCTGTCAGCTCGAAAGCCGTGTTGCTCGCGATCATGAATGACATCAGCACCTCGCGGTGCTTTTCCTGTGGATGATCGCTCCAGAACCCGGTGGTTTCCAGGCCGGTGATCACACCGTTTTTTCTGATGATGGTTTCACGGTTGGATACTGGATGCTCGCTGGACTCAGGTCGAAAAAGGCGGTAAATGCGGTCGATAAACCATCTTTGATCGACGATCAATGCATCGTTTAGAAAGCCCTTGCGATAGAACAGCGCGCCGCCACGATGCAAATAGCCAAGCAGGGCCTGAGGGTGTTTGACCTTATGCTTATGGCAGAGCTGAAGGTATTCTTCTTGCAGTAGGATCCGCACAGAGTTCGGATCAAGCTCGCTGCGGAGGGCTTCCCAGCTTGCCGGCACTTTGTAGTTCCAGCGCTTGCTGTACTCACCGATCAGTGATTTGAGCCGTTCGCGTACCTCGCCGACATGTTGGTTTTTGCTAGCGACCGTGGCGATCTCCTTACCGAAGATGATAGCATTCTGTGTGTAGCTCAGCGCTGCCTTGCCGTCGATGTCTCCATTAGTCTTATCGACACGATTCTGGATCAGAATCGTTGATTTGACCTCGTGGTGTGTAGGAATCAGATCCAGCCAGTAGCTTAGCGGATGGTTCGCTTCATCTACAGCACCTTCCGGTGTCTCGGCGGCCCATACCAGCAGAAAAATGGCGCGCGTGGTCAGAAACAGCCGGTGCGTGGCGTGATAGAGTTCCTGACCGCCGCAGTCCCAAAGCTGTATGTCGGCATGGTCTTGCTTGCCTAGCGGCAAGCTAAAGTTCTCGATGACGATGGCGTGTGTGCGTTGTGTTTGCGGCGGCACACGATCATGAATCAGTGCATCGGCCAGCGTCGATTTACCCACCCAGCCGTTGCCGATCAAGATCGCTTTGAACCATCTGTTTGGTGCGTCATGCTCGGTGACCTCATCCCAGTACGAGCGTAAGTCGTCGATGCAGTTGCTCTGCTCGGTAATCTCTGGCGGAACGTTCTGGATTTGATTCTGTTGGCAATGCAGATGGTGGAGATTCGCTAGCGCGGCCAGGGGGCCGAGGTCGGCAATCTGGTTTCGCCCACAGTCGAGCGAGGTCAGATTGTCGAGCGCGGCCAGGGGTTCAAGATCGTAAATCTGGTTAAACGAACAGTCGAGTGCGGTCAGGTTGTCGATCGCGGCCAGGGGTTCAAGGTCGTAAATCTGGTTAAACGAACAGTCGAGTGTGGTCAGGTTGTCGAGCGCGGCTAAGTGGCCGAGGTTGGTAATCTTGTTACCCGAACAGTTGAGCGACGTCAGGTTGTCGATCTCGGCCAGGGGGCCGAGGTCGGTAATCTGGTTTCGTGCACAGTTGAGCGACGTCAGGTTGTCGATCGCGGCCAGGGGGCCGAGGTCGGCAATCTGGTTTCGCGCACAGTTGAGCGAGGTCAGGTTGTCGATCGCGGTCAGGGGGCCGAGGTCGGTAATCTGGTTTCGCGCACAGCCGAGCGACGTCAGGTTGTCGATCGCGGCCAGGGGTGCGAGGTCAGTAATCTGGTTAAACGAACAGTCGAGCGAGGTCAGGTTGTCGAGCGCGGCAAGGGGTTCAAGGTCGTAAATCTGGTTAAACGAACAGGCGAGCGAGGACAGGTTGTCGATCGCGGCCAGGGGTGCGAGGTCAGTAATCTGGTTATACGAACAGTCGAGCGAGGTCAGGTTGTCGAGCGCAGCTAGGGGTTGAAGGTCGTAAATCTGGTTAAACGAACATGCGAGCGAGGACAGGTTGTCGATCGCGGCCAGTGGGCCGAGGTCGGCAATCTGGTTACCCGAACAGTTGAGCGAGGTCAGGTTGTCGATCGCGGCCAGTGGGCCGAGGTCGGCAATCTGGTTTCGTGCACAGTTGAGCGAGGTCAGGTTGTCGATCGCGGCCAGTGGGCCGAGGTCGGCAATCTGGTTTCGTGCACAGTTGAGCGAGGTCAGGTTGTCGATCGCGGCCAGGGGGCCGAGGTCGGCAATCTGGTTTCGTGCACAGTTGAGCGAGGTCAGGTTGTCGATCGCGGCCAGGGGGCCGAGGTCGGAAATCTGGTTTTCCGCACATACGAGCCATTTCAGGTTGTCGAGCGCAGCCAGTGGGCCGAGGTCGGCAATCTTGTTACCCGAACAGTTGAGCGAGGTCAGGTTATAGAGTGCAACAAGGGGAGCGAGTTCGCAGAGACGGCCCCTTTGATTTCGGATAAGACCTTTTGAGCAATCCAGATGAGTGAGCTTGGTCAGCTCTGAAATGGAGTCCGGCAATCTCTCCAAGTCCAGACCTGAGAGATCAAGCTTGGTGCTTGCGCTGGCCTTCGCCTCTGTAATCCGCCGCTCTGCCTCATCCTGCGCCTGTTCCTGGTTCACTCCTATCGCCCTTCTTGTTGTTTTCAGCGCCGGTCCAAATCCGCTGTTAATCCATTCGAGTTCCGAACAGCCCGACTAAACCGCTGTAATCGAGATCTGCCTGGAAACCTGTCAAATACTGCCATCATCCTACATCATTTCAAGCCTGTTGCCAGAGCTTTTGCGCCATGCGGATGTCAGGCAACATCAGGTTTTGCCATGACTATGCTTCGTTCAGCACGGGAGTCACTGCATTGGACGTGTGCGCGCCGTGTCTTTAATGTGTCGCACGAACATGGCTGTTCAGGTCAACCTGCGAAAGGTTCCCGGCTTTCTGGTGCCCGGGGTGCTTGTTTTTGGGGAGATTGAGTATCCGATTGAATTCCATATTAATCAAACTCTTGATCGTCCGTTTCGACTGGACCAGGGTCAGGCTCTACACCAATGCGATAATTTGCAACGAAAGGCGGCCACTCCACATGGTCGACCAGGTCAATGTTCTCGAATACCTTCACCTTGCCCTCGGCGCGCTCGAACAAGGCGATGCTTGCGGCGGGGTAGTTGTTGCGCGACGGATACAGCACGCCATCGAACAGCGGCATTCCGCTTGCATCAAGCATCGCGTGCAATTGGGCGGACACCTGCTGCGTGTGCGTGTAGTCACGGTTGGCCAACTGCTCAAGGTTCAAGCCGAAATAGCCCGCCATGACGCCTGGCGCTGTGAGATCGGCCAGGAATAAGTTGTCCAGCACACCTACGACACGTACCAGTCGGCTCTTGATTTCTGCCTGGGCAATCGAGCGTTTGGTGTCCTTGTCCCATTGGTGTTTATGAAACAGAGATTCCATCAAGGCCGTGGGAAGGTCGAGTCCCAGATAGAGTACGCCATAGACGCGCTCTGGATCATCATAGCGGTTACATAGGCTGCGTCCATAGCACAGCGGCTTATGTCGATAGACAGTGCGGCTGAGATGCTGGAGCAATTCACCGGCATTGATCAAGAATGGTTGCAGTGCTATGGTCACGCCGATCTGGCTTCAGTGCATACCCAACACATTCAACACCGCATTAGCTACATCGTTGATCGAATCGGCAGTCACAGCCTCCACTGGCGATAGTCCACCCAAGCCTTCCAGCGGCTCAGACAACGCACGATACAGTGTCCAGTTGTCAATCCCTTCGGTTTTCTGTAGCACAGCCTGCGTTAATTGCTGCGGTAGCGGAATGAGCTGCCAGTCAGGCAACTTGCGGCCACGTGGCCCCACGTTGAGCGCCAGCAGTCTACGGGCGTCGATGTCCTTGTAGATTTGCTGGCGCGACTTGTTCGCCAACCGGGCAAATTCAGGCAGTGGCAGGTTGTGCGGCTGATTGAAAGCTTCCAGCCGCACGGCACGACCGCGCTGTATATCTGTCTTGCCAGGCATCCAGCGGGTATGGGCACGCAGCGCAGCCGCCTTGTGCGCCAAGCTCTGCTCCAGGGTTTCCATTTCCAGAAACTCAGGCAGCTGCACCGCCTCCACGCGCTCATGCATAAACGCCTCCAAATCGGCCGCGAAGGCCAGGGCATCTTTGATTTCAACGGAAGCGGAGAAGCGGCTTACATCCGCCTCCTTGACCTGCGGCAAGTGTTCGACAATGAATTGAAGGGTCTTGGTCATGGCAATTATCTGTATACAGGATCACGATGGCAACATTGTCGTCTCTGATGTCTCTTTTGTCAACTATGTCAACTCGATGTGCTGATTTGCAGATATGTTGGATCAGGATAAGTTGTCTCAGAGTTAGCTCAGCACAGCCATTGTCCATAGCACTGGTTGCTAAATGGCATCTCTGCTTTGCGTTGTATTGCAATGGACGCTTGATCTTCCCAGGTTATCAAGTTACGTATCTGAGCAAGGAGTAAGAAGGTGTAAATGGGTGTGTTCTTGGTTCACGCTGCGAACTGACAGGCACCAGATCACTCCAGAGTAATTGCGTCTTGATGCCATGTCTGATCTGGCAAGGCTGACCGACCAGAACTGATTAATCTGCACCGTCTTACAGGAATCAGCAGAGCTGCGCAGCGGGGCAGGGCGTTTAAGTCCAGCACACTCCAGCACAGATTGCAGGGCTGGCTGGCCTCAATCCCCCAACTCGCACTGGGTACGCCGGCTCTGGATAACATTGCCAGCAGCAAGCTGTTTATACTCAGCGCACTAGACCTCAGGGAGACCAGCGCAAATGACGATCACCATTGTGGCGCTGTACGTGCTGGTGCAGCTTGGCATCGCAGCCTGGATTGCGCGACACACGGCCAGTGAAGCCGATTACCTGGTGGCCGGGCGCAGCCTGGGTGTGTTCGCTGTCGGCATGTCGCTGTTTTCCACCTGGTTTGCTTCGGAATCCGTCATTGCCACTTCGGCCGAGGTGGCGGCCAACGGCATGGCTGGCGCGCGGGTGGAGCCGCTGGCGTTTGGTCTGGGCATACTGTTGCTCGGGCTGCTGTTTGCGGCGCGTCTGCGTGCCGGTGAGCATTTGACGCTGGCCGGTTTTTTTCGCCAACGCTTTGGCACCGGTACCGAACGCCTCAGTGCCGTGGCCATCGCCATCAGTGGCATGGTGTGGGCATCGGCGCAGCTGTTTGCGCTGGCCACCATCCTGGCTGCCACCACCGACATCACATTCATGCAGGCGCTGATCGCGGCGACCACGCTGGTGCTGACCTACACCCTGCTGGGCGGCTTGCTGGGTGATGTGGTGACGGACATTGTCCAAGGGGGCATTCTGGTCATTGGTCTCGCCGTGATGTTTGTGCTGATGCTGGATGCTGCCGGTGGCCTGGTGGCCGCCATTGAGCGGATACCGCCGGACAAATGGGGCTTCAATCTGCCGCATGAGACCCTGTTCGATCGGATTGAGGTCTGGATCGTGCCGATTTTTGCCTCCATCGTGGCGCAGGAAGCGATCAGCCGTACCCTGGCCGCGAGGACGCCAGCGGTGGCCCGCAACGGTGCCATTCTGGGTGCACTGTTGTACGTGGCGGCATGCATTTTTCCCATTGCGTTTGGCCTGATCGGCGGGCAACTCGGGCTGGCGCTGGGGGAGGGGGATCGCTTTATGGCTGATCTGGCGGTCGCGCTGCTGCCGCCCTGGCTGCACATCGTGTTTACCGGTGCCTTGCTGTCGGCCATTCTTTCCAGTGTTGATTCCGCCCTGCTGGCGGTTTCGGCAGTGGCCACCGATTCCGGCTACGCGCAATGGCGGCCAACCGCCAGCGCGCGGCAGAGACTGGTGGTGGCGCGCATTGCCACCGTGGTGGCCGGGCTGCTGGCTGCCAGTGTCGCTGCCGCCGGAGACAGTCTGCGCGAACTGGTGCTGGCCTCGGCGGCGATTGGTGGCATTGTCGCCGTGCCTCTGGTGCTGGGTCTCAGCAGCCGCATCGGTGGCCGACTCGCCGGCATGGTATCGATCACAGCGCAGAGCGTGGTGTTCATCGTCTGTGACTGGATTGCCGGGCTGCCGGGTGCGTTTGTGTATTCCATTGCCGCAGGCTGTGTCGGTTATGCCATCGGGGTTGCCGTTGAACGCCGGCAGTCGGGTGTGTGATGTGCGCATGGCTGGTCTGCGCTGAAGCCGGCTGGTTTGGCTTTGGACGCGGTCTGCGGCGAGTCCAGCAGCCCCCGCAGGGACTGGCATGGCTGTGCACGGCATGCCATGTGCTGCGGGCAATGTCTGCCATGCAGGCCTCCGGGCCGTGCAGATTGCAGCACTCATTGCGGCAGTCACAGCGACACTTGTCACGCAAACACATGGCCGCATATGGCATAATGACCGGCTGATTGTCGGTCTGGCCGACCTGGCTGCGACGGCGCTGATTCCGGCGCGCGCTGACACTGAATAGCTTGAGGAGCAACGATGGATTTCTTGATCGATACGGCATCGGCGCAGGCCGGTGGGGCACCTGCAGGCGGCGGGCTGATGTCTTTTCTGCCGCTGATTCTGCTGTTTGTGGTGTTCTATTTCATTCTCATTCGCCCGCAGATGAAGCGTGCCAAAGAGCATCGCAAGATGGTGGCGGAACTGGCCGTCGGCGATGAGGTACTGACCAACGGTGGTCTGCTGGGGGTGGTGCGACAGGTCGGTGACACTTTCCTGGATGTGGAGCTGGGCGCAGCCATGACGGTGAAGCTGCACAAGCATCAGGTCGCCAGCGTACTGCCCAAAGGCACCTGGAAGGCGGCTAGCAAACAGTCCGGCGCTACTGGCAAACAGTCCGGTGCTAAAGGCGGCAAGAACAAGGGTCGCCAGACGGGCGGCAAATCCACCGACAACGATGCAGCCAATTCGACCGACAACAGCGCCAGCGATGACGATTCACGTTAAGGCATCCCACTGAACCTAACAACAACAACCCTGGCCGCACCACGGTCGGCCAGCAGAAGCCATCAGGTTATTGCATGAACCATTACCCACTCTGGAAAAATCTGCTGATTGCGTTTGTCATCGCCATCGGTGCCCTGTACGCGGCACCGAACCTGTTTGGTGACGATCCCAGCGTGCAGATTTCATCGGCCCGTTCGCAGGCCCTGCCGGCCGACCTTGAAGCCACCATCAGCAACACGCTGAACGATGAGGACATCGCCTTCAAGGCCATCGAGGCCGACAGCCAGCGTCTGCTGGTGCGCCTGAACAATGCCGAGCAGCAGATTCGCGCCCAGCAGGTGCTCAGCGAGAGTCTGGGGCGGCAATATGTCACGGCGCTGAATCTGGCCCCGGCAACACCGGGCTGGCTGCGTGCTCTGGGTGCGGTGCCGATGGTGCTGGGTCTGGATCTGCAGGGTGGTGTGCACTTTCTAATGGAGGTGGACATGGTCACCGCCGAGCGCCAGCAGCAGGAGCGCATCGTCGATGAAATCCGCACCGCGCTGCGCGAGGCCGACATTCGCTATCAGTCGGTCACCGCCAGCGGTCGCACTGTGACCGCGGTGCTGCGTGATGCCGCGCAGATCGATGCCGCCGCATCGGCTGTGGCCAGACAGAATCCGGAACTGGGACTGGACAGTGCCGAGCGCAACGGCGACATGGCGCTGGTGGCACGCATCAGCGATGAGTCCATCCAGGAACTGCGCCAGCGCTCGATCGAGCAGAACATCGTCACCTTGCGCAACCGCGTCAATGAATTGGGCGTGGCCGAGCCGATCGTGCAGCAGCAGGGTGAGGACCGCATCGTGGTGCAGTTGCCCGGTGTGCAGGACACGGTGCAGGCCAAACGCATCATCGGTGCCACCGCGACGCTGGAATACCGCGCCGTGGACACCGAAAACGACGCCGTTGCAGCGGCCAACAGCGGTCGCGTGCCGCCGACTTCCAGACTCTATTACGACCGCAACGGTCAGCCGGTGCTGCTGAAAAAGCGGCTGATTGTGTCCGGCGACCAGCTTATCGGTGCCAACTCCGGCTTTGATCCCACCAGCGGCTCGCCGATGGTGTCGGTCACGCTGGACAGCGCCGGTGCCCGGCGCATGTTTGATTTCACCACCGAAAATGTCGGCAAGCCGATGGCGGTGCTGTACATCGAGGACCGCTATGATCCCGAGCTGGGCCGCAACCGCCGGGTGGAAGAAGTGATCTCGGTCGCCAACATCCGCGAGCCGTTCGGCAAGCGTTTCCAGACCACCGGTCTGGGCTCGTCCGATGAAGCCGCCAATCTGGCGCTGTTTCTGCGTGCAGGTGCCCTGGCGGCACCGGTGCAGATTGTCGAGGAGCGCACCATCGGCCCCAGCCTGGGCCAGGAAAACATCGACAAGGGCTTCAAGTCGGTGGTCATCGGCTTTGCTTTAGTGCTCATCTTCATGGCGCTGTACTACAAGGTGTTCGGCATGTTCGCCAACATTGCCCTGCTGCTGAATCTGGTGCTGATCGTATCGGTGCTGTCGATGTTCGGGGCCACGCTGACGCTACCGGGCATTGCCGGCATTGTGCTGACAGTGGGCATGGCGGTGGATGCCAATGTGCTGATCTTCGAGCGCATCCGCGAGGAACTGCGGCTGGGCAACAGTCCGCAGAACAGCATCCGCTCCGGCTACGACAAGGCCTTTTCCACCATTGCTGACGCCAACGTCACCACGCTGATTGCTTCGATCGCGCTGTTTGCCTTCGGCACTGGTCCTATCAAGGGCTTTGCGGTGACGCTGAGCATCGGCATTCTGACCTCGATGTTCACCGCCATTCTGGTTACCCGGGCACTGGTGAACAAGGTTTATGGTCAGCGCAAGCAACTCAAGGCTTTGGCCATCTGAGCCCGCACAGAGACAGACATCATGGAATTTTTCAAAAAACAGACGCACATCGACTTTCTCAAGCTGCGCAGGCTGGCATTCATTTTTTCTGCCCTGCTGCTGCTGGCTTCGATCACCTCGGTGGCCACGCGCGGACTCAACTTCGGGCTGGATTTCACCGGCGGCACGCTGATCGAAGCAGGTTTTGAGCAGGCCGTGAATCTGGATGCCGTGCGCAGCAGTCTGGATGCTGCCGGCTTCCAGGATTATGTGGTGCAGCAGTTTGGCGATGCCTCATCCATTGCCGTGCGGCTGGCACCGCGTGAACAGGAGGAAAGCAACGCCGAGATCAGCAGTGCCGTGCTGGATGCGTTGCAGCAGTCCGGCCAGGGCGAGATCGACATCCGTCGGGTCGACTTTGTCGGTCCTCAGATCGGCAAGGAGCTGGCGGAAAAAGGCGCGCTGGCGATGTTCTGGGTGCTGCTGGGCATTCTTGCCTACGTCTCCATCCGCTTCCAGTGGCGCTTCTCCGTGGGTGCGGTGACAGCACTGGTGCATGACATCATCATCACCACCGGCATCCTGTCGTTCACCCACATCCAGTTTGATCTGACCGTGGTGGCGGCCTTGCTGGCGGTGATCGGTTACTCGCTCAACGACACCATCGTGGTGTTTGACCGCATCCGCGAAAACTTCCAGGGCATGCGCAAGACCGGCCCGGTTGAAGTGATCAACACTGCCATCAACCAGATGCTGTCGCGCACCATCATGACCTCTGGCACCACCCTGCTGGTGCTGGCGGCACTGTATGTGTTTGGTGGTGAAGCGATCTCGGGTTTTGCCCTGACCCTGATCATCGGTATTGTGGTCGGTACCTATTCCTCCATCTATGTGGCCAGCGCGGTCACCCTGCGTCTGGGTGTGAGTCGCGAGGATCTGCTGGAAACCAAGGTGGAAAAGGAAGGTGCGAACCTGGATTCGATGCCATAATGCAGTCACACTCCTCTGTGCAGGTGTATCCATGAAAAGCAAACTGTTCCTGCTTGGTTCCTCGCTGACGCTGGTGCTGGCCGCCTGCGTCACCATCAATGTCTATTTTCCCGAGGCCGCTGCCCGCGAGGCCGCCACCGAATTCATCAGTGGTGTGCTCAGTGATCCTGCTGCCGAAGTGATTGATTCCAGCAGCACTGACAACACTCAATCTGGTGCTGCGTCGGGTGGCTCGGCCATGCTGTGGCCGCATGCCGGCATGCCTGCGGTGGCATTACGCGAGCGCTCTGCCGGACCGCTGCTGGCACTGATGAATCTGCTGGTTCCAGTGGCCCATGCACAGCAGAACATCAATATCGACATCAACACGCCGGCGATTCAGACCATTCAGCAACGCATGCGCGAGCGCCAGCAGAACGTGCTCAAAGCCTATTATGAAGCCGGTGCCATCGGCCTGGACAACGATGGTCTGGTGCAGATCCGTGATCGCTCCGCAGTGGGCCTGTCCGAGCGCACGGCGATGCAGCAGGCAGTCAACGCCGACAACCAGGATCGCAATGCCGTGTATCGCGAAATTGCCGTGGCCAATGGTCACCCGGAATGGGAAGACGACATCCGCAGCATTTTTGCCGAGCGCTGGATCGAGCTGGCACCGGCTGGCTGGTACTACCGCGACAGCAACGGCAACTGGCGACAGAAGTAAGCAAGCAACTGGTGCGCAGCCAACCTCAAGCCGGTGATCTGGTACGCATCACCGGACTAAGCCATGACGGGCGCGGGGTTTGCCATGTCAATGGCAAAACCGTGTTTGTGCACGGTGCCCTGCCTGACGAGCTGGTGCAGCTGCGCTTTCTAAAACGCCAGCGCAAATTCGACGAAGCCGAGGCGATCAGCATTGATGCGCCCAGCACTGAGCGTGTCACACCGCGCTGTGAGCATTTCGATTTCTGTGGCGGCTGTGCACTGCAGCATCTGGCCATAGACCGGCAACGCCATTTCAAACAACAGCAGTTGCTGGAAAACCTGCGCCGCATCGGCCACCTGCAGATCGAATCTGGCCAGCTGGCCGAGCCATTGCTGGCCGAGGACTGGGGTTATCGTCGCAAGGCCAGACTGAGTGTGCGTTATGTGCACAAGAAGCAGCGCGTGCTGGTCGGTTTTCGCGAGCGCAAGGGCAAGTTTGTCGCCGATTGCCAGCGCTGCCACATTCTGCACCCCGCCATTGGCGAGCGGCTGCACGAACTCGCCGAGCTGATCCAGGCCATGTCCATTCGCGAACACGTACCGCAACTGGAAGTTGCCTGTGGTGACGACAGCTGTGCGCTGATCGTGCGGCATCTCAAGCCCTTGCAAAGTGACGATGTGGCCTTGTGGGGCGAGTTCCATGCCCGCACCGGCATAGCCATTTATCTGCAACCAAAAGGGCCGGACAGCATCACGCTGCTGGCACCCCGGCAGCACGAACTGGCGTATCGCATCGATGACGACCAGCTGCGCATGCGCTTTCAGCCGGGTGACTTTGTGCAGGTCAACGCCGGCATCAATCAGCGCATGATTGCCCAGGCCATGGCCTGGCTTGCGCCGCAGGCGCACGAAAACGTGCTGGATCTGTTCTGTGGCCTGGGAAATTTCTCGCTGCCACTGGCCCGGCGCGTCAAGCAGGTCACCGGCGTCGAGGGCAGTCAGGACATGGTGCAGCGCGCGCGGCACAACGCCAGTGACAACCAGCTGCACAACACCGGCTTTCATCTCGCTGATCTGAGTCAGCCACCGCAGGACCTGCCCTGGCAGCGACAGCATTTTGACGCCGTGCTGCTGGATCCACCGCGCAGTGGTGCCGCCGCCTGTCTGGACATGATTGCCGCCAGCGCCGCCAGCCGGGTGTTGTATGTCTCCTGTCAGCCCGCCTCACTGGCCAGAGATCTGGGTGTGCTGGTGCGCGAGCATGGCTTCAGGCTGGAGCGCATCGGCATCATGGACATGTTTCCGCACACCGCGCATGTGGAAACCATGGCGCTGTTGCGGCGGGATTGACGTGCCTGCACCGTTCTGTCCGCTGCTGATCGGGCTGGCCGCCACCGAGCTGGCAGCCAGCGAAATGACATTGCTTCGCCACCCACTGTGCGCCGGCGTGGTGCTGTTTGATCGCAATTACCGCGATCCGCAACAGCTCTCTGCATTGTGTGCGGCGATCAAGGCGGTGGATGACCGGCTGCTGATTGCGGTGGATCAGGAAGGCGGGCGTGTGCAGCGCTTCCGGCCTGGCTTCACCCGACTGCCGCCGCTGGCGGTGTATGGGCGGCTGTATCAGAGCAGTGCCGAACAGGCGCTGGATTATGCCTACCGCCATGGCCGCGTGATGGCGGCAGAACTGCGTGCGCACGGCGTGGATTTGAGCTTCGCCCCGGTGCTGGATGTGCAAAGCGCCAGCACCATCATCGGCGACCGTGCCTTCAGCGCAGACCCTGCAGTCATCATTGCGCTGGGCGAGGCGCTGATTGCCGGCATGCACGATGCCGGCATGGCGGCGGTGGGCAAGCATTTTCCCGGTCATGGCACCGTGCTGGCCGATACGCACACCGATGTGGTCAGTGACGGGCGCGAGTTTGCGCAACTGTCAGCGCATGATCTGCAGCCGTTTCAGGCGCTGGCCGCGCAACTGGACGCGGTCATGATGGCGCACGTCTGCTACCCCTGTGTCGATCCGCGACCGGCCGGTTACAGCAGCGCCTGGATCGAAGAGGTGCTGCGCGGCAAGCTCGGCTTTTCCGGTCTGGTCATCTCCGATGATCTGGACATGGCCGCCGGCACCGTGGCCGGTGACATGTCAGCGCGCCTGGCCGCCTGCAGCGAGGCGGGCTGTGATCTGGCGCTGATCTGCAAGGCCGAATCGGCGGCAGCGTTCCTGTCATCGACTGATGCTGCCAACGTCGTCGATCACCGCAGCACCAGCCTATTGCCAACGCGGCCGGCCCTGACCATGGCCGAAATGCTCACTGTCGGTGAGTTTCGCCAGTGGCGCGAGACCATGCAGGAACTGGCTGTCGCCTGATCCAGGCTAATCATACAGCTGCTGCAGATCTGTGCGTGCTGCCTGCAGCGCAGCGGGGCATTCCCGCTGGCTGCAGAATGATTCCAGTTCCGATTCCACCAGCTGCTGCAGCGAGTCGGTGTTGTCCTGCAGCTGCCTGCTGTTGACGACAAACCGGCCACTGGCCAGATCGGCCTCAATGCGGGCATTGATCTCCGGCTCATAATGATCGAGATCCTTGTAGTGCGCTGCCCGCATGTAGTCGGCATACAGCTGCAGGTCGTGCACGGTCAGGTTGTCGTGCTGCAACAGCCAGTCGGCGAGCTGTCGGCGCATGGCCATGCGCAGCGCGGAACGGTTGGGCGCAATGAGAAAATCCGACAGGTAGTAGCGCTTGCTGGACGGCAGCAGAATCAGTTCAAACTCCACCTCAGGGTGTTTGCTGAGCACGGATTCGATGTAGCGCTGCATGATCATGCTGAGTTCGGCTGAGCTATGCAGCCGTACTGCATCCCACTGCTCGCGCAGGGCCGGTGTCCAGCGCTGAGCCACATGGTTCCATGCCTGTTCCAGACGCTGTTCAGAGTAGTCATAATTGCGTGTCCACAAGTGCAGCGATTCAAGATCGTCGTGTCTGTGGCCGGCCAGTCCGCGCACAGCTTCGCGCAGGGTGTCGGTGGACAGCAGGTATTTGCTGATGGTCGTGGCCGACAGCCGATACATGTGGTGAGGGAAGGCCACACTTCCATCATTGATGCGCTCGCCAGCCGAGATGGAGCCATAATTCATTTCCCAGTACACCCGCTTGGGTTTGCCGTTGCGCAGGGCCACCTGCACCAGTTCGTACTGTTCTCGAATGGTCGAGCCGGCCACCGGCAGCATCAGCACCTGTTCGCCGGTGAGCTTGCTCATTCGTTCGGCAGAATGGTTTTCGGTTTTCGAGGTGCCGATGAAACAGGCCTCGTAATCCAGGTTGCGCGCCAGTCCGGGGGTCTGATAGCGCTGATTGTCGCTGTAACCGATGTCGACGAAGGGCCGGTGGTAGCTGATCATGGGATCCAGATACCAGTTTGACAGCAGCACCAGAGTGAGCAGTCCGAGCAGCAGCACCAGCAGCAGTTTCAGATAGCTGGACGCAGACATCATTGTGGTCCTGCGGCACAGCGCAACATGATGCAACAGGGTGTCGTTCCTGAATCGAGGCATGCATGGTACCCGGCAAGCGCCTGACTGACACGGTGAGGCGTGCTCGCTGCATGCGGAGCGGGGTGTCCGGATTGGCGCTGACTGTTCATCATCATCAAAACTGGAAGTAGAGAAATTCCTGTGCCTGGTACATGCTCAGGATCGCCCAGGCGCAGACGATGGCCATCACGACGGCCCAGGCCCGGTTTGGCTGCCAGCGCAGCCAGCCTGTGCCGGTCACATCCTGTGCTTGCCAGCCAGGTGGCAGAATGCCGGGTTTGAATCCGGCCATGATCTGCGTGGTATTGGGGGCAGCAAAGGCCAGCAGCACCGCGACAAGCAGCCACAGGCATTGTTCAGATCCGTAAAAATAAGGCATTTTTACCGAATCCAGACCCAATTCTGCGAGCTGTTGCTGCCAGCTTCCAGGCAGCAGCCCCGCCGGCATTGTCCAGTCGCGCCCGGGCAGCATGGCCGTCAGTTGCAGCTGGGCTGCCGGCAGCGAATCGGCGCGAAAGATCACCCAGGCCGTGGCCACAGCGAAAAACGTCACCAGTCTGCCCAGGCAGCGTGACAGCGGCAGTGGCAGCAAACGCCAGCCGGACCGGCTGATAAGCCGATGCAGCATCAGCAGCAGACCGTGCACACCACCCCACAACACAAAGGTCCAGGCGGCACCATGCCAGAGACCACCCAGCAGCATGGTCAGCAGCAGGTTGAACTGCGTTCTGCCCAGGCCACGGCGGTTGCCACCCAGTGGGATATACAGGTAGTCCTTGAGAAACCGGGACAGGGTGATGTGCCAGCGTTGCCAGAATTCGGCAATGTTGCGAGCCTTGTAAGGGGAAAAGAAATTGATTGGAATGACGATGCCGAACAGGCGTGCCAGGCCAACGGCCATGTCTGAATAGCCGGAAAAATCAAAGTACAACTGAAACGTGTAGGCCAGAGTGCCGCCCCAGGCTTCAACGAAGTGCAATGATTCGCCCGCTGCAGCCGCTGCAAACACCGGATCGGCGTAGACCGAGAGGTTGTCTGCGAGCAATACTTTCTTGCCCAGGCCGATGGCAAAGATGGTAACGCCCACGGCCAGATCGCGCTGGCGCTGGGCCGGTGATCTGGTCAGCCCAAACTGTGGCATCATCTCACGATGGTGCACGATCGGCCCGGCGATCAATTGCGGGAAAAATGTCACGAACAGGCTGTAGCGCAGCAGTCCGGTACGGTCAGCCTTGCCCTGATGTGCATCGATTAACCAGGCAATTTGCTGAAAGGTAAAAAACGAAATCGCCAGTGGCAGCACCACCGTATGAAAGCTTTCCGGCCAGCCAATCAACGCCTGCAGGTTGCTGGCGAGAAAGCCTGAATACTTGAAATACGCAAGCAGGGACAGGTTGAACGTGATGCCGATGACCAGCAGCGTTGGATCGCCCGCGCGGCGGATGATCAGTGATCCAAGCAGATGGTTGCAGAGAATGGAGCCGCAAATCAGCAGCAGGTAACGCGGATTCCACCAGCCATAAAACAGCAGCGAAGCGGCGGTCAGCCAGACCAGCGCTGCGATCATCCAGCCGCGTTTTTCCAACTGCAGGAAGGTCAGCAGCACCAACGGCAGGAACAGAAAAATAAACAGGTGGGAATTGAATAGCAAGAGCGGTTGCCGTTGGATTGTCGCCGTTGATCGGTCACGTCGTTCAGTTGTTGCCCGCTGCGTGCAGGCCTGCTGCAACGATCGGGAAACTTTGCTGAGCCACGCCAGCTGATCAGGCTGTGGCTGCAGTCAGCAGCATGCGACCAGATTCAGGCAGCGCCAGCGCCTACCCAGGCCATGCCGGATGGTGACAATTATAGGTGGCTTGCTGATCACAGCACAACTTTTGCCGGTACCGCCTCATGTGCCAGCACACTGGCAACGTCCCACATCATGCGAACAACTGCCAGCGCCGAATGCGCGGTTTGGGCTCACTGTCGGTGAGTTTCGCCAGTGGGGTACACTAGCGTCTGATCAACGAAACATCAGTGTTGTCAACTGACGATGGACATTCATCAATGCACCATGCCACCACCAGACTGAGCGCAAGCGATCTGCAGCAGATGCCGTCACGCTACCGCGCCATGCTGGTGAATTCCCTGTCGGGTTTCAAGAGCGCGAATTTGCTCGCTACCGTCAGCCTGAGTGGCTGCACCAACCTGGCCATGATCAGTTCGGTGTTTCACCTGGGGGCAGATCCGGCTCTGCTAGGCATGATCATGCGCCCGCATACAGTGCCACGTGACAGCCTGGAGAATTTGCTGGCCACCGGCGATTACACGTTGAATCACGTGCATCCGGGCATGCTGTCGGCGGCGCACCAGACAGCGGCGCGTTATGCGGCCGACGTCAGTGAATTTGATGCCGTCGGCCTGACTGCAGAGTTCGGCAGCATGCTGGCAGCACCTTATGTGCGCGAATCAAGATTGAATATCGGGCTGCGCCTGGTCGAGCAACACACGCTGCAGGTGAATGGCACGGTACTGGTGATCGGCGAGGTGGTGGAGGTGTTGTTGCCGCCATCGGTGATCGCTGATGACGGCCATGTGCAGATTGAGCGACTGCAGTCTGTCTGCGTCAGTGGTCTTGATCATTATCACCTGACTGAGAGCCTGGGCAGATTGCCGTATGCCAAGCCAGGCTAGCCGTATACATGGCGGCTGGCGTGGCAACATCACGCTGGCAGCTCATGGCTGCGCTCCTGTGTGTGGGCTTGACGGGATTTGGCATTGATGTTGCTGTTCGATGGCAAGCAGCTTTTGCTTGCGCCACAGGCCGCCGCCATAACCGGTCAGCGCGCCATCGGCACCGACAACGCGATGACACGGCACCATCAGCGCGATCTGATTGGCGCCATTGGCCCTGGCCACGGCGCGTGCGGCCTCTGGGCGTCCGATCTGCCTCGCAATGGCACCATAACTGCACGTGCTGCCGACAGGAATCTGCTGCAGTGCAGACCAGACCTGTTGCTGAAATGGACTGCCCTGCTGGTGCAGTGGCGTGCTGAACAGCGCACAGCGGCCGGCAAAATAGGCCCGCAGTTCGGTCTCTGCCTGGTCGTGAATGACGAACCGCCCGATGCCGATGTCACCGGCCATAGCCTGCCGCAGCCGGCGCAGTTCTCCTGGCAGCGCTTTGCGATCAATGAACTCAAGCAGGTGCAGATGCGACGCGCTGGCGACTGCGATCATGTCACCCAGTGGCGTGGACAGCCAATCCGCACGCAACATCGCGTTTTGTTTCAGGCTGCCGGGGGCGATGCCCAGCAGTTTTGCGAACGCCTGGCGAAAGCCGCTGCCTGATGCAAATCCGGAATCGTGCTGGGCTGCCAGCACCGGACCTTTGTGTGCCAGGGTGGCGAAGCCGTCACGGATACGCAGCAGTCGGGACAGCTCCAGAAAGGTGACACCGTAATGGCGCTGGAACGCCCGTCGCACAGTGGATGCATCGTACCCGAGCGCCTGCACATCGCGCTCGCTCCAGCGTCTGGCCGGATCCTTGTTCAGTTCAGTCAGCAAATCCGCGATGACCGGATCACTCAGCGCGGCTGGCTGCATCGGGCTGCAACGTTTGCAGGCGCGAAAGCCGGCCTGGATGCAGTCAGCCACGGAAAAGAAAAACCGACAGTTTTCGGGTTTCGGCTTGCGTGCCGGGCAGCTCAGTCGACAAAACACCCCGGTGCTGGTGACGCCGACAAAGGCGCGGCCATCAAAGGCGGCATCACGTGCGAGAAGTGCCTGATAGAGTTCATCGTTGCTCATGTGCATGTGGCCGCAGCAGTCTGGTTGCCAACCAGTCTAACGGCACCCATTGCACGGTGGCGACGCAAATCAGGCGTTTATTTCAGGTCTGGTCCGATTTGTTCGCCAGCCACTCGAAGCCACGCGGCATCAAGGTCTGCAGGCGCACCATTCGGCGGTCAGGCGAAACGGGACAGATGCGGGGCATGGTGGCGCCGCAGAAGCGTGGGTGGTCAACAAGCGGGGTTTAGGGATCCTGAAAACCGGGCTGACCGACCTGCTCCGGAAACTGCGGCACACGCATGAACTCGGCGGTGTCATAGCCCTGATCGGCAAACACCTGCAGCAGGGCCTGGTAATCGCTGTCGCTGATGCGTGGCTGCCGCGCCATGATCCAGCCGTACTCACGCGTCGGGTGTGCCACCGCCACCTGCTGATAGTCGTCGTCCAGCGCAATGATGTGGTAATCGAAGGTCAGTGGCCAGTAAAAGCGCACCTTCCAGTGCGCATTGCTGGTTTCGTCCTTGACCCAGGCCACGCCCTCCATGCGCTCCAGCTCAGCGCCGAAATCGTCACGATAGAGATAAATGTCATCCAGCCGACCGTCCTCACGCGGCGCATAGATGGCGCGTGATTCGACGTTGCCGCTCTCACCGAAGTAGGGGATGTTGGCGATCACGTACCACTCGCCGCTGTAGCGCTGCAGATCGACATACTCAACCGTCTGCAGTGGCCCGTGGCCGCGATTGCCGGGAAAGACGATGGCACAGCCCTGCATCAGCAGGCTGGCCAGCAGCAGGGTAAGGAACAGAGCTTGTCGCATGATTGTTTCTATCGGATGAATGAAAGCAATGTTCGCAGGCGCTGCCGGAATGGTGTCATTCAGAGGGACACTAGTTCTGCACGTCGCCACATCGCCATTCGGCCAGCCGCTTGCCGCCCAGATAGCCCAGCCAGGCCGCCACGAACCACACCCAGACATGCCGGGAATGGATTTCGGCCAGCCAGTATGCCGGCCAGGCAAAAGCCATCACCACGTTCATGATGGCATCAATCATCAGA
>JAHJQV010000002.1 GCA_018819105.1 Gammaproteobacteria bacterium
GGCTCTGAATTCACCACCACGGGCTTCTGCGCAGACCTTCGTCAGCGCTGCCGTCAGCGTGGTCTTGCCGTGGTCAACGTGACCAATCGTGCCGACGTTGACGTGCGGCTTGGAACGTTCAAATTTTGCCTTGGACATGGTGTTTACTCGCTTAAGATTCTGATTACACTGACAAATTCTGGAAATATCATCTACCTATGCTGCCGTCGTCGCCAGCAGCGCGACGACAGCGGAACTGGTGCCCACAACAGGAATTGAACCTGTGACCTCTCCCTTACCAAGGGAGTGCTCTACCGCCTGAGCTATGTGGGCGCATTCTTATATCTACACGGTCTTTTCAACACAACGGCTGCACAGTCCGCAACCCCCAGACCACAGCCACCGAGCTGTTGCAACCGGGCGGCGCAATGCCGTCAGGCTGGAGCGGGAGACGGGAATCGAACCCGCATCATCAGCTTGGAAGGCTGAGGTTCTACCATTGAACTACTCCCGCATATTTCTTGCGAACAGCGTTCACACCGCCTGCAACCGTCACCTGGCCCGTCACGCTGGCCCGTCACGTTAACCATTAACTTGGCAAGGACCTGTGCCGGCCTTTCGCGCATTGATCACGGCCACAATGCGCGCATCACTGACACCTGATACAGACGGCATCAATGGTGGAGGGGGCAGGATTCGAACCTGCGAAGGCATAGCCAGCAGATTTACAGTCTGCCCTCGTTGACCGCTTGAGTACCCCTCCAACAGCCAAGCCGCTTATTATCCAATGCCGGGGCCGATCATGTCAAGCCAACCGATGCCGTCAACTGTCGATTCTGGCCGCCATCAGGAAAACACTGCGTCAATCTCCGCAACCATGCCCGAAGACGGACAGCGATGTGTGTGCAGCGGCGACAGATCAGGCTGCGCAGAGCTGGCCGCTGATGCTTCACCACCAGCGGCTGTGGCCATCAATCGACGGCGTCGTCCTCGTCCCCCAGAGAATCCTCGTCGATCTCGAAATCCTCTTTCTTCAGCTTTGCGGCCGGCTGATACAGGCGGCGCAGTTCCTCATCGTCATGAAAGAAAATGTCCTCACCCAGTTCCGGGCTTTCCTGACCAATGTCGGCCAGCTCCGCCAGCAACGCGCGACGTTCCCGCAAGGCTTCGATGCGCCGCCAGCTCGGCATCGGCGCAGCCGCCGCTCGCGCCGGCGCCGCTTTGCCCTTGGCTTTGCCTCGCTGGCCCGCTGTTGCTTTCTTCCGTGTGGTCATCATCGACAACTGTCTGCACCGTATGAGCGGCTACTTTTAACGCACTCAAGGCGATTTCGCAAGCACTTTGTATCGGCCTGTGCAAACAGAATGATGACACCATACAAGCCATTGATTGACCGGACAAAATCCATGCTGGGCCGAGACAATCAGCGGACCCCGGCCGAGCCGGCGCAAGCGCCAGTGCGCAGGCATTTCGACAGGATCAGACGTTGAAGCGAAAATGCATCACGTCGGCTTCACGCACGACGTAGTCCTTGCCCTCGACATGCAGCTTGCCGGCCTCCTTGCAGGCCTGCTCGCCACCGAGCTCGACATAGTCGGCAAAGGCGGTGACCTCGGCGCGAATGAAGCCGCGCTCGAAATCGGTGTGAATGCGCCCTGCCGCTTTCGGCGCAGTGGCACCGCGCGCCACGGTCCAGGCGCGCGCCTCTTTCGGGCCGACGGTAAAAAACGTCAGCAGATTGAGCAACTCATAGCCGGCGCGGATGAGCCGGTGCAAACCCGGCTCCGGCAAACCCAGATCAGCGAGAAACTCATTCTGGTCGGCCGCATCCAGCTGCGCCAGCTCGGATTCAATCGCCGCGCACAGGATCACCATGCTGGCATTTTCCTGCTCTGCCAGCGCCGCCAGCTGAGCGGTGTGGGCATTGCCTTCCAGCTCATGTTCGTCGACATTGGCCACATACAGCACCGGTTTCTCGGTGAGCAGGTGATAATCGGCGATCCACACGCGCTGTTCCGCTGTCAGGCCGAGACTGCGCACCGGCAGACCAGCGCCCAGGTGCTGCTGCACCCTCTCCAGCACCTGCAGTGCCGCCACCGCGTCCTTGTTGCCGGAGTTGGCCTGGCGGCCGATCTTGTTGACCGCGCGCTCGATCGTTTCCAGATCGGCCAGCGCCAGTTCGGTGTTGATGGTTTCAGCATCCGACAGTGGATCCACGCGACCGTCCACATGCACCACATCGTCGTTGTCGAAGCAGCGCACGATGTGGGCAATGGCATCGGTCTGGCGGATGTTGGCCAGAAACTGGTTGCCCAGCCCCTCGCCGCTGGCCGCCCCCTTGACCAGACCGGCGATGTCGACAAACTCCATGGTCGTGGGCACGATCTTCTGCGATTTGGCAATCGCTGCCAGTTGCTGCAGTCGCGGATCCGGCACCGCGACCACGCCGACATTGGGCTCGATGGTGCAGAACGGGTAGTTTTCGGCATCGATGCCGGCCTTGGTCAGGGCATTGAACAGGGTCGATTTGCCGACGTTGGGCAGACCGACGATTCCGCATTTGAAGCCCACGTTATTCTCCAGTAATCCGGGTTGCTTGAGGTCAGGCCGTGGCGCTGCTGTGCAGACGGTTCATGGCTTGCGCCAGATTGCCATCCAGCAGCAGCGGCAGCACCTGTTCGGCCTGGTCGAACGCATTGTCCAGTGCGGCACGCTCACCGGCTGGAATGCGCTGATGGATGAGCCAGCCGGTGACCTGGGCGGCCATGCCAGGATGCCCCACGCCGATGCGCAGTCGCAGCCAATGATTGCTGCCCAGATGCTGCCCGATGCTGCGCAGGCCGTTGTGTCCACCATGACCTCCACCCAGCTTGAGCCGGGCCACACCAGGCGGCAGATCCAGCTCATCGTGAACCACCAGCAGCCGTTCGGCACAGTCCTCGGTGCTGAGTTTGTACCAGTCGAGCAGCGCACGAACGCACTGTCCGCTGCGGTTCATGAAGGTGTCCGGCTTGCACAGTAGCAGCGGCTGTCCGTTCATGCTGATGCCAGCGGTCAGGCCATGCAGTTTTTTCTGCGCCTTGAACGGTTCTGTGCCGGCCAGCCGATCCAAAAACCAAAACCCGGCATTGTGCCGGGTTTGGGCGTATTCGGCGCCGGGGTTGCCGAGACCGACAATGATGAACGGCGAGCTAGCCATGGCATCATCGCCTGTCGGTCCGCAACGCGTGACCGGATTTACTCGGCAGCGTCGCTGTCTTCGGCATCATCGCCTGCAGGCGCTTCGGTTTCTGCTGCGGCGTCCTCGTCCTCGGCTTCATCATCGTCGCTGGCCACGCTGACTGCCACATAGGCTGCCGAGACCACCACCACATCATTGTCCTCGGCGTCGCCGTGCACGAACGCGGTGGGCTTGACCCCTTCCGGGAAGTTCAGCTCACTGAGCATGACCGACTGACCGATTTCCAGCTCGGCCAGATCGACATGGATGAATTCCGGCAGGTTTTCCGGCAAAGCCATGATTTCAACATCGTTCATCTGATGCGAAATGACCACACCGGAAGTCTTGCCGGCTGGCGAGGTTTCCTCATTGCTGAAGTGGATCGGCACGGTGATGCGCAGTTCCTCGTCGTCGCGCACGCGCTGAAAATCGATGTGCATCAGGCGCGGCTTGAACGGATGCCGCTGCAGATCGCGCACGATCACTTTCTGCTTGCGACCGTCATCGACTTTCAGCTCAAGAATGCTGGAGTAGAAGGACTCGGTCTGCGAAGCATGCAGCAGCGGGTCGTGGTCCAGCGCCAGCGCTCTGGCTGGTCGTCCGGCACCATAAAGAATGGCCGGCACCTTGTTGTCACGACGCAGGCGGCGGCTCGCACCCTTCCCCGCATCCGTGCGCTCGGCAGCCGGAAACGCGATTAACTTGCTCATATTGTTTGTTCCTGAATTGATCATTGACCTGCCATGGGCAGGCTGTCCCGCGACCAGGACAGCAGAACATTATAGCAGACAGCTTTTGTCGGCTTCAATGCATCTGTTCGCATAAGCGCATGCATTGCCGGGCAATGCCCATGTTTGCTAATATACCGGCACCACAATCAATGCACATGGCGTGATGTGCGCAGCCGGCAGGCGACGCTGGCTAAACATGCGCCGCCGTCACCCGCCACGGTGCTCGCGTCACTTCACCATCACAGTCAGAGCCAGAGTCAAGATGAAACCATGCTCCATCGCCACTGTACTGTGGCTGATCACGCTTCCATGCCATGCCACCATCACCGGCGTGGTGGTGGATGACCTCAGCAACCTGCCGGTGGCAGACGCCCGCGTGCGCCTGCAGGCCACCACCGGTGCACCGTTCGTCACTGCCGCCGATGGCCAGTTCAACCTTGACAACATTCCTGCCGGCCCGGTGGTGGTCACCGCCGTGCCCAGCTACGACAGCAGCAGAGCCATCAATTACATCACCGGCGCAGTCAACGCCAGCGATGGAGATGTGGTGGAAATCCGGCTCACGCCACTGCCGACGGGCGATGCCAGCCCCTACGATCCGGGCAGTGCTGAGCAATGTGCCACCTGTCACTTCGATCAATTCAGCGAATGGCAGCAGTCGCGCCACAGCGGTGCTGCCGACAACGTCTGGGTGCGTGACCTGTTTTCCGGTGACGGCACCCCCGGTGGCGACGCCGGTTTTGTCTACACCGACACCCACGACCCCGGCGAGACCGGCTTTTGCGCCACCTGCCATGGCCCGATCGAAGATGCACAGGATCCCGGCAACGTCATGTTCAACAACTTCCAGACCGCTGCCGGGCAGGATGGCGTCACCTGTCTGGCCTGTCACCAGATGGCCGAAGTCAACGACAACACCAGCGCCCTGCATCACCTGGGCAACACCGAATACCGCTTCCCGGACCAGGGCGAGACCGCGCTGTGGGTGTGGGGGCCGCTGGATGACATCAGCAATTCGGCCATGCGCTCGTCGCACCAGCCGGGATTTTCCGACTCGCGTTTCTGTGCCGCCTGTCATGAATACAACAACCCCGACACCGGTGCCCCCGGCCAGACCACCTACAGCGAATGGCTGGCGTCACCGTTTGCCCAGCCGGGCCCGGAGTTTGCCAGCTGTCAGGATTGCCACATGCCCGCCGCCGCGCAGCCGGGGCCCATCTCGACACTGGGTGGCCAGCCAATCCGGCCGGCCGAGCAGCGTCGTGCCCACGATTTTGTCGGCACCACTAGCGGCAGCCTGCAGGACGCCATCGCGCTTGAGCTTGACGCCAGCGACGATGGCGGCGAATTGCTGGTGAATGCCGTGGTCAGCAACCAAGGCAGCGGTCATGCCTTCCCCACCGGGGTATCCATCCGCAATGCAGTGCTGCATGTGCAGGCCAGCGTTGACGGTCAGACGCTGCCGCTGCTCAGTGGCGATGTGATTCCATTCTATGGCTCATCTGCCAGCAGCAACGAGCCCGATGATCTGGCCGGCCAGCCTGGCCGTGGCTTTGCCCGCGTGCTGGAGGGCCGCATCAATGGCAGCGGACCGGTGGTGCGTCCGGTGCTGTTCATCGATGCCGAAAATGTCTGGTCGGACACGCGCATTGCTGCTGGCGCTGAAGATGTCTCGGCGTACCGTTTTGACACCAGCATGCTGCCGCCCAACAGCCAGGTCGAAGTCACCGCCACGCTGCTGTATCGGCGTGCCTGGCGCGATCTCGCCGTGACCAAGGGCTGGACCCAGACCCCGGGCGGCGATCCGGTGCAGAGCGTGGTCGCGCAGCAGAATGTCAACGTGGCCGCCGGCGGCACATTGCCGGAGATCCCCGGCGTGCCGGTGCTGGACATGCGCGGCATGTTGCTGCTGATGTTCGCCGTGGTGCTGAGCGCCCTGTTCTGGCGCAGGCGACAGTCGCCGCCGGGTTGACACGGCCGCTGCACTGGCAATGATGGTGTCCCAGGCAGTCACCGGTGCTGTGTCTGGAGATCTCTCCGCTCGCTGCGCTCGGTCGAGATGACAGCCAATTGTTTTGCTTCATATGATGACAGTCCAGGGTTTTACTCCACTCGATAACATCAGGCGGTCATCTGCCTCGTGACCTCCATGACGCTCCCATTGCCAGCGGGGACGCTGGCGCTCCAAATCTGTGTTCAGATGCCAAACCCTGCCGTCATTCCAGAATCGCGGTAGCGATATCCGTAATCTACCAGCAGTGTCGACGAACCCACCTCGTTCCCCACGCTTCAGCCTGTCCATGCCTGCTGTTTGGAATTAACCATACTCCCGTCTGAGAATGGCTAGTGCCTGAATATTCCCAAACCGGAGCATTGGAACGAGACATACAGCAAGAAATCATCCAATTTGGCTGTCATGCCGAGCGAGCGCAGCGAGCCGAGGGCTCTCACCTCACAAAACTCAGCAACCACAACTTCGTCTCAGCCAACACAATAACCGAAACGTAGCCGAACCCCCTCCCCTGCACAGCGGGGGAGGGTCGGGGTGGGGGCACAGCAAAACTTTGTTCAGATGCCAAACACTGCCGTCATTCCGGAATCGCGGTAGCGATATCCGGAATCCATGCGCAACGGTGACCACCTCGACTCTCCAACGATGGCGCTCAAGGCAGTCACCGATGATGTGCCTGGAGATCTCTCCGCTCGCTGCGCTCACTCGGGATGACAGCCCAGGGTTGCGCTTCATACAATGAAAACCCAGGGTTTTACTCCACTCGATAACATCAGGCGGTCATCTGCCTCGTAACCTCCATGACGTTTCCATTGCCAGCGGGGACGCTGGCGCTCCAAAACTTTGTTCAGATGCCAAACACTGACGTCATTCCGGAATCGCGGCAGCGATATCCGGAATCCATGCGCAACGGTGACCACCTCGACTCTCCAACGATGGCGCTCAAGGCAGTCACCGATGCTGTGCCTGGATATCTCTCCGCTCGCTGCGCTCGCTCGGGATGACAGCCCAGGGTTGCGCTTCATACAATGAAAACCCAGGGTTTTACTCCACTCGATAACATCAGGCGGTCATCTGCCGCGTGACCTCCTTGACATTCCCACGCTGCAGCAATAAAGCCAGCCTTTGCCGATCTCACCCAGGAGCATGGGAACCAGCCACCCCAGCCAGGCGAATCCATAAAAAAGCCACGCCGGAAGCCGGCGTGGCCATGTCTGCACAGCACGATAGAAATCAGACGCTGATCAGGATTCTGAATTCAGAGTTCAGAACCGCAGCACCCCGCGTACATACCAGAACTGACCCGGCAGTTCATGCGTGGTGACATCGAAGCCGTTCAGCGAACAGCTGAAGCACAGCGGTGGATCCTTGTCGAACAGGTTTTCCACCCCGCCGGTCAGCGACAGCTTGTACTTTTCCGTCAGATCAAAGCTGTAGCCCAGCTGGAAATCCACATAAATGCGGCTCGCCAAAGTATTGGTGGAATTGCCATTGTTGTCGAAATCGGGATTGCTGCATAAACCCAGATTGGTCAGGCTGTTGGCGGTGCCATCAAGAAAATCGCTGCAGGATTCAGTCACCGAATCGGTGTAGCGCAGGTTGAAGCTGGACTGCCAGTCGCCTCGATTCCAGCCCAGCACCATGTTGGATTGCCATTCGGGAATCGCGGAATCGTTTTCCTCCACTCCGACCAGGCGCCGGATCAACGGGTCGTTGGGATCGTCCGGGTTGATCAGCAGCTCGCTGAAGTTGTCGACAAACGTGGTGTTCCAGGTCATGAACACGCGACCGAAAGAATAATCCGGCGAGGAGTAGTTGATGCTGAAATCGAATCCCGAGGTGTTGATGCCGCCGATGTTCTGCAGGCGGTTCTGGAAACCGTTGATGGCACCGGTGACCGAGCGCGTGATGCCATCACAGAAGCCGGAATTGATGTCATTGAGACAGGCATTGAGCTGGGTCTGTGCATCCACCGCCTGGATGGCGTCATCCAGTTCATGGCGATACCAGGTGACGCCGAAGTCCAGTCGCGCGATGGCGTCAAAACCTTCCACCCAGCTGGGGCTGTAAACCAGCCCGGTAGACCACGAATCAGAGGTTTCCGGTCGCAGCACATCGTTGCCACCGGTGGTGACCGAGATCTGCTGATTGGCCTGGACGAAGGTCGACGGCACGCCCAGCGCCAGACAGTTGTCGATGACCTGCTGGCTGACGCCGGAGTTCTGGAAATTGCTGCATGGGTCATCAAGAATGGCATCAAAGCGTGAGGCCGAACCGAACAACTCGCCGATGCCCGGTGCACGAATGCCCTCGGCATAACTGCCACGGAACAGCAGGTCCTCGGTGACTTCCCAGCGGAAACCGGCCTTGACCGTGGTGCTGGTGCCGGCGGTGCTGAAATCGGACAGGCGGATGGCGCCGTTCAGATCCAGGCGGTGAATGCCGGGAATGTCACTGAGCACGGGAATGTCCAGCTCGCCGTAGATTTCCTCGACGTTGAAGCCGCCGGAGGTCGGCAAGGCCGGCACGCCGTTGCTCTCGCCAGCCACAATCACCGAATCAGGCTGGAACGAACCGCTCAGCTCGCGATGCTCAAAGCCCACGGCAATGCCCACTTCACCGGCGGGCAGCTCGAACAGCCCACCGGATATGTTGGCCGAGACGATTTCCAGATCCTGCTCCGAGGTGTCCACGCCGGGGAACTCGATGAAATCGATCATTTCCTGGGTCAGCGTGCCCGGGCCGTTGAACAGATCCAGCGGCACACAGCCGGGGATGTCGTTGAGACAGCGATCCACCGGCCCCAGCGCCTCGGCGATGCGACGGATGTTGAAGCTGCCCTGGGTGGTCTGCACCGCCTCGCTCTCGGCATCGACCAGATTCACATCCCAGAAGAAGGCACGATCGCCCAGGGTGATGCTGCCGGTGGCACCAGTGGCCAGATAGCGGGTGTCCACATCCTGCTTGAAGATGCGCGGCCCGGCCTCGATCGGGCGCCGGCCAAGCAGTTCGAAATTGACCCCGGAGATCAGATCAATGCCAAACGGGTTGAACGGATTGCTGGCCGAAATGGTGATGTCATCGGCCAGCGGGTTGCCGGTGCCGGCACCGGGCCCGAGAAAGATCGGCTCGGGCGCAGCCTGATTGGTGGAGGTGCGCTCGTTGAACATGCCGCGGAAATACAGGTTGACGTTGTTGCTGACCTGATAATTGAGCTGCGTGTACACGCTGGTGCGCTCGTTGGGTGTGGCCAGCAGGTTGAACGGCGAGAAGTTGAAGCGGTTCTCGTTGGTAAAGCCGATAAAGTCTTCAGGGAAATTGGCCCCGTTCGGGAAACTGCTGCCGTTGGGTGTGGTGATGTTGCAGAACGGGGTATCCGGCACGCCGTCGTCGTTGCTGTCGATCAGCGGACACACCGCATTGGCTTCTGGTGGATTGAAGATGAAACGCGTGTTGGGGGTACCGGAACTGCCGCGGGTGACACCGGTACCGGGCACCGGGAAGCTGGAGATTTCGCGATCACCGGCGGAAATGCTGCGATCGTTGTTGTAGCTGGCATTGACGATGATGGACAGCTTGTCGAAGGTGCCGCCGATGGTGGCCTCGGCGCGGATGCTCTCGCCGTCGCCTTCATCAAACTGGCCAAAATACGCCAGCGCTTCGCCGCCGTTCATCTCATCGCGCAGGATGATGTTGACCACGCCGCCGATGGCATCGGTGCCATACACCGCCGAGGCACCATCTTCGAGGATTTCGATGCGCTCGACAATCGCCAGCGGAATGGTGTTGAGATCGACAATGGAGCTGACCCCGGAGGCTGATGACTCGTTGATCCAGCGCAGTCCGTTGACCAGCACCAGCGTGCGCTGGGCACCCAGATGGCGCAGATTGACCGCTGCGGCACCGGCACCAACCCCGGCACCCGAGGGCGGAAAGCCGAAGTTTCCGGATGAGTTGAGCCGCGTGTTCAGCGCCGAGCCACCGGTGGTGAGCTGCTGCAGAATGTCGGCAATGTTGGTCTCGCCGGTGCGCTCCAGGTCTTCGCGGGTCAGCGTGTACACCGGCGACGAGCCCTCGGTGTAGACCCGGCGGATGCGCGACCCGGTGGTCTGGATGGCTTCCAGCTCCACCGCCTCTTCCTCATCGCCGCCCTGCTGGGCATGCGTTGCGGCAAACGGGGTGAGCATGAGCGCCAGCGCCAGCCATGGCAGCGAGCGGCCCGAACGGGAAATCAGTAAGCGTAGCAAAGAGCTTCGGGATTCAGACATGCGTATTCTCCAAAATAACGCTGATCAAACTTCCACACGCACAGTTGCCTGCACGTGAAGACACATGACCTCTGATCTCTACTCTGCCCTTGTTGTGTTGTTTGTCTTTATTATTTTTTAACAAAGATGCCACAATTGCGCCGGCAACGCAAGCACAATATATTAAAACCTTCGTAGTTGTCTCATGTCAAGCCAGCAAGCGCAGCGGTGCTCACTGCGGCGTGAAGGCACTGACGCTGATCTGATCACCCCGCACCTCGACAAAACTGGACTCGTCCAGCAGCTGCCAGTCGGCATCGCAATCGTCCAGCGGCTCGGACAGAATCAGATGGCCCTTGGCCAGCGTCTGCCGATCGCGCTCGACCATGCGCTGCAGCGCCTTGGGGCCATCATTGATGTACAGCGTTTTCGAGCGGTTGTCGCTGGAGTAGCGCACCGCATACAGCGCCTCGCCATCGGCCACGGCACAGGTCAGCCGGAACGGCCCGTCGATGCCGTGCTCGCTGCGGGCGCGCTCGATGCGTGCGGTCATGCGTTCCAGCCCGGTTTTGACGCCTTTGTCCATGCCCAGCGTCAGCGCCAGAAAAAAGCACACCTCGCTGTCGGTGGTGCCATGCACGCAATTGAAGTATTGCGGATCGATCTCCAGCATCAACTCGCGTCGCATGCTGGCAAAGCCGATCACCTCGCCATTGTGCTGAAACAGAAAGCGGCCGTGCGCAAACGGATGACTGTTGGTGCGCTGCACGATGCCATCGTAGGCGGCGCGCAGATGGGCCATGAACAGGCGTGACTTCAGATTTCGCGCCAGACTGGCAAAGTTCTCATCGCTCCAGGCCGGGCGCAGCTCGCGATACAGTCCCGGCTCCGGCTTGTCGCCATACCAGCCAAAGCCAAACCCGTCACCGTTGGTGGGAAACGCGCCATCGGGAAAATCCGGCATGCCGGTGACGTAGTTCTGCCGGGCAAAACGGCTTTGCATCAGCAGCGAATATTTCGGCCGCAACAGCAGCGTATCCATATAGATTTCCGGGCCTGACCAGGCCAGCCAGCGACACATGGGCTTCTCCAGTTGATGATCTCGTGCCTGAGTCTGCCACAGATACCGATTGGCATAAACCACCCTGAGCTGATCAGGTTACCTCGATCAGATTAGCCAGGGAAGATTGCGCATGGATTCCGGATATCGCTGCCGCGATTCAAGAATGACGGCAGGGTTTGGCGCTTGAACAGGGCTTAGGAGCGCCAGCGTCCCCGCTGGCAATAGGAACCTCATGGAGATCACGAGGCAGATATCCGCCTGATGTTATCGAGTGAAGCAAACTCTGGACAGTCATCAAGTGAAGCAATACCTTTGGAAGCAAACTCTGGACAGTCATCAAGTGAAGCAATACCTTTGGGTTGACATCAAATGATGCAACACGTTTAGCTGTCATCTCGTGAAGCAAAACATTTGGCTGTCATCTCGACCGAGCGCAGCGAGCGGAGAGATCTCTCGGCAGACAGCACCGGTAACCACCTGGATCGCCAGCGTTGGAGAGTCGAAGAGGTCACCGTTGCGCATGGATTCCGGATATCGCTGCCGCGATTCCGGAATGACGTCAGGCTTTACCGCTTGAACAGGGCTTTGGAGCGCCAGCGTCCCCGTAGTGTACCCCGCCGGAAATACTGTGACATTCAGAGCGCGTCCTGAGGCTGCAGTACAAGACGCAATCCGAAGTGAATGGCAAGCCCTTGACAAGGATTGCAACGCCGTAATGCAGCCTCAGGGGCGCTCCCGCAGGGCGAGCCGGAAAGCACTCATCCGCTTTGTTATGGCTCTTGGCCATGGAGTGGCCATGACCTGCGAGCCATGCCTTGCGGCTAAGCGCTTTCCGGCTCGCTGAACGTTACAGTATTTCCGGCGGGGTACACTAGCATGGGTGAGTCGCTGTGCGACAATGGAACAGTTGGAGTAATGCCGGTGAATCACTGCGCGATGATGAATGGCATGTATAGCGACTAGCGACGCGGCCTGCGCTGCGATGACGAGCGCTGTGTATGAGTGAAAACATGGCTGTCATACCTGCGCAGGCCGGTATCCAGTCCAGTCAACCATCGCGAAGCGATTCATCACACACAGCAAGCAATGACCTGCATCTGATCCCACCACCAGCCGAAACTGCAGACCTCCCAACACCACCTTGTAGACAAAAGACTAGACTGACCCCATGCAGGACGACTTCGACCCGACCACCGACTCAATCGAAGACTGGCTCAGCGAGCACAACATCGGCTGCCCCTACTGCGGCGAGACCATCGGCATCGTCGTCGATCACGACAACCTGCCGGCCAGCTACATCGAAGACTGCCAGGTATGCTGTCAACCGATCAACCTGCACATCGTCAGCGACCAGGAAGGCGACCTGCACATCGACGCCCGCCGCGACGACGACTGAGCCTGTGGCCCTAACGCCAGCCCAGTCACACCATCACCATCAGACCAGCAGCCTGATGCAGCAGACGCAGAACCAGCAGACACCCCACCCACAGGCAAAAGCCATCGCAAGCGCAGTCCAGACTGCTGCGCAAACATTGAACTCCAGCACCGCTGGCGTGTCACAGTCAACGTTGATATACTGACTGATTACCGGGGGCGTCCTGGTTTCGACGTGGATAGTGACGTTCATCGGTGCATGCCGAGCATTGAAGTAGTCTCGTAAAACCTCTTCAAAACTTATAGTTGCCAACGACGACAACTACGCACTCGCAGCTTAAAAACCTGTAATGCGCCTTCACCCGATGTGCCCGTGATTCGGATCTGAAGGTTACCCAACGGGATCGTCAACTGCCGGGTTCCCGGGGCAGCTTGATTAAAACACACCGGAACTGGCTGACGGATTGCCCCCGCCCTTCGGGCTAAAGTCAGTAAGATTAAATTGAAGGGACAAGCATGTAGATCCGAGAAAAGATCATTCGCGGACGCGGGTTCGACTCCCGCCGCCTCCACCAACAACCGCAGGCCAGCCTCACAAGCTGGCTTTTTTTATGGCTGGACCCTAGGAGCCTGTCGGACTTAACACTGATCTACTGCAGAAAATCCGGATTGGGCCAGATTCTCCGATCTTCATCGTTGAATAGGCCCACACTATTCGCCTCAAAAGATCGAAAAATCTGACTCCAACCGGCTTTCCTTCGCTACGATCGGTCAAATCCGACAGGCTCCTAGCAGCGGGGAGTCGAACCCGCTGTATTGGTATGACCCCCACTCTTGTGTTCTCGCCCCTCAGGGGCAAGACCATATGTGTCGCTCACGCGACTGCCAATTGCGTGTTTAGCGACACGCAACGCCCCGCCGCCTCCACCAACAACCGCAGGCCAGCCTCACAAGCTGGCTTTTTTTATGGCTGCCCCCCAGCGGCGGGGAGTCGAACCCGCTGTATTGGTATGACCCTCACTCTTGTCTTAACTCGACTGGATAACATCATGTAGATTATGCGCTGTCATATTAATGGCCAGCCATTCAGCTCGCTATCTGCGCATGATCAGGTACAAATTCATGCAGTTTACCGAACAGTGCATCCACGACGCTCTCCTTTCCAGTGAACAGTGCTTCAGGCCCGCCCCCATGCAAGTCGCTGAACGGCGACTCGTACAAAGACCTGGCCTCAATCACACCATTCTTACTGAGCTGATCAATGATCAGCTCGACGAACCGAATCTGACGAGCAGACAGACTTTCATCGCTCAGGAACTTTGAGAAGGCCGATTGGACGGCTGCACGATCCATGCCAACCAACGATCGGACGAAATGCAGGAGCGAAGGTGCCTGACTGCGTGCCAACAAGTCCTTGAGCAAGGTTTCGCCTTCGTCCTCACCGATTTGCACCAGCATGGTCTGCAGCTCCTCGAGGTTTTTTTTGGTCAGCGGCTGATTGCTGCGCAGGCGCTGGATGACGACGTTGTCGAGGTGGTTTCTCAGGTATTCGCGCACCTTCTTCTCGTACTGCGCGCCAGTCATGCGCGGCATTGCGATGACTTCGCCGTGACGTGTGCCGAGCACTTCGTCCTGCAGGTTGGAATAGACGACGGTACGCTTCTGGCGGTCGATGAACGGCACCAGCCCGCGCACGCGCCGACGCAGTTCTTCGAGACGGTCCAGCGTCATGCCTTCCCAGAACTCCGGCGTCTGGATGGCCTGCAGGTAGTCGGCCTGTTGGGCAACGGCAGTGATGGCGGTCTTGTCTTCCAGCAGCTCCGCCACGCGAACCACACGCTGGCGTTGTTTCTCGAACAGATTTGGGTTGCCCTCGAGCAGCGCCAGTTGCATTTTCAGCGCGGTCAGGTCGAACAGGCGCGATTCGACGTCGTCGGTCTCGATCTGGCTCGGCAGCGCGGCCACGTGTAGCGCCAGCGTCTGCCTATCCTGATCGCTCAAACGCTCCCAAGCCTCGCGCTTCTGGAAGTGCTCGACCGCCTCCAGGTGCATGCGCACGATGAAGTTGTCCCGGTTCATCGCCGCAACTTCCGCGTGGAGCTGGTCGGCCAGGCCAATCTCAAGCTCCAGCCCGTCGTCGTGCTCCGGCTGGTTCTGCAACTGGCCCAGCAACTCGACACGCGCACGGAACAAACGGGCCCCCAGCGGCACCCCGCCGCCACCTTCGATGCCTTCCGGGTTTTCCTTGAAGAAATCGAAGTTATAGCAGAAGTCGAAGACGCGGAAATTCTCCTTGTCCATGCCAGGGCCGAACAAATCCGGGCACAGCCGGGTGCCGCGACCGATCATCTGCCAAAACTTGATCTTCGAGTACACCGGCTTGAAGAACACCAGGTTGACCACTTCGGGAATGTCGATGCCGGTATCGAGCATGTCCACCGAGATGGCTATATGCGGTGCCTTGTCGACCTGAGAAAAATCGTCGATCAGGCTCTGGGCATAGCTCGCGTAGTTGTCGATCACCCGGGCGAAGCCGCCCTTGTACTCGGGATAGTGGTGGTTGAAACGCGCCTCGATGAAAGCGGCATGGTCGTGGTTGCGGGCAAAGATGATGGTCTTGGCCAGCCGGTCGCCGCCGGCCACCCGAGCGCCTTGCTCCATCAGATGCTGCAGCGCTTTATCCACGGTGTCCTGATTGAACAGCCAGCTATTGATTGCTGCCGCGCTGACCTTGTCGGGCAGGCCGTCCTCATAGACGTCATCGCCCCAGTCCAGGCTCTCCCAGTGGGCCTTTTCTTCCTCGCTAAGCGAGTCGTAGTCGATGCCCTCGCGTGGAAAGCGCAGGTCCACCTGCTGCACCCGAGGCGGGACGAGGAATCCATCGCTGACGGCCTTGTCAAGCTCGTAGGCGTCGGTGGGCACGCCCGGCTCCAGATCGAACAACTCGTAGGTGTTGCGATCGACCTGCTCGCGCGGCGTGGCGGTCAGGCCCACCAGCAACGCGTCGAAGTAGTCGAAGATCGCCCGGTACTTCTGGTAGACCGAGCGATGCGCCTCGTCGATGATGATCAGGTCGAAGTAGCCAACCCCGAAACGTGCCTCGCCCCGGCCCTCGGTGGACTTCTCGATCAGCCCCATCATGGTCGGATAGGTGCACACGTACACCCGCCCATCGGTGTCTTTCTCGGTCACCAGATTGACCGGACTGGATTCTGGCAGATGCGCCTTGAACGCGCTGCAGGCTTGCTTGACCAATGAAACCCGGTCGGCCAGAAACAGCACCCGCTTGACCCAATTGGCCCGCTGCAGCATATCGACCAGCGCGATCGAGGTTCGCGTCTTGCCCGTACCGGTGGCCATCACCAGCAGCGACTTGCGCTGGCCCTTGGTCAGCCCCGCGCAGATGCTGCCGATGGCGCGTTTCTGGTAGTATCGACCAGCAATCGCCTCGCGCACCTTACCGACATCCAGCGGCTGGCGGCTGTCGCGTCGGCGGATCAGGCGCTCCAGCTCGTCTTTGCGGTAGAACCCGGCCACCTTGCGCGGTGGATAGAACGCGTCGTCCCACAGCCAGGTTTCATAACCATTGGTGTAGAAAATCAAAGGGCGCTGGCCGTGCATCTGTTCCAGGCAGTCGGCATAGAGCTTGGCCTGCTGGCGGCCGGCGGTCGGGTCGGCGGTGGTCTTCTTGGCCTCGACCACACCCAGCGGCTTGCCGTCGTCGCCCCACAGCACGTAGTCGGCATAGCCGTAGCCCTTGGCGTTGGGCATGCCCTGCACCTCGTACTCGCGGTCGCGGGGACTTGTAAGCTTCCAGCCAGCACGGTTCAGGTCCAGATCGATCAGGTGTCTGCGGGTATCGGACTCGGAATAGTCGTGCGTATCCGGGATGGCCTCGGCGTGTTCGCGCAGCCGGGCGATTTCTTCGCGCAGTGCCATGATCTCGGCATTCTGGGCATCGGCTTCCTGCTGGCGTTTGAGCTCTATCTCCGAGCGCTGCTCAAGTTCTTTTTCCAGTTCAACCAGTTGCTCACGCGGCACCACATCCCCAGTCACGAGGGCCGGCACCCGTTCGTCGCGCCAGGCCGCGCCGTCGCGGGGATGGTTGGGGGCATAAGTGCGGGTCAGCCAGTAGCAGAAATGGTGCAGATCGCGGACCGCCTGCATCGCCTCTTCGACCGGGACCGTGGCCCGGTCGTGGACCGCCTTGTTGCCGATCTTGTGGATCAGCTGGGCTTTCTGGAACACGCGCTCATCCATCACCCGGCGCAGGCTGTTCTCGTACAGCAGCGCGGCAAGCTTGCGGTCATAGGGCTGGTTTAGGCGGCGTTCGAAGCGGTACAACCAGTGCAGTGCGGTTTCCAGCGCGAAGCGGGCATGGAAACAGGCGGCGCGCGGGTCGCCGTGAACATGGCCTTCCGCTCTGGTCGCAGCGGCGGCAATCTCGCTGAAGCGGCCGGGCAGGAAGGCGAAGTTGCTCATCAACCGCCTCTCAGTGCGCGCTCGATTTGCCGGACTGAGTCAATCAGTGCTTGGAATCGGGGTGGAACGCCAATAAACATATCTGCCATGTCCTGATAATCAACACGCCAAGCCTGCAACTGCTCCTCCGGTGGCACCAGAACGAGCCCGCCTGGGGTCAACTGGTCGTAGTCAATTCCTCCGTAGCTGTAGAAGGCTTTGCGATGCAGCTTGACACCCTGGAACAAGTCGAGCAAGTCAGCATCATCCTGCACATGCTCCCACAGTTTCACCAGGTCATACAAATGACGCGACTGCCTGCTGGCCACCACAGTGCTGGCCTGCGCATGCCGTTCATGCAGAAGAGAGGCTTTTTCCCAGAAAGTGCGGGCCGGCGTGACACAGGAAATCCTTAGTTCATGGCGCTGTGCAAATCGTGGAAATGCCTGAGCGACATAAGGAGTAATCAGGCGGCTGTCCTCAGGCCAGGAATCGGCTCTGCCGCTGAGCTCAACCTTGACCAGAGGTCGCTGATAGGCTCTGCCGGGGCGCAAATCGGCACGTGGGTATTCAACCTCGATAATGAACGGGTCTCGCGCCTGATCGATCGCAACCATTCGGGCGCTCGCGCCACCTCCAAGCTGCTCGACCTGGTTCTGAACAAGCGGGAAAATCTGCTCGCGAACGACTGCACGACAAGTTCTGCGCAAGCGTTTCAGAATGCGATCCTGCTGCGCCCTGCTGATCGATAGATCGCTGGGGTCCGGCAACTCAGCGTCGACCCAGTCGCGCGAGATACCCAGATCGATGTCTTCCGAAAATCGGTCGATCAGGCCCCAGCCCTTGGACAGTGAAGTACCGCCCCGGAAACTCAAGTGGCGGCCGATCTGCACGGAATGGAAAAGCACTTCGAGCACCCAGCAAACCCAGAAATCTTTTTCCACATAAAACGCCGGCAAGCCAAGCTCGACTCCGGCCTGGGTAAACAGCTCTCTGCGCTGTCCGGTCGTTAGATCAAGCACTGCGCTCATCAGCCACCGGCACGCGGTTTGTCGTCAGGCTGTGCAGCAGCAAGCGAACGGAACACCTCACCAATCCATGCCGGAACCCGCTTGATGTCTTTTAGCAGCTGGTCTTTATCGGCCTCACTCAAGCGGCGACGTAGCTGTTCAACGACCTGATCATCCACCTGATCCTTGCGCAGGTGGCGCAAAGCTTCGGCCACCGTGCCGCTGACGCGACCGGCGATCGCCAATCTCCGGGCTGAAGCCTGGCGCAGTTCGATTGGCAGATTCCGCACCTGCAGCTTGCGGCTGTGGCCATCCGTCAGATAGACCACTTTGGCCGGCACCTGGTCGCTCAAGCCGAGCAGGTTGGCTGCATAGGCACCGGAGGCCTGGATTCGCTCCCCGCCCGCGCGGCTGATCGCCTTGACGATGTCCTCCGGATCGGGAGCCAATTCACCCAACAGCTCGCTTTGCCGGGGATAGACATACACACCACGGCTGGGGCGCCGCAAGCGCCCGGCCCTGACCAACCGCGACAGCGCCACCGCAATCACCCGGCGATCGGCCAGGTCGAGGAAGTCACCTGGCATCATTGCTGCGCCACGACCACGTGCACGAAATCGCTTAAGTATCGATTCTTCAATGCTTTTTTTTGCTTTCTTTCTAGACATTATGTTGCTAATTTTACCCCTTTTTAGCAACAATTCAAGCGCTGTTTCCGGCATCAGTCTGCGTAGCTGCGCTCGGCGAAGCGGGCATGGAAGCGGGCAGCGCGCGGGTCGCCGTGGACATGGCCTTCCGCCTTCGTCGCAGCGGCGGCGATGGCGATGAAGCGAACTGGGAGGAAGGCGAAGTTGGTCATGGCGGGCTATAGCTGGCCGGCAAAGGCGCATTGCTGCAGGGAAGCGAAAAGTGCCTCATGCTCGTCAAGATGCGTTTTAAGTAGCTGCTGATGCGACTCTAAAGCATCAACAAACTCAACGAACTTTCGCTGCAGGTTTAGTGGCGGGCACATGATGACCATGGACTTGATGTCCTTCGTAGTGAGATTCTGGAAAATCGCGCCGGCTTTACGCCGCTCATGCGTCAACTTAAGGAGGTGAAGCTGAAATTTAATAAAAACACTCTCGATTCGTTCCCGGTCTATGTCGAGAAAAGCGACGAAACCATCGTGAACGCAGCAATCTACTTGGGTCTGAGACACCACGCCGACATCTCCAGATACAGCCATGACCACTGTTCCTCGCGGAACTGGTCTACTCTTTTTTGCGCCCTCAAAGGTCAAGCTATCGATTCGAGGAGTAACCCAGAATCCATCTCTTGTGATGTCTCCAACCATCAGCCGCGGAACTTCACCGCCATAGTAGGCAGGGTCACCCTTCGGCCTCGGTGAACTGCCGCGAACCAAGCGCGAAAGGCTATCAATCCTTGACGTAGCCCACCCCTTCAGATTCTCCACCGGGTCGCCGAACATCTCCAGAAAGGTCGATTGCAGGAGGGCGTCGAGTTGGGCGAGGGATTCCCGGCGCTTGGCCCGCAGCGCGTCCGCCGCATCCAGAATTTTCGCGATGCGCTTCTGTTCGGGGAGGGGTGGGAGGGGAACAGGAAGCTTTGCCAACTGCTTCGGGCTGAGCCGAGGCAAGTTTGCCCCACTCGCACGAGAATTGGCGTAGTCGACCATCTTCTCCGATCGGAGAAAGTAAGCGAGATAGCGCCGATCTAATTTTGAACCTGGACGGATCGGGATAATGTCTGTACTGCAGATCCCGGAGAAACTCGGCAAGGCAATCTTGGCCAAGTATGGGCGCAACTTGCCGTATAAAACGTGCTCGTCTGAGAATTGGAACTTAGAACTCTTCAGCTCGCCAGCCTCAACTTCGACAGATCCCAAAATTTCGCCACCCGATTCAATGTGCTCAAGCCCGAGGTACTGCGCGCCCTCCTTGATTTGGTCAGCCGACAAGGACTGCCGATCAAGCTTTGCTACTTCGCCAAGCTCAACAAAAGGGAAAGTCACCGGAGCATCTCCTCCAACTCCTCCCTCCCCCGCGCAATCTCCTCATCCAGCTCCTTCAACCGCGCCAAAATCACCACCGGCGGGTCGTGCTCCACGGCCTCGTATTCGACTTCCTTGTAGCGATTGATCGACAGGTCGTAGTAGTTCGCGGCGATCTCTGTTTTTGCAACGAGGAAGCTCTGGTCGGTGCGCTTTCGATCGGCCTCGGCAGCGCGATTGTTCCACCGGGCCACCAGGTCCGGCAGGTCGGTCTTGTCCGGCTGCGGGGTGCGCTTGTCGTCCAGCGAGTAGCCGTCGGCCGCCATCTTGTAGAACCAGACGTGGTCGGTGCCGCCGGAGTTGGTCTTGGTGAATACAAGAATCGCGGTGGAAACCCCGGCGTAGGGTTTGAACACACCCGAGGGCATGGAGATCACCGCGTCGAGCTTCTGGTCCTCGACCAGCATTTTGCGCAGGCTCTTGTGCGCGTTGCTGGAGCCGAACAGCACGCCGTCGGGCACGATCACCGCGGCCCGGCCGCCGATCTGCAGCAGGCGCAGGAACAGGGCCATGAACAAAAGCTCGGTCTTCTTGGTCTTGACGATCTGCAGCAGGTCCTTGGCAGTGGACTCGTAGTCGAGGCTGCCGGCAAACGGCGGATTGGCGAGGATCAGGGAGTATTTCTCGGCATCCGTTTCGTCGGCCTGGGCCAGCGAATCCCGATAACGGATGTCCGGGTTCTCGACCCCGTGCAGCAGCATGTTCATGCTGCCGATCCGGAGCATGGTGGAGTCGAAGTCATAGCCGTGGAAGGTGGCCTCGTTGAAGCGGCGGCGCGAGGCCTCGTCGCGGTAGATGGCGTCGGAATGATGTTCCCGCAGATACTCCGAGGCCGCGACCAGGAAGCCCGCCGTGCCGCAGGCCGGGTCGCAGATGCGGTCGCTCGGCGTCGGCGCGGTCATGTCCACCATCAGCCGGATGATGTGCCGGGGCGTGCGAAACTGGCCGTTCTGGCCGGCGCTGGCGATCTTGCCGAGCATGTACTCATACAGATCACCCTTGGTGTCGGCGTCGCTCATGTCGATGCCGTCGAGTTGGTCGACCACGCTGGCCAGCACGCGCGGGGTGGGCATCATGAACATCGCGTCTTTCATGTGGTGCGAGTAGGTCGTGCCCTCCTCGTCCCCGTTGCCAGCACCGAGGCGCTTGATGAACGGAAACACCTCGTCGCGTACCGTCTCGTACATCTCCTCCGGACTGAAATCCTTGAACCGCGACCAGCGCAGCCGATCCTGCGCCTCGGTAAACACCGGCTCGTCGATCGCCTGCCCCAGTCGCGCGGCCTTGCGCTCCTGCAGCGTGTGCAACTCGTCCAGGCGCTTGATGAACAGCAGGTAGGTCAGCTGCTCGATGACCGACAGCGGGTTGGAGATGCCGCCGGACCACATCGTGTTCCAGATGCGGTCGACGCTGGACTTTAGTTCGCCTGTGATCACGATGAAAACATCTCCCTGAAAATTGAATCAACCCGGCACGATAAAAACCGCAGATTTTGGCTGCTAGTGTAGTGTCCTAAACTTAATCAAGAAATGTTATACTATCGGCATACTCAATGACCAACCGAGCCCAGTATGCCAGCACCTATAAAGATCAATTTAAGTAAAGATGAAATTAAACTGCTGAAAAAAATCATATCCA
>JAHJQV010000043.1 GCA_018819105.1 Gammaproteobacteria bacterium
CATGAACTAGAAGATGAACAGATTGCCGCAACCCTCCCCCGTGCACTGGGGAGGGAGTGTCCGAGGCGCTGTTGTGCAGTTATGCTGGCTGTCGCTGCAGCCTGGTAGCAAACGGACGCAACAGACTCTTCCAGGCATCGTGAACTGCAAGACTATCCACATATCGTTGCCCTGTTTATCGAGCAGAGCGGCGTGGATGATGACCGCACCCCGCCGCGATATGCTGAAGCGGTCAGCAGCACCTGGCGCGATGCCTGGAGCGATTGAGCGCCCCCACCCCAACCCTCCCCCGCGCACGGGGGAGGGAGAGTGGCATGAACTAGAAGATGAACAGATTGCCGCAACCCTCCTCCGTGCACTGGGGAGTGAGTGTCCGAGGCGCTGTTGTGCAGTTTTGCTGGCTGTCGCTGCCGCCTGGTAGCAAACGGACGCAACAGGCTCTACCAGGCATGTGAACTGCAAGACTTAACACAGATCGTTGCCCTGTTTATCGAGCAGAGCGGCGTGGATGATGACCGCACATCGCCGCGTTATGTCGAAGCGGTCAGCAGCAGCTGGCGCGATGCCTGGATCGATTGACTGCCCCCACCTCAACCCTCCCCCGCGCACGGGGGAGGGACAATGGCATGAACTAGAAGATGAACAGATTGCCGCAACCCTCCCCCGTGCACTGGGGAGGGAGTGTCCGAGGCGCTGTTGTGCAGTTATGCTGGCTGTCGCTGCAGCCTGGTAGCAAACGGACGCAACAGACTCTACCAGGCATGTGAACTGCAAGACGATACACAGCCTGTCGCGGGCAAGGAACAGCCCCCTCCCCCGTAAGCGGGGGAGGTTTGGGGTGGGGGATTAATACTATAGAAATTAATTCAGTGATTCGGCCAAGTGAAGCCAGTCATGGCAAGCCGCAGAGTGTGGCAACCCGATCAATCACCGAGGCATTCACGCACAGCAGCAGCCACTCTCTCGCCAGTGAGGCCATACTCGCGGAATAGCTCATCGGCCGGGGCCGAGGCACCAAAGCGGTCGACGCCGACCACGCGACCATGGCTGCCCACCCAGCGGTACCAGCCATCGCTGACGCCGGCTTCCACCGCCACCCGTGCGCTGATCGCAGCCGGCAGCACCGCTTCCTGATAGGCGGCATCCTGGGCGGCAAACACCTGGGCATTGGGCATGGACACCACACGCACGGCGACACCGGCGGTGGCGAGTTGCGCGGCTGCAGACATGGCCAGCTGTACTTCTGAACCGGTGGCGATGATCAGCGCCTGTGCCTGGCTGTCAGGCTCGTGCAGGACATAAGCGCCGCGTGCGATGGCCGAGAGCTGCTCGGCATCGCGCTGCTGTGGCGGCAGGTTCTGCCGCGTCAGCACCAGTGCGCTGGGACGCTGGGCGTGTTCGATCGCAGCAATCCACGCCTGCAGTGTTTCCACCGCATCGCAAGGACGCCACACCGACAGTCCCGGGATCAGCCGCAGGCTGGCCACGTGCTCCACCGGCTGATGTGTGGGGCCATCCTCGCCCAGGCCGATGGAATCGTGCGTGTAGACATGAATCACCTGCGCCGGCAGCAGTGCCGACATGCGCACGGCGTTGCGCGCGTAATCTGAGAACACAAGAAATGTGGCCACATAGGGCAACACGCCGCCATGCAGCGCCAGGCCATTGCCGATGGCGGTCATGCCGAACTCGCGCACGCCATAGTAGACATAATTGCCGCCGGCGGCGTCGACATTGACGTCCACGCTGCCGGACCAGATGGTGTTGTTGGAGCCGGCCAGATCGGCCGAGCCGCCGACCAGTTCCGGCAATAGCGGTGCCAGCGTTTCCAGCGCCATCTGCGAAGCCTTGCGCGTGGCCACCTTGGCCATGTCGTTCTGCGCCTGCTGCAAGGCGTCACGGCAGTGCTGCTGCCAGTTCTTTGGCAGGGTGCCGTGCATGCGTCTGTGCAGTTCCTCGGCGGCATCGGGATAGCGCTGCTGGTAGTCGGCCCAGCGCTGCTGCCACTGCTCCTGCTGCAGCTGCCCGCGGGCTTTGGCATCCCATCCCTGATAAACCTCGGCAGGGATCTCGAACGGTGCATATGGCCAGTCCAGCTGCTGCCGCGCGGCGGCGATTTCCTCATCGCCCAGCGGTGCGCCGTGGGTGGCTTCGGTGCCCTGCTTGTTGGGCGCGCCGTAGCCGATGATGGTCTGGCAGCACAGCAGGCTGGGGCGATCGGTCACCGCTTGTGCCTGTTCGATGGCCTGGCTGATCTGTTCCGGATCATGGCCATCGACCTGGTCAATCACATGCCAGCCATAGGCGCGGAAGCGTTCCGGCGTGTTGTCGGTAAACCAGCCCTCGACCTCACCATCAATGGAAATGTTGTTGTCGTCATACAGGCAGATCAGCTTGCCCAAGCCCAATGTGCCGGCCAGCGAACAGACCTCGTGCGAGATGCCCTCCATCAGGCAGCCGTCGCCGAGAAAAACATAGGTGTGGTGATCAAACAGCGAGATGTCGTCACGGTTGAAGCGCGCCGCCAGCAGCTTCTCGGCCAGCGCCATGCCGACACCGTTGGCCAGCCCCTGACCCAGTGGGCCGGTGGTGGTCTCCACGCCCGGGGTCTCGCCGTATTCGGGATGGCCGGCGGTGCGCGAATGCAACTGGCGGAAGGCCTGCAGATCGGCAATGCCCAGATCGTAACCGCTCAGATGCAGCAGCGAATAATGCAGCATCGAGCCGTGACCGTTGGAAAGCACAAATCGGTCGCGATCCCACCACTGCGGATCGGCCGGATTGTGGCGCAGAAAATCGTTCCACAGCACCTCGGCAATGTCGGCCATGCCCATCGGCATGCCCGGATGACCGCTGTTGGCGCGTTGCACCGCGTCCATGCTCAGGGCACGAATGGCATTGGCCAGTGTCTTGCGGTCCGGGCCTTTGGGCGACTGGGATTGCAGATTGGGTGTGCTGTCGGTCATCGATGGGTCCTTGTTTACTCAGAATGCTATAGTGTTACCGGCGGGTTACAGCAGTATTGTCACCGATGCCACCAGCATGGGCAAGCGCAGCGGCAGTGGTGGCAATCTTTGGCGTGTGGTACAGGGCGTTGACGGTGGCTGCTTTGGCTAAATCATCTGACTGCACAGATGCAGGCTTGAAATCCATGCTGCAGCCAGATTTCGAGTGCGCCACAGATTGCACGGACGAGAGGACAGGTAGTGGTTGCAAGCATATGCCCAGGTCAATGAACTGTCAGCAGATAAAATCGGGATAATGCGCAAAGCGTATGAATTTTCCTGCAAATGAAATCAATGCCAGGGACAGTGTAGGAGCCTGCTTGCAGGCGAATCAATACCAATGTGTACAATGGTTAAGCTGGATATTAAAACTGATATTGGTTAATGTAATTATTCAATTATATCTTCAGTACAGATCGTGTCAGGTTTTTTAAGTAAAATAATTCAGATATATGAATATCATTTCTTAATTTGCAAAAGCGCTGGCATATTGTGGAGATGTAAAAAATCTTTGCTTGCCTTGTATGGCTTAATTCAAGCAACAACAAAATAGTGAGGAGCAGAATCATGGGTCGTTTTGTCATCGTCGCATACACGCCTAAGCCCGGTAAAGAGCAGCAGCTTCTGGCTGTGGTGAAAAAACATTTGCAGGTACTTCGATCCGAGCAGCTGGTGACGGATCATCCCGCCAGCGTTATGCGAGCGGCTGACGGCAGCATCGTCGAGGTTTTCGAATGGCGTTCAGCTCAGGCAATTGAGCAGGCGCACAACAATCCCGCTGTGCAGGCGCTTTGGGAAGAGTTCGGTGCGGCCTGTGACTACACGCCTCTTTGCAGTCTGGCAGAGACGCAGCAGATGTTTGCTGAATTTGAATCCGTGGATTGATGATTTTGTTGCAATCTGCAGCGGTACGGCTGTCCGGGAAACACTACAAGACCACCATACAACATATTGTTTGCCCAGAGCACCGTCGCGGCAGCCAACCATGGCAATCAGGCAAGAATGCTGTAGGATAAAGGCCATGCAGTATCTGTATTCCAGCATTACCTGTGGATAAAGTTCACTTTGAACGCCTGCTTGCGCAGGCGCAGTCGTTCTTTGAGCTCTCGCTGGCGTATCTGAGTTCGGCGGAGGTGCTGATCCAGCTTGCTATCATCGTGGTGGCGGTGGTGCCGGCCTGGCTGTTGTCGCGCGTGGTCGAGAAGAAGCTTGAGGGCGCGGTGCGGCGCATTCACGGCATGCCCGGTCTGCTGCGCGTGATTGTGGCGTTTCTGCGCCGGCTGCAGTGGCTGTTCATGGCGCTGTTTCTGGGCATTGCCTACATCGCGATCCGTGTTGCCGGCTGGCCGGAGAGCAGCAAGCTGATTCATGGCGCGATGCTGCTGGCCGCCGCCTGGCTGGTCATTTCGGCAGTTTCGCGCATCATTCGCAGCAAAACCCTGGCGAAACTGTTTGCCGCGTTTGTCTGGGTGCTGGTGGCGGCGACGCTGCTGGGTGTCAGTGACGACATTCGTGCCATGCTCGAAAGCGCCATCATCCCGGTGGTGGACATCTCGCTGTGGCAGATTGTGACCTCGCTGATTGCGGTCGGGATACTGCTGTGGGTGTCGATGAAGCTGGGCACTTTCCTGGACAATCGCATCCAGACGGTGGAGGATTTCACCCCCTCGCTGCGTGTATTGCTGGGCAAGATCACGCGCATCTCGCTGATGATCTTCGCCGTGCTGCTGGGCATGCAGCTGCTCAACATCAACCTGACCGCGCTCACCGTGCTGTCCGGCGCGATCGGTGTTGGCATTGGTTTTGGTCTGCAGAAGGTGGTGTCAAACTTCATTTCCGGCATCATCATCCTGCTGGACCAGTCGATCAAGCCCGGCGACACCATCACGCTGGACGACACCTTCGGCTGGGTGCGCGAACTGCGGGCGCGGTTTGTTTCGGTGATCACCCGTGATGGCCGCGAGTACCTGATTCCGAACGAGGATTTCATTACCACCCAGGTGGTGAACTGGTCGTTCTCCAACAAACACGTGCGGCTTGATGTGCCGTTCGGGGTGTCCTACGACTCGGATCCGCACGAGGTCATACGCCTGGCGAAAGCCGCCGCCACCGCCGTGGATCGGGTCGATTCCACCTACCAGCCGCCGGTGTGCTGGATGACCGAGTTTGGTGACAGCTCGATCAACTTCCTGCTGCGTTTCTGGATTGATGATCCACAGCGTGGCTTGACCAACATTCGCGGCACCGTGCTGTTGGCGCTCTGGGATACGTTCAAGGAACAAGGCATCAACATCCCGTTCCCGCATCGCGAGGTGATCATGCGCACCCCGGTGACGGTGCAGCAGGACAAGGGCGACGAGGCTGAATGAGCCACTGGACCGGAGCGCTGATTGCCCTGCTGTTCCTGGTTTTTGCTCTGGGCAGTCGCAAGATATCTCATTCGGTGCTGACTGGACCGATGCTGTTTGCCGCTTTTGGCATATTGATCGGCCCGCAGCTGCTGGGCTGGATAGAACTCGAAATCTCCAATCACGTGATTCACACCATCGCCGAGGTTACGCTGGTGGTCGTGCTGTTCACCGACGCGGCGAGTACTGACTTCAAGGCGTTTCGTGCGTCGGGCAAGCTGCCACTTCGCATGCTGCTGATTGGTATGCCGCTGGCAGTCGGTTTAGGCACAGTTGCCGCGCTGGCACTTTTTCCGGGCTGGTTGCTGTGGGAAGCGGCGCTATTGGCGGCAATACTGACACCCACCGATGCCGCGTTGGGCCAGTCGGTCATCGAAAACGAATCCGTACCCGACCGTATTGGCACGGCGATTGGCAGCGAAAGCGGACTCAATGACGGGCTGGCGCTGCCGCTGGTGATCCTGTTTGCCGCACTTGCGAGCGGCGGGACGGGTGACGGAGCAGCCTACTGGACGAAGTTTATCGGCAGCCAGATCCTGCTTGGACCGCTGGCCGGGATTGTGACTGGCTTCGCCGGTGGCCGGTTGGTGTCGCTGGCCGACGAGCGCAACTGGATGAGCGAATGGGCCGAAGGCATCGCCGCCATGGCGATCGCGCTGGGAGCTTACATGCTGGCCGAGGCGATGGGCGGTAACGGATTCCTGGCTGTGTTCTCCGGCGGGCTGGCATTCGGCAAGGGCTTGCGCCGCAGGTGTCTTTTTCTGCATCAGTTCGAACAGACCGAGGCACACATGCTGGTGCTGATCACCTTCACGCTGGTCGGTGCAATGCTGCTGCCGGCGGCGATGCAGCACTTCACCTGGCCCTGCCTGCTGTTTGCCATCTTTGCGCTAACCATCATGCGCATGCTGCCGATCGCGATCAGCCTCATCGGGCTGAAGCTCGGGCTGCACACGATTGCGTTTCTCGGCTGGTTCGGCCCACGCGGGCTGGCGTCGGTGCTGATTCTCCTCATCGTGATGCAAAGTACCGATCTGGTGCGTGAATCCGAACTGCTGGCCGCAGTGGCCTTGACGGTGACACTGAGCATTATTCTGCATGGCGTTACCGCCGCTCCCTGGGCGCGGATTTACGGTAGGCGTGCCGACAACAACACAACCAAACCGGCCAAGCCGTGAACCTGTTCCCGCGCGCATTCAATTGCCAGGATCACACTTGCTACAGGCCGTTCCAGAGTATCAGTATCGACACAACAACAATCTCCAGATAAAACGATGCCGGCATCAGGCCGGCATCGCATCCTCGAACGCTTGGATCTGCGGCCGGTTACCGGACGCACTCGAGCGAACTCAGTCCGGTCAGACGACCGATTTCCATGGTTCGTGGCATGTTATCGATCTGCGAGCGGACAATGCCGTTGTCGCAGTCGAAGAATTCGATTTCCATGCGACCGACGAATTCGCGGTCGATGACCACTGGAGCATCGGCATTGAACATCCCGCCGTTGGTGACAACCAGGTTGTCGAAGATCATCTTCAGGCCTTCGCGTCGGCCCACGCCGCCGACCCAGATCTGTTGCCCGGATGCATCATAGGTCAGCCAGTAGGCGATGACACGACCATCACGTATGACCTGGGTGACGATGCCTTCACCGCTGGGCACCTTGTTGAACCAGTGGCCGCTGAAGGTGCCGTTGATCACCAAGGGTGCGGGCGTGAGGGCGACGGGTGCGTGACTGCGCTGCAGCCCGACTAGACGGGCACCCGTTTCTGCTTCAGCGTCGGGCACCAGGGAGACGAGCGCGCTGCAGCCCAGCGCATCATCGCCGCAGGTGGTCAGCTCTTCGTCATCGAAGGACGGGAAGAAGATCGGCGAGGCGGCATCACCAATGACCACCGATGTGCTCGGCGAGAACGGTGCGATGGACAGACCCTCGCCGGGCTCGTCACCGAGCTGATCACCGGCGACGTTGACGCTGGCCAGGAAGAAGAAGGCCGCGAAGCTGTCGATCGGATCGGTGATCAGGTCCTGCACATTGCGAATTGGCTGGGGTTCGACGCCGAGGATTTCGACCTGAGCGAAGACCACTTCATCCCCCGTGGGCACGCCGAGGGCGCCCGACACGGGCGGACTGGCCGAATAGATCCGGCCGTCGCCGTCCAGGTCGCGACCGCTGATCGTGCCGCGAATCGATGCCCCGCCGTCGAATCCGTCCTGCTCGAAGGTGTAGCGCAGCAGTTCATGGGTGACGATCGGCGCGGCCGAGGTGGTCGAGAAGAGAAGCTCGAAGTTCGGGAACGGGTCAACCGGATCCAACGTCGCGATCCCGGCGCAAATGTTGTCGTCCACCAAACCGCAGGTGGTCAATGGCGTGTTGAAAAAATCGTTGCCGAAGGCTGGCGAAAAGAGCTCGCCGACGATGTAGGACGTGCTCGGCGCCAGCGGCGCGAACGCCAGCCCTTCGTCGGGATCGTCTCCGATCGTTCCGCCGTCTATGTTGTAGGCAAAGCCCCAGAAGAAATTAGAGGGATCGTTGATGTCGGCCACGGAGGCGTCGAAGACATTGGTCACGGTCTGGCCCAGGACGCCCTCGATGCGGACGCTGGCATAGGTGACTTCCTCACCACCACCTTCGATGCCGAGGAAGTCGGCCAGCGGTGAAGCCACGGAGTAGAGCCGACCGTCACCATTGAGGTCTTCGCCGACAATCAGACCGGTGACGGTGCCGCCGCCCGGAAAGGTCTGCGAAAACTGGATGCTGACCTGCTCGGCCAGCGCGTTGCCGACCAGTAGCAAACTGCTGGCCAGGATGGTTGCCTTGAGCAAGCCCAGCGCTGAACGCCTGGACTCAGGTGAGCGCTGCTTACTCTGGCAATTGTGATTGTCTCGAGTGCTGTTCATTTTACTTTCCTCCCCGACCGTGGCCGGTTTGCAATAACATGAGTGGTGTCCGGACCCTTTCCGAACCGTGTCAGACGGTATGGCTGTCTGAGCACGTCATCGATATTGCATGGCAAGGAAACCAATGTCCTGTGCAAACACTAAAGAAAAGCTAAATACTTCTAAAAAAAATAGATATATTCAATAATATATGGTGCATCGCAGCAAGTGGCTGTGGCAGCTGAATCAGCTTTCAGATTCAGGTGCACAGCCAGATGCTGGCAAGGAACAGCTCCTTCCCCCGCGAGCGGGGGAAGGTTGGGATGGGGGGTGGCAAAGGATTGTTCAGTGGCAGCATGCTGGCTGATGTGCCCCCACCCCGGCCCTCCCCCGTGCACGGGGGAGGGGGTTTCAGCCTGAAAGCTGTTGCCTGAAATGCGCTGCGTTGCTTGCCTTGGCTATGGTGATTCAGTCTGCAGATTCAGGTTCATAGCCAGAAGTTGGTAAGGAACAGCCCCTTCCCCCGCGAGCGGGGGAAGGTTGGGATGGGGGTGGCAAAAGTTGGCTGGGTGGCAGCATGCTGGCTGATGCGTATCCATCCCTGGCCTGCAAGTGTACGTAACAGGGCTCAGCTGATAAGTTGAAATTGAATCGGCACCAGGCAGAATTCTTGTTCCGAAACGTTCACTAAGCAATTTTCAAAATGCAAGTTCGGGTCGGTGTCTCCAAGTTGTCATGACGCTGCAGCCGAGTTGTGCACATCGGCCACGGCGCGGCCGGATGGGTCGTTGGTTTGTTGCAGGCTGGCGTCCCAGGTCAGTGCTTCGGCTGTGCTGCAGGCCACCGAGGGGCCGGAAGGTACGGTTTCGGCGGCGGCGCGCAGCGGAAACAGGCGCTGGAAGATGTCGCGGTAGAAGTAGGCTTCACGGCTTTCCGGGGCGTGATAGGGGAAGCGCTCGCGGGCGGTCAGCATCTGTTGTTCGGAGACCTGCTGGCTGGCATGGCTTTTCAGTGTGTCGATCCAGCCGTAACCGACGCCATCGGAAAACTGCTCTTTTTGCCGCCAGGCGATGTCGTGTGGCAGCAGGTCGGCGAAGGCTGCTCGCAGCAGCTGTTTTTCGATGCGTTGCTTGCCGTCGGGGCCGGGGCGGGCCATTTTCAGTGCCGGGTCCAGCGCCATCGCCACATCGATAAACTCGCGATCCAGAAACGGCACTCTGGCTTCCACGCCCCAGGCGGCCATGGCCTTGTTGGCACGCAGGCAGTCATACAGGTGCAAGCGGTCGAGCTTGCGCACGGTTTCGATGTGGAACTGCTCGGCATCCGGAGCCTTGTGAAAATACAGGTAACCACCGAAGATTTCGTCGGCACCTTCGCCGGACAGCACCATTTTTATACCCATGGCGCGAATCTTGCGCGCCATGAGAAACATCGGCGTGGCGGCACGGATGGTGGTGACGTCGTAGGTTTCCAGATGGTAGATGACCTCTTCCAGCGCATCCAGCCCTTCCTGAATGGTGTAGGTGAAACCATGATGCACGGTGCCGATGTGCTCGGCCGCGCGCTGTGCGGCCGCCAGATCGGGCGAGCCTTCCAGACCGATGGCAAAGGAGTGCAGCCGCGGCCACCAGGCTGCAGTCTGCTCGTTGTCTTCGATGCGCCGCTCGGCATGGCGCATGGCCAGCGCGGCGATGATCGAAGAATCCAGTCCGCCGGACAGCAGCACACCGTAGGGTACATCGCTCATCAGATGGCGTGTGACCGATTGTTCCAACGCCGTGCGCAATTGTTCTGCCGGGACAGGATCGGCCTGCACCGTGGCATAGTCGCGCCATGCCGGTTGATACCAGGGCTGCGGTGGCAGGCCCTGGGCGACATGATCCTGATGCCACAGGTGGCCGGGCGGGAACACCTTGACGCTGCTGCATACCTCCGTCAGCGCTTTCATCTCGGAAGCAAACATGAGCTGGCCATCGCTGTCGCGGCCGTAGTACAGCGGAGTGATGCCGATCGGATCGCGCGCAGCCAGCCAGCGGCCCGGTTGCTCGCTGCGATCAAACAGGACAAAGGCATACATGCCGGAGAGTTGCCGCACCAGTTCTGCGCCGTGTTGTCGATACAGCGGCAGGATCACTTCGCAGTCCGAAGCGGTGCGCCAGGCGTAGTCTGCTGGCATTGATTGACGCAGTGTCTGATGGTTGTAGATTTCGCCATTCACCGCCAGCAGTTGCTGTTCGTCGTCGCTGAGCAGCGGCTGGGCACCGTGTTCCACATCGACAATGGCGAGGCGCTCGTGCGCCATGATGACATCGTCCCAGATGACGATGCCGCTCCAGTCCGGGCCGCGGTGTCGCTGACGGCGGGATTGCTGCAAGGCCAGCGGGCGCATGCTCTGGGTGTCGCGGGCCGGATACAGCAGGGCGAAAATCGAACACATTGGAGTGACTCTGGGCTTTATGATGAAGACATTGATATAAAGCCATTCTGCCACAGATTGGTGAGCTGAAACGATGTGAACGGATGCTATCGACCATGCTGAAAAAAATCAGAAACTGGCTGCAGCCACCCCGGCCGGAAACCGGGTCACCGTCGACCGAGCTGGCCGCGGCGGTGCTGTTGCTGGACATCGCCGTTGCCGATGACAGCATCGATGCCGATGAGGTGGCCGGTATCCGTGATCTGCTGCGGGCCGAGTTTGCGCTGGAGCTGGGTGGTCTGGACCGTCTGATCGATGAGGCCACGCAATTGTTGCATGCCGCAGTGGACATGTATGAGTATGCTCGCGTGCTGTGCCAGCAACTGCCGGTGGCACAGCGTGCGCGACTGGTCGCTGGCATGTGGCAGATTGCCATGAGCGACAACAACCTGCATCGGCATGAGGAAGCACAGTTGCGCAAGCTGTCGGATTTACTGGGCTTGAGTCACAGCGAGTTCATCCAGGCCAAACACCAGGTGGCGGAGCTGTGAGTGGGTGCTTGGGTATTGCACTAGCCATGTGGCAATATTTTGGCTGATGCCCCCCACCCCGGCCCTCCCCCGTGCACGGGGGAGGGTGTGCAGCCTGCAGGGTTCTTGGTTGAATCATGCGCTACAGCCAGTTTTGGATGTGGGTGACTCAGGCTGTAATGCCTGTCTGAATTGAGGTGTCATCCAGCATTGTGTGAGGTGATTCAGCTTGCTGCTTCTGATACAGACAGACAGAAGCTGACAAGGCACAGCCCCTTCCCCCGCGAGCGGGGGAAGGTTGGGACGTGGTGGCAAAGGGTTGTTCGGTGGCAGCATGCTGGCTGATGCGCCCCCACCCCGGCCCTCCCCCGTGCACGGGGGAGGGAGTTTCAGCCTGCAGGGTTCTTGTTTGAATCATGCGCTCGTGCACGGGGGAGGGTGCGCAGCCTGCAGGGTTCTTGTTTGAATCATGCGCTCGTGCACGGGGGAGGGGGTGCAGCCTGCAGGGTTCTTGGTTGAATCATGCGTTACAGCCAGCTCTGGATGTGTGTGACTCAGGCTGTAATGCCTGTCTGAATTGAGGTGTCATCCAGCATTGTGTGAGGTGATTCAGCTTGATGCATCTGATACAGACAGTCAGAAGCTGGCAAGGAACAGCGCCTTCCCCCGCGAGCGGGGGAAGGTTGGGATGGGGGTGTCAGTGCCTGCTCAATCGCCAGTGTAGAACTGCTGACGGAACTCGAGAACCAGCGGGGTGGTGCTGCCGTCCGGCGTGACTTCGACATGAAAATCAAACGTTTCCTCGTCGCGCACGCGCAGCTGGCCGAGGTAGTAGATGGCGCCCTGTTCTTCCACCTCCTGCATGTCCAGTGTGCGCAGCTGACCGGTGAGGTTGCGGGCGGTGACGTTGACCACCGCATGCACCGGGCGGTTGGGCATGTCCATGACTTTCTCCAGCACGGTGATGTTGATCAGCCCGCGTGAGGTTGAGCGCTGGATGTTGTATTGCTGGGCCACCGCCGGGGTCAGCATGCTGGCGTTCATGGCGTTGTAGTGCACCACATGATCGGCAAATTCCTGGGCACTTTGCGCATGGCTGCCGCTGGCTGCCAGCAGGCATAAGGTGGCGACGATGGCGAGCAGTTGCCTGGCGGGTGATTGTATGAACGAATGGCGTTGTGTTGGCATCTTCATCGCAAACCTCCTGAGCAAATCAGAGCTGGACTACCATCCTATCAGAATCATCAGGAACTGGAGCAGCAAAATGGCCACCAGCGGACTGAAGTCCAGTCCCGCCAGCGTGGGTATACGGCGCCGCAGCGGGCGCAGCAGGGGTTCGGTCAGCTGATAGATCAGCGGGATGATCGGATGCCTGGCCTGCTGGCCGATCCAGCTGATGACGACGCTGGCGATGATCAGTATCATCCAGGTCATCAGCAGCAGATGTAGCGATTTTAACAGCGCCCAATGCAGGCTGGTCAGCCAGCCGACACTGTCCGGCGACAGCCACAGGCGCAGGTTGATGGCAATCCACTGCAGCACCACCACCATGATGACGCTGGCCATATCGATGCGGCCAATCACCGGCAGCAATTTGCGCAGCGGTGCCAGTACCGGGTCGGTGAGGAGTACGATGATGCGGCTGACCTGATTGTGATAATCCGCCCGTGACCATTGCAGCAGCGCGCGCAACACCACCAGCCCGGCATACAGGCTGATCAGGGTTTCGAACAGATGGGCAAAGGCCTGTTGAAATTGCATGGTTTAGTGAGGGTTGTTGTCGACGGCCAGTTCTTCCGCACGGGCTGCGGCCGCAGCGGTGGCCGCAGCGATCAGTGCATGAAACCCGCGCTGTTCGAACACGCTGAGGGCGGCGGCGGTGGTGCCACCCGGTGAGCGCACGTTTTCCTGCAGTTGCCAGGGGCTCTCGGAGGATTGCCAGGCCAGCTGGCAGGCACCCCGTCCGGTGGCACGCACCAGCCGGTCGGCCAGTTCGGCAGGCAGACCAAGCTGCTGCGCGGCCTCCAGCAGGGCATGTTCCAGCGCAAAAAAGTACGCCGGTCCCGAACCGGAGATGGCCGTTACCGCAGCAAGCTGTGCTTCATCCTGCAGCAGTACCACCTCGCCGCAGCCGGCCAGCAGGCCTTGCGCCAGTTGAATCTGCTCATCGCTGGCATGTGCTCCGGCAGCCAGTGCAGTGATGCCCATGCCGATCAGCGCCGGGGTGTTGGGCATGGCGCGGACAATGGCCTGCCCGGGTGGGCAGGCCGCCGCCAGTTGCGCAATGCTGGTGCCGGCGGCCACCGAGATCAGCAACTCGTCGCCGCGCAACAGTGGTGCCAGAGCGGACAGCACAGCGCTCATCATCTGTGGTTTCACCGCAAGCAGGATGACCTCAGCAGCTTGTTCATCAGCATCGTCCTGCAGCGCCTCGATACTGGCCAGCACGCGGATGCCGGATTCATTGCTGATCACTGCGCGCGTCGGCGCATGCGGTTCGATGGCGGTGATGGCATGCGGTGCTGCCTGTGCGCGGATGCCGCTGAGCATGGCCTGACCCATGCGTCCAGCACCGATCAGTACAATGTTCAGTGCGGGTTGCTGTGCTGCGCTGGTGTCAGTGCTGGGCATGATCTGTGGCTGGCGATGATGAGTAAATACCAGTTGCTGATCATATCAGGCTGAGCCGGCATTGCGTTGACCAAAGATCGCGCTGCCGATGCGCACCATGTTGCTGCCGCAGTCAATGGCCTGCTGCCAGTCGCCGCTCATGCCCATCGACAGGGTGTCCAGACCAATGTCTGCAGTCTGGTTCTCTCTCTGGCATTGGTTCTGGCAGTGGGCATAACAGCGCGCCAGGCGGTCGAAACTGGCCTGCTTCAGACCGGCATCGTCATGGTCGGCGGGAATGGCCATCAGACCACGCAGTCGCAGGGTCTGGTGGCGCAGCACCTGCAGGCACAGATCGGCGGCCTGATCCGGCGTGCAACCGGCTTTTTGCGGCTCGGCATCGACATTGACCTGGATCAGCACGTTCAGTGGTGCCAGCTTGCCGGGGCGCTGGGCGGCGAGCCGCTCGATCAGCACGCTGCGATCCACGCTTTGCACCCAGTCAAAATGCTCGGCAATCGCACGCGTCTTGTTGCGCTGGATCTGACCGATGAAATGCCACTGCAGATGCTCAAGGTGCTGCAGTTGCTGCATTTTTTCCAGTGCTTCGGGTACCTGGTTTTCGCCGAAATGCCGCTGACCCAACTGGTAGAGAGCGCTGATGGCTGCGGCCGGACGGGTTTTGCTTACCGCCACCAATGTGATCGGTTGCAGACGTTTCTGCAGCGTCGCACAGATGTGCCGGTAGGCTTGCTGATCGAGCAACGGTGCGACGTGGTCAGGCATCTCAGAACTTCCTTCAATGTGCAGCATAAGCTGTTGGTTGACATGATAAATGCGCTATCATGTCAGGGCGTCCGGGGTAAAATGGCATGATCAATCCGGGCCATCCGCAGCAAATTTACAGGAGCAGTAGTACATGGATATCGCTGATCTGCTGGCGTTTACGGTCAGAAACAAGGCCTCCGACCTGCATCTTTCTGCCGGCGAACCGCCTATGGTCCGTGTGGATGGGGACATTCGCCGACTTGATCTTGAACCGCTGGATCGCAAGCAGGCCGCCGAACTGGTCTACAGCACGATGAACGACCATCAGCGCGCCAGCTTCGAGAACGATCTGAACATCGACTTCTCCTACGACATCCAGGGGCTGGCCAGATTCCGCGTCAATGCCTATCACCAGGATCGTGGCGTGGCCTGTGCGTTCCGTGTCATTCCAGAGCAGATCCTGACCCTGGATGAACTGCAGGCACCGGCCATCTTTCGTGACATGATCAAAGTGCCGCGCGGGCTGTTTCTGGTCACCGGGCCGACCGGTTCCGGCAAATCCACCACCCTGGCTGCAATGGTCGACCACCTGAACAAGACCACTTCCGGTCACATCCTGACCATTGAGGACCCGATTGAGTTCGTGCATCAGAGCCGCAATTGCCTGGTCAATCAGCGCGAGGTACATCGCGATGCCACCAGCTTCAGTGATGCCCTGCGCGCCGCCTTGCGTGAGGATCCGGACATCATTCTGGTTGGTGAGCTGCGCGATCAGGAAACCATCAGTCTGGCACTGACGGCGGCGGAGACCGGACACATCGTGTTCGCCACCGTGCACACCAGTTCGGCACCGAAGACCATCGACCGCATCATTGACGTGTTTCCGGCCGGGGAAAAGCCGATGGTGCGTTCCATGCTGTCGGAATCGCTGAAGGCGGTGGTGACGCAAACGCTGCTGCGTCGCAAACAGGGCGGCCGCGTGGCGGCACATGAGATCATGCTGGCCAATGCCGCGATTCGCAACCTGATCCGCGAGGACAAGGTGGCGCAGATGTATTCCATCATCCAGACCAGCAAGAACATCGGCATGCAGACGCTGGACTCGGCACTGGAGGAACTGGTGCAACGTGGAGTCATCACGCGCGAGGAAGCTGCCGGCAAGGCACACGACAAGAGGTCATTTCAGGCATGAGCAACAGCATCGAACACCTGCGTACCTGGCTGCAGCTGTTGCACGACCGCAACGGCTCGGATCTGTTTGTCACCACCGGTGTGGCACCCACGGTAAAGATCGAGGGTAAGTTCCACCCCATTCTGAACGCACCGTTGACCGAGGCGCAGACCCGCAAGCTGGTGCTGGATTCGATGACCGAACAGCAACTGAAGGAGTTCATGTCCACGCATGAATGCCAGTATGCGATCGCGCTGGATGAGGTCGCGCGCTTTCGCGTCAGCGCCTTTTACCAGCAGGGCGAGATCGGCATGGTGTGTCGCCGCATCGAGACAAAAATTCCCACGGTTGAGGAGCTTGAGCTGCCACCGATCCTGCTGGAGCTGGCCGAAGCCAAGCGCGGCATCATCATTCTGGTCGGTGCCACCGGTACCGGCAAGTCGACCACGCTGGCGGCCATGGTTGGTCACCGCAACAGAACCATGCCTGGTCACATCATCACCATCGAGGATCCGATCGAGTTTGTGCACAAGCACGACAAGTGCATCATCACCCAGCGCGAAGTGGGCACCGACACCGATTCCTTTGAAGTGGCACTGCGCAATACCCTGCGCCAGGCTCCGGACGTGATTCTGATCGGCGAGATTCGTACCCGTGAGACCATGGAACATGCCATGACCTTTGCCGAAACCGGCCATCTGGTGTTTTCCACGCTGCACGCCAACAATGCCAACCAGGCCATGGACCGCATCCTGCATTTCTTTCCGGAGTCGCAGCGCGAGCAGGTGTTTCTGGATCTTTCCTTCAATCTGCGCGCCATGATTGCGCAGCAACTGATCCCGGCAGCTGATCGCGAACGCCGCTACGCTGCGCTGGAAATCCTGCTCAATACGCCGCTGGTCAAGGAGAAAATCCGCCAGGGTGAGGTGGCGGAACTGAAGAAGATCATGAAGGATTCCGAGCACCATGGCATGCTGACATTCGACCAGGCACTGCTGCGGCTGCATCTGGACGGCAAGATCGATTACGAGCAGGCGCTGCGCCACGCCGACTCTGCCAACGAGGTGCGCCTGGCGGTGAAGCTGGCACAAGGGCACAGCATCAACAAGCTGGATGAGGAACTGCACAACATCAGCATCCTCGACAACCAGTCCAACTGATACGCAGGCCGGCTGCAAGCTTAACCTTTCATTAACCAGGATTGTGCCAGTATGATCCACAGGTGCATTAGCCTAGCACCTGCAACACTGCTGTGATTACGGTTAAACAGGGCAGTAAACGCTCAAGCAAGACTCAGCTCTGCTTGGGCGTTTTTATATCTGCCAGGTCAATTTTCCGCAGTGCGCCGAGACCAGACTCCTGCAGCAGGCAGGCCAGCCACACTTGCAGTATGATGGCATCTGCCGGCTGACGGCACTGCATTCTGCACTGCATCCTATCCGGTAATGATTTCCGAGTGCTACCATGCGTATTCTGATTATTGAAGACAACCCGGACATCGCCGCCAACCTTGGTGATTTTCTGGAAGATCGCAAACACATTGTCGATTTTGCCGCAGACGGCAAGACCGGTCTGCAACTGGCGCTGACGCACGATTTCGAGGCCATCGTACTGGATCTGTTCCTCCCTGGCATGGATGGTCTGCAGGTGTGCGAGGAGATCCGTGCGCAAGCTTCCCGGCACATCCCGATACTGATGCTGACCGCGCGTGATCAACTGGAAGACAAACTGGAAGGCTTCCGCCGTGGTGCCGACGATTATCTGGTGAAGCCGTTTGAGCTGCAGGAAGTGGAAGCCCGTCTGGAAGTGATCACCCGGCGCAGTGATCCCAGTCTGCAGACCCGCAAGCTGCAGATCGGCGACCTGCATTATGATCTGGACACCATGGTGGTGTCGCGTGCTGGCGTGAACATTGATCTGAACCCGATCGGGCTGAAGATTCTGCGCTGTCTGATGCGGGCCTCGCCGCGGGTGGTCACACGGGCCGAGATCGAGGCTGATGTGTGGGGCGATGAACTGCCTGACAGTGATTCACTGCGGGTGCACATTCACGGACTGCGCAGCAGCATCGACAAACCCTTCGAGCACCCCATGATCCAGACCCGGCATGGCATTGGCTATCGCATTATCGCGCCCGACTGATTCTCCCGGTTGTATGCAGCCGGTGGCCCAGCAACCGCCACGATGCCGAAACTGATCCGTCACCGTCTGCGCAGCCGCATCGTGTTTTCGATGCTGCTGTTCGGCACCCTGTTGAGCGCGCTGTTCGCGCTCAGTGCGCTGCTGTTGCAGGAGTATGTGACCGATCAGCTCATTTCCGACACCCTGCGTGAGGAAGTGGACCAATACCTGCGGCAGTTGCGGGTTGATCCGACCAGCGCCGAGCCGTTTTACAGCCGCATAGAAGGTTATGTTACGCGTCCCGGCCAGGCTGACATTGTGCCGATTGAATTTCGTGATCTGCCCAGTGGTGTGCATGAAGTCAGCACTGCCCGCGGCGAGTTTCGTGCGGCGGTACGCAAGGCTGATGATTTCTGGGTGTTTCTGACCTACGACGTCACCTCCAACCAGCAGATCACGCGCCAGCTATGGATCGCCATGGTGGTGGTGGTGCTGGGCTTTTCCCTGCTGTCGTTGCTATTGGGGCAATGGTCGGCCGGTCGCGTCATGCGCCCGGTCAGTGATCTGGCCAATCGCGTGCGCGCAATGTCCGGCAGCAGCAAGCCTGAAGCACTGGCACCGCACTTTGCCAACGATGAAGTCGGTGAGCTGGCGCAGGCGCTGGATCACTACATCGAACAATTGCGTGACCGCGCCGAGCGCGATCAGGCCTTCAATGCCGATGTCTCGCATGAATTGCGCACACCGCTGGCGGTCATCATCGGTGCCACCGAGTTGCTGCAAAGCATGCCGGATCTGCCGGACAAGGCGCAGCCGCGACTGTTGCGCATCGCGCGGGCAGCCCGGCAGACGGTGGACATCACCACCGCCTTGCTTTATCTTGCCCGGGCCGAGCGTGGCGTGACCGATGAGAGCAACGCCCGCGATGTCACCGCCATCACCGCCGATGTGGTGGAGCAGTATCGTCCCCTGCTGGGCAGCAAGCCGTTGCGGATAGAAACCGAACTTGATATTGAGGTCAATGTGATCGCGCCGGAATCGGTGCTCGCGGTGACCATCGGCAATCTGTTGGGCAACGCCATTCGCTATACGCCAGAAGGTGTCATCACGGTGTTGACCGCGCCAGGCCGGGTGGAAATCTGCGATCAGGGGCCTGGCATCGACGCCGACGACATGCCACATGTGTTTGATCGCCACTATCGCGCCGCAGACCGGTCAGCAGCCAATGGCAAGACAGGTTCGATGGTATCCGCCAGCGGTTCCGGTCTGGGGCTGGCAATTGTCAAACGGCTGGCCAGCCTTTATGGTTGGGACATTGAACTGAAAAACCGTCCGCAAGGAGGATTGAGTGCAACCATCTGGTTTTATGGGCAATCGCCATAGTTGGCTTGCTGGTGTATCTGGGCTTTCAGGGCCGTCGGCAGGGGCTGTCTCATGGCACTGATACGTTGTCCGCAGTGTCGCCAGCGCATGTCCAGTCTGGCTCCGGCCTGTCCGCATTGTGGTTACAGTCGCGATGGCAGTCAGCCAGCTGTGGAGGAAGTCGCCGGACTGCGCCTGCAGCGTCTCAAGCTGTGGCGCTACCGCCTGCGTATGGCCAGTTATACCGCCATGGCCCTGATGCTTGCAGGGGTGATCGGCTGGTGGCTGGATTCTGGTCTGCTGGCAGCACCGGACAGCTTTGCCAAGATCGCCATGGCCGTTGGCGTGGTGGCATACCTGAGCCTGCGCAGCGCCCTGTTCTGGTTGGCGCAGCAGATCAAGGCCACTAAAAAGCGACTGTTGGAAAATTCACGCTGAAGCAGGTTGCCGACCGTTTGCGTCCGGTCGTTACTTGATGCGACGAACCCGCAGACGCTTGTTGATGCCGTCGATCTTCAGGTACCAGGCGCTGAGAAAGCCCGGTTCGATGGTGACCTGCTGATTTTCTCTGGGCCGCACGCCCAGCAGATCCTGTTCGGACTGTTTCCAGATCATGCCATTGGCCAGTTCGAATTCGGTGTCACCGCGCCAGCCGTCAAATTCACCGACGATGGTTGAGGTGATAGGCGTCTCTTCGCCCTTGTAATCGTTGAATCCCATGCGATCGGGCTGCATGCTGGCCGGCAGGTTGCTGTTGTTGCTCGCGGCAACTATGTCTTCGGCGTATTCCTCACCACCCAGCGAGTGTGCACGGATCCAGCTGTTCAGCAGTGCGAGCTCTTCCGCGCTCAGTTTTTCCAGACCGGCCTGCTGAAACTCGCGCATGGTCATGCGTTCCTCCAGCGATGAAAAGCCAGCATCCTGCGCAAAGCTGGATCCGGCCGTTGCAAGCAGGCTGAACAGGATGAAACACGGATAGTATGCAGAAAGTTTGTTCATGATTGACCGCTGACTGGAAACGGATCGACAAGATAGCACAAGCATGCTCAGGTTGAAACAATTGCTGGCTGATGTCAGCCTGACTTGTTCACCAACGTCACGGCTGCGACGCCGTCAAGCCGGTATCTGCATCGTTACACATAGTCGCGAAGTGCAGCACCTGGCAGTGCCTCGCTACGAGCGGGTGATGAACAGCAATACTAGCCCGCATTATTCACGAAACCGACTACTGCGATGCCGCCAATACCCGCATCTGCGGCGTTTCGCTCGGTCACGAATCCTCAACGTACTGTCAAGTACGCCTGCGGTTCGTTCGGTCGTGAAACACCACAGCTACAGGCACTGGCAGCATCTCGCGACGTCGACTCACGAATAATGCGGGCTAGAGCAGGCATGAGCAGGACGGAGCCATTGCATAGCTGTCACCGGCGCTGTGCGGAATGACTTACAGATCCTGCTTGTAACGCACGTAGGGGATGCGTCCATAGATGCTGTTGAGGGCGTCCTCGCCGGTGAGTTCGGCGCTGCTATTGCCGGTGCTGTCGAGCACATTGTTGGCACCGACGCTGAGTGCACCGCGCCAGGGTGTATGCCAGGTGAAGTGCAGATTGAAAGTGGTAAGATCGTCGCCCCTGGCGATGCCGGGCAGCAGCGGAGTCTGCTGGTAGACGCTTTCCAGACCGCTGCTGAAAGCACCATTGGTCCAGTTGATCTGCAGGCTGGCAGCATCCAGCGTCTCGTTACTGACAAAGCGGCCGCCGCGGTTGAAGGCGTTGACCGCAGACAGGTCCGTCAGTCCCAGGGTCTGCAGCATGCTGCCCTGATTGAGCATGGCATTGCTGCCGACAGCAGCATCAAGAAACGGTGCGTCGAGTTCGAAATCGGTGATGCGCGACCAGCCGGCACTGATGTCAATGTTGTTGTTGCCACTGAGCAGCTCAAGCTGCATGCCGAGCTGCATGCCTCTGATCTGCTGACTTGCGCCGGCCAGCAGATCACCCATGCTGGCATTGCCGAAGCTGGCAGCGGCCAGGTTGCCGGCACCGATGCTGTACTGTTGCCAGCCCGGCAGTGCCGTCTGGCTGGATCCGAAAATTCCGGCGCTGGTGCTGAGTCCCGGCAGTGGCTGCCAGTCCAGGCCGACCAGCATCTGCTGCTGGTTGATCTGGGTGAACCGACAGCCGCTGGCCGAATACGAGGAGCTGGTGAGGACGCTCTCCGCACACTGGATGCTGGCCAGCGTGGTGCTGCCGGTGGCAGTGTTCCGACGCGGGTTGGCACCGAGCGCATAGGGCGTGCCGGCTGCATTGGCCGCATCACCCTGCAGACCCAGCTGCCAGCCCAGATTGAGTTGTGGTGTGAACGATTCTGCTTGTGGCATCTGCACAGCGCTGGCAGCGCTGCCCAGCAGGCTGCCGCCAAGCCCGGTGAAGCTGTCGGGGCGTGACGAACGCATGCGCAGGCCGGCAGGCTGGTCGGTGCTGTTGCCCAGCAGTGACCAGCTGTAGCTGGCGCGGTTGCCAATGCTGCCGCCGTTGCCAATGCGGTCGATGTTGCCGGGTTCGGGTAGCAGACGCAACACCAGCTGGCTGGACGACATCAGCCTGGAGGCGCCGCCTTTGTTCAGTCCGGCTGCCGGTAGCATGCCTGCGGCAAAGTTGCCGCTCTGGTTCTGCTCGTCAAGCAGCAGATCGATTTCGCTGGACTGGATGCTGATCGCCGGAATCCAGTCCAGCAGCACCGGGCCGGTGCGGGCCACGATATCGGTGCGGGCATCGCTGCTGGCGGTCTTGCTGTCTGCAGTCACCGGCAATGGCTGTTGGGCGGCCACTGGAGTCAGCGCCAGAGCAATCAGCGCGGTCACACCGTACAGCACTGTGCGCAGCTGGCGATACCGGCCTGCTGTGGTCGAGTGCTGGCAGCTGCTGGCGATGCGGCTGGTTTTCTGGTGACGGTGCATGCTTGTCATGGTGTTGCTGTCTGAGTCAACTGCAATGTTGCTTTTTCTGTTCAGATATGACCGGGTTTCCGGGAAAAAGTTACATCTTCGTAAAGTAGCCATATCATGCCACATTGTGAACAGGATGGCCATGATTTATAACTGTTTTTAACAATCGTTTGTCCTGTGTTTTGACAAGCCATGCTGCAGTTGCGATGGACGCTGTATGGGCTATCTGCCGCTTTTGTGCCACTGGTGGCGAAATGCGTATAATGTGGCGCTGGCCATGCCAAGCCCGGAGAGTCGATTTGGTCCTGAAATACACCCCTGAGCCTGAGCGCGGCGCCACCGCGCCTGATTTTGCACTGCCTGACACCAGCGGTCGGATCTGGACCCGCGACGAAGCTGTGGGTGAGCAGGGGCTGCTGGTGATGTTCATCTGCAATCACTGCCCTTATGTGCAGGCGATACGCAGCAAACTGGTGCGCGATGCTCACGCTGCGCTGAATCTGGGCTTCGGAGTGGTGGCGATCAGTGCCAACGATGTGGCCAGCTATCCCCAGGACGCACCCGACAAGATGCATGAACTGGCGCAGCAGGATGGCTTCCGGTTTCCCTATCTGTACGATGAATCACAAGCCACAGCGCGTGCATACGGTGCCGTCTGCACGCCCGATTTCTTTCTTTACAACAAGGATCTGGCCCTGCAATACCGTGGCCGACTGGATGCCAGCGGCATCAATGATGGCGCTACCGAACTGCCGCGTGAGTTGTATCAGGCCATGCAGGAGGTTGTTGCCAGTGGCGTGGGGCCGGCGCAGCAATACCCTTCCATGGGCTGTTCCATCAAATGGAAACAGCCCTGATTCCGGACCGCGACGCACTTGACCTTGGCTCGCAATGGGGTATGGTGTGCGCTGCGATGACAGTTTTGCGACTGTCAGAAATCCGATTCTGAGGAAACTGCCATGTCACGAACCATTCTTGTCGGGCTGGATGACAGCAACAACAGCCAGCGGGCAATCGAGTTTGCCAAACAGTTTGTCGATGACGACACGGTGATCGCACTGGTGTTCGTGATTGAGTGGTCGCGCTTCAGCTTCAGCACGGTGGAAGAAAATGCTCAGCGACACAAGCGCCGCGAGGAAGAACTGCAACGGGCTCACGAGATGGTGCTCAAGCCTGCGGCCGAGCATTTGCAGCAGGAGAACATTGCTGTGGAGTGCTATGCCCGTCACGGTCATGTCGCCGAGGTAATGAACAGGCTGGCGGTGAAACTGGACGCCGACATGATAGTCGTTGGCAAGCGCGGCAACTCCGCACTGGCCCGCAAGCTGTTTGGCAGCACCACGGCCAGTCTGGTGCAGGTGGCTGAAAAACCTGTGGTGGTGGTGCCCTGATGCGCCAGCGGGTTCTGCTCATCCATGCTCACGAATCCCATCTGCATAGACCGCAGCCTGCTTGAGCTGCCGAGACCCAAGATCATGAATAAATTGTCTTTACTGCTGTTTTTCTGGTTGCCGATGCCGTTGCTGGCGCAGAACGAAGTCGGCATCGATGAGCGCATCAACCAGGCCGTGCAGCCAATGACCGACTTCATCACCTCGGTGGTGTTTGCAGCGATTCCAATCGCTGGCGTGGACATTCCGTTTGTGCTCATCTGGCTGATTGCTGCCGCCACCTTCTTCACCTTCTACTTCCGTTTTGTCAACCTGCGCTCGATGCGGCATTCGTTCCAGCTCATCCGCGGCGATTACGACGACCCCAACGCAGTTGGTGAAGTGACCCACTTTCAGGCGCTGTCCACCGCCTTGTCCGGCACCGTCGGACTGGGCAATATCGCCGGCGTGGCCATTGCCGTGTCGCTGGGCGGGCCGGGGGCAACCTTCTGGATGATCCTGGCCGGTTTGCTGGGCATGTCGTCAAAGTTTGTCGAGTGCACCCTGGGCGTCAAGTACCGGCAGGAGAACGCAGACGGCAGTGTTTCCGGCGGGCCGATGTATTATCTGTCACGCGGACTGGCCGAGCGCAGTCCCAATCTCAAGGGGCTGGGCAAGCTGCTGGCGGTGATGTTTTCGGTGTTTTGCATCGGTGGCTCGTTCGGTGGCGGCAACATGTTCCAGTCCAACCAGTCCTTCGAGCAACTGGTCGCGGTCACCGGTGGTGACGCGTCCAGGCTGGCAGACAAGGGCTGGCTGTACGGCCTGGTCATCGCCACCGTGGTTGGCATGGTGATCATCGGTGGCATCAAGAGCATTGCCCGGGTGACGGCCAAGATCGTGCCATTCATGGGCATTCTCTACATCGTTACCGGGCTGGTGGTCATTTTCATGAACTTCACTCAAGTGCCGGTCGCATTCAATCAGATCATTACCGGTGCGTTCAGTCCGGAAGGCATTGCCGGTGGATTCATGGGCGTGTTGTTTCAGGGCTTCAAGCGTGCGGCCTTTTCCAACGAGGCCGGCATTGGCTCGGCAGCGATTGCGCATTCTGCCGTGCGCACCAACGAGCCAGTCACCGAAGGTCTGGTGGCCTTGTATGAGCCGTTTATCGATACCGTGATCGTGTGCACCATCACGGCGCTGGTGATCATCATTACCGGCACCTATGACCCCAGCGGCACCGCCAACGGTGTCGCGTTGACATCAACGGCGTTCGGTAAACAGATCAGCTGGTTCCCGTATGTGCTGACACTGGCCGTGGTGCTGTTTGCCCTGTCCACCATGCTGTCGTGGTCCTATTACGGGCTCAAATCCTGGACCTATCTGTTTGGTGATACCAAGGTCACCGATACCACCTACAAGCTGCTGTTTCTGGTGTTTGTGGTCATTGGTGCCTCCATGCAGCTGGGATCGGTGGTGGATTTCTCCGACGCCATGATCTTTGCCATGGCATTTCCGAACATCCTCGGGCTGTATTTCCTCATGCCGGTGGTGCGCAGGGAGTTTCTCGCCTACTGGGAGCGCTACAAGGCAGGCACCTTGCCCAAATACGACTGAACAGCGACAGGGGCTAGGCTCAGAGCCGCTCTCAGCCCGGATTAGTCATGACCCAAACGTCACGAGACGGTTCCAGGTGACATAGCCTTGTCGTTTCGCGACCGAGCGAAACGACACTACACTAGGGCCGACGCAGTAGCCTGGGGCATGAATAATCCGGGCTCAGGGGTATAACAGCCTGCTTTGCCACGTGCCGCTGTCTGCATCCAGTTCCCAGCGGCTGCGGTCATGCAGCCTGAATTCGCGCCCCTGCCAGAATTCGATCATGTCCGGCTGAATGCAGAAACCGGACCAGTGCTGCGGACGTGGCACCTCCACGCCGGCGAATTTTTCCGTGTAATGCTGCAGCGCCTGTTCCAGCTCTGCCCGGCTGCCCAGCGTGCTGGACTGCTGCGAGGCCCAGGCACCCAACTGACTGATGCGCGGACGGGTGGCGAAATAGGCATCGGCGTCGGCATCACTGACCGCCGTCACGACACCTTCCAGCAGGATCTGCTGCTGCAGCTCACGCCACAGAATGCAGGCTGCGATGCGCGGATTCTGTTGCAGTTGCCGACCCTTGTTGCTGTTCAGGTTGGTGTAGAACACCACCCCCTGTTCGTCAATGTGCTTGATCAGCACGGTGCGAGCCGACAGCCGGCCATCGCTGCCGCAGCTGGCGACGGTCATGGTGTTGGGCTCGGGCAGCTCGTGGTCGATGGCATTTTGCAGTGCGGTTTGCAGCTGATCGAGCAGATTCGTCGGCAGGGTTGGCATGTTCATGACTCCATGGCAGCGGTATTGGCCGGTTCGGCAAAGCCTTCTCTGAAACTGGGGTAGACGGGCACAAAGCCAAGGCTGTGCGCCAGCGCATTGCTGATGCGTTTGCCACACTGGCCATCACGCTGGCCAGTGCGCGGGCTGGCATCAGGCGGTGGCTCGGGCTGTGTCAGGCCACGCTGTGCGGCCAGCCATTGCAGCACTTCCAGCAGACGGCTGGGTTCATTGTCGACGCCGTTGATATGGGCCGGCATGCGCGACTGCGCCAGCAGCAGCAGAATCAGCCTGGCCGCATCCTGCAGATGTATGCGATTGCTCCAGCACAGCAGGGCGGCAGGATCGGCCAGTGGCTGGTCCAGCCACTGCAGGTAGCGTCTTGGCAGATCCACATACAGCCCGGCCAGGCGTACGCAGCAGCGCAGGCCGGTCGTTGCCGCCGGCCACGCCAGGGCATGCTGCTCAGCCTGCAGCAGGATCTGGCCATTGAAGGCCTGTGGCCGGGTGGTCGACAGCTCGTCCACATGACTGCCATCGTCCTGGCCATACACCGCTGTGCTGGAGACAAAAATCAGCCTGCCATTGGCACGCAGAGCGCCACAGCTGAGCAGGTTCTGCAGCCCGTAAAGATAAGTCTGGCGATAAGCCGCTGCGCTGCGCTGATCCGGAGCCGGACAATAGATCAACGCGTCAAACGGGTTTTGTCCCAGCGCCAGCAGGTCAGCACTGCGACCCAGATCAGCGACCACGTGCGTGGCCCCGGCAAGCTCTGTTGCAGAGCGGTTCAGGGTGCTGATGTGGTAGCCACAACCGGCTGCAGCGCTGGCCTTGACCAGTGCCGCGCCGAGCCGGCCAGAACCGGCAATCAGCAGGCGTGGTGAGTCGGTCATGGGGCCATGCCTGGCAGTATGGATATCTGACCGGGTTTCAGGTCGGGTTTCAGGCCGCAGCCACCGCAGCGTCTGTGTCGCCACCGCCGTCACCATTGTCATCGCCAGCCTGGCTGCGCGGCAGCATGCGCAACCAGATCAGCCACACCACCAGTGCATCCAGTATGATCAGCGCCTGCCACAGGTAGAGGTGAAACCACTCAAACCAGGTCATGTCCCACTGGCCCAGATAAAACAGGCTGATGATGCGCACCAGATTCAGCAGCTGGATGGCGACGAAACCGATGGCGAAGCCGATCAGCTTGTGTTTGATCGGTGCCGGGAACGCGAACATGGCGGCAAACAGAATGATCAGCGCTTCAACGCCATTGCAACCAGGCTGGATTTCCACCGCAAAGCCATTGCTCATGCTGCGCAGGACCTTGCCCTGGGCCAGCACGTCCGAATCGAATGACTGCACCAGAAAGGCGCTGACCTTGGCGATGCCGGCGGTAAACGGGGTAATCACATGGGTTTGCACCGGTCCCAGCATTTCCAGCGCGAACAGGCCAACCAGCAGCACAACAAACAGGATGAAAAATCTAAACATGGGGCGGTATTTCCGTAAGCAAGCGGCTATGTTACAACATACTGATAGACCAGCGCCTGCTGTGACCGCAGCAGGGGCCGCTTGTTCTGAACAAATGCCGGCAATCAGGCATAATGCGTTCTGGTCAATTGATGCAGTGAACCGCTTGAAACAGCCTCTTCTTGCCAATCAGAACCTGATCCTTATCGGGCCGATGGGCAGCGGCAAGAGCACCATCGGAAAACGTCTTGCGGCCCGCCTGGGTAAACAGTTTTTCGATTGTGATCAGCAACTTGAGCAGCATCTGAACGTGGACATCGGCACCATATTCGACATTGAGGGCGAGCAGGGCTTTCGCCAGCGTGAGCATGACATGCTGACCACACTGTGCGCCATGTCCAACGTGGTCATCGCCACCGGCGGTGGCTGCGTGCTGCGCGAAGACAATCGCCGTCTGCTGCAGTCCGCAGGCCTGGTGATCTATCTGCGCATCACACTGGAACGGCAATTGCATCGGCTCAGCCGCGACAAGACGCGACCTTTGCTGCAGGCACCGGATCGATGGCAGCGATTGCAGAAAATGGCCACAGAGCGAGAGCCGCTGTACGCCGCCATTGCGGACATGGAAGTGGATTCCGGTGATTGCAGCGTGGCGAAAATGGCCGCCAGGGTGCATCGCCTGTTGCAGCAGCAACAGGCTGGCAGCGCCGTCGCCCCGGTTGTCCAGCATGACTGAGCACATCCAGGTCAGCGGCAAGGGATTTGCCTATCAGGTCACCATCGGCCCCGGCCTGCTGCAACAGCCGCAGCAGTTTGCCGGGCTGCAGGCTGCCGACGGTGTGCTCATTGTCAGCAACGATGTGGTGGCTGAACTGTATCTGGCCACACTGCAGCAGTCCTTGCAGACGGCTGGCATCGATTGCCATGCCTGCATAGTGCCGGATGGTGAGCAGCACAAGACGATTGCCACCTGGCAAAGCATTGTCGATCATCTGGTGCGTATGCAGGCGAACAGAAAAACCGTGGTCATGGCACTGGGTGGCGGGGTGGTCGGCGACATGGCCGGCTTTGCCGCCGCCAGCTACATGCGCGGTATCCGTGTGGTGCAGCTGCCCACCACCCTGCTGGCGCAGGTCGATGCTGCCATAGGCGGCAAGACCGGCGTCAACCTGCCCAGCGGCAAGAACCTGGTCGGTGCCTTTCATCAACCCAGCATGGTGGTCATGGACAGCGATACCCTGCACACGCTGCCCGAGCGCGAGTACCGCGCCGGTCTGGCCGAGGTGGTCAAGTATGCGATGATCATGGATGCCGGATTCTTTGCCTGGCTGGAGCAGCATGCCGATGCCCTGCTGCAGCGTCATGCGCAATCACTGACCGCGATGATCGGCACCTGCGTGCGGCACAAGGCGGAGGTGGTGGCCGCCGATACCCTGGAGCAGGGCCGGCGGGCGCTGCTCAACTACGGGCATACCTTCGCCCATGCGCTGGAATCACAGACCGCCTACACCCACTGGCTGCACGGAGAGGCCGTGGCCATCGGCATGCACCTGGCGGCCAGTTTCAGTCACCAGGCCGGCGACATCAATGCCGAGGTGGTCAATCGTCAGCTGCAACTGCTGCTGCGCTTCGGCTTTGATCTGTCGCTGCCCGCAGGACTGCAGGCAGAGGCATTGGCCAACGCCATGCTGCTGGACAAGAAAGCCGATCAGCGCGGCATCACGCTGGTGTTGCCGCGCGCCATTGGTGCGGCGGTGATATCGCCCGACCACGATTGCGCCAGCCTGGTAAAGCATTTTCAGTATCATCTGCAGGCTGCGCCCAGGCAAGGTGCGGATGTCAATGCTGAGTGTAGCCAGCCCGATCCATCCCACGCACCCCCTCAACACTCAAGCAATCAGGAAGACGAAAATCATGACCATTGAAAACCAGAGATTTCTCCAGGCACTGCGCTGTGAGCCGGTCGACCGGCCACCCATCTGGCTGATGCGTCAGGCCGGACGCTATCTGCCGGAATATCTGCAGACCCGGGCGGAAGCCGGCAGCTTCATGAATCTGTGTCGCAATGCCGATCTGGCCAGTGAGGTGGCCATGCAGCCACTGCGCCGGTACCCGCTGGATGCGTCGATTCTGTTTTCCGACATTCTCACCATTCCCGACGCCATGGGGCTGGAACTGGAGTTTGTCGCCGGGGAAGGCCCGGTGTTCAACAAGCCGATTCGCGATGATGCCGACATTCATGCGCTGCCGGTGGAGGGCGTCATGCCAAAGCTGCAGTACGTTTTCGATGTGGTGCGTGCCATGCGCGAAAAAATCGGCAACAAACTGCCCATCATCGGTTTCAGCGGCAGCCCGTGGACGCTGGCCTGTTACATGCTGGAAGGTCAGGGCACGCGCGACTTCGCCACCGCCAGGCGCTGGCTCTGGCAGCGTCCTGAAATGGTGCAGCTGTTGCTCGACCGGCTTAGTCATCAGGTCGCCGACTATCTCGCGGAGCAGGCCCATGCCGGGGTGGATGTGTTGATGCTGTTCGACACCTGGGGCGGCCTGCTGGATGAGCCGAATTATCGCGATTTTTCACTGCGTTCAATGCACCGGGTCATGCAGGATCTGCGCGATCGTCATGCCGTGCAGTTGCCGGTGATGCTGTTCAGCAAGGGCTGTCACAGCCAGGTCGAAGACATGATTGCATCAGGCTGCGATGGCATTGGTCTGGATTGGCGCGCCAACATCGACACCGTCATGCAGCAGGTCGCCGGACGTGTGGCGGTGCAGGGGAATCTGGATCCCACCTCGCTGCTGGCCGATGAGGACATGATTGCGCCGGTCATCCGGGCCCGCTTCAGCAAGGTGGTGAACAAGCCCGGCTACATCTTTAACCTGGGACATGGCTTGTTGCCGCAGACCAATCCGGACAGTGTCACCACCGCCATCGAAACCGTGCACGCACTGGCTGCCGAGGCGTGTACGGCTGGCCACTGATACTGGTCACTGACCCGGGCTGGGTTCAGACGCTGTCCGCTGATCCACGCGGCGCATGCTTTGCTGGCTGAGCAGCCAGGCCAGCAGTTGCTGCCACTGCCCGGGCAGCACAAATGTGGTCACAGCGCTGCGTTGCACCGCTGACGTGTCCTGATTGCTGCGCAGCAGTGCGCAAGGCAGCGGACTGGCTTTGGCCAGCTGCAGCGATGTGGTCAGCAGCAGTGCATCTGCGGCATGGACGTGCGCGGCTTCTGCCAGGCTGGCCACCACCTGCACCCGGACAATGCCCTGCAACAGCGCGGCAAGGCTGTCGCTGGCTCTGCCGCAGGCGATGTATGCGACCGTGTCCGGCACTGTCGGCAAGGGATCAATGCCTTGCAGCACGGCGGGCACGGGCAATGGCAGACTGGCGCGAAACACGCTGCCCTGACCGGGTGTCGACACCACCGACAGCTGACCTCCCAGTGACTGGCACAGGTGATGGCTGATGGCCAGACCCAGCCCGGAGCCACCGTAGCGTTGCCAGGTCATCTCGCCGACCTGTGCAAAACGCTGGAACAATCGCTGCTGATCTTCCCGGCGAATGCCAATGCCGCTGTCATGCACCTCAAACAGCACCTGCTGCGGCGGCTGATCTGCGTGTGGATCCATGCGCATGCTGACCACGATGCCGCCGGTTTCGGTGAACTTGATGGCATTGCTGACCAGGTTGGTGAGAATCTGCATGCAGCGATCCTGATCGCCGATACGCCAGCTGAGCAGATCCGGTGCCAGCAGGCAGATCAGATAAATGTTCTTGGCGTCGACCTTGGCCTGGAACAGATCCTCGAGGTTCTGACACAACTGCTGCAAATTGAACAGGTCCTGGCGCAGCTCAATTTTTTTCGCCTCGATTTTGGAGATGTCCAGCACGTCGTCCAATACGACCAGCAGTTGCTCACTGGAGTGGTTGACCCGTTTCAGCATGAACGCGCGCTGGGCATCGTCGCTTTGCTGTTCCAGCAGGTGCAGCATGCCCATCAGGCCATGCAGGGGGGTGCGGATTTCGTGACTGACCATGGCGATGAACTCGCTCTTGGCCTCGTTGGCACGACGATTGGTTTCTGCCAGCTGCGTCACCTGCTGCAGCAACTCGCAGTTGTTGACCGCACTGCCGGCCATGCTGCTGGCCAGCTGGAGGAAGCCCAGCTGTTCCTGATCCGGTGCCTGCAGTGGCCACAGCACGGCCAGGGCGTGGAATGGCTGCTGGCTGCCCAGCGGCATCAGCCAGGCGCTGGCATGTTCGCTGTCCTCAGCGAGCTTGGCGTCGCTGAGCGGCTGGATGTCTGCCTGTTGCTGCAACCGCAGGTAGAGTTTGCCGGCATCAAGGTAGGTGACCGGCCGCTGCTCGGGGAAAACGTGCCAGCGCTGAGCGTCGGCCTGAAAATTGACCTGCATGCTGCGCAACGGCATGCGTGCATGGATGCTGGCGAACATCGCCTGCGCGATCTGTTCCGGCTGCAGGCTGCGATTAAGCTGTGTGGCCAGTTCGGACTGCTGACGGGCGAAGCGCTGCCGCTCGCCGGCGAGTGCCAGCGACTGCTGCTGTCGCCGGTACTGCCGTCGTCTGTGCCAGGCCAGGGTCAACAGCATCAGCGCCGCCACACTGTAGCCACTGATGGCGGCAGCGGACAGCCAGGGCGGCCGTTGGATGCGCCAGTGCAGGCGATCATTCACTGGGCCCCATGCCTGTTGTCCCAGCCGCGCACGCACCTGAAACCGGTATTCCCCGTATGGCAGGTTGCTGTAAATGGCCTGTGGTGTTTCGCCACTGCTGATCCAGTCATGATCCCAGCCGAGCAGACGATACTGAAACTGCAACAGTTCACGGTGGGTGAACAGCACCGTCTGGAAATTGATGAACAGCGTGTTCTCGTCATGCGGCAAGGTCAGCGGGTCTGCGGCCAGGTCACTTGCCGCTGCGTTCTGCTGCAGCGCCGGTGTGATCGCCAATGGTCCTTTGTTGCTGCGCAGCTGTTGCAGTCTGACCGCAGGCACCGGCAGATTGTCGTTCAAGGCGTCAGGCTGCAGCAAAGCCACGCCATCGGTGCCGGCGATCGCCAGGCGACCATCGTACAGTTTGACCAGAGTATGCTCTCCCAGCTCCATGTCGGGCAGGCCATCAGAATGGGTGATTTGGCGCATGGCATACGAGTCATTGTTGCGATCCAGCTGCAACCTGAGCATGCTGCGGGAACTGCTCAGCCACAGCGTTTGCGGATCTTCCAGCAGCAGGTTGTGGATGCCGGTCTGGCCCAGTTCTGCTGGCAGAGCCCAGCTGTGCAGCAGCTGCAGCGATGCATGGCTGTCTGTAATGCTATCCAGCGCATACTCCTGCAAGCGATTGCCCAGCACCAGCAGCAGGCGCTGCCCGTCCACCAGCATGGTCTGGATGATTTGCTGCTCGGCATCCAGCAGTGGCTGCATGCAGTGACATGCGGCACCATATTGCAACAGGTTTTTGCGTGTGGCGATAAGAAAATCCCCATCATCAATTACAGCATGGGCGACGATGGACTGATCGCTGTCATTGGTCGTATAGGGTGCCAGATCGAACTCATGCCAGCGTGCCTGCCGGGGGTCAAAATACATCAGGAAACGTGAATCCCAGCGCGCCCACAGACGCCGGTCGGTGGCAAACAGACCGCTGATGATGCGATTGCTGAAGGTCTCATTCAGCCCGGCCTCGCTGGCGCTGATGCGTGTTCCCTCATCATCGCGATAGCTGACGATGTAACTGTTCATGCCCAGCCAGAGGCGCTGCTCATCATCCAGCAGCATGGCGTTGATGCGATGTGCCCGCTGATCGTCTCTGGTTAATTCGCGCAAGGCCGTCGGCGTGGTGTAGTTGTTGCCATGCAGATCATGGCGAATCACACCATGGCTGTAAGTGCCGATCCAGAGCTGTTTGTCATCGGCCAGCAGGCTGCGCACACGATCATCCGGCAGACTGGTTGCTGCCAGTGGATTATGGCGCAGCAGGCTGAAGGCCTCCCAGCCTTTGGGTCGATAAGTGATGCCACCCTCCATCGAGACCAGCCACAATCCATCGTGCCGATCAATGTGGCTGAAATAGACCTGGTCGCTGCCAATGCTGTCAGCCAGGGCGGCGGAGTGGCGAAAATGCTGCCAATCGATGAGCGCGTCGTGAGCCTCATTCACGCGTACCCGGTGCAGGCCGGTGCGGCTGCCCAGCCAGAAATGACCATCTCTGTCCCGGCTCATCGATATCATTACAGTCGCTGTCTGGCCGAGGTGCTCGCTCACGAGAATGTCCGCATGCAGCCGTGCATTGCGTCGGTCAACGACAAAAAGTCGAGTGCTGCTCAATGCATAAATGAATTGCTCATCATGCACAATGGCCGAGATATAGCTGGGCATGGCGGTGACCGCCTGCTGCGGCAGCCCCGGAGGCTGCAGGCTGATCTGTACAAAGCGCTCAGCGTCGGCAGCTTTGCGCCATAGTCCGCGTCCCACCGCAGTGACCCACACGGTCTGTTGATCATCGACGTGAGTGAACAGAATGCTTGACTTCTCGACGCTTTCCGCGCTGTCCTCCTCAGCCGGCGTTGCCAAGGGAAAATGGGTGAAGCTTTTTGTCCGTTCGTCATAACGGTACAGGCCGGCATCGGAGAAGCCCAGCCAGAGCTGATCCGGACCGGCTGGTGCGATGCTCCAGATGGTCGCTGCCGGCATGGCTGGTGTGTTTTCCGGTGTCAGCAGTTCCAGCATTTGCATGTTTTCATCCAGCACTGCAAGTCCGGCGGATTCCAGCGCTGCATAGACTTTGCCGTGCCGGCTGAACAGGTATTGCACCGAAGCCCCCGGCAGCCAGCGGGCCCGACCGGAGTGGGTGTTGGCGCTGGTACCCGCCGCAACGCCGCCGCGATCCAGCAGTACCGATTCGAACTGACGGCCGTCAAACCGTGAGATACCGGCATCACTGCCAAACCACATGTGGCCGGACTCGGACTGGGTCACGGCGTAGATGATTTCCGATGGCAGGCCATCGGCCATGCCGTAGTTGATGAAGCGCTGATCCTGACCGGCGGTGTGGGCAAACCCTGCCGTCACAACCAGCAGCAGCATGATGCTGGTGACAATGCGGATGCCTGGCGCTGAGGTGAATGCCATCGCTGAATGGTTTCTTATTGACCCTGTTACGTCACATCATAGTCCAGCACTGACGCACAGGCAAATGAAACCAAGCCGCCGGTGGTGCCGAAATCCATGCACAATCAAGACGCCGAGAGCGGTTCGACGTCCATACACACCACAGCGACAGTCATAACACCATGCGGGTAAGCAGAATCCAACCTCCATCTCCACGAGCTTTGCCATGACTGGTTCATGCGGCTATTATGTGCGGGGTATGCAAGCATCGTTTTCTGGTCTGTATGCCATACTGGCTGCAGCCCAGCGTAACGACGCACGCTGCCACGGTGAGAAGTTCACTAATCAGAGGCCGATATCTCAAACCATGACAGACTCCAGCCTATTGCAACGGATGGCCAACGGTGATCCGGGCGCAGATCGAGAGTGTTACGACCAGTATCGAAAACTGGTCTGGTCCATCGTGTGCAGATTCTGCAACGTGCCTGCGGAGCGGGAAGACGCCATGCAGGAAATCTTTGTCGAGATCTGGCGCAGTGCCAAACGTTTCGATCCGGACATCGCCAAGGAAACCACATTTGTCGGCATGATTGCCCGCCGCCGCATGATCGACCGGCTGCGCCGGAACAAACGTCAACCCGCCACAGATTCCATTGATGACATGGTGGAACTGGATGCGCCAGGTGCCTATGGCGGAGAGGATGAGGCCGAACTGGAAGTGGTGGGGCGGTTTCTCAATGAATTGAGCAAGGATCAGCAGCGCGCCATCCGTATGTCGGTGGTGCATGGTTATTCGCATGGGGAAATTGCCGCCCGCACCGGTATGCCAATAGGTACCGTGAAAACGCACATACGGCGCGGCCTGATTCTGCTGCGCGAGCGCCTGCAGGCCGGGGAGGTGATGGCATGAACGACAAACACATGATGCCTGAGCGCATGCAGAAACTGCTCGCCGACCAGGCCGTGCAGGGACTCAGCAGCAGTGAAAAACTGGAACTGCAAACCATGCTGCAATCGGTCGATGTCGAGTCAGCCGACCGCTTTGCCGAAGACCTGGAGCTGGCGGCGGCAACCCTGGATCGCTGCCTGTCTGCACCGGCAGATGATGAATTGCCGGATCAGCTGCAGGACAAGGTGCTGGCGGCCATGGCCGATGCCAGAAAACTGGATCAGCTGTCAGCAAGCCAGGCGCATGCCGATGCCAGCGTGCACGCGCTGCCGGTGACCCCGCCGCCAACTGCCGGCAAAGGCTCCGGATCAGTGCTTGGCTGGTATGCCGCAGCAGCCAGCTTCGCGCTGGCGCTGGTATTCGGCTGGCAACTGCTGCAGCTACCGACACCGGAACAGTCCACCCCCGATGCGGCCAGTCAGCGTCAGGCGCTGCTGGCACAAGACAGCACCATGGTGATTCCATGGCAGCCACCCGATGACCAGCGCTTTGCCGGGGTCAGTGGTGACGTGGTGTGGAACAACGCCACCCAGAGCGGTTACATGCGGCTGGTCAACATGCCGGTGAACGACCCTGCTGCCAGCCAGTACCAGCTGTGGATCGTTGATCCGCAGCGCGACGAACATCCGGTGGATGGCGGCGTGTTCAATGTCAACGCCAGCGGCGAGGTGATTGTGCCGATCAACAGCAAGTTGCCGATCATCCAGCCGGCGGCTTTTGCCATCACCGAAGAGCAGCCTGGTGGCGTCGTGGTGTCGGCGGGTCCGCTGCTGGTGGTCGCTGCGGCTGAACAGGCGTAGGATCGGACGTCTGCTCCAGCGACAGCGTGCTGCTGCCGACAGCATCCGGCTCAATCTGCTTGCGTCGACTTGCTGGCGCTGATGGCGACACCGATGATGTCGCCATTGCGCTTGTGCACCATTTCCACCTCGCCAGCGTGCATCCCATGAGCGGCCAGCCGCGCCAGTATGGTGTTCACTTTGTCGTTGTCCAGCGCGCTGGAGACCAGCGCCTGCATGCGGCCGAGAAACACTTCCATCTCGACCCGCACCTCGGCCACTTTCTGTAACACCAGTTCCGGCGTGTGCTGCTCGCGGTGCTGATAGATGTAGGCCAGGTTCTGCAGCACCATGTCCAGGAATTCAGAAGCCGGGGTGGCAGCACGCAGCCGTTGCACGCAAGCCTGCAGAGCTGCGTTGAGGGCCTGCCGCTGCGGGGTCGAGGCGGTGCGCTGATGCGATTGCTCGATGAACCGGCCAGCTTCAATCTGGCGCTGCAGCAAGGCTGCCAGCAGCAGATCCGGCTGCGCCTGTTCCAGCACAAAGCGCGCATGTTCGATCTCGCTGCAGGTATTGCGGTAAATGGTGCTGTCGCGGTGATGACAGACCCAGCGCAGGCAACCGCCGCGGGCCAGCACCCGCACCGCTTCAGCGATGCTGGCACCGGTCTCGGCGTATTCGGCACCATACTGGCTCACCACGGCATCAAACATGCCGGCGGCAAACGGCATCCGCTCGATGTTGGTGTGGCCATAAAAGCGAATCCGCTTCTGTTCGCTGAGCGCCGCCGGCAACTGCCGCCATGGTTCGATGGCCGCATAATCCACACCCACCAGGCGCAGACGGCTGCCATTGCCACTGGCCAGGGCGAGGTGCACCAGAGCACCGTTGCCGGTTGCCAGATCCAGCACCCGGGCGCACTCCGGCAGCTGCTCGAACCAGCGACGCCACTGTTCGCCAAGCTGGTCACCATAGCTGCCGCCCGCATCGGCCATGCAGGCGGCGATGCGCCCGTCGGACCAGTAGCGCGACCATTTGTCGCTGTCGCTCTGCGCTGATTTCTGCATGCGTGGATAAATCGCTTGTGGTTGACTAAAATAGCAGGCTGTTGAGCCGTGCGACGGTTCATTTCTTTCATGTGCTGTGGCTTGCATGAGCAAATCATTGCGGCCACCGCATCTGATCCCAATAGTTTGACATACCAATCAGTGCGGTGGCAGACCGGGTGCGCATGCTGTGCGTACCATTGCCGCCCAACCAGCGGAGTGCAGCATGCGTATCGGAGTGCCCAAGGAAATCAAGAACCATGAATACCGTGTCGGTCTGGTGCCGGCTGCGGTGCTGGAGCTGACCAAGCGCGGACACGAGGTGTTCATCGAGCACAACGCTGGTGCCGGCATCAACCTGTTCGATGCCGACTACGAGCAGGCCGGCGCGACCATTCTGGACAACGCCGACGCCGTGTTTGATCGCGCTGACATGATCGTCAAGGTCAAGGAGCCGCAGTCCGGTGAACGCCAGATGCTGCGCCGCGGGCAGCTGCTGTTCACCTATCTGCACCTGGCACCGGATCCGGAGCAGACCCGTGACCTGGTTAATTCAGGGGCTTCCTGCATTGCCTATGAAACGGTCACCGATGCCCGTGGACGACTGCCGCTGCTGGCGCCGATGTCGGAGGTGGCCGGTCGTCTGTCGATCCAGGCCGGCGCACATTGTCTGGAAAAATCCGCCGGTGGCAGCGGCGTGCTGCTCGGCGGTGTGCCGGGTGTGCCGCCCGCCAAGGTGGTTGTCATCGGTGGTGGCGTGGTGGGTTACAACGCCACCCGCATGGCGGTCGGTCTGGGGGCCCGCGTGGTGGTGCTGGACCGCAACCTGGATGTGCTGCGGCATCTGGATGAGCTGTTCGGCAGCCAGGTTGAAACCGTGCACTCCAATGCCGAGAGCATCCAGCAGCACACCGCCAACGCCGATCTGGTCATCGGTGGCGTGCTGATTCCCGGTGCGGCAGCGCCCAAACTGGTCACCCGTGAGCATTTGCGGCAGATGAATCCCGGTTCGGTGGTGGTGGATGTGGCAATTGATCAGGGCGGTTGTTTTGAGACCTCGCATGCGACCACCCATGACAGCCCGACCTTCATCGAGGAGGATGTGGTGCATTACTGTGTCGCCAACATGCCCGGCGCGGTGGCGCGCACATCCACCTTTGCGCTCAACCATGCCACGCTGCCGTTCACCTTGCGGCTGGCCGACCATGGCCTGCAGGCGCTGCTGGCCGATGAACACCTGCGCCGAGGCCTGAACGTGCATCAGGGGCTGGTTACCTGCGCCGAAGTGGCGCAGGATCTGGGCTATGACTATGTCCGTGCAGAGCAGGCGCTGGCAGGCTGAGGTGCTGCTGCGGGCGTCTGCGCGCAGCACACCGGCAGGCCTGGCTTGACCGCCATCGCCGAGCCCTGCCTGTGGATGCCGCCGGAATGGCATCCGCACCAGCGCACACTGATGGCCTGGCCGCAAGCCCACAGCTGGGGTGAGGGCTGGCAGCGGGCGGAAACAGCCTTTGCCACCGTCGCCAATGCGCTGAGCGAATTCGAACCGGTGCTGATGCTGGTGCCGGCGGCGCGCGAGGCAGTGTGCCGGCAACTGCTGGGTGGCGACGTGCAGCTGCTGTCGCTGGCCTACGACGATGCCTGGGCGCGTGACAGCGGCCCCACTTTCGTGTTTGATGCGCACGCCAGACAGCATGCCCTGAGCTGGAATTTCAACGGCTGGGGCGATCGCTTCCGGCCCTGGCAGCAGGATCGTGAACTGGCCGCACAACTGGCCGCACAGCTGGATGTGCCACTGCTGCGCAGCGATCTGGTGCTGGAAGGCGGTGCCGTGCACGTCGATGGCGCCGGCGCGCTGCTGGTCACGGCGCAGTCATTGTTTGATCAGCGTCGCAACCCCGGGCGGGATCACGACGAGCTGTTGCGAGCACTGCAGCGGCTGACCGGCGCGGACCGGATCATTCTGCTACCGGCAGGTCTGAGTTGTGATCACACCCATGGTCATGTCGATGAGCTGGCCTGTTTTGCAGCAGCGGGCCGGGTGCTGCTGCACATGCCGGACACGGCGGACGCGGACGCCGGAATCTGCCGTCAGGCCGACCGGCTGCTGCAGGCGCAGGAGATGGACATCGTACACTTGCCGGCACCGCAACCGCGCCAGCTGTCAGATGGTGAACGTCTGACCCTGTCGTATGTCAATTTTTATGTCGCCAACGATGTCGTGCTGGTGCCGGCATTTGACCAGCCCGCAGTCGATGCCGATGCGGCGGCCATCATCGCCGAACAGTTTCCGGGGCGCCGGGTGGTGAGCTGTCCGGCGTTGCCCATTGCCGCCGGTGGTGGTGGCATTCATTGCATTACCCAGCAGCAGCCAGCGGCGATTGCCGACGACCGCATGCCAGCTGCTAACCGGGCAGGAGATACTGGAGCATGACGAATATCACTGTAGCCGCCGTGCAGATGCGCTGCGGCAAAGACAGCAGCGACAACCTGCGGCGCGCGGTGGCCGGTGTGCGCGAGGCGGCCTCCTTGGGTGCGCAGGTGGTGCTGTTGCCGGAACTGTTTGCCAGTGAATATTTCTGCAAGCGGCAGGATCCGCGCTATTTCGAGCTGGCGGCACCACTTAAGGATCATCCCCTGCTGCAGGTGCTGGGTCCGCTTGCAGCCGAGCTTGAGCTGGTGCTGCCGGTGAGCCTGTTCGAGCGCGACGACCAGTGTTTCTACAATTCGGTGGCGGTGGTCGACGCGGACGGCAGCGTGCTTGGCAGTTATCGTAAGGCGCACATACCCGATGGCCCGGGCTATCAGGAAAAATACTACTTCACGCCAGGTCGGCAGGCGTTTCCGGTCTGGCAGACACGCTATCTGAAACTGGGCGTGGCCATCTGCTGGGATCAGTGGTTTCCTGAAGTAGCGCGCATAATGGCACTGCAGGGGGCGGAACTGCTCTGCTATCCAACCGCGATCGGCTCTGAGCCGGAAGAGCCGGAGATTGATTCCAGGCCGCACTGGCAGACCGTCATGTGCGGCCATGCCGGGGCCAACATGACGCCGCTGATGGCCGCCAACCGCATCGGCAACGAGACCGATGCTGGCATCAGCATTGATTTTTACGGTCATTCGTTCATTGCCGACTGGCAGGGACAGATTATCACTGCCGCCGCCGCCGCTGCAGAAACCGTGTTGACAGCGCAGCTGGATCTGGCCGCCATGCGCGAGCTGCGCGCCGGCTGGGGGCTGTTTCGTGACCGCCGTCCTGATCTTTATGACAGAATATTACAGCATTGACGGCCGCGTCGATGACGCCCCGGATCGCTGCAGCGCAGGCTTCGTAGCACACCATTAACGCAACACTAACACCAACAGCGGCTATGCTGTCGACTCGCAGGTTTGCAGACAACCAACCATACAGAGGAATCCCATGCCATTGAAATGGTTTCGAGGCTTGTTCTCGAATGATCTGTCCATTGATTTGGGCACCGCCAATACCCTGATCTACGTGCGCGGTGAGGGCATCGTGCTGAATGAGCCGTCGGTGGTCGCCATCCGCATGGACAAGGGGCCGGGCGGTCCGCAGTCGGTGGCCGCAGTCGGCACCGAGGCAAAGAAAATGCTCGGTCGAACCCCCGGCAATATCCGTACCGTGCGACCGTTGAAGGACGGGGTGATCGCCGATTTCACCATGACCGAAGCGATGCTGCAGCACTTCATCCGCAAGGTGCATCAGTCGCGCATGCTGCGTCCCAGCCCGCGCGTGCTGGTCTGCGTGCCGTGCAGCTCCACCCAGGTCGAACGGCGCGCCATTCGTGAATCCGCCGAAGGTGCTGGCGCGCGTGAAGTGTTTCTGATCGAAGAACCGATGGCAGCCGCGATCGGCGCCGGCATTCCGATTCATGAGGCCAAGGGCTCCATGGTGCTGGACATCGGCGGTGGTACTTCGGAAGTGGCCGTGCTGTCGCTCAATGGCATCGTCTATTCCAACTCGGTGCGCATCGGCGGCGATCATTTCGACGAGGCCATCATCAACCATGTGCGCCGCCACTACGGCACGCTGATCGGTGACAGCACCGCAGAACGCATCAAGATCGAGATCGGCTGTGCCTGGCAGGAACGTGCGGTTCAGGAAATGGACATTTCCGGGCGTGGTTTGTCCGAAGGTGTGCCGCGCAATGTCAAGCTGACCTCACATGAAATCCTGGAGGCGCTCAGTGAGCCGCTGTCGGGCATCACCGATGCGGTCAAGACCGCGCTGGAGCAGACCCCGCCGGAGCTGTGTGCCGATGTCGCGGAGACTGGCATCGTGCTCACCGGCGGCGGTGCCCTGCTCAAGGGCATGGACCTGCTGCTGATGGAAAAAACCAACCTGCCGGTGATCAGTGCTGAAGATCCGTTGACCTGTGTCGCACGCGGCGGTGGCATCGCGCTGGAAATGCTGGATCAGCATCGTGGTGAGTTTTTTGCCAACAACTGATGCCGCTCAGCACCCTGGCGTTGCGCGCTTGCTGAGCAAGCGGTACCGGCGTGTCTGCGGTCGATAAAACCCAGCATCAGCAAGCGCATCAACGCGATACCCTGCGCTTGCTGATGTACGGCATTCTGGCCGTGTTTCTGATGGCACTGGATCACCGTGGTCACTATCTGAACTTTACCCGCAACGTGGCCATGCAGGTGATACTGCCGCTGTATGAGGTGGTTGAATGGCCGCAGCAACAGTGGCAGCGACTCAGCGCTTATCTGGGTGCCAGCTCTGCGCAACTGCAGCAGATTGCCGATCTGCGGCAGGCCAATCAGAGCCTGCGCGCAAAAATGCTACGGCATGAAGCATTGCAGCAGGAAAACGAGCGCCTGCGCACGCTGCTGGCGGCGGTGGAAAGCACCAGCCTGCAGGTGAAACTGGCCGACATCGTCGCCATCGATCTGGACCCCTACAGCCACCGCATGGTGATCAATCTGGGCTCCTCGGCAGGCGTGCGTGCGGGCATGACGGTGGTGGATGAGTCCGGCCTGCTGGGGCAGATCAGCGAGGTCTCGCCGCTGGCCGCCAGCGTCACCCTGATCAGCGATGCCAATCACGCCATTCCGCTGCGCAATCTGCGCAATGGACTGCGCATGATCGGTTATGGTCAGGGCAACCATCAGCGGCTGCTGATCCGGGATCTGCCGCTGGGTGCCGATCTCATGCCCGGCGATCTGCTGGTGACCTCCGGTCTCGGCGGTCGTTTTCCGGCCGGTCTGCTGGTCGCAGAGGTGATCGAGCTGCCGGCCCGGACACCGGCCGATGACGGTCATTTCGGCATTTATCATGCGCGCCCGCTGGCGGCACTGGCAGAGGCCAGTCAGGTGCTGGTGGTGCAGTAGTCATGGTCATGACGCAACCACTTGCCAGCAGTCGCCTGTTGCTGGTTTTCAGCATGCTGATCGCCTCTGTGCTGATGATCGTGCCCTGGCCCCCAGCCTGGCTGAAGCCTTACTGGGTGGCCTTGCTGCTGATCTACTGGTTGCTGGAATCCGGCCATTTGCGCCGGCTGGGCATGGTGTTCGTGATCGGCCTGCTGGTGGACCTGCTCACCGGCACACTGTTTGGGCAGCATGCACTGAGTCTGCTGATCATGGCCTATCTGCTGTCGTTGTTTCGCCATCGCATCCAGTTTTTTTCGGCACCGCAACAAACCCTGGTGGTGTTCATGCTGCTGGTGAATGACCGCGTGCTGCAGCTATGGGTATTGTCGTTGAGTGGCATGCTGCCAGGCTGGGAATACTGGCTGCAGCCGCTGGTGAGTGCTGCGGTCTGGCCGTGGCTGTTTCTGCTCATGGACCGGCTGCGCAGTCACCTGCGTCAGCGCGGCAGGAACTGAGATCATGGCCGGACGCCGCAAAGCGCGATTTCAGGAGCGCATGCTCGATCCATCCGGTCGCAGCAGCAGGCCGGCACTGGTGCAGGACCATGAGTTGCGCGCGCGCCTGCTCAGGCGCAGCCTGCTCGCGGCCATCGTGGTGCTGATGACCATGCTCGCGCTGGCGGGGCGCTACTGGTATCTGCAGGTGCCGAAGTACCAGCAATATGTGTCACGCTCCAACGACAACCGCTTGCGGCTGCATGCGCTGCCCCCCAGCCGCGGGCTGATCTATGACCGCCAGGGCGTGGTGCTGGCCGACAACCGGCCTGCCTATCGGCTGGAAATCGTGCCCGAACGCATCGACCGCAGCATGGATGAACTGCTGCAGGAACTGGCGCAGCGGGTGCGTCTGAATGAGGCCACGCTGAAAACCTTCCGGCAGCGTCTGCGGGCGCAGCCGGCATTCACCCCGGTGGTGCTGCGCTATGACCTCAACGAACAGGAGGTGGCGCGGTTGGCGGTGGAGCGGTTTCGCTTGCCCGGTGTGGAAATCACCCCCTATCTGACCCGCTACTATCCGTTTGCCAGCCTGTTCACGCATGTGCTGGGTTATGTCGGACGCATTTCGGCCGCCGACCAAGCGACACTGGATCGGCAGAACTACCGCGCCACCAACTACATCGGCAAATCCGGGGTGGAAGCATATTATGAGCCGCAGCTGCATGGCCGTAGCGGCTTCCAGCAGGTCGAAACCAATGCCGCCGGCCGTGTCGTGCGGGTGATCCGGCAACAGGATGCGATCAGCGGTGACAACCTGCATCTGAGTCTGGATCTGCAGCTGCAGCGCAGTGCCGCGCTGGCCCTGGGGGATCGCGCCGGGGCCGTGGTGGCGATGCTGCCGGCCAGCGGTGAGCTGCTGGTGCTGTACAGCGCGCCGTCCTACGATCCGAATCTGTTCATCAACGGCATCAGCAGCAACGATTACCAGGCGCTGCTGAGCAATCCGCTGCGGCCCCTGTTCAACCGCGCCCTGCAGGGCGGCTATGAACCAGGCTCCACCCTGAAGCCGTTCATCGCGCTGACTGCACTGGCGCTGCAGGCTGTGGATGCCGATGAAGTGTTCGTGTCCACCGGCGAGTACCGGCTGCCGAACAGCGAACGCAGCTACCGTGACTGGAAACGTGGCGGACATGGTCGCGTGGTGTTGCGTGATGGCATTGTGCAGTCGGTGAACACGATTTTTTATGAGCTGGCACGCCGGCTGGGTATCGACAACCTGCATGACGGGCTCAGTCAGTTCGGCTTTGGTGCGCCGGTGGGCGTCGACCTGCATGGCGAGATCAGCGGCGTGCTGCCATCGCGGGCGTGGAAACAGGCGCGCCTTGGCGAAGTCTGGTTCCCCGGCGAAACGGTGATCTCCGGCATCGGCCAGGGCTACAATGTGGTGACACCGTTGCAGCTGGTGCACGCCACCGCCATGCTTGCAGCGCGCGCCCCGGTGCCGACACCACAATTGCGACCGGCCAGCGCGCAGCCGCCCACGCCCGCAGAGCCGGCCTCGCCGGCTGCGCTGCTGCTGAACGGTCAGCCGGTGCAGCCACAACACTGGCAACTGGTTGAGCAGGCCATGGTGGATGTGGTGCATTCCAGTACCGGCACCGCCCGTGCTGTGGCCAGCGACCAGTTCATCATGGCCGGCAAATCCGGAACCGCGCAGGTCTACAGTCGCGTGCAGGGCGCGGAGTTGCTGGAAACCGATCAACGCGAACTGCAGGACCATGCGCTGTTTATCGCCTACGCCCCAGCTGGCCAAAGCCGTGGGGACCGGGCATTGGCCAGACCTGCCATTGCTGTTGCGGTGGTGGTGGAACACGGCGGCGGCGGTTCCACGGCGGCCGCGCCGGTGGCCCGAGCGGTGATTGAGAACTGGCTGCAGCGACCATGATGAGCCGTGCGCTGGAGCAGTCCCGGGGTGGCCGTTTACCGCAGCGCTGGTGGGCACAGTTCAGGGTCGATGGCTGGTTGCTGGCCGGGGTGTTGTTGCTCATGGCGGCCGGATTGCTGGCCATTTACAGTGCTTCCGAGCAAAATCTGGCACTGCTGTACCGGCAGCTGATTCGCTACGGCATTGCCCTGCTGGTGATGCTGACGCTGAGCCAGCTGCATCCGCGTTATCTGCGCATCTGGTCACCATGGTTTTATGCCGGCATGCTGCTGCTGCTGGGCTTGGTGCTGGTGGTGGGCAGCGGCACCGGTGCCAGCCGCTGGCTGGACCTTGGTGTGCTGCGTTTTCAGCCGGCTGAATCCAGCAAGCTGGCGGTGCCGATGATGCTGGCCTGGACGCTGTCGCGGTTGCAGCTGCCGCCAGGACTGTTCAGCGTGCTGCCGGCTTTGCTGCTGCTGTTGCTGCCCTGCGCACTGATTGCCGTGCAGCCCGATCTGGGCACCGCGATCATGATTGCTGGCAGCGGTCTGCTGGTGCTGTTTTTCAGTGGCATAGCCTGGCGCTACATGCTTGCCGCTGCGCTGACCGGTGTGGCGGCAGTGCCGGTGGTGTGGTCGCTGCTGCATGAATATCAGCGCAACCGGGTGCGCACCTTTCTGGACCCGGAAAGCGACCCGCTGGGGCAGGGCTGGAACATCATCCAGTCGATGACGGCGGTGGGCTCCGGCGGCTGGCATGGCAAGGGCTGGCTACAGGGCACGCAATCGCATCTGGAGTTCCTGCCGGAACCGCACACCGATTTCATCATGGCGGTGATCGCCGAGGAGTTTGGCTGGTTCGGGGTGGCGCTGATGCTGCTGCTGTATGCTGGCATTACCCTGCGCGGTCTGTATCTGGCGGCGCAGGGTCGGGACAGCTTCGCGCGCATGCTTGGCAGTGCCCTGATCATGACCTTCTTTTTCTATGTCGTGGTCAACACCGCCATGGTCTCCGGGTTGCTGCCGGTGGTCGGCGTGCCGCTGCCGATGGTCAGTTATGGCGGCAGTTCGGCGGTGACGCTGGCGGCCGGCTTTGGTATATTGCTAAGTCTTTACAAACACAGGAAAATCTGGTCATGACAAGAATGTTGCACCGGTTGCGCCGAGGGTCTGTTGGTGGTTTGCTGCTGATCATCTGCTTGGGTTGCGCCAGCAGCTTGCTGGCGGCTGAGGAACAGCATCCAGGTGCTGATGCCTTTGTTGCCCGCATGGTGGAAGAATACGGACTGGACGCCGACAAGGTGCGGGCAACGCTGGCAGCGGCAGAATACAAGCAGAGCATCATCGATGCCATCACCCGGCCAGCCGAGGGCAAGCCGTGGCATGAATACCGCAAGATTTTTCTCACCCGCACCCGCGTTGTCGACGGTGTCAGATACTGGCAACAACACGCCGAACTGATCGATCAGGTGGCCGCCCGCTATGGCATCGCGCCGGAAGTGATTCTGGCCATCATCGGCGTGGAAACCAGTTATGGCCGTAACACTGGCAGCTATCGGGTGCTGGATGCCCTGGTTACATTGGGCTTTTATTATCCCCGGCGAGCCGAATTTTTCAGTTCCGAGTTGGGCCATCTGTTCGCGCTCAGTGATCAGGAGCAGTTAAGCATCATGGAGCTGACCGGTTCCTATGCCGGTGCCATGGGACTGGGGCAGTTCATGCCGTCCAGCTACCAGGCCTACGCAGTGGATTTTGACGCCGATGGCGTGCGCGATCTATGGGGCTCGCTGCCGGATGCCATCGGCAGTGTGGCCAATTACCTGCACAAGCATGGTTGGGAATCGGGTGCGGCGATCAGCATTCCGGTCAGCATCGATGCCGCTGGCGAATTGCCGCAGGATCTGCTGGCGAGCGGCAATTACAAACCCAGCCGCAGTATCGCCGAGTGGCGCGAGCACGGCATTGACATCAGCGCCGGCATGGACGATGAACGGCTCGCCAGCCTGATCGAGCTGGATGGAGAGGATGGCAAGCAGCACTGGCTGGGGTTGCAGAATTTCTATGTCATCACCCGCTATAACCGCAGCCCCCTGTATGCCATGGCAGTGACCCAGCTCAGTCAGTCCTTGCGGGCTGCCTACAGCGAACAGATGGCACAGCAGGTGGCGCAGCCTTGAACACAGCTGGCTGGCGAGCCTTGCTGCTGCTGCTGCTGCTGCTGGGCGGTTGCGCCGGGCCGGATACCCGCGATGCCGGCAGCGATGGTCCGCCATCTTCGGATCGAGGCCGCATCGGCAGCCAGCCGACCCCGCGGCAGGAGCCACTAAGCCGCTACGGCAACCATTCACCCTACACGGTGCTGGGCAAAACCTATCGTGTGTTGCCCAGCAGCAATGGCTATGACCAGCGCGGCAATGCCTCCTGGTACGGGCGCAAGTTTCACGGCCGCAAGACATCCAGTGGCGAGGTGTATGACATGTATCAGTTCACCGCCGCCCACCGTGAACTGCCGCTGCCAAGTTATGTCGAGGTGACCAATCTGCGCAACGGCAGGCAGGTCACCGTGCGCGTGAACGATCGCGGGCCGTTCCACGATGAGCGCATCATCGACTTGTCCTATGCGGCGGCAAAACAGCTGGACATGCTGGGCAGCGGCACCGCCCCGGTGCGCGTGCGTGCGCTGACCTCGCCGCAGGGCACGACCACGCTGGCCGCGGCTGGCGGGTTCCGACCCTGGCTGCAGATCGGTGCCTGGAAAGACCGTGACCGCGCCCGTGAAATCCATCTGCTGTTGCGTCGCAGCGGTCTGAGCAGCATGGTGAGCCGCTTCGAGTCGGCCCGCGAGGTGTTCTGGCGCGTGCGCAGCGGACCCTATCGCAATGACGACGAACAGGCACAGGCCATCCGCCGCATCCAACAGTTGGGTCTGGGCCGGCCCCAGCCCATTACGCTGCCATGAACAAGCGTTGGCGAATGCGGTCTTTGTCTGCATGCGCTGACGGCCGCTTGCTTTTTTGGCCATATAGTTAAATCTTTGGAAAAACATGAAACCGAGCCTACGCTTTTCTGCCCTGATCCTGTTCGGCTGGCTGTTGTGTGACAGCCTGTCCGCACAAACCGCCAGCCGCATCAAGCCGCCGTTGCCGGATCCGCCCAGGCTCAGTGCCAGCAGCTATCTGCTGCAGGATTTCAACAGCGCAACGGTGCTGGTGCAACACAATGCCGATGCCCGTGTGGAGCCGGCCAGCATCACCAAGGTGATGACCGCCTACGTGGTCTTTCATGAGCTGCAGGCGGGCAAGCTGGCGCTGGATGATCTGGTCACGGTGAGCGAGAAGGCCTGGCGCAAGGGTGGCTCGAAGATGTTCATTGAGGTCGGCGACAAAGTGCTGGTGGAGGACCTGCTGCGCGGCATGATCGTGCAGTCCGGCAACGATGCCAGCATCGCCCTGGCCGAGGCCGTGGCCGGCTCGGAAGCGGCGTTTGCCAGTGTCATGAACGGCTATGCTGCGCAACTGGGCATGCAGGACAGTCATTTCGTCAACGCCACCGGCTGGCCGCATGAGGACCATTACACCACGGCGGCAGATCTGGCCCGACTGGCGCGGGCGATGATTCAGGAGTTTCCCGATTTTTACGGCTATTTTGCCGAGCGTGAGTTCAGCTATGGTGGCATCGAGCAGCCCAATCGCAATCGGCTGCTGCTGCTTGGGCCCGGTGTGGATGGGCTCAAGACCGGTCACACCGAAGCCGCCGGTTACTGCCTGTTGGCTTCGGCCGAGCAGGATGGCATGCGGCTGATCTCGGTGGTCATGGGCACCGAGTCCGAACAGCAGCGCAATGACCAGAGTCTGGAACTGCTGGTCTATGGCCAGCGCTTTTTCACCAGCATGCTGGTGCAGCAGGGGCAGGAGCCAATCGGCCAGCTACGCATCTGGAAGGGCGCACAGGACACCGTTGCCGTGCAGGTGTCCGCAGACATTCACGTCGCCGTGCCGCGCAGCCAGGTCGACGACGTGCGCACCGTGGTGCGGGTGCAGCAACCGCTGCTGGCGCCGTTGGCAGCCGGTGACGAAGTTGGCCGTCTGCAGGTTTTACTGGCCGATAGTGTGATTGCCGAATATCCGCTGCAGGCAGCAGACGATGTGGCACCGGCCGGACTGATGACGCGCTGGTGGCACGGCATGCGCTTGTGGATGGGGGCCGGCGATGCAGCGACCGGGGCGGATGATTGATGACTGGATCAGGCAACAGCGGTGATGCCGATGTGCAGCGCAACGGCGGAACCTCCGGCAGCAGCGCGCTGGAGTTTCCATGCCGTTTCCCGGTCAAAGCGATGGGGCTGAATGCGGACGACTTCAGCCAGCATGTGCTGCAATTGCTGGACGCCCACAGTGAGCACATAGAGCATGATCAGCTGCAGCAGCAGACCAGCCGCAGCGGACGTTACCTGTCGGTGACGCTGGTGGTGCAGGCGCAGTCGCAGGCGCAGCTGGACAGCATTTACCGCATTCTCAGTGCGGATGCCAGAGTGCTGGTCGCCCTGTGATCACGCCGTTGCCAGCCACGCATGCAGGCATGGTGCAGTTTACCGACCTGAGCGCCCGGCACGGACTGATTGACTACGCGCCGTTGTGGCACACCATGCGCGCCTACACCGACCAGCGCAACGCCGACAGCCCCGACCATGTGCTGTTGCTGCAGCACCGGCCGGTGTTCACGCTGGGTCAGGCGGGCAAGCCCGAGCATGTGCTGCTGCCGGGTGATATTCCGGTGCTGCAGTGTGATCGCGGCGGCCAGGTGACCTACCACGGCCCCGGTCAGCTGGTGCTGTATCCGCTGCTGGATCTGCAGCGGCTGGGGCTGGGCGTGCGCGCGCTGGTCACGGCGCTGGAGCAGGTCGTGCTGGACACTCTGGCCGGGTTTCAGGTCAGCGCCGAGCGACGCGATGGCATGCCTGGCGTCTACGTCGATGGGCGCAAGATCGCTGCGCTGGGCCTGCGCATACGGCGCGGCTGCAGCTATCACGGGCTGGCTTTCAATGTGGACATGGATCTGGAACCGTTTGCGCGCATCAATCCCTGTGGCTACCGCGATCTTGAGGTCACCGATCTGCGCCGCTGTCGTGGCGAACGCGGTGTCGACATCACTGCTGTGCAGCAGCTGCTGCTGGATCGTCTGCAGGCCACACTCGGCTTGACGCTGGCGACTGAATCCACAGATTGTGCGGCGGATAATGTTTTCAGTGACTGTGTTATCGACTATAGTAGTTGACAGCGTGTCATCCAGCGGCACGCCAACGGCGAATTTTTTCTGCAACTTCAATGCCATGGCAATGTCCCAGCAGAACGAGCAGGATCGGGCAGACGAAACATCCCCAGCTTTAACGGTGCAACAATGATGAAACCAGACATGGACAGCGCGGTCTCGTGGGCAAGCCCAGCCAACCCTCTCACAGTGAGCGCCAGGCGGCGCGCACCAAGGCCGGCTGCACGGCTGACCATCGCGCTGTTGCTGCTGTGCTCGGGCCTGCTGGCCACGCTGATGCTGCCAGCCAGCGTCACCAGCAGCGTCGACCCGGCACCGGGTCTGCTCACCCCAACCGAGCAGCAGCGGCAGATCAGCGGTTTGACCCGTCGTCACATCGGTCGCCATCACTATCAGCCGGCCAGCATTGACGATGAGCTGTCGGCGCAGATGTACACCCAGTATCTGGATGCGCTGGATCCATCCAGAGCCTATCTGCTACAGTCCGACATCGACTACTTCAACCGTTATCGCAGCACGCTGGATGATCACCTGCGTCGCGATGACGCCGGCCCGGCCTTCGAGATTTTCAACGTCTATCGCAAGCGGGTTGCTGAGCGCACCGCTGCCGCACTGCGTTTTCTGCATGAAGGCTTCGATTTCACCGTGGCCGAGCAGTTGCAGATCGATCGCAGCGACAGCCCGTGGGCTGGCAGCGAACCGGAACTGGATGAATACTGGCGCAAGCGGGTCAAAAACGACTGGCTGCGCCTGAAGTTGACCGACAAGGCGGACGAAGACATCCGCGAGACGCTGACCGAGCGCTATAACGATCTGCACAAGCGCATTGCCGAACTGGACAGCCAGGATGTGTTCCAGCTGTACATGAACTCCTACCTGTCCTCGGTGGAGCCGCACACCTCTTATCTGTCGCCGCGCGCCTCGGAAAATTTTGAAATCGCCATGAGCCTGTCGTTTGAAGGCATTGGTGCCCTGCTCGGCACGGAAGGCGAATACACCATCATCCGCGAGATCATTCCCGGCGGTCCGGCCGACATGGACAACCGCCTGCAGCCGGGCGATCGCATCGTTGCGGTAAGCCAGGGCACCGAGGGCGACAGTCAGGACGTGGTCGGCTGGCGCATCGACGATGTGGTGGATCTTATTCGTGGTCCCAAGGACAGCGTGGTCACGCTCAACGTCTTGCCTTCAGCCAGCGGCCTGCAGGGGCCGGCGGTGGACATCGCTCTGACCCGCAACGAGATCCAGCTGGAAGAACAGGCGGCCAAGAGCTCGATTCTGGAAGTGCCGGATGTGGATGCCGAGGGCAAGCTCACGCAACTGCGCATAGGCGTCATTGATCTGCCCACTTTCTATCTGGATTTTGAAGCCTACAGCCAGAACCGCCCAGACTACCGCAGCAGCACGCGCGATGTGCGCAAGCTGGTGAACCAGCTCAAGCGTGAAAAAATCGATGGCCTGATCATTGATCTGCGCGACAACGGCGGCGGCTCGCTGGCCGAAGCCACCACACTGACCGGTCTGTTCATCGACAAAGGTCCGGTGGTGCAGGTCAAGGACAACCGCGACCGCGTGTCGGTGCATGAGGATCTTGAGCCGGGTGTGGTCTGGTCCGGCCCGATGGCGGTGCTGGTGAACCGCTACAGCGCCTCGGCCTCGGAAATCTTTGCCGCCGCATTGCAGGATTACGGCCGTGCCCTGATCGTCGGTGAACCGACCTATGGCAAAGGCACGGTGCAGAACCTGATTGATCTGGACAATGTCAGCGGTCAGAACCAGCGCATGTATGGCCAGATCAAGCTCACCATGCACCAGTTTTTCCGCATTGACGGCGGTTCCACCCAGAACCGTGGCGTCATTCCCGACATCCAGTTCCCGACCAGCGACGATCCGGATGAGTATGGCGAGAGCGCGCTGGACAATGCGCTGCCCTGGACGCAGATCAAACCGGCTGATTTTCGCAGCAATGAAGCCTATCAGCAGTTGCTGCCCAAGCTGGTCACCCAGCATCAGCAGCGCATGCAGTCCGATACCGAATTCGGCTTTCTCCGCGACGACATTGCCGAGTACCAGAAGCACAAGGACGATCAGTTCATCTCGCTGCTGGAATCCGAGCGCCGTGCGGAAATGGAGCAGGCCGAAGCCAAACGCGAACAGCGCAAGGCAAAACGCAAATCCAGCGTGGCCGAAATTCGCCATATTCCATTCGGCAACATGACCGCCGCTGAGCAGCCGGCCGCCGAACCCGTCGCCGACAGCAGCGATGACGCTGATGGTGAAGACAGCGACGACAATCAGTCGCAGGTGGATGTCTATCTGGATGAGGCTTCGCGCATTGTCGCCGATGTCAGCCTGCTCAAGCAGCAGGGCCGTGTGCTCGCCGATCGTGCGCGGGTGGTTGATCTGCTGACGGCGGCCGAAGATTCGTCCAGCGCGGCCGAGGACGCCTTGATCTCGGCGCTGGAAGCCAAGCCCGCCAGCGGCCTGCAACCGGAAGGATGATGCCTGGGCTGCGGCCCACTGTGTACCACTTTCCTGTGCTCCGGCCGCAGAGCACGCCAGGTCTGTTCACCGCACGCAGGCCCCTGTAACCAATGTGACCACAGTGCCTGCCCGCGTGGTGGAGGCGGCGGTATGCTGCCCGCTGCGCCAGACCTTTGAATACGCCGGCAGCGAGCAGTCGCCGCTAGGTCCCGGCGACCTCATCTGGGTACCTTTTGGACCGCGTAAATTGTGCGCCGTGCTGCTGGCACTGCATGCCAGCAGCGAGCACCAGCTCAAACCCATTGACAGCACGCTGCCGGCCCTGCGCCTGGATGCGCAGTTGCTGCAGCTGTTGCAATGGTGCTGGCGCTATTACCAGCATCCTCCCGGCGACATCCTGCAGGCGGCCTTGCCAACGGTCTTGCGTCAGCACAGCGCTGCTCTGCGCCTGCTTGCCGCGCAACAGATCCAGCAATATGCGCTGTCCGTTGCCGGTCGTGAGCAAAGCGCCGCGTCGTTTGCGGGCAAGCCGGCACAGCTGGCCTTGTGGCAGTTGCTGCAGCAAGCCCCCAGAACCCGTGATCAGCTGCAGCAGGCGCTGCCCGGCTGGCGGCGCAGCTGGCGCGTGTTGCAGGCGGCAGGCCTGGTGGAGCAGATCATGCTGGCCAGTGACACGGCACCTGTCGCAGCCACATTCCCGCCAGCAGCATGGCAGCCAAACAGTGAACAGCAGCAGGCATTGCAGGCGATCTGCGGCGACCGTGAAGGTGAGCGCCGCAGCTACCGCTGTGTGCTGCTGGATGGCGTCACCGGCAGCGGCAAGACACTGGTCTACATCGAGGCCATGCGACGTCTGCTGCAGCAGGGTGGTCAGGCCTTGTTATTGGTGCCGGAAATCGGACTGGTGCAGCAGTTGCGTGAGCAGCTGCAGCAGCACCTGGGCACTGCGGTCGCGGTGTTTCACTCCGGTCGCAGTGATCAGCAGCGCGCGCGCTGCTGGCTGCAGGTCAAGCAGGGGCGGGTACAGATCGTCGTGGGCACGCGCTCCAGTGTGTTTCTGCCGTTTGCTGATCTGCGCCTGATTGTGGTGGATGAAGAGCATGACCATGCCTACAAGCAGTTCGAGGGGTTTCCCTACCATGCCCGCGATGTGGCCATCAAACGCGCCTTTGAGCTGGACATTCCTGTGGTGCTGGGCAGCGCCACGGCAGCGCTGGAAACGCTGTTCAATGTGGACAGAAAGCGCTTTGAGCGGGTGCGTCTGCAACAGCGTTTCGGCAATGTCGCAGAGCCTGAGTGGCGACTGCTGGATCTGCGTGAGCAGCCAGACAAGTCAGACGGTGACGGTTTGCTGCACCAGCAGGCGGTGCAGGCGGTGCGGTCGGCACTTGCACAACAACAACAGGTGCTGGTGTTTCTCAACCGCCGTGGTTACGCGCCATTGCTGCAGTGCCCGGCCTGCGGCTGGTCGGCCGATTGCGCCCACTGCGCAGTAGAGGATCGGCACATGCACATGAACTGGCATCGCGGGCAACGCAAGCTGGTCTGTCATCACTGTGGCCAGGAGCAGCCGCAACCCAGACACTGCCCGGCCTGTGGCGAGCCGGACATCAGCGCCATCGGTGCCGGTACGGAAAAACTGGAAGAATTGCTGCAACGGCAGTTTGCCCCGTATTCGGTACACCGCATCGACAGCGACAACATGGCCAGACGCGACGCCATGCAGACATTGCGCGAGTTGGTGCTGGGTGGCGAGCCATGCATTCTGGCCGGCACCCAGATGATCAGCAAGGGGCACCATTTCCCCGGCATCAGCCTGGTGGTGGTACAGGATGCCGACCAGGCCCTGTTCAGCGCCGATTACCGTGCCACCGAGAAGCTCGCCCAGCAGCTGGTTCAGGTCGCCGGCCGTTGCGGGCGGGGCCGGCAGCGCGGGCGCATTCTGTTGCAGACGCACCAGCCGGAACATCCGCTGCTTAAGTCATTGATCAGCGAGGGTTATCACGCCGTGGCCGCAGATCTGCTCAGCCAGCGGCAGGCCATGCAGTTGCCGCCGTGGCAGCATCAGGCCGTGATCAGAGTGGATGCGCCGGACCTGCGTGCCGTGCAGGCTTTCATGCAACAGGCCTGTGCCTGCGCGCGCAGGCTGCAACCGGTGCTGCAGCGTCAGGTGCAGTTGCTGGGTCCTATCCCCGCCCTGCTGGAGCGCAAGGCAGGCCGCTACCGGCATCAACTGTGGCTGCAATGTGAACAGCGCGGGCTGCTGCACAGCAGCCTGTCGCAGTTGCTGGCCGCGCTGGATCAGATCAGGAAGCCGCGCAATCTGCGCTGGCGCCCGGATGTGGATCCGCTGGAGATGTAGCGCAGATCAGTTGCCGTCGTCCAGCCGGTCGTCCTCTTCCAGCAGCTGCTCCATGGCGCGCATGCGATTGAGCTCGGCGCGCGGCATGTTTACCCAGACCGTGTCGATGCCGCGTTTGCGGTTGCTGGTCGTCACGGCACTGACATAGGTGGCATTGGGATCACTGCTGGCATTGATCTGGCCGACGTTGTCAGCGGGGTTGCGCACAGGCGCAGACTGACAGGCTGACAACAGCAGAGCCAGCAGCGAGAGGGTGATGATGTGGCGTGTATTTGTTTTCATGGTTTTAGCACCTCGTGTTAGTACGACTATAATCGTACACTTGAATCAATGGCTTGTCAAAACATTTTTAATGATGATTATCCGCTTGGATGCAGGCCTTTACAACTCCATCACATCGGCGTTGTTAACATGCCCGAAAAACCTGGCAGGCAAGAGAACCAGCAGCCGAGCCATCCTGATCAGCACCAGCAGTGATGGTCTGCCATTAATGATCTGATCGCGGCAATCATGGAGAGCCGTTACAAGGCTGCAATCAACCAAGGAAACAAGCATGAATTTCAGCATTAGCATGAAACTGGGTCTGCTCATCGGCCTGCTGGCCGTAGGCTCGGATCACAGCCATGCCGGCAGCATCGTGCCGGCCGATTTTGCCCTGGAGCAGATCATCACCGGTGGCCAGTTGAGTGGCGCACCACTGGCGGCAAGGCATGCCGGCGATGGCAGTGGCCGGCTGTTCATTGTCGAGCAGTCCGGTGCCATCCGCATCTGGGATGGCAGCACGGTACTGGCCACGCCATTTATCAATCTCGGCGGTGGTGGCGGTCTCAACATCACCTCCGGTGGCGGTGAGCGCGGCCTGCTGGGGCTGGATTTTCATCCTGATTTCGCCAGCAATGGCCTGTTCTACGTCAACTACACCGCCGCCAATGCCTCACCGTTCACCACCGGCACCACGGTGGTTGCCGAGTTTCAGGTCAGCGCTGGCAATGCAAACGTGGCCGACGCCACCAGTCAGCGTGTGCTGCTTACCGTGACGCAGGATTTTGCCAACCACAACGGTGGTGACATCCATTTCGGCCCCGACGGTTATCTCTACATCGGCATGGGCGACGGTGGCAGTGGCAACGACCCCTGCAACCGCTCGCAGACGCTGGATCCCGCCAGTCTGGTGCCGCCGGGTGCCTGTGGCAGCGGCGCGTCCCTGAACGACAGTCTCGCCCTGCTGGGAAAAATGCTACGCATCGATGTTGACAACACCACACCGCCGGGCAGCAATCAGCTGTGCGCGGCGGACCCGGATGGCTCGGCGGAATACGCCATCCCGAACGACAACCCGTTTCTCGGTAGCGATCCCGACAACGCCTGCGACGAGGTCTGGTCCTATGGTCTGCGCAATCCGTTCCGCTTCAGTTTTGATCGCCAGACCGGCGACATGCTGATTGGTGACGTGGGTCAGAATGTCTGGGAAGAAGTCGATTTCGAACCGTTTGACACCATGGGCGGCCTCAACTACGGCTGGGATCCTTGTGAAGGCAACAACGCCACCGGCACCACCAACCCCTGTACCTTCCCGAGTGAGCTGGCCATTCTGGAATACCAGCATACCGGTGGTCGCTGTTCCATCGAAGGCGGTTATCGTTATCGCGGGCCGGTCAGCTCGCTGCAGGGGCTGTACAGTTATGGCGATTTCTGCACCGGCGAAATCTGGCTGGCCGAGGAAGTCAGCCCGGGCGTCTGGCAATCCGAAATTGCCACCAACACCGGCGTCAACTTCGGCTTTGGTCTGGTTGCTTTCGGCGAAGACGAGCAGGGCAATGTCTATGCCATCGACCAGACCCAGGGCATCTGGCGCTTTACGGCACCACTGCAGGAAGTGTTTTTTGTCGATGGTTTTGAGGACCTGCAGTAAGGCAATGCCGAGCAGTACCAGGCTTTGCCCGTTGGCGTGACAAAGTCCAGGAGTGCCAGCTAACCCGCTAGCAGAACAAAGCTCTTGAGCGCCAATGCCCAGTTGGCAGAACATAGGTCATGAGCGCCAGCGTCCCCGCTGGCATTTCATTGTCAGAAGACATCAATGCTTCGCTTGCCAGCAAGCTCCTACCGGCTTACGGCTGTTCAGAGGTGTGTGTGTAACTGTAATCAACCATCGGCGGGAACTGTAGGAGCCTGCTTGCAGGCGAACCGTCATTGGTGACATGCACCTCTGATACCGTTAACCGCCTGACGCGCCCGGATCATGACGACCGCAGTCATGCCGCCCGCAAACGCTTATCGCGCCTTGATGATCATGGCATCAAAACCATTGGCCAGCAGCTGGTTGCGCACCGCATTGGCAGCGCGGGCATCGTCGACCGGGCCAACACGCACGCGGTGCCAGGTGTCGCCGTCGACGTTCACCTTGATGATATCCGGCTGCATGCCCAGCAGCAGCAGCCGCGCTTTCAGTGCATCGGCATCGGCTGCCGAACGCAGCGAGGCCACCTGCAGAATATAGCGGGTGTTCTCCTGCGACGTGCTGTTCTGCTGTGCCTGCCGATCGGCCTGGCGCAGTACTTCGCTTTGCGGAACGACGATGTCCTGTTCCGGCAGGATGCGGAAGAAATCGTAATCGCCGCTTTCGCTGCTGCGATCTGTTGCCGGCCGGTTGCCGCTGATCGCCGCTTCCTCCAGCATTTCGCGTTCGCTGCGATCCACTGCCTGCTGCAGGTTGCGCGGCATGCTGATCAGGCCGGACTGCAGTGCCAGCGTCATCAGCAGCAGGCCACTGAGCAGGCCGGAGAAAAACCACATCCAGCTGGAGCCCGCGCCCTGGCGGTTCTTTTTTACCTGGCGGCGTGCGGCCATGAGCTTACATCTGCTCCGGCGCGCTGCAGCCCATGATGCGCAGGGCATTGCGCAGCACCTGGGCGGTGGCGGTGAGCAGCGCCATGCGGGCGTTGCGCAGGTTTTCATCGTCCACCAGAATGCGCTCGGCGTTGTAGTAGCTGTGCAGCTTGCGCGCCAGTTCATGGGTGAAGTGGGCGAGGATGTGCGGGCTGCGTTTTTCCGCCGCCGACTGGATGATTTCCGGATACTCCAGCAGTCCGCGAATCAGCTGCTGCTCGTAATCGTTGGTGAGTAGCTTGATCGAGGCAATGCCGATGGCCTGGTTGTAGCGCACCCCTTCGGCTTCCAGTTTACGGAACAGGCTGGCGATGCGTGCATGCGCGTACTGAATGTAATAGATCGGGTTGTCCAGATCGTTTTCCTTGGCCAGCTCCAGATCAAAATCCATGTGCTGGTTGTGCGAGCGCATGATGTAGTAATAGCGCGCCACATCGTTGCCCACCTCTTCGCGCAGCTGGCGCAGTTCGGTGAATTCGCCGCTGCGGGTGCTCATCGACAGCCGCTCGCCACCCCGGAACAGGTTGGCAAACTGCACCAGCAGAATCTCGATGTCGTCGGGGTCGTGACCCAGCCCCTGCGCCACCGCCTTCAGCCGTGGAATGTAACCGTGATGATCGGCACCAAATGAGTAGATCGCCGGCTTGAAACCGCGCTTGAGTTTGCTTTCCAGGTAGGCGATGTCGGAGGCGAAATAGGTCTTGCGGCCATTGTCGCGGATCACCACGCGATCCTGGGTGTCACCAAACTCCGTGGCGCGAAACCACTGCGCGCCATCCTGCTCATAAATGTGTCCGGCATCGCGCAGGCGCTGGATGGCGTCGTCGATGGCACCGCTCTGGTCCAGTTTGTGTTCTTCAAACCACTCGTCAAACTCGACCCCGAACTCGGCCAGATCGGTGCGGATGTTGTCCAGCATGGCCTGCAAGGCCGACTTGAACACGATGCGGAAGCCGTCCTCGCCCAGCAGTGCGCGGGCGCGCCTGATCAGCGCGTCGATGTGCTTTTCCTTGTCGCCGCTGCTGCCGTCTTCGCTGGCATCGGCTGGCAGCTGGTCGCTGACCTCGAAGCGGTTGTGGCGCAGGTGGTCGCCGTGCTCGTTGCGGATCAGTCGGGCAATGTCGTAGACATAATCGCCGCGATAGCCGCTGACCGGAAAACTGACCTGCTCGCCGCACAGCTCCAGATAACGCAGCCAGACGCTGACCGCAAGAATGTCCATCTGTCGGCCATGATCATTGACGTAGTACTCGCGATGCACATCGTAACCGGCAGCATCCAGCAGCGCCGATAGGGTGGCGCCATAGGCCGCACCGCGCCCGTGCCCCACATGCAGTGGGCCGGTGGGGTTGGCGGAGACGAACTCGACACAGATGCGCTGGCGCTGTTCCGGCTGCTTGTGGCCGTAGCGATCACCGGCCTCCAGCACGTCCACCACCAGCTTGAACAGGCAATTGTCGGCCAGCTTGACGTTGATGAAACCGGGGCTGTCGGCACGGATTTCTGCAATGTGGCGTGAACGCGAGGTGTGCTCGACCAGCATTTCGGCCAGCTGCATCGGTGGCATGCCGGCGATTTTCGCCAGCTTCAGAGCAATGTTTGAGGCATAATCGCCCTTGGCCGGATCGGGACAATTGGTGATCTCGATGTCGGCAGCCGGATGATCGGTGACTTTGCCGGGCAAATAGTCCTTTTTGACCAGCTGATGCAAAGCCTGGCCGAGCAGTTCTTGAATGACTTCTTTCACGTTATGCAGGTGCTACCATGAGCATGGTATGACAATAGAAGCGGTTATTGTAACGGGCTTGCGCCGGGCACAGAAGCTTGACACCGGCAACGGCATGAAAATCATCCACAAATTGCTGTGGATAAATCTGTTGAAAAGTTGTGAGAGATGGTCGCCAGCGTTGCAGTCATCACGTTTATGACAGATTGGTTAAAAACTGATCGCTTGCTATAGCGATATAAATCAATGGCTTATGTCTGCAATCTTGATCGGATTCTGATGATAGTCGATTAAACGTCTGTTTTTTTGTCGCCCGCAGGGTTTGTGCATAACTGTCACAGCCGGCACCGGCAATGGCGGACAGGAGGAAACCAAATGAGCCAAGTGCGCGCTTACCGCGAATGGTGGCCACAGATCGGTGCAAGGGCCTGGATCGATCCGGCAGCGGTGGTCATCGGCCGCGTGCAGCTGGGTGACGATGTGTCTATCTGGCCGGGCGCAGTGCTGCGTGGTGATGTCGAGGCGATCACGGTCGGCGCCGGCAGCAACATCCAGGACAATGCCGTGCTGCATGTCACCCACGACGGCCCGTTCACGCCCGGCGGCTTTCCCTGTATTGTCGGTGCCAACGTCACCGTGGGCCACAGCGCTGTGTTGCATGCCTGCAGCATTGGCGACAGCACGCTGATCGGCATGGGCGCGATTGTGCTCGATGGTGCCAGGATTGCCGATCATGCCATGATCGGTGCCGGTGCTCTGGTCAGCCCCGGCACCGAGGTGGGGGCAGGGCAGTTGTGGCTGGGTTCGCCGGCGCGCTACAAGCGCGATCTGTCCGCGCGCGAGCTGGACATGCTGGATTACTCGGCACGCAATTACATCCGCCTGAAAGATGAATACCTGCAGCAGGCAGATCACGCATGATGGAGGCACTGCCCTCGCTGTTGCTGTTCGCCGGTCTGCTGCTGGCGCTGATGGCCGGTTACCCGGTGGCGTTCACGCTGGCCGGGGTGTCGCTGCTGGCGGCCGGCATCGGCATCCTCACCGGCACATTCGATGCGGCGTTTCTCAACGCACTGCCGAACCGGCTGTATGGTCTGATGATCAATCAGACGCTGGTGGCGGTGCCGGCGTTTGTGTTCATGGGCAGCATGCTGGAGCGCTCCGGACTGGCCGAGGAACTGCTGCTGAGCATGGAAGCGCTGCTGGGCAACACCCGCAACGGCCTGAGCCTGGCGGTGATCGTCGTCGGTGCCTTGCTCGCCGCCAGCACCGGCATTGTCGGTGCCACCGTGGTCACCATGGGCATGCTGGCGCTGCCCAGCATGCTGCAGCGTGGCTACTCGCCGCGGCTGGCAGCCGGCAGTATCTGTGCCGCCGGCACACTGGGGCAGATCATACCGCCGTCGATTGCACTGGTGCTGCTGGGCGACGTGCTGGCCAATGCCTACCAGCAGGCGCAGATCTCATCCGGAGTGTTTAACACGCAAACGGTGTCGGTGGGCGATCTGTTTGCCGGCGCGCTGATTCCCGGACTGCTGCTGGTGCTGCTGTACATCGTCTATGCCGTGCTGCTGGCACCCAGGGTCAGCGGGGCCGGCGGGCAGACTGAGCCGCAGGACAATGCAGGCGATGAGGCACAAGGAAGCAGGCCGCAGCAGCCAGGACTTGGATCGCTGCTGCTGACGCTGCTGGCCCCGCTGCTGCTGATTGTCCTGGTGCTGGGTTCCATCTTCATGGGCGTGGCCTCGCCCACCGAAGCCGCCGCTGTCGGTGCCGTCGGTGCCACCGCACTGGCCGCAATCAAACGCCGCCTGAGCAAAACCGTCTGGCGCGAGGTGGTTTATCGCAGTGCCCAGATCACCAGCATGGTGTTCATGATCCTGATCGCTGCATCGCTGTTTGCACTGGTGTTTCGCGGTTTCGGTGGCGACCGCGTGGTCACCGAGCTGCTGGGCAATCTGCCCGGTGGCGTGTTCACCGCCATGCTGGTGGTCATGCTGGTGATCTTCGTGCTGGGCTTCATGCTCGACTTCATCGAGATCACCTATGTGGTGGTGCCCATCGTCGCCCCGGTGCTGCTGGCCATGGGCGTGTCGCCGATCTGGCTTGGCATCATGATCGCCGTCAACCTGCAGACCTCGTTCCTCACCCCGCCATTCGGGTTCGCCCTGTTCTACCTGCGCGGTGTGGCCTCGCAACAGCTCAGCACCAGCGACCTGTATCGCGGCGTGCTGCCATTCATCGTGCTGCAGCTGCTGGTGCTAGGCCTGCTCGCGGTGTTTCCTGCCCTGGCCACCTGGCTGCCGCAACAGCTTGGTTGAGGCATGGCAGGACAATAAATGCAGTGCATCAGGCATTACGATAGACCATCAGTTTGGCAATTTTATGCAGGACGGATAAGCGCGTCGCATCCGGCTGTACGAGAGACCATCAGTTTGGCAATTTCATGTAGGACGGATAAGCGCAGCGCATCCGGCAATGCTTAGAATCTGAACAGCTTCTGTGTGCTGTCCAACCACACAAATCAGCATCATCGGCAAGCTTGGCCTATCCTGTTCAAAACAGGCAAAATGAGAGACATCAAATGCTGCAACCATCCCAGTTCACCCCTAATCAGGCGTGGCTACTGTTCAAGCTGAACCAGGTACCGATTTCAACAGGAGCAGACGGTGAGTTTGACGTCATAGCGCTGATGGACGCAGCCAGTCTGTTCATTCTGGGTTCCGAGTTCGTGCCGGCCGGAACGCTGGACACCGCCGTCGCCGAATTGAGAAACCTGATGGAATCGGCATACGCCCAACACAAAGCCTGGCCAAAAAAGCTGTATGCGCCGCAAACTATGCCCGTTGCCAAACTGGCAGCCGAACTGAAAGCCTGGGGCATGGCTGCCGTCGTTGTAAAAGAAGCCGAGTTGAAAACATTCACAAGAGAAGCGCAGCGAGGATTCAACGCCCACTTTGGCGGTTGAGCAGAGAGCCGATGGCTAAGCCTGATGGAACCTGACCCCAGCATGCAGCAACAGATGCCGCGAAAGCTATGGCAAATGTCTGAAAATGATGTAGGATAATTGCTATGGATGAGGGTGTCCCGAGCTACTTCAAGTATTTGACTTACCATCCGAACTCAATAGAGTTGGTACTCTGAGACGATAGGGGGCTTTTCATGACGGATACGCCGTATTGGGACGAGAAAGTGCCGACTAGTCTGTTGGGGCCAGCCGACACTCCCCCCAATGAGAAGCAGGTCGAACTCCTCTGGCAGATGTTCGTTGGCATCACCGAACATTGGCAACTCGATTTCGCAATCGATCTGCTTAGAAGCAGATGGCTCGACATGCTTCAGGCGCGGCGCAGTGGCGATCCGGATTACACCGAGGAATATATCAACGCTGCCAAAGTGTTCGAAGCGCTCTTAGATGCGCTTGGTTCGAGCGGAGCCATAGAGACGATCTATGGCAAGACGATAGTCACCAAAGAGAGCGAGGCTACGACGCGACTGCGGCACGCGAAATACTTTGTCGCCAATGATTTCATCCGCTGCTTTACCGCCTGCGGCGGCTTCAGAGCGCTCGTGCCCGGTCGAAACTATACGGGCTTTCTTGGAGGTTCTCGCTTTCGCGAATGGGCTCCCGTCCGAACGAGGGCCAGGCAATGACGCAGGAATACGAACATATCCTCGTTGGAAGCGGGATCGCGGCGACCCTAATTGTCGATCGCTTGCTTGCAGAGAACCCGCTCGCCTCGATTCTCATCCTCGAGGCCGGTGGTCGAATACCTTCGCGCGATCGGCGAAGCTGGTGGAACCTCGTCCTCGATCGGCACACGCCCTATGAGTGGACCTACGATAATGAGAAAGGCGAAGACCGGGAAAGCTTCTCGATCGGGAACACGCCATGGGGGTTTAAGGGTTCGCGGGTGCGAGCCTATGGCGGATCGACCATGCATTGGGGCGGATGGTCCCTCCGCTACAAGGAAGAGGATTTCCAATGCCGCACCAACACGGGGCGCGGCGCGGATTGGCCCTTTCAATACGACACGCTTGAGCCATGGTACGCGCTCGCCGAACAGGAACTGGGCGTAGGAGGATCAAACAAGAACCAAGACGGTCCCTGGCGCAGCGGTGAATTCCCACTACCCGAATACCCGTGGTCAGCCAATGAAACCGAGCTGGCGGAAAAGGCCTTCCCGGCCATCAACCTTGCGCCGGGCCATTTACCGATCGCCCGTTACAAACGCTGCATGACGACGGGGACCTGCAAATATTGCCCGCTCGGCGCTAGGTACTCTGCGCAGGACCAGCTCGACGAACTGCTCTTCAACCCAAAGCATCGTAATGTCGTCCTGAAAACCAATGCGCCTGTCCGACGCATTCTCGCCGAGCGTCACCGGGCGCGGGGCGTCGAATATTTCGACAGCACAACTCAAGACTGGTCAGTGGTTCACGGGGCCAGGGTCATCCTGTGCGCCGGCACGTATGAATCCACCAAGCTGCTGCTGGCTTCGTCTTCGCCCAAATGGCCCAACGGCTTGGGCAATCGCTACGATCAGGTCGGACGATATGTCGTCACGCATTTGATGATGCGGGTCGAAGCGACCAAGCCGGAAAATCCAGATAAGTTATACCAGGAATATGACTTCCCCACGCTCATGTCACGCAGTTGGGACACACCGGAAAGACAGGCCGAAGGCAAGGTCTTCGTGTTCAACAACCGCAGCCTGCCACGCATCGATTTCGAACGCATGATGATCGAAGGCAAGACTCGCGAGGAAATCGATGCTGTTGCGAGCGGACCGCGCAAAGCGGGCCTGCATGCCTTTATCGAAGAGTTCGGTGATGCTGAGAACAGGCTGACCTTGGGCAAAGCGCAAGGCGCATTCAATCTCCCGCAAACCAAGGTCAACTTCTCGCGCAGGAGTCCCCCCTCATTCGACAAGACGGTCGAGAAGGTGAAGCGAGAACTGCTGCGAGGCCTCAAGGCCGCAGGCTTTGTACCGCCAGACGACCTTTCGACCGAGAATCCGCGAGGAGATCACGCTTCGGGCACCTGCCGGATGGGCATTAGCCCCGATACCAGCGTCGTCGACAGTAACCTCGCCGTCCACGGCATCGAGAACCTCTACATATCGTCAAATGCGGTCCTGCCTAATGCAGCCGCCGTCAACCCGACATTGACGCTCGCAGCTCTCTCGCTGCGCTTGGGAATGCACTTGGCATTGGAGGGCTTGCGATGACCACGAAGCACAAAGATCTCAAGACTCTGACCAAGATGCTGGAGGACATTGCCAATAATGCTGAGCCGGCTGAGGAAAAGGTCAAAGTCAGTGAGATAGTCGAAAAGGAGGGAAAGAAGGGGAGCCGGCTGACGGAGTTAGGAGAGGATCTTGCCAGTCGTGCGGCGGTGGCGTTGAACAAGCTGCCGATCGATATTCCTTTCAGGACCGCCGATGCGATATCGGTCGAAACGCCGGTCGACAAGAGCGACGATAGCGACGGATCGGAAGAACCTCCGGAGGATCCTCTGGACGTGCTGAAGCAAGCCATCCGCCAAGGCATTCGGCTGGAGTTTGCGACGGTCCCACCGTATCTCATCGCCTTGTGGTCGATCATCGATCAGACCGGTCCTGTGGCAAAATCGATCCGCGCAATCGCCCATGAGGAAATGCTGCATGTAGCGATCCTGTGCAACTTCCTCTCCGCGCTTGGTGAGCGACCCAATCTGACCGGCGACATGGTTCCGCAATACCCCAGCCGGTTGCCTGCTGGCGTACACCCCAAACTCGAGGTCGAGCTGCTCGCCTATGGGCAAGACGCGCTCAAGACCTTCCTCACGATCGAGCGCCCGGAAGTTGCGGTCGAGATCGTTGGCGAACCGGCAGACACATTTCCTTCCGAAGACAAGACAATCGGGAGGTTCTATGCCGCGCTCTTGAAGGCATTCGAGACGGTGCAGCCCGATCTTGATCCAAGCCACCAGGTTGCAGGCCCCTTTTCGTGGTTAGTGCTGACGAAGGCTGACGACGTTCGCGAGGCGATCAATCTCATTACCTCGCAAGGCGAGGGGGCAAGCGGCGTGCCTTTCAATCGCGATCCGCGGTTCCTGTCACACTATTATCGCTTCAAATCGATGGTGCTTGCGGTCGAGCTCATCTGGGACGAAAAGCTGAAGAAGCTGACGAGAGGCAAACCGCTTCAGCAGCCCTCCGTGTTCACGCTCGCTGCTGCCTCACCCACTGGTTACGGATTGGCGGTCCCCAAACAACTGCGCGAGGCCAACGAGAAGTTCGTAGCGAGCTTTTCGAGCATGCTCCGCTTGCTCGAAGAGAGCTGGAAAGATGGTGGACATAAGTCGTTCGTCGCCGCGCTCGAACACATGTTCGAACTGACAGAGCTCGCACAGACCATGATGCGGATCTCGCGGCCTGACGGCAAAGGCTACTGCCCCGCATTTGTGTATCGACCGTAGAGGATCGCAACAGCCCAGAGGAATATTATGAGCCCAACCGGGCGAAGGGGAAAAGGATAGAAGCTGGACACCCAGAGAAGGATAGAAGCTGGACACCCAGAGCGCCGGCCAAAGCCGGTGGTAGATCAAGCGGTGTAAGCCCGCTATCTGGAAAGGGTTAGCAGCCCGCCAGCATTAGGTGCCGGACACCCACACTCCAAGCAGTGAAGCCGATACATCGCCCACCATTGCTGACGTCAACAAACTTGGAGGGTTATTTACGCTGATAGTCGTCAAAAAGGGTCAATCTGGTAGTAATCACCAAATCACAGGCAAGCCAAACCTCGGCCAAGGCCGATAACATCGAATGATGCAGATTCAGCTAGATCCGCTGAGGAAACAATCGATCAGCCGCAGCAATGCCCTGCAGAAACGTTCTGCCAAGCTTTGCCGCAGCCTCCCGAATTGAGCTTTTGCTGCCAATGACATGATGAAAACTGTCTTCCTTGTGACTGAGATAGTTCAGCAGCGCCGATGGCTCTATCTGCAGCCGTTGCAAGATCTTCGGCTGATGGTCGGCAATCTTTCCCCTTTTGTCTGGATGAATCGCACGTCCTGACCAGTCCACGAGTTCCAGATAGTCTTTCAAGTCGCAGGGCAAGCCTTGATCGTCATCCAGCCTGCCGGAAAAGCCCATCAGCCTGGGGATTACCTCTGACAGGTCTTCAGTCTCATCCCGCGTTGCGGTACTGGCATTGTCAATCCTCTGAGCACCAGCAATCCGCTGCTGAATCGAGGTGTATTCAGACTCTTCAGGCGTATCGGCCATACCCGCTCTGATCGGATTCAGGTCCACATACGCCATGCAGGCTATCAAAGCTGCTTCATCGAGTAAGGCCTGAGACTTGAACCTGCCTTCCCAGAACCTGCCGGTACAGTTGTCTTCCTCATTGGCCATTCTGGCAATGGATTCGTTCAGATAGCGCATAAACCATGATAGATCCGCCAGCCTGCTGCGATACAGAGCAACAAACTCATTGACCTTGGCCAGTTCAGCGGAATCCATGGCTGGATTGGCGAGGTATCTCTGCACAATGGGATTGCCGGCAAACAGACGACACCAGCGTGACAGCACTTCATCCACAGGCCAGGATGCAGCCAGATCGGCATTGATCCTCAGCACCACATGGTAGTGATTGCTCATCACCGCATAAGCGGCCACATCGATGGCAAACACCGAAGACAACAGCGCCAGACGCTCAACAATCCAGCCACGCCGATGCTCAAAGCTGCGACCGGTGTAGGCATCTTCACCACACAGAAAGGCCCGGCGCACACAGCGCCCGATACAGTGATAGTAAGGCGTGGATTGCACGGAAACCAGGGCAGAACGGGGCAGAGTCATGGCTAAACCTGATGAGACCAGGCTCCAGCATGCACCAGCCGATGGCGCGAAAGCTATGGCAAATGTCTGAAAATGTTGTAGGATAATCGCTATGGGTGATGGGTGTCCTGAGCTTGCTTTCGCCGATGGCGCGAAAGCTATGGCAAATGTCTGAAAATGTTGTAGGATAATCGCTATGGGTGATGGGTGTCCTGAGCTTGCTTTTGGCAAATGTCTGAAAATGTTGTAGGATAATCGCTATGGGTGATGGGTGTCCTGAGCTTGCTTTCCTCGTTCATTGATGTGCTGGATCTGAAAGAGGATGAAGTGGTCGTGTTTGGATGGGTTTTGTTCCCTTCTAAAGAGATTCGGGATTTGGCAAACAAACAGGTTCCCAATGATCCAGAGATGGCAGAACTGGTCGCTCCGTTAACCGATCCTGACAGACTGATATTTGATGCCAGTCGCATGGTCTATGGTGGATTCCTGTCGCTGGTTTAATCGATCGTCAGTGATTGAGACTACCAGCGTTTCATCATGAGTGATATCAAGTCCAGCAAAACAGATACTACAACTTTACTACAAACTAAAAAACACAGCAGCAGAAACCACATGGTTGGTGCGGTCGCCGCGCAGGCGGTTGTGCATGTAGCCAAGTTCAAAGCGGGCGCTGTCACTGATTGTCACCGCGCCACCCAGAAACAGTCGGTTCTGGTCAAAGCCGCTGGCCTGGCCCCAGATGGTGTCGTTGATGTTGAGAAACAGCTCATCCGACAGCACTGCCGCGAACGGGCCGCTGCCGATTGATCGTGACCAGCGCAGCATCTGACGCAGACGGTGGCCGGTGTCGCCCTGCTTGCGAAAGCGCTGCTCGGTGCGTGTGCGTCCGGACAGGCTGCCGCCCAATACCGTGGCGATGGGATAGCTGGCCTGTTGCCAGAAGCGATCCTCATCGATGTTCGGTCCCGGCACATGGCCGGTGACCCGGGCGTATCCCAGCCAGACATCCAAACCATCACTCACCCGCCAGCCCAGCCCCGGGCGAAGGATGGTCACGCCTAAATTGCTGGCGTCATCACGCATGCGCGCATGGCCATCAAACCACAGCAGCAGTTGAGAGCTGTCGCTGACTGGCCCGGCAGCAGCGATCGCCGCCCATGGCTGAAAATCGGAACGATCCTGTGCTGCAGCCATCGCTGCAGACAGCAGGCAGCAGGCAATCAGGACAAGGTAGAGTTTGCGTGTCGTTGGTGAGGTCTGCATAACCGGCCACATCATGCAGAATTTTGGCATGGGGATCAACACCGAGTACACAATCGAGCGATATCGACAATGCTCGGGGGAGGTTCTGTGAGTAGGTATGCGCTATTTGAATGGCCGCTGCCGGATGTGACCAAGCACCGCCAGCACCAGCGCCAGCACCAGCGGCAACAGGCGTTCGGCGGCATCGCCCGGGGCATCCTGTACAAAGCTGAGTGCCACGGTGCCGAAAAAACCGCTGAGCATGGCGGCCAGTTTCCAGTTGGCCTTGATCGGACCCAGCCACAGCAGTACCACCAGAATGGGGCCGAAAGATGACCCCAGGGCCTGCCAGGCGAACAGCACCCGCTCAAAGATGGAGCGCGGTGAGTAGATCGCCAGCAGTACAGCGATGATGCCCAACGCCAGCACCACCATGCGTGCCCGCTGCATGGATTGCTGCTGCAGGTCATGGCTTACCGCCGAGGCGGCGGTGAGCAGTTGGCTGTCGGCGGTGGACATGATGGCCGACAGCGCGGCGGCGATGACGATGCCGGCCAGCAGTGAGGGCATCAGCACATCGCTGATGGCAAACAGCGCGTTTTCGGGATTGTCCAGATCGCCGATCAGCACCCGTGCGCACAGACCCAGCAACACCATGCCAGAGAAAATGATCAGGGCCCAGACAATCGAGATCCAGCGCGCACGAGGAATGTCGGCGGCGTGTTCCAGTGCCATGAAGCGGTTGACCACATGCGGTTGCCCAGGGTAACCCAGGCCGATGCCAAACAGCCCGGCCACGAACACCACGCTGAGCCAGCGTGTGGGTTGATCGACGATGGCCAGCAGACCTGGCTCGCCGATGACAGCAAGGCCCTGCAGCAATGGCGCAAAGCCGCCCACAGCCAGCAGTGCAGCAATCGGCAGCAACAGCGCCACGGCAAACATCACCACGCCCTGCAGGGCATCGGTCACGCTGGCGGCCCAGAAGCCGCCAAGAAACACGTACAGCATGACCACGCTGGCACCAACGACGATGGCCAGTGCCGGGCTGATGGGCAGAAACTGGGCAAATGTGTTGCCGGCACCCTCGAACTGCGCGGCGATGTAGAAGGCAAAACAGAACAGCACGATCAATGCGGCCAGTTGCCGGATCAGCCGGTTGCCTGTCTGTGCGCTGCTGCCGGTGTCGATGCTGATGAACTCCATCAGCGTGAGCGCCTGGTTGGCGTGACTGGCGCGGTGCAGGCGTGGGGCGATCAGAAACCAGTTGATGACAAATCCTGACAGCACTGCCGGAATCAGCCAGATTGCCTGCACGCCCCAGGCATAGGCAGCACCGCTGACACCGAGCAGGCTCCAGGCCGAAGACGAGCTGGTGGCTGCGCTCAGGGAGGCCACTACCGGGCCCAGCTTGCGGCCGCCCAGATAGTAATCGGTGTTGTCCAGATTGCGCCGTGTTGCCCACCAGCCGATCGCCAGCAGGGCGATCTGGTAGCAGACCACCACGGTGATGATCACGCTGCTGCGACTCATGATTGCGGTTCTGGCATGGTGATGGTTGTTGCGCTGGCTGATCCAGCCTGCATTCTGCAGCAGCTGGCTTTAGATGTCACGGTCGGGGTGTGGTTGAACCGCCGGCAGTTATGCGCTGAGATCCCTCGGTTCGCTGCGCTCTCTCGGGATGACAGCCCAGGTGGTTGGTCTGATTGTGGTCTGACCATTGCTTGGCTCGTTGAAACAATAGGGCTGTCATGTCGACCGCAGCAGCATGCCAATGCTGCGAAGTGGAGAGATCTGAGTGGCTGTGCTTTGCTGGATGGCAGTGAATTTGTAGATCCCTCGGTTCGCTGCGCTCTCTCGGGATGACAGCCCAGATGGTTGGTCTGATTGCAGCCTGACCATTGCTTGACTCGTTGAAACAAAAGGGCTGTCATGTCGACCGCAGCAGCATGCCAATGCTGCGAAGTGGAGAGATCTGAGTGGCTGTGCTTTGCTGGATGGCAGTGGATATCTCTGCAGCAGGGCCATGCTGAGCGGCGGCAGTGATCTCTTGCAGGCAGCTTGTAAGGTACGATTTTGACCCGAAATATAAGCCATCTCTGATGTTGCCGGGCCTTTGCTTCGTGTCAGCATCGGCAATTGCTATTTGAGGATACACAACATGAGAATGGACAAACTGACGAGCAAGTTCCAGCTCGCGCTGGCGGATGCACAAAGCCTGGCGCTGGGGCGTGACCACGCCATGATCGATCCGGTGCATCTGCTATCGGCGATGCTGGATCAGGAAGGCGGCGGCATACGTCCGCTGTTGCAGTCGGCCGGGGTGAGCCTGGCCGGTCTGCGTTCGGCGTTGACCGAGAAACTGGAACAGCTGCCCAGCGTCAGCGGTGGTCAGGCCGGTGACGTCAACATCTCCAACGATCTGGCGCGGCTGCTAAACCTGTGTGACAAGATTGCCCAGAAACGCGGCGATCAATACATCGCCAGTGAGCTGTTTCTGCTCGCGGCGCTGGAAGCCAAAGGTGAACTGGCCACATTGCTGCAGCAGCATGGGGTCAATCGCCAGGCCATCGAGCAGGCGATCGACAAGGCTCGCGGCGGTGAGTCGGTGAACGATCCCAATGCCGAGGATCAGCGCCAGGCGCTGGACAAGTACACCATTGATCTGACCGCGCGTGCGGAAAGCTCCAAGCTGGACCCGGTGATCGGCCGCGATGAGGAAATCCGGCGCACCATCCAGGTGCTGCAGCGGCGCACCAAGAACAATCCGGTGCTGATCGGCGAACCCGGTGTCGGCAAGACGGCGATTGTGGAAGGTCTGGCGCAGCGCATTGTCAATGGCGAAGTGCCGGAGGGGCTGCGCGATCGCCGCGTCCTAAGTCTGGACATGGGCGCGCTGATCGCCGGCGCCAAGTTTCGCGGCGAGTTCGAGGAACGCCTGAAGGCGGTGCTGACCGAACTGGGCAAACAGGAGGGCCGGGTGATTCTGTTCATTGATGAGCTGCACACCATGGTCGGTGCCGGCAAGGCAGAGGGTTCGATGGATGCCGGCAACATGCTGAAACCGGCGCTGGCGCGTGGTGAGCTGCACTGCATCGGCGCCACCACGCTGGACGAGTATCGTCAGTATGTGGAGAAGGACGCCGCTCTGGAGCGCCGTTTTCAGAAAGTGTTTGTCGGCGAGCCGTCGGTGGAAGACACCATCGCCATTCTGCGTGGTCTGCAGGAGCGCTACGAAGTGCATCACGGCGTCGAGATCACCGACCCGGCGCTGGTGGCTGCCGCCACGCTGTCGCATCGCTACATTGCCGACCGTCAGCTGCCGGACAAGGCGATTGATCTGATGGACGAGGCCGCCTCGCGCATCCGCATGGAAATCGACTCCAAGCCGGAAGCGCTGGACCGCCTGGAGCGGCGCATCATCCAGCTCAAGATGCAGCGCGAGGCGCTGAAGAAGGAATCCGACGATGCCTCACAAAAACGTCTTGATCAGCTCGATGAGGAGCTGGCCGAGCTGGAAAAGGAGTTTGCCGATCTGGAGGAAATCTGGACTGGCGAGAAGGCTGCCGTGCAGGGCACCACCCATCTGAAGGAAGAGCTGGAACGCGCCCGCGCCGCGCTGGACAACGCACGCCGGGCGCAGGATCTCAGCCGCATGTCGGAGCTGGCCTACGGCCGAATTCCGGAACTGGAAAAGCAGATCGCCGACATGGAAGACAACGAGGAGCATGATTTCCAGTTGCTGCGGACTGAAGTGACCGAAGAGGAAATTGCCGAAGTGGTGTCACGCTGGACCGGCATTCCGGTGGCGAAGATGCTCGAAGGCGAGCGCGACAAGCTGCTGCGTATGGAACAGGAACTGCACGCGCGCGTGATCGGCCAGGAAGAGGCGGTGCGCTCGGTTTCCTCGGCGATCCGTCGCAGTCGTGCCGGCTTGTCGGATGAGAACCGGCCGAATGGTTCGTTCCTGTTTCTTGGCCCCACCGGGGTCGGCAAGACCGAACTGTGCAAGGCGCTGGCGAATTTCCTGTTCGACACCGAGGACGCCATGGTGCGCGTGGACATGTCCGAGTTCATGGAAAAGCATTCGGTGGCACGCCTGATCGGTGCGCCGCCGGGTTACGTCGGGTACGAGCAGGGCGGCTATCTGACCGAGGCGGTGCGGCGCCGGCCCTACAGCGTGATTTTGCTCGATGAGGTCGAGAAAGCGCATCCGGATGTGTTCAACGTGCTGTTGCAGGTGCTCGATGACGGTCGTCTTACCGATGGCCAGGGCCGCACGGTGGATTTCCGCAACACCGTCATCGTCATGACCAGCAACCTGGGTTCGGATCGAATCCAGGAGCATCAGGGTGCCGACTACGACAGCATGAAGCGTGAGGTGATGGAAGTGGTGAGCGGGCACTTCCGGCCTGAGTTCATCAATCGTGTCGATGACATCGTCGTGTTCCATGCGCTGGATCAGGCACAGATCCGCCAGATTGCCGCGCTGCAGATTGCACGTTTGCGCAAGCGGCTTGCTGAACGGGACATCGACATTCAGTTGGATGAGCAGGCGCTGGATCTGATCGGCAGCGTTGGTTTTGATCCGGTGTATGGTGCCCGACCGCTGAAGCGGGCGGTGCAGACCGAGCTGGAAAACCCCCTGGCGGAGAAGATCCTTGCCGGCGAGGTGATGCCGGGACAGCGGGTGCTGGTGTCCTCGGCGGACGGCCGATTGACGTTTGCAACGCAGGCCGCTGATTGAAATGCCCCACCCGCAGTGAAATGCATCACCCGGAGTGAATGGCCCCCACCCAAACCCTCCTCCGCTCGCGGGGGAGGGCTGGCACCAGGCGCTGTTTAACCCCTTGGTGATCTGCAGGTTTACGCCGGTATCTGACCATTGCCGCCGGAAATGATCTGTTCATTGAAGCATGCACGCAGGCTGAGGCGGATACTGATGCTGAGGGCTGATCTCCCTCCCCGCATGCAGGGGCATGTCCATTTGCACTCCAGAGCACACGGGGGTGAAGTGAATGCTGATGCTGAAGGCTGAACTCCCTCCCCCGCGAGCGGGGGAGGGTTGGGGTGGGGGCGCTAACCATGCTAAAAAATTCGTGCAGGTAGGGTGCATAAGCACAGCGCATCCACCAAACTCGAGGCGTTGGTGCGACGGATGCGCTGCACTTACTAATACCTACAAAAGTAAAGCCTCATAAAGCGGCATAGGAACATGTGGGTGTATGAAAGAAGCTCGCTACGATGTCTGGGAGCTTCTGTAGGCTCCTGAGTGCCGCGTTGACCGCGTTGATAAGTTCTTCCTTGGTC
>JAHJQV010000044.1 GCA_018819105.1 Gammaproteobacteria bacterium
AATTTATGAATACATTAAGCGACACAATGATAATCCCAAACCATTTACTTGGACGAAATCAGTTGAAACCATCTTAGAGAAAGTAAATCGTGCTCGTCAAAACGCAGCATTTCATGCTGCAGTTTAGGACACTACACTAGCGGGAAGCCGCCGACAACGCCGGTTTCAGTATTCAGGTCTACGCTGCCGACCAGCGTGAACAGGTCGGCACCGAACGGATCTTCCCAACGGTAGATGCACATGTCGGTGCCGTTAAAGAAACATTCTGCGAGAATGTAGTGCAGATTGCCCTCTGGCCAGGTGCCGTTGAGGAAACCGTGTGCATTCATCGGCTGCGGCGTGTCCGGTGAGTTACCGGTCTCATCCAGCTGGTGACGCACCGGCAGCGGCAGCGGTGCACCGGCATACATCGCGAACTTGTCGATTGCCCAGACGTCGGCGTGGAAGGTGTCACCGAAGATGTTCCCGCCCATGAAGATGGCCTCATCACCGATCCCGGCGTGGGGGTAATCGAAGAAGTCACCCGGATTGAACGAGGCGTCGAACGAGTACAGGTTCCAGCCTGCGGTGGGGTCATTGGTCTGCGTCACCGCCATGCAGTAACCGTTGTCGCTGCCCGGACCCGTGCCACTGTCGTAACCGATGAAGAAGCGATCCTCTTTCTCGTCATACAGCACGTTCGGATCGAAAGTGCCGGCGCAGCCCGGGGTTCCAGCAAAGAAGCTGTCAGATTGCACCGGACCAACCAGTATGCTGCCGTCGCGGTCGTAGATCTCGATTATCGAGTTGACGGTGGCGATGACGTGGTTCGGGCCCACCGCCATTTCCGGGTCCGGTGGCACGCCGCTGCCGCCATCGTCGAAATTGATCGAGTCGAAGCTGCGGTCGATCGCCGGCGCTGCCAGCCCCGGGCCCAGCGTTTCGATGTGCTGCACGCGCGCCTGCGGTGGCAGGTTCAACGCCTGCTGGCGCAGAATCTCGGCCTCAGCCTCGCTGATGGGCATGTCCGGACCACCGTCACCGCGCGGTACCAGCGTGTCCAGGATCGGATCCTCGCTGGCCAGCGGCAGCGTCGAGATGTCGACGAAGCGCGGCTGGATCGGTCCTGCACTGGGTAACGGACCGGGATCACCAGCCGGCTGCCAACCAACCGGGCCCCTTGGGGCCGATGCAGCCCCGGGTCGGGAGATGGGTTCGAGTATCAGCAGCGCACCAGCGATCAGCGCCGCAGTAAGTGCTGCGACAAACATCGCAAAACGTGACATGAAAACCTCCGACATTGTTGTTGTTTGGGCTGCCACAGCGTCTGTCTCGACCGCAACGACCGCCAAAGTATGCCACAAATTACCCGCCCTGCATCACCGCGCTAGGATGACGCCGACTAGCCCGCATTATTCATGAGTCGACGTCGCGAGATGCTGCCAGTGCCTCTGGTGTACCCCGCCGGAAATACTGTGACATTCAGAGCATGCCTGAGGCTGCAGTACAGACGCGAATCGTAGTGTCTGGGCAGTGAATGGCCAGCCCTTGACAAGGATTGCAACGCCGTAATGCAGCCTCAGGGGCGCTCCCGCAGGGCAAGCCGGAAAGCACTCATCCGCTGTGTTATGGCTCTTGGCCATGGAATGGCCATGACCTGCGAGCCATGCCTTGCGGCTAAGCGCTTTCCGACTCGCTGAACGTTACAGTATTTCCGGCGGGGTACACTAGCTGTGGTGTTTCACGACCGAACGAACCGCAGGCGTACTTGACAGTACGTTGAGGATTCGTGACCGAGCGAAACGCCGCAGATGCGGGTATTGGCGGCATCGCAGTAGTCGGTTTCATCAATAATGCGGGCTAGGTCGCCTGCAAGATACCATCGGTGCAGAAGAAGCCGATCGGATCTTCGAAGCTGACCTGACGTGGCAGTAGCGCCAACGAGCATTGCTGTCGTCACTTTGTCACATGGGCTGTTTATAATTCTGCAGCCTTTAGAACAACCCCAGACCAACCTGTTTCCCATCGATGAGGACCATCATGACCCATGCTTCCCACGCCAGCAGCCGGCCTGTATTTCGCTTTGTCAACCTTGCCACAAGCTGGCTGTTGCTGTGTTGCAGCAGCGTTGTGTTCGCCCAGACCAGTGTGTTCATCAATGAACTGCATTACGACAACGATGGTGGCGATGTCGGAGAAGCCATCGAAGTGGCCGGCCCGGCGGGTACCGACCTGACCGGCTGGAGCATCGTGTTGTACAACGGCAACGGTGGTGCCAGCTACAACACCCTGAACCTGAGTGGCAGTCTGGCCGATCAGTGCAATGGACTGGGCACCGTCTCGGTCGCGGCATCCGGCCTGCAGAACGGCGGCCCGGATGGCCTGGCTTTGGTGGATGCCGGCAGCAATGTGCAGCAGTTTCTCAGCTATGAGGGCAGCTTTACCGCCAGCAACGGCCCGGCCAGTGGACTGACCAGCACCGACATTGGCGTGGCTGAGCCAGGCAATACCCCGGTCGGTCAGTCGCTGCAACTCACAGGCAGCGGCCAGTTTGCCGAGGACTTTGCCTGGACCGGTCCGGTGACGGATTCCTTCGGCAACTGCAACAGCGGCCAGGTCTTCACCGGTGGCGTCAGCGGTGGTCCACTGCCGCTGCTGCTGTCAGAAATCGCCGTCACGCCAACCGCTGGCGAGTTCATTGAGATCCACAACCCGAATGGCGTGGCCGTGGACCTGAGCGATGTGTATCTGACCGATGCCACTTTTGTTACTGGTGGCGCGTTTTACTACAACATCGTCACTGGCATTCTGGCCAGCACCGGCGGTGGTGGTTTCGGCGACTTCAGCGCACGTTTCCCGGACGGCGCCAGCATCCCGCCGGGGGGCTATCAGACCATCGCGCTGACCGGCTCGGCTGATTTCATCGCTGCCTACGCCGTGGCGCCGGATTACGAGCTGTTTGAGGATGACGCCGCAGCCGATGCTGTGCCCGACATGCGTGAGGCACTGCCCGGCTCGATCAACAACCAGGGCGGTCTGACCAACAGCGGTGAAGTGGTGGTGCTGTATGCATGGGACGCTGCCAGCGATCTGGTCACCGATCTGGACTATGTGGTCTGGGGTGACGGCGAGGAAGCGGTGGACAAGACCGGCGTCAGCATTGACGGCCCGGATGCCGATGCCGATGCCAGCAGCTATCTGGCCGACACCGCCATTGCCAGCCAGGATGTTGTCGCCGTGGCAGGACATGCCAGCGGCAACAGCTTCCAGCGTGATGATCTCAGCGAGGGCAATGAGCTCAAGAGCGGCGGCAATGGCGCACTCGGCCATGTCGAAACCTCCGAAGACCTGTCCGTGACCTGGTGCGAGGCGATCGTCTCTCCCGGCCAGCCGTCGGACTGCAACCCGCCACCGCCGTTTCTGTGCGGCGAGCCGACAACGCCCATTCATGACATCCAGGGCAGTGGTTTTGCCACCCCGCTGGCCGACGCCAGCGTGGTCGATGTGGAGGCCGTGGTGGTCGGCGATTTCGCCAATCTGGCGCCTGGTGAACTGGGCGGGTTTTTTCTGCAGGAGGAAGATGCCGACGCCGATGCCGATGCGCTGACCTCGGAAGGCATTTTTGTGTTCAACAACACTCTGGATGTTATGCCCGGCGATGTCGTGCGCGTGCGTGGTCAGGTCACCGAATTCTTCGAACTGACCCAGATCAACAATGTCAGCGACATCACCGTGTGCAGCAGTGGTGCCAGCGTCACCCCGGCCACGGTGACGCTACCGCTGACCGACATCACCGATCTGGAGGCCATCGAGGGCATGGCGGTGGTGCTGCCGCAGACGGTGACTGTGACCGACCAGTTCGACCTGGTGCGCTTTGGCGAATTCACCGTGTCGGACGGCAGGCTGCTGCAGCCCACGCAAACCGTGCTGCCCGGTGTCGACGCCAACACTCAGCAGGCGCTCAATGATCGCAACCGCCTGATCGTCGATGACGGTCGCAATGGCAGCAACCTGCAGCCTTTTGTGGTCGGCCGTGACGACAGCACTCCGCTCAACGCCGGCAACCCGGTGCGCAACGGCTATCAGCTCAGTGGTCTCAGCGGGGTGATGAACTTCACCTTCGGCGATTACAAGCTGGAGCCCACCGCACCACTGGTGTTTGCGGAAACCGCAAACCCGCGGCAGAGCAGTCCGCAGCTGCCGCAGACACCTTTGCGAGTGGCAGCGCTGAACGTGCTCAATTTCTTCAGCACGCTGGATGACAGCGGAGCCATCTGTGGCCCGGCCGGTAATGACGGTTGTCGCGGTGCCGATTCCGCCAGCGAACTGCAGCGCCAGACCGACAAACTGGTCAGCACCATTCTGGCCATGGATGCCGACATCATCGGCGTGGTGGAAATCGAGAACAACGCCAACGCCTCATTGCAGGCGCTGGTGGATGCCTTGAATGCTGCCAGCAACCCCGGCACCTGGGCGTTTATTGATACCGGCATCATCGGCAGCGATGCGATCAAGGTCGGGCTGATCTATCAGCCGGCAGCGGTCTCACCGGTGGGCAACTTTGCCATTCTCGATGCCAGCGTCGATCCGCGTTTTGACAGCAGTCTGAACCGGCCCTCGCTGGCGCAGACCTTCCAGCTCAACGCCAGCGGTGAAGTGCTGACCGTGGACATCAATCACCTCAAGTCCAAGGGCTGTGGCGGGGCCACCGGTGGCGACGCCGATCAGGGCGATGGCCAGGCCTGCTTCAACCCGACCCGCACTGCCGCTGCGCAGGCTCTGGCCGACTGGCTGGCGACGGATCCGACCGCCAGTGGCGACCCCGATTATCTGATTCTGGGTGATCTGAATGCCTACAGCCAGGAAGATCCAATCCGCGCCCTGACCGATGCCGGACTGGTTGATATCGGCCAGCAGTTCGATGCCATCGACGAGGCCTATTCGTTCACCTTCTTCGGTCAGGCCGGGGCACTGGATCATGCGCTAGCCAGCGAGTCGCTGGCACTGCAGGTGCTGGATGCCAGCCACTGGCACAGCAACAGCGACGAACTGGTCGGCTTCGACTACAACGAGGAAAACCTCACCGGCGGACTGGTCAAACCGGCCGACTTTTTCCAGCCGGATGCTTTCCGCGCCTCAGATCACGATCCGGTGGTGGTGGCCATCGTGCCCGGCGATGGGGTGGTCGCCGTGGCAGACCCGCTGACCGTACTCAGCGTGGATCGCCAGAACGTGCTCGCTGACGGCACCGACAGCGCCATCGTCAGCCTTGGTCTGGTCAACCGTAACAGCGCTCCGGTTGCCGGGGTGACAGTAACGATCGCCAGCACCGGCTCGGCACAGCTGGCGCAGGGCAGTGGCATCACCGACAGCCAGGGTCTGTTTGTCACCAGCATCAGCAGCACGGTGTTTGAGGATGTGTTCCTCACCGCCGAGCTGGATCTGAACGGCGATGGTGTGGTCGATACCGCCATCGCCAACGGCACCCCGGCGCGCATCAGTTTTGAGGATCCCGACGAGTTCGTGTTTGCCGACGGCTTTGAATAAGCGCTTGCTGCGGCGCTGAACCAGGCAGATGCGGCTGGCCACCTGTCCAGCCGTATCTGCCCACGGATGCACTATCATGCACTCATGCATGACTGGACCCCACTGACCGAATACTCCAGCTTCGCACGCCGCTGTCTCAAGCTTTGGCCGCAGGCCTGTCAGCGTCTGCTGGACAGCGGGCGTCTGCAGCGGCCCGGTCTGGCAGCGCCCGAGGCGGCACCAACAACGACGTTGCAATTGCTGGATCAGCAACTGCGCTGTTACCGACAGACCGAAGCGTTGCGCATCTGCTGGCGTGATGTCAATCAGCAGGCCGGGCTGGAGGAGACGCTCAGCGAGCTTTCGATGCTGGCAGAACAGTGCCTGCAGTCGGCGCTGGACTGGCATCGGCGCGATGCGCTGCAGCGCTTCGGCCAACTCTCAGACAGCGCCGGCAATGCGTTTGGCTTCAGTGTCATTGCCCTGGGCAAGCTGGGTGGTGCTGAACTGAACTTCTCTTCCGACATCGACATCATGTTCGTGCACAATGCCTGTGGCCGCAGCAGCGGGCCGCGGCGGTTGCACGCCGACGATTACGTCAACCGGCTTGGCCGCGCGCTGTGCAACAGCCTGCACAAGGTCCAGGATGGCGGCCGCGTGTACCGTGTCGACACCCGGCTGCGGCCGTTTGGCGACAGCGGTGCGCTGGTCTGGTCGCGCCAGGCCATGGAGCAGTATTATGTGCAGCAAGGCCGCGACTGGGAGCGGTTTGCCTTGCAGAAGGCGCGCGTGGTGGCGGGGGATCGTGCACTGGGTAACGAACTGCTGAATGCATTGCAGCCGTTTATCTATCGCCGCTATCTGGATTATGGCCTGTTCGAGGGCATCCGTGAAATGCGCGCAGAAATCCGTCGTCAGGCCGAACGTCAGGATCAGCGCGAACACCTCAAGCTGGGCAGTGGCGGCATCCGCGAGATCGAGTTCCTGGTGCAGTCGCTGCAGCTGCTGCGCGGAGGCAGAGAGCCTGAACTGCGGCATCCGAACCTGCTGAAAAGTCTGCAGCTGCTGCACCGGCATGGCCATCTGGCGTTGCCGGAATGCGATGCCCTGCATGCAGCCTACAGTGAACTGCGGCGGCTGGAGAATCGACTGCAGATGCGCGACGACCGCCAGCTGCACCAGCTGCCAACAGCCAGCGACGAGCGCGAAGCCTATGCCGGGTTTTGCGGCTACCGGGACTGGGCCTCGCTGTACCAGACTCTGCAGCAGCACCGGCAGCATGTCAGCACGCTGTTCAGCGATCATCTGGGCGGTTCAGAACCATCCCGGAACGAGTCCGCAGCAGCGCCCAATCACGCGCACCCGGTGCTGGATGACAGCCGTCTTGCGCAGGCCGATCTGGCCGCCCTGCACAAAAGCATCGAGCGCAAGCTGGTGGATGCCAGTGCGCACCGACGCTGGCAGCGATTGCAGCCACAGCTGCTGCATGCCTGCAGACAAAGCAAAGCGCCCGAGCAGGCCTACCGCAATGCATTGGGCATCATTGCTGCCATTGCCCGGCGCAGCAATTACCTGGCGCTGCTGCTGGAGATGCCGCAGGCGCGGCAGCGCATGATCGAGCTGTGTGCCGATGGCGGTTACCTGGTGCACAGCCTGCAGCGCCACCCCATGCTGCTGGATGATCTGATCGACCCGCAGTTGCTGGACAATCTCGCCACCTCGGCTGAAGCTTTGCAGCAGCGCATGCGCAGCGGCATCGAGGCGCTGGATGATGCCGAGCTGCAGTGGCAACAGCTGCAGCACTGGCAAGAGTCCTATCAGTTCCGCATCGCCGGCAATGAATGGCTGGGCAACATCGACAGTCTGCAGGCCAGGCAGCAACTCAGCTGGCTGGCCGAGGCGGTGATCGCCATCAGCCTGGATTGCTGTCGACGCCAGCGCGGCGAGACGCTGAATCTGGCGGTGATTGCTTTCGGCTCGCTGGGTGCTGCAGAAATGCACTACCACTCAGACCTGGATCTGGTGTTTTTGTATGCCGACGAGGACCGCGAGCAGGAGCACGCGGCCACCCGACTGGTGCAGAAGCTGATGCACTGGCTGACCACCCCGGGTGGCGGGCAGCGGCTGTACGCCATCGACACCCGGCTGCGACCAAATGGCCGCAGCGGCACGCTGGTGAGCAGCATGTCGGCATTTGCCAGCTACCAGCAACAGCATGCCTGGGTGTGGGAATGGCAGTCTCTGTGTCGCGCCCGCTGCATCTGTGCCGACGCCACACTGCAGCAGCGCTTCGCACAGGTTCGGCACAGTATTCTCGCTCCGGCCCATGCACCGGCCAGCATCCGTCAGCCGGTGCAGGACATGTACGCACGCCTGTGCCAGGAGCATGCGCTGGCCGCAGACAGCGTGGCAGCATGCCGTCTGCGTATCCAGTTTCTGCTGCAGTACTGGCTGTTGACGCGGCCCCTGGACCAGCCAGGGAACCATACCGGGGCAGACCCCATTCCCACCAATGCCATGGCACAGATGCAGTTGCTGGCCACTGGCTTTGCGGATCTGCAGGCGCCCTGCGAGGCGCTGCAGGGTCTTTGGACCCAGCTGCTGGCCGCACGCAACCAGGCCCAGCTCAGTCTGGTCGAACCGAGTGCAATGGCGGACATCGCCGCCGCCATCGATGGCATCTGGCGTGCGGGCTTCGAGCTATGATCACGCCATCTGCAAACGCTGCATGACGGCAGCAGCCACTTTGTCGGTGTCAGGCGGCAGACTGTCGAGCACTTGCTCCGGCGGCAATGAAAACGCCGCCAGCGGCTGTACCAGACGCTGCTCAAGCAGCGGTTGCAGAAAGCGCTGATGACGTTTGCCCAGCTTCTGGTCAGCGACCCAGATCGGTCGCTGGTCGCGCACCGCCAGCAGCTCATTGAGCTGATTGATGCTGTCGGCGCCGACCATGAACACATCAGACCAGGCCAGTACCAGTTGCAGCGAACTGGCCCGATCGGCATCGGTCTGCACGGTACCGCCATGACCAAACACGCGCACGTCGGGGTGTCCACTCAGTCCGGCGCGCTGGATCATGCCGGCACAGGAGCCAAACCGTGGTGATGTGCTCACCAGCACGCTGCCGCCGGTCACCATGGCCTCGGCTGCGGTCTGAAACAGGCTCTCGTTCTGTTCCCGTTCACCGGCCAGCAGCAGTCCGTAGCGTGGACCGCGCAACTGACCCAGATCGGCGCTGGCACGACGCCAGGCCGGAAGCTGCTGTGGTCGCAGATCATGCAGACTGCCACGCATACTGACAATGTTGTCTCCCACGCGACCATCATGCTCAGGCAGTACCAGCACATCAAAGCGCTGCCGCCGCCGGCGAGGATCCAGCAATTGCACCCGAAATGCCGAACCCAGCAGCCTGCTGCAGGCCAGGCTCACGGCCGCAGCGCGGCGACCTGCGGAAATCACCACCACACTGCCATGAGCCGAGCCCAGCAGACCACGCAGCTCATCGTCCAACAGCCAGCCGGCACCGAGTTGGTAACGCCACTGCGCATGTGGCGGCATGCGATATCGGTGCACGATGAAATCGGCACGCTGCTGCAACGCCCGGATCAGCGCCCAGCACTGTCGCTGGTGGCCCATGCGGCCGTCGTCCAGCCACAGCAGACGGTGGCCGCCAATGGCCTGTTCTGACGGCCCTGATCTATGCTTCTGATTCATGGTTACCCGGGCTGATCCTGCATTCGCTACAATAGACGATCGAACGTGTCGCTCTATTCCAGCACTTGGTCTTCAGACACTGTTGTTTTGCCCATCTTGACATAAAAGGAGTGTTCTTCGTGGTTCATGCTACCGATGCAGACAACAGCAGACTCGCCGATGCCAGCACCGCCAGTCGCTACGAGGTCACCCGCGCCGATCTGCCGCTGAGTTGCCCGATGCCGGACATGAAGTTGTGGAACGCGCATCCGCGGGTGTACCTGCCGATCGAGAAAACCGGTCATGCCAAGTGTCCATATTGTGGTGCCGAGTTCAAGCTGATCGACTGATGTCCGTCCCGACCTCCTGATCGCTTATCCCCGTCCAGCAACCAGGTGGCACATTGTGCATGTTGTTCAGGTTCTCGCAGCACTCAGCATCGGCGGCTCGGAACTGGTCGCCTGTGAACTGACCGAATACCTCATGACGCAAGGCCATCGCGTGACGGTGATTGCCGGCGATGGACCATTGGCTGCGCGGATACAGGCTGCCGGTGCCGCACACCTGGCCTGGCCGATTGGCAAAAAGCGCCTGCGCACACTCAGAATGGTGGGACAGCTGCGGCACTGGCTGCAGCAGCAGCGGCCTGACATCGTGCATGTGCATTCGCGCTTTCCGGCACTGATCGTGCGGCTGGCCATGCGTGGCCTGGCGCAGCCGCCGGCGCTGGTCAGCAGCATGCACGGGCATTACTCGGTGAACCGCTACAGCGCGGTGATGACGCAGGCAGATGCCGTGCTCGCTGTGTCCGAACACATGCGCCGCTATACCTTGCGGCACTATCCGCAGATTGATCCGCAGCGCGTGCACACCGTGCATGGTGGTGTCGACAGCAGCCGCTTCCCGCACCAACATCAGCCCTCTGCGGACTGGCTGCAGCAGACCCATGCAGAGTTTCCAGCATTGCAGGGCAAACGGCTGCTGTTGCTGCCGGGACGGCTGACGCAGTGGAAAGGCCATGCCAGTTTTCTGCAGTTGCTGCAGCGGCTGCTCAGCCAGCGAGATGATGTGCACGGTGTCATCGTCGGCGCTGGCCGTCCAGGCTCTGGCTACATCAAGAGGCTGCAGGCGCAGCTGCGCGATCTGGATATCACCCAACACGTCACCTTCACCGGCGCACGCAGTGACATGACCGACTGGTATGCACTTGCCGACATCGTTTACAACCTTTCGGATCAGCCACCGGAAGCTTTCGGGCGCACCGTGCTGGAGGCCTTGAGCGTGGGCACGCCGGTACTGGCCTGGAACCAGGGCGGCCCGGCGGAACAGCTGCAGCAGCTGTTTCCGTTTGGTCTGGTCACCCCTCACGATCTGGACACGCTGCTGGCCAAGTCGCTGCAGTTGCTGACCCATCCGCAGACCGTGGCGGCCAGCGATGCCTTCAGTCTGCAGGCCTCAATGGCAAAAACACTGGCGGTGTATGCGCAGCTGCGTCAGCCGTCTGGTGATCTGCAGGCATGAATTCAGCACGCCTGTCGCCGGCTTTGTTGCCAGCGCTGCTGCCGGTGATCCTGCTTGCGGGCTTTCTGCTGCTGCTGCCATTTGCCAGGCTGTCGGAGCTGCCACTGGCCCTGCTGGCGCTGAGCGCACCGTGGCTGCTGTGGCACCAGCGTGAGCTGATCCGGACCAATGCCGCCCTGCGCCGCGACCTGCTGTGGATGCTGTGGCTGGGGCTGGCCTGGTGTGTGCCCATGCTGCTGTCGGCACTGGATTCACTGGCCCCGGCCAAGAGCTGGGCGCAGAGCCTGGCGGCGCTGCGCCTGCCGCTGATGGCGGTGAGCACAATCCTGCTGCTGAAAACCCGGCGTCAGCTGCACTGGCTGCACAGCGCCCTGGCGGTGATCATCGGCTTCTGGGTGATTGATGGTCTGGTGCAGGCTGCTGTCGGTCACAACCTGCTGGGCATGCCGGCTGACGATCGGCGCCTGGGCGGGGTGTTTGGCAATGCGATCTGGTACTTCGGCACCATTCTGGCCATGCTCTCGCCACTGTTGCTGGAGTACCTCTGGCGCCAGGCGCGGACGGGCTGGTTCGTGCTCGGTCTGGTCGCCGTCGTGCTGCTGGTGTTGCTCGCCGGCATGCGTGCCGGCTGGCTGTTGCTGCCGCTGATCGTGCTGGTCTACAGCTGGCGCGTGCTGCGCTCCCGGCCGCGTCGACACTGGCCGCAATGGCTGCTGCTGGCCGTGCTGCTGGCCGCAGGCGTGGTCTGGCTGGCGAGTCAATCTGACATCGTGCAGCAGCGCTGGCAGCACAGTCTGGCCGTGCTGGAATCCGATCCCGACAGCCTGCAAACGGCCACCACACAGCGCTGGCTGATCTGGCAGACCGCCATGCGCATGATTGCCGAGCACCCGCTCAACGGTGTTGGCGTGCGCGCCTTTCCTCAGGCCTATCCGGAATACGCTGGTGCTGACGATCCGCAGCTCAGTCTGGTCGATGGGCGACTGCGCGGCAATCGTCATCCACATCACTTCTGGCTGGAGGCCCTGACGGACTGCGGCATCATCGGCCTGCTGGGCCTGCTGATGTTCATGCTGTTGCTGCTGCGCGCCTGGTGGCGGGCGGAACCTGTCGGCAGAATGCAGGCCAGCGCGTTCTTTTTTGCCCTGCTGCTGATCCTGTTCCCGTTCAACACACATTACTCGCTGTACGGCACGTTCATGTCCACGCTGATCTGGTGGTTGCTGGCGCTGGCGCTGGCGGCATTGCGACTGCGTCAGTAACCATGCTGTCTGCGGTTATCACCAGCTACAACAATGCCGCCACACTGGATCGCTGTCTGGCCAGCGTCGGCATTGCCGATGAAATACTGCTGCTGGACAGTTTCAGTGACGACGCCAGCCTGGACATTGCCGCGGCCCACGATGCCGTCATCGCGCAGCAGCGCTTTGCCGGTTATGGACCGCAAAAACAGCGCGCCGTGGATCTGGCCAGCCACGACTGGATCCTGCTAATGGACGCCGATGAGGCGCTCAGCGTCCCAGCGCAGGGTGAAATCGCCGCTATGCGCGATGCCCAGCAGCTGCAGGGTGCCGGCTACCGCTTGCGCCGACGGGAATGGCTGGCCTGGCGCGAGCCGATTGCACAGCATGGACGCTGGCAGGGGCCGCTGGTGCGGCTCACCGATCATCTGCGCCTGTTTGACCGGCGTCAGGTGCGCCTGTCCAATCATCCGATCCATGCCGCACCGACAGCTGCAGTGGGCACACCCTTGCTGCGGCATGAACTGTTGCACTGGGGCGATGCGCCATTTGCCCGCCGCTTGGCCAAGCAGCAAGGCTATGCGCGCATGCTGGCGCAACAGCAGCCGCACCGGGCGGCAGCATGGCGTCAGCTGGCCTCACCTGCGGCAGCACTGTTGCGCGACCTGCTGCTGCGTCGTTATCTGCTGGATGGGCCGCTGGGCTGGCGTGCCGCCTGGTGCAGCATGCAGTGCAGCAGGCTCAAGTCCAGCGCCTGACGCTGCTGCTCAGATCGGCGTGCCAAACCACTGATTCAGGACGAATACAGATCCGTAACGCCCTGCGGACGCGTCTTGAAGCGCCGGTGCAGCCACCAGTACTGATCAGGTTGTCGGCGCACCTGGGCCTCCAGCCGCTGGTTCATGTTCTGCAGCATGGACGCTGCATCACCGGCTGGCAGCGGCGGCTCGATGTCAATGCGGTAACAGCCATCACCCAGTCGCTGCGGCTGCATGGTCAGTACCACAGCATTGCTGGCCTGCGCCAGCCGCCATACCGCACTCAGCGTGGCGGTGGGGCGGCCGAAAAAATCCACAAACTGCGAGCGTGCGGGACCAAAATCCTGATCCGGTGCCATCCACACCACACCACCGCGTTTCAGCTCACGCAGAATGCGTCCGGGCTCTCGCTTGGAGATCAACCCTTTGGTATAGCGACCGCGACCACGGTTCTGAAACCGCTCCAGCACCCTGTTGCGCAACGGACGATAGACCGCGTGCAGCGGCACCTGCTCGGCAATCAGCCGGCCGGTGATTTCCATGGTCGTGTAGTGACCGCAGACCAGCAGAATGCCACGCTGATCAGCCTGGGCCTGATGCACGTGCTGCAAGCCATTGATCTGGCAGGCTGGCAGAGTCGTGCTGTCGCGACGGCACCAGCTGAGGGCTATCTCATAGAAACTGTAGGCCAGCGCACGGAACATGCGCCGCCGCCATTGGGCCACCTCGCTGGCGCTCCAGTGCGGGAAACAATGCCGCAGATTGGCCGTGACCACGGCTGCCCGACGACGCATCACTGCCTGCAGCACAGCCCCACCGGGGCGACTCAGGGTCTGTGCCAACGGCTGCGGCAGACGTGCCGAGAGTTGCATCCACAGCAGCACGATCTGGCCAGTGATGCGCTCAAGCATGGCCGCAACGACTGCGCGCACGGTTGCCCTGGCATGGCCTGATCGCCCTGCGCCGTGGGTGGGTTGAGGACTTGGAAGACATCAATTCATGGTGCAAATCAGTTATGCTGCTGCTGATCCGGGTCTGGTTGATTCTACTTTGAACGAAGCTAGTGTAGTGTTGCATACTATTTGGCACCTTCAGCGCGACGCAAAGCTGCCAGATGCTAGGAGCCTGTCGGATTTGACCGATCGTAGCGAAGGAAAGCCGGTTGGAGTCAGATTTTTCGATCTTTTGAGGCGAATAGTGAGCCTATGCAACGATGAAGATCGGAGAATCTGGCCCAATCCGGGTTTTCTGCAGTAGATCA
>JAHJQV010000003.1 GCA_018819105.1 Gammaproteobacteria bacterium
CTGGATATGATTTTTTTCAGCAGTTTAATTTCATCTTTACTTAAATTGATCTTTATAGGTGCTGGCATACTGGGCTCGGTTGGTCATTGAGTATGCCGATAGTATAACATTTCTTGATTAAGTTTAGGACACTACACTAGATCAGCCGCAGGACGGCGCGACGCTGCTCGCCGGCAACGATTTCCGGCCGCAGGACGCCGAGTACCGCAACGGCACGATCACAATGACGCAAACGATCGCATGCAACCCCGGCGGCGGCCCGGTGAACTGCGTGCGCTGGGCGACCATCGATCCGGTCACTGCCACGTTCGTCGATGGCGGTGTCATCGGCACTGACGGCGACTTCCGCAGTTTCCCGGACGCGGCCGTCAACGACTGCGGCGATCTGACGCTGGGCTACACCAAGACCAATACCACGATGTTTCCGGGTGTCTACTTCACCGGGCGCCTGGCGACCGACCCGCCCGGCACAGTGCAACCCGAGGCGTTGCTGCAGGCGGGCGAGGTGGCGTATACGTCATTTCAGGGCGCCGGCGAGGCGAACCGCTGGGGCGATTACACCGGCGCCACCAGCGACTTCGACGGCGGCCTGACCTGGTACCTCGGCCAGTACAGCCGCAACAACACGGCATCGACGAAATGGGGCAATGTAATTGGTGCCTTTGATTCAGGCTGCGTGCCGAATATCGGGTTGGGAGAGACCTTCTTCGTCGATGGTTTCGAGTTATCCTGACCCATTCAGCGTGACCGGCTTGCGCCCTGTCGCAGGCTGGCCGATCTCCCCGTATGCCGCCGCCCATGCTCGGCCACCATGCAGGGTGTACCCGTCATTGACCCGAGGATTGCCCATGATCACACCCCTGCGTGCCCTGCTACTGGCCACCCTGATCCTGTTGCCGATCGCCACGCTTGCCGAGGACACTCCGTTGCCGGTGCTGGTCGAGTCCTACGCCCAGTTCATCGACTGGCGCGACAAGCTGCGCGACGATGTGCCCGACCATGCGTCGGTCAGCCAGCGCGTCGATGCGCTGCAATCCTTCCAGAACCGGGTCACCGCGATCCCATTGGATAAACTGTCGCCCGGACAACGTGCCGACGTCCTGGCCGTGCGTGCGCAGATGGACGAGATGGACTTCATGTTACAGGTTTCGCGGCCGTGGTTCCGCGATCCGGGCTGGTACGCCGATCGCATGCTGCGTGTGGCCTTCACCGAGTTGCCGGTACAGGGTGAGCAGCAGGAGCAACTGCTGTCGCGTCTGCAGCAGACCGTCAGTCTGAGTCGGCAGGCACGCACCAATCTCAGCGAAGCCGCTGCCGATTATGCCGATCTGGCCCTGCATGCACTCAATCACGCCGATGGGGTCGGGCACGGTCATCCGCGCCGGTCGAAGCCGCCGGCCGGGGTGATCGGCTGGTATCAGGATCTGCTGCAGCGGGCCAACGAGCAGCAGCCTGAACTGGTGCCGGCGGTGACGGCGGCGCTCAGCGCGGTGCGCGAATTCCAGCACTGGCTGCAACAACAGCGACCGCGCATGACGGCAGCCGCAGGCGTTGGCAGAGAAGCCTTTGACTGGTATCTGCAGCAGGTCAAAATGCTGCCGTATGATGCCGATGACATCCTTTTGATGTCGCGCCGTGAGCTGGATCGTCTGCGCGCGTTTTACACACTGGAGCGGCACCGCAACCGCGATCTGCCCGAGCTGGAGCTGGCCACATCCGAAGCCGAGTATGTGCAGCGCATTGGCACACTGGATGCCCAGGTCCGCGCGTTCATCGAGTCCCAGCAGCTGCTCAGTGTGCCCGATTACATACCCGAAGACTTTATGGAGATGGGTTTCAATGCGCCCTGGATCGTGCGCCCGGATGGACCCAATTATTGGGAGCACATCCAGTTCCGTGATCCGTCGCCGGATCACTGGCACGCGGTGATCCCGGGGCATCGCTTTGACAGCATGCTGCGTCAGCGTCTGCAACATCCGATTCGCAAGCAGCTGTACGACGGCGTGCGCGCGGAAGGCTGGGCGGTGTATCTGGAGGAGATGCCGCTGCAACTCGGCTTCTATGCGCAGCGCCCACGCACGCGTGAGTTGATATACAACTTCGGCCTGTTTCGTGCGGTGCGCAGCATCGGTGACGTTATGCTGCAGCTCAATCGCATGAGCACCCGCGAAGTGATGGAGTACTGGATGCAGATCACACCGGGGCTGGATGCCAACGTGGCCAGAGTGGATGCCGAAATCTACTTACGCAGACCACCCGGCTACGGCATTGGCTACACCATCGGTCATCTGCAGCTGCAGCAACTGCTGGCCGATGTACGCTGGCAACAGGGCGAGCAATTTGTGCTGGGCGAGTTTCATGACCGCCTGTTGCAGTATGGCTGGATGCCGCTGGCGCTGATCCGTCACGCCATGACGGGCGAAGACGATGAAATTCGCGTGTTGCTGCCGCACACGCCGGTCGAAACATTGCTGGCAGATTGATTCCGCAAGATTGCCGCACAGATTGCCAGGCGGGATTCGCCACGCACAAAAAAGCCCCGCAGTGCGGGGCTTTGTTCTTCAACAAGGGTGCCAGTTGGCGTTACATCATGCCGCCCATGCCACCCATGCCGCCCATACCACCCATGTCCGGGGCGCCGCCGCCGGCTTCTTCCTTAGGCAGTTCAGCGATCATGCACTCGGTGGTGACCATCAGACCAGCGATGGAACCGGCATTCTGCAGAGCAGTGCGGGTCACCTTGGTCGGGTCCAGAATACCGGCTTCGATCATGTCGACGTACTCGCCGGTGGCCGCGTTGTAGCCGTAGTTGCCCTTGCCGTCGAGCACGGCATTGATGACCACTGAGGCTTCGCCGCCGGCATTGGCAACGATCTGACGCAGCGGCTCCTGCATGGCGCGGGCGGTGAGACGTACACCGGTGGTCTGATCATCGTTGTCGCCCTTGAGCTTGCCGATGGCCTGCAGTGCGCGCACCAGCGCCACGCCACCACCAGGCACCACGCCTTCTTCCACGGCTGCGCGGGTGGCGTGCAGGGCGTCTTCGACGCGTGCTTTCTTCTCTTTCATTTCCACTTCGGTGGAGGCACCGACCTTGATCACCGCCACACCACCGGCCAGTTTGGCCACGCGTTCCTGCAGTTTTTCGCGATCATAATCGCTGCTGGCTTCCTCGGCCTGGGCGCGAATAACCTTGACGCGGTCTTCAATGGCCTTGGTCTCACCGGCACCATCAATGACGGTGGTGTTGTCTTTGGTGATCTGGATCTTCTTGGCTGAACCAAGCTGCTCCAGCGTGGCTTTTTCCAGCGTCAGGCCGACTTCTTCGGCAATCACGCTGCCGCCGGTGAGGATGGCGATGTCTTCCAGCATGGCTTTGCGGCGATCGCCGAAGCCAGGAGCCTTCACCGCTGCCACCTTGACGATGCCACGCAGGTTGTTCACCACCAGGGTGGCCAGTGCTTCGCCTTCGATGTCTTCGGCGATGATCATCAGCGGACGACCGGACTTGGCCACCGCTTCGAGTACCGGCAACAGCTCACGGACATTGGAGATCTTCTTGTCATGCAGCAGCACGTACGGGTTTTCCAGCTCGACCTGCATGGAAGCCTGATCGGTCACAAAGTAGGGCGACAGGTAACCGCGATCGAACTGCATGCCTTCCACGGTTTCCAGCTCGTTCTGCAGACCGGTGCCGTCCTCGACGGTGATCACGCCTTCCTTGCCGACCTTGTCCATGGCCTTGGCGATGATGTCACCGATTTCGCTGTCACCATTGGCCGATACGGTACCGACCTGGGCAATGGCCTTGTTGTCGACCACCGGGGTGGACAGCTTCTTGATTTCTTCCACAGCCTTGATTACGGCCTTGTCGATGCCGCGCTTCAGGTCCATCGGGTTCATGCCGGCCGCGACGGCTTTCATGCCTTCGCGCAGCATGGCCTGGGCCAGCACGGTGGCGGTGGTGGTGCCGTCGCCCGCGGTATCAGAGGTCTTGGAAGCCACTTCCTTGACCATCTGTGCGCCCATGTTCTCCAGGCGGTCTTCCAGCTCGATTTCCTTGGCGACGCTGACGCCGTCCTTGGTCACGGTGGGGGCACCAAAACTCTTTTCGATCACCACGTTGCGGCCCTTGGGACCGAGCGTGACCTTGACAGCGTTGGCCAGTTTGTTGACGCCGCGCAGCAGGTGCTGACGCGCGTCTTCGGAAAAGCGGATTTCTTTAGCGCTCATGATTGATGTTCCTCAAAAACTTATGTTTGGTAAATGGATGGTGTCAGCAGATTGCTCAGGCAGCCGGGGTTACTCGGCCACCGCCATGATGTCGCTTTCATTCATGACCAGCAGGATTTCACCGTCGATCTTGATTTCGGTGCCGGCAAACTTGCCGAACAGCACGTTGTCACCAACCTTGACGGCCAGCGCACGCACTTCACCGTTGTCCAGCGGCTTGCCCTGACCGACGGCCACGACTTCACCACGGATCGGCTTTTCCTTGGCCGCATCGGGAATGACGATGCCGCCGGCTGATTTTTCTTCTTCTTCGAAGCGTTTCACGATGACGCGATCGTACAAAGGACGCAATTTCATGCTCGTCTCCTAAAGCAAATAAACAGAACAAAAACTGCCGTGCCATGCGGCACGACCAGATTCCATGATTATGTCGATGCGGTCAGTGGCCGGGTGGCGGTTGACCTGCGCTACGACGATGTCGCCAAATTGGGGGCTGGGATTGGCATTTCAAGGATCGCAGTGGCAATCATGCAGCGCTTTGTTCAATCCTTGCGTTGCGCCACTCCTGCAGGTACCAGTGCAGCAGAATCGGCAGTGAGGCCAGCGTCTCACGCAGACGGATGGCGATGGCGATGGCAAACATCGGTTCCGCCGCCAGCGCCAGCAGCTGGCCGCTGGCGACAAAGGCACCTTCCTGCACGCCGATGCGGGCCGGCACGGCAAAGCTTGCGGTTTTCACCAGAATCACCAGACCGGTGATCATGGCGGCATTGGCGGCACCGATGTCGCTACCCAGCAGCCAGCTGATGAACATGATTTCCGGCACCATCAGTGTGCGGCCGGCCAGGCGCCACAGCACCGACTGCATCAGCGTGCCCGGCTGTCGCCACAACCGCAGCAGGCCCAGCTGGGCGCGTCCGGTGTCGCTGGCCAGCACGTTCCAGCCACGCTGGCTGAAGCGCCGCTGCAGGCGCTCGGCCAGACTCTGCGAGGCCAGCAACTGGGCAGCAATGAAGGCGATGATGGCCAGCGCCAGCACCACACTGCCGGTGCTGCTGGCCAGCAACAGTTCGCGGTCGTCGGTGAGCTGCGCCAGCAGCACCAGTCCAGTCAAGGACCAGACCAGCGCGGACACCGCATGCAGGCTCAGATCCACCATGCCGGCAGCGGTGGCGGCGCTGCCGCTGACGCCGCGCTTGACCAGATGGCGCGCCTTGACCAGATCACCGCCAATGGCAAACACCGGCAACAGGTTGTTGATCGCGCTGGCGCTGGCGCTGGCATAGTAGGTGTCGGCAAAGCGGGCTCGCTGTGCAGCCGGGAACAGCAGCTGCCAGGCGGCCGCATGGCTCAGCCACAGCAGCGGTTCCAGCAGCAGCACCAGCAACAGCGGCCAGCCGGCCTGCTGCAGCGATTGCCACAGCAGGGCGTAATCCTGCTGCCACAGAACAACCAGCAGCACCAGCAGTCCAAGCGACCAGCCGAACAGGGATTTGAGATTCATGCGCAGACCACTTCCTAGCAGCCGCTATTGTAGCGATTTGCGTTCTGTACAGACGCGCCAGCGCAGCCGGTGTGCGGTGGTCTGTGTCAGAATAGTCAAAAAAGTGCCCCGCCGCGAGCGGATCCGGTGATGCCATGAAGCCCAACGAAACCAAACAGGCCCTGCTGGTGCTGTGTACCTGTCCGGATCAGGCCTGCGCCGAGCACCTGGCCAGTGAATTGCTGCAGCAGCAACTGGCTGCCTGCGTACAGATTGTGCCCGGCCTGACGTCGATGTTCTTCTGGGAACAGAATCTTTGTCAGGAAAGCGAACATTTGCTGGTCATCAAGACGCTGGCAGAGCATTGGCAGGTACTTGAGGCGATGTTGCGTCAGCAACATCCCTATGAAGTGCCGGAGATCATCGCCCTGCAGGCCGATGCCGTCAGTCAGCCGTATCAGCAGTGGCTGCAGCAGACGCTGTTGCCAACACCATGAAATCACCAATGCAAGGAAACCGCCTTATGCAAGATCTGATTCGCCCGCGTCGACCATCGGCATGGTTACTGCTTGCCCTGCTGTGGCTGTTGACCAGCAACCAGGCGCGGGCCATTGATCCCGATGAACTGCTGGATGCCGAACTTGCGTTTGCGCTCAGCGCCGAGGCCGTCAGCCGCGAGCAGATCAGGCTGCGCTGGGACATCGCCGAAGGTTATTACCTGTACCGGCACAGCCTCAAGTTTGCCAGTGAGGATGCCGGGGTCAGTCTCGGCAGCGCCGACATTCCGTCCGGCAAGGCTTATGAAGACGAATTCTTTGGCGCGGTGGAGACTTACCGCAACGACTTGCAGGTGCTGTTGCCGGTCAAGCTGCCCGCCAGCGCCGAACGTCTGACCCTGCAGGTCAGTCATCAGGGCTGTGCCGATCTCGGGGTGTGCTATCCACCACAGCGCAGTACGCTGAACATCGCCCTGCCATTGCCGCAGCTGAACACGCACGCCGACACACAACTCGATGCACAGCTCGATGATGCACAGGCAGGCATGGGCAATGCGCTGGCGGGCAATGGTGATCCCCTGGCCAGCCTGCTGGGCGGCGGCTCGGCTGGTGGTCTGCCATTGCTGGATGAAGCCCTGCCGGCAGCGCAGGCGTTCACCTATGAAGCCATTGCCACCGACGCCAGTACCCTGCTGGTGCGCATGACGCCGGCCCCCGGCTATTATCTCTATCGGGACAAGTTCAGGTTCAGCGTGCCCGAGGACGGGGTCTCGGTGCGGCTGGTCAATCTGCCGCCGGGCACGCCCAAATTCGATGAGCATTTCGGTTCGGTACAGGTGTACGAGCAGCAGGTGGAAATCCCGCTCAGCCTGGAACGCAGTGATCCTGACGTGCGCAGCATACACCTGGCCGCCGATTTTCAGGGCTGCAAGGATGCCGGTATCTGCTATCCGCCGATGCAGCGACAGGTCCGGATTGAACTGCCGGCGCTGAACACCGATACACAGACCGGCACCCCGTTGCCGACAGCCGGTGCCAGCGTGTCCGCTGGCGCTGCCGGCGCTGGTATGCCGGCAAGCGGCAGCAGCACTGCGGCTGACACCGGAGTGACGCTGTCGGAGCAGGATCAGCTGGCGGCCACGCTGGCCGAGCGCCCGCTGTTCGCCATGTTGCTGTTCTTTGTCGCCGGACTGCTGCTGGCGTTTACCCCATGCGTGTTTCCGATGGTGCCGATCCTGTCCGGCATCATCGCCGGTCAGGGTGAGCACATCACCACCGGCAAAGCGCTGTTGTTGTCGGTGGTGTACGTGCTGGCCATGGCGGTGACCTATGCCGCCGCTGGCGTGGTGGCCGGCCTGTCCGGCGAAAACCTGCAGGCGGCGTTCCAGAACCCTTGGATCATTGGCAGCTTCAGCGCCCTGTTTGTGCTGTTGTCGTTGAGCATGTTCGGCTTCTACGAACTGCAACTGCCGGCCTCGCTGCAATCGCGGCTGGCCAGCATGAGCAATCGCCAGCAGGGTGGCACTTTGATCGGCGTCGCCATCATGGGTCTGTTGTCGGCATTGATCGTCGGCCCATGCGTGGCGCCGGCGCTGATGGCCGCATTGATCTACATCGGCCAGAGCGGCGATGCTGTGCTTGGCGGCACCGCGCTGTTTGCCATGGCGCTGGGCATGGGCGTGCCGCTGGTGATCTTCGGCGTTTCCGCCGGCAAACTGTTGCCGGGCGCCGGCGCCTGGATGAACGGGGTCAAGGCCTTTTTCGGCGTCGGCCTGCTGGCGCTGGCGATCTGGATGCTGGAACGGGTCGTGCCCGGTGGCATCATCATGCTGCTGTGGGGTCTGCTGCTGATCGGCAGCGCGGTGTATCTGGGTGCGCTGGATCAGGTGGCGTATGGCTGGCCGCGCCTGTGGAAAGCACTTGGCGTGGTGCTGCTGCTGTTCGGCGGCATGCAGCTGCTGGGTTTTGCCAGCGGCGGTGACGACTGGATGCGCCCGCTGCACAGCTTGCGCCAGGGTGTTGCCGGCGCACCGGCGGAGACCGCAGCACTGCCGTTTGAGCGCATCAAGACGCTGGACGAACTGCAGGCACAGCTTGGTCAGGGGCGTCCGGTGATGCTGGATTTCTACGCCGACTGGTGCGTCGAATGCAAGCGCATGGAAAAGACCACCTTCGAGGATGCCACGGTGCAGCAGGCATTGGCCGGGGTGACCCTGCTGCAGGCCGATGTCACCGCCAATGACGCTGACGACAAGGCGCTGTATCAGGCCTATGGTCTGATCGGACCGCCGGCCATTCTGTTTTTCGATGGCACCGGCAACGAGTTGCGCCAGCGGCGCGTGATCGGTTACCTGGACAGTGAAGATTTTCTTTCCCATGTGCAGTCCACATTGGCTGCGGAGCCATGAGCACAGCCGCTGACAGCCTGCGTGCCGGGGCCACGGTGCGCGTAGGGCTGGCGCAGTTTGCCCCGGTCTGGCTGCAACGGCAGGCCAGCATGGAGAAACTGCTGGGCATCATTGATCAGGCGGCTGCCGAGCAGGTGCAGATTCTGGCCACCGCCGAAGCCTGGTTGCCGGGCTATCCGTTCTGGCTGTCGTTCACCCATGCCAGCAGGTTTGAGGATGCGGTGCAGAAACAACTGCATGCGCACTATCTGGCCCAGGCGGTCTGTATTGAAGCCGGTGATCTGCAGCCGCTGTGCCAGGCGGCCGCGCGCCACCACATGGCTCAGGTGATCGGTATCATGGAGCGGCCGCGCGATCGTGCCGGCCACACGCTGTACGCGTCACGCGTATGCATCGATGCGAGCGGTGAGATCGTATCGGTACACCGCAAACTGGTTCCCACCTACGAAGAACGCCTGGCCTGGGGCAGTGGCGACGGCCATGGCCTGGTCGTGCATGACTGGTTCGGCTTTACTGTCAGCGCATTGAACTGCTGGGAAAACTGGATGCCGCTGGCACGCCAGGCGCTGTATGCACAGGGCGCCAACCTGCATTTTGCGCTGTGGCCGGGCAGTGCCAGCAACACCAGCGACAGCACCCGGTTTATCGCCCGCGAGGGTAGGCAATATGTGGTGTCGGTTGCCTCGGTGCTGCGTGCCGGGGACATCGGCATGGCATTGCCGCATGCCCAGCTGTTGCGCGATCAGGCGCCGGAGGTGCTGGCCGATGGCGGTTCCTGCGTGGCCGGTCCCGATGGCCAATGGCTGCTGCCGCCACAGACCGGCAGCGAGCAGTTGCTGGTGCAGGAAGTTTGCCTGCAGCAGGTCTTGGAGGAACGCCAGAACTTTGATCCCAGCGGGCACTACGCGCGTCCGGATGTGTTTGCTCTGCAGGTCAATCGCCAGCGCCAGCAATTGCTCAGATTTGCGCCAGACTGAGCGCTGCTGGGCAGGCAGCGAAAATGGAATCAGGCTGGACTGCGCTATTGCTGGACTGGACCGGCGACAACGCCGGTCTGTTGCTGGTGCTGGTGGCGCTGGGTTTGTGCATCGAGAGTTTTGCCGTGATCGGGGTGCTGATTCCGGGTCTGATGCTGGTGTTCATGCTCGGTGCGCTGGTTGCGCTGGGTCAGCTCGATGGCTGGCTGGCATGGGCCGTGGCCAGCGCCGGCTGTGTGCTGGGCGACATGCTGAATTACTGGCTGGGCCGACGTTGGCGGCATGATCTGTTCAGTGCCTGGCCGCTGCGCCGCTATCCGGAAACCATCCAGCAGGGTCAGCATTTTCTGCAGCGCTATGGCGGCCTGAGCCTGTTTCTGGGTCGCTATCTGGGGCCGTTGCGATCGTTCATGCCGGTGCTGGCCGGGTCATTCGGACTGCGCCCGGTGGTGGCGATGCCGGTCATTGTGTTCACCGCATTGAGCTGGGTGGCGTTGAGCATGCTGCCGGGTATTCTGCTGGGGGCTTCGCTGGAGCTGGCCGCCGCCTACACCAGCCGCCTGGCACTGCTGTTGCTGCTGGTGTGCGGCACCCTGCTGTTGTTGATCTGGCTGGTGCGCAGCGGCTATCTGCTGGCCGGTCGTAGCAATCCCTGGCTGCTCAAGCGCATGTTGTTATGGCTGCGCCGGCATCCGCGACTGGGACGCTGGCTGTTGCCGCTGTTCGAACCTCTGCGCGGAGAACTGCTGTCGGTGGCGATGCTCGGCCTGCTGGTCCTTACCGGTCTGGCCGTGCTCATTGTGCTGAGTCTGTACCTGCTCATCGGCACCGGCGGCAGCAGCGTGGATCTGTGGCTGGCAGCGGTGCTGCAGGATCTGCGTAATCCGGTCAGCGATGCGGTCTGGGTGGCGCTGGCAGTGGTGTCGACCTGGCCATGCCTGTTGACGCTGGTGATGGCCATGGCGCTATGGTTTGCCCTGCAGCGGCAAAGCCTGTCGCTGTGGCACTGGCTGATTGCGATCGCGCCGCTGCCGTTGCTGGCCTGGTTGCTGCAGCAATTGCTGCTGCTGGTGCCGCTGTGGCCAGCGCACTTGCAGCCCAGCCACAGTTTTCCCGATCTCAATGCGGCCATGCTGGCGGCCACGCTGATGGCGCTGCCGATGCTGCTGGCACGGGAACTGCCGGCGTGGCAGCGCAAATGGTATTACCTGACCGTGGCCACACTGCTGAGTCTTTTGCTGATCGCGCGACTGGCACTGGGGCTGGCCTGGCTGAGTGCGCTCATCGTGGCGGTGCTGCTGGCACTGATCTGGGTCAGTCTGGTGGGCATCGCCTACCGTGTGCGCGCTGATCGCGGCCATGCCGTGTTCCGCCACAGTCTGGTTTTCTCGCTGTTGCTGTTGCTGGGCGCGGTGGGTTTCAACAGCCTGGATTATCAGCGCTTGCGCGCGCAGTGGCGGTTGCCGCTGATCGGCACCGCGCTGGCGGCTGACGTCTGGCGCCAGCACGACTGGCAACGGCTGCCGCAGTGGCGCTCCGATGTTGCGCGGGCTCCGGTGGATCGGCTCAATGTGCAGTATGCCGGTGATCTGTCGCGCCTGCAGCAGGCGCTGCTGCAGTCGGGCTGGGAACCGCTGACGGCGACGCGCTGGTGGGAAGCGTTCAGTCCGGCGCCTGATCTGCAGCAGTTGCCGGTGTACCGCTTGGGCTATCGTGGCCGCAGCGCCAGACTGCTGCTGCGACAACGCCATGGCGAGCAGCAGGCGGTGCTGCGCCTGTGGTCATCCGGCTGGTCGCTGCGCACACAGACCGGTAATGGTGAGGCCGACAGCAAACCGTTGTGGCTGGGATCGCTGAGCCTGGAGCGTCCCGCAGCCAGAGCGTTCCTGTTCACCTTCTGGCGTGCCGAAGCCCTGCCATGGACCGTGGTGTCAGCACCACTGCAGCCGCTGGCGGGCAACTGCCAGCTGCAGCACAAGCCGGAGCTGTTGCTGCTGTCTGACTGTGAGTCGGACTGACCACTGGTTGTGCCTCAGCCTGGACTGCTGCCATCGTTGTCTTCGCCGCTGATCGAAATCGCCCGCAGCAGGCTGTCCAGGCGTTCGTCGGCGTCGCGCATTTCCAGCAGCACCTGTTGGTCATGCACAGTCAGTGGCAGCAGGTCAGCGAGTCGGAAGCTGACCGTGGTGGCATCGTCGTAATCGCAGTTCTGCAGCACCGACTGCAGATCGATGCCGTCGCGATCCGGACCCTGCTGCCTGAGCTTGGCGCTGATCTGTTCATGCAATTGCCGCAGCACCTCCACCAGGGCGGCGTGTTGCGGCTGAATGCTTGCCTCTGGGCCTTCCTCAAGCCAGTCCACGGCGGCGGTGATGAGGCCATCATGGCGCACCCCGGTGGAGGCAATGCGAAAGCGACGGGTACCGCGCGCGACCACGCCAAGCAGGCCATCATCGGTGGTGTTGAAGTCGATGATTTCGGCGGCGGTGCCGACCGTGGTCATGCGCGACTGCCGGGTCTGCTGCCCGGATTCGTCGTCCTCGCTGTCGTCCAGCAACAGACAGACCCCGAACGGCGTCTGTCCGCGGCTGCAATCGCGGATCATGTTCAGATAGCGCGTCTCGAAAATCCGCAGTGGCAGGATGCCACCGGGAAACAGCACCGTGCGCAAGGGGAACAGTGGAATGGTGTCAGGCCAGTTCTGCATAGCGTCTCGGGGCATTGTCAAACCCGCCATTGCTCATGAATACAAGGTGTTGCCGAGGCCGCTGTTGCTGGCGCAACCAGCTCAGCATGGCGCTGGTATCGGTGAATGTCTGCACCGGCACCGTCAGCGCCTTGAGCGCACTGTGGATGTCCCAGTCCAGAGCGGCCGGGGTGCGCAGTGCCACCAGGTCGGCGGCAGCCAGGGCTGCGGCCAGGTGCTGCCGGTGGGCCCCGCTGCGCATGCTGTTGCTGCGCAATTCCAGCGCCACATGCAGCGGTGTGTCCGCGCCAATGCGCTGGCGCAGGCCCTCCAGCGTGGTGGCAATGGCGGTGGGATGGTGGGCAAAATCGTCGTACAGGGTCAGTGTATCGCTGGCATGAATCACTTCCAGCCGCCGCCGCACGCCAGCGAAATGCTGCAGGGCCTGTGCCGCTTTTGCCGGCGGAATGTCCAGCTCGGCGGCGGCGGCGATGGCGGCGCAGGCGTTGAGCGCATTGTGCCGGCCACAATGCTGCCAGCTCAGGCTGGCACAGGGCTCGCCCTGATGGAGAAAGCTCAGCCGGGAGCCGTCGGCGTTGTCCAGTAGCACGCGCCAGTCACCGCTGTGCAGACCGAAGCCCGAACGGCTGCTCCAGCAGCCCATGCGCAACACCTCAGCAAGGTTGGTGTCTTCGCTGTTGTGGATCACGCAGCCATTGGCGGGTACGGTGCGCAGCAGATGATGGAACTGGGTCTGGATCGCGGCCAGCGATGGATAAATGTCGGCATGATCGTATTCCAGATTGTTCAGCACCAGCACATCCGGGTGGTAGTGCACGAACTTGGCCCGCTTGTCGAAGAAAGCGGTGTCGTATTCGTCGGCTTCAATCACGAATGGCCCGCTGCCGACCGCCGCACTGTGCTCGAAACCCAGCGCCGCGCCGCCGATCAGGTAGCCGGGTTCCAGCCCGCAGTGCTGCAGGATGCTGGCCAGCATCGCCGTGGAGGTGGTCTTGCCATGGGTGCCGGCCACCGCCAGCACCTGGCGCTCGCGCAGAAAATGCTGACCCAGCCACTGCGGGCCGGAAACGTAGTTCAGCTTGTGATCCAGCACATGCTCCACCGCCGCATTGCCACGGCTCAGTGCATTGCCGATGATGACCAGATCCGGTGCTGGTGCTAGCTGCGCCGGACTGTAGCCCTGGATCAGCTCGATGCCGAGCGCCTGCAGCTGCTCGCTCATGGGTGGATAGACCTGCTCGTCGGCACCGGTGACATGGTGCCCCGCGGCCTTGGCCAGGGCGGCGATACCGCCCATGAAGGTGCCGCAGATTCCGAGGATATGGATGTGCATCAGAGCGCAGGTGCCGCTGGCAGATACCAGGCAGACAGCAGCAGCTGGTGGCAGGCGAACAGCAGCACGGCGATCAGCATGCCGAGGCTGAACGAACGACCAGTGGCATGACGGAATATGTGAGCATCGACGACAAAGCTCCAGCCAAACAGCAGCAGCCAGGCTGTCACCAGCAGTGGGTTGGCCTGCTGCACATCCTCGGGCAGGCTGGCTTCCAGCGCCAGGCCCAGCATGCCGAGCAGACAGGCGGCAGCAAGCAGGCTGAACAGCGTCTGCTGCAGTCTCTCCGATAGCCGCAGCAGCTGCAGCAGCACGGTCACGCCGAGCGTGATCAGCAACAGACCCTGGGCGGCTGGCAACAGCGGCGACAGCGGGTTATCCTGCTGGGCATGACCCAGTGTGGCCAGCGCCAGATACAACAGCATGACCAGCCCGGTGGCCAGCGGCCGGGACGGTGCATCAGCCGGTGTGGCGCGCAGCAGACACAGGTCGACGACAAAGCGGAATAACGCGGTGAGCATGGTCACATGATGCCAGAATCTGGCCCAACATTGGTTATCGATCGGCGTCTGGATGCGCGCGGCTGGCTGTGTCCAAGACCGGTGATCGAAGCGCGATGCCTGCTGCAGCAGATGGCACCGTTGGCGGTGCTGGAGGTGCTGCTGACCGATCCGCATGGCCCACTGGACTTCCAGGTGCTGTGCGAGCGCAACGGCTACCTGCTGCATGCGATAATCCCGTCAGCCGAAGACGATGATCACGATCAGCTGTGGCGCATACTGCTGAGTCGCCAGGGCGACCGCTGACTGCTGCCGGGCATTGAGCCGGCGGTCCATGCACTGCGTGCAGCGCGATGCAGAGAACAATCAAGTGTCCAGCAGCTCATCCAGCAGTGCGTCCATGGCGGCGATGGCCTGCTGCAGCTGGCCGGGTTCCGGCAGCAGGGTGATGCGAAAATGTCGCGGGTCGTGAATGTTGAAGCTGGTGCCCGGGACGATCAGTATGTGCGCCGTCTCCAGCAGCCGGCTGGCGAAGGCATGGTCATCAAAGGCTGCGTCCGCTCCGCAACGCACGGCAGGAAACGCATACATGGCACCATCCGGGCGCACCAGCTGCAAATGCCTGGAAGCCGCCACGCTGGCCAGCACGGCACGGCGCGCTTCGTACAGTCGCCCGCCTGGCGCGGTGAGTTCAGCGATCGACTGATAGCCGCCCAGTGCAGTCTGCACTGCCCACTGCGCCGGCACGTTGGAAGACAGGCGCAGCGCGGCCAGCTTTTCCACCGCCTGGCGGTAGTCGGTTGAGCGATCCAGATCACCACTGAAGACCATCCAGCCTACGCGCCAGCCGCAGGCACGCCAGACTTTGGACAGCCCACCAAATGACACGCACACGGCCTCGGTGGCCAGCGTTGCCATCGGCGTGAACGAGGCATCATCGTAGGTGATGGCATCGTAAATCTCGTCGGCGAACAGCACCAGACCGTGTTGCTGTGCCAGCGCGGCGATCTGACGCAGCAGTTCCTGCGGATACACGGCCCCGGTCGGATTGTTGGGATTGATGACGACGATGGCGCGGGTGCGCGGGCTGATGCGCGTGGCCAGCTCGCTGATGTCGGGCAAAAAGTGCTGCCCGGCGCGGCAAGGATAATGCACCGCACGGCCACCGTTGAGCATGGTGGCGGCGGTCCACAGCGGGTAATCGGGGGCCGGAATCAGCACTTCATCACCGGGTTCCAGCAGCGCGCGCAGGCTCAGGTCGACCAGTTCCGAAACGCCGTTGCCGATCAGTACATGCTGAAAGCGGGTTGCTGGCAGACCACGCTCCTGAAACTGGATTGCCACCGCCTCGCGAGCAGGAAAGATGCCGCACTGCGGTCCATAGGCGTCGCTGGCAGGAAGATTGTTGATCAGCGCCTGCCGCATGGTGTCCGGGGCATGCAGGCCGAAGCGACCCGGGTTGCCCACGTTCAGGTGCAGGATGTCGTGGCCGGCCTGTTCCAGTTCATGGGCGCGCTGTGCCAGCGGGCCACGGATTTCGTAGCGCACCTGGCTGACGCGAGCGGCGGGTTGTATCATTGGCTGCCGCAACTCAGCACTCTGCTGCGCTCAGGGCTTAGGGCGAGGGTGACGGGAGCGCTTCGGCAGCGGCAGCATGTTGCCGCTCACTGCATCCAGTCGGCGGCTCTGATGGCGGCCAGAATGCGCTGCGTGATGGTATCGATTTCGCCTTCGCCCAGAACCCGGATGAGACGACCGTCTGCGGCATAGTGATCGGCCACTGGCGCGGTGTGCTCGGCATACACCTGCAGCCGGTTGCGCACCACCTCGGCGGTATCGTCTGAGCGGCCTTCCTCGCGCGCACGCTGCTCGATGCGATCCAGAATGTTCTGCTCGTCGACCTCGATCAGCAGGGCTGCATCCAGTGGCTGACCGATGCGCGACAGCAGTTTGTCCAGTGCATCCGCCTGGGCCAGGTTGCGGGGGTAGCCGTCCAGGATGAAGCCGTTGTCGACATCGTCGTCGGCGAAGCGCTGCTCCAGCAGATCCAGCATGAGATCATCGGAGACCAGTTCGCCGGCATCCATCACCGCCTGCACCTTCTGGCCCAGCGGGGTCTTGTCGCGACAGGCCGCCCGCAGCAGTTCGCCGGTGGAAACGTGTGGTATCTGCCAGTGCTGTTTCAGAATGGCAGCCTGAGTGCCCTTGCCACCACCTGGCGGGCCGAGAAGAACAATACGCATGGATTCATTGAATTAATGGTTAAGCCTGCATAAGCTACCCGTACCTTGTCAGCAAGTCAAACATCGAGAAGCACCATGCCAGCCAGAAACCTGCTCTACGCCCAGTCCGGTGGCGTCACTCCGGTGATCAATGCCAGCGCTGCCGCCATCATTCACACCGCCAGAAACAGCACAGCCGTGGGCGAGGTGTATGCGGCCCGCAATGGCATCATTGGTGCCTTGCAGGAGGAACTCTACGACACTGCCACGCTGAGCGATGCGCAGGTGATGGCGCTGCGGCACACGCCCGGCGGCAGTTTCGGCTCCTGCCGCTACAAGCTCAAAGGCATCGACCAGAGCCGCGCCGAATACGAACGGCTGATCGAGGTGTTCAAGGCGCACAACATCGGTGTGTTTTTCTACAATGGCGGTGGCGATTCGGCCGATACCGCGTACAAGATTTCCCAGATCGGTGATCAGCTGGGCTACCCGGTGCAGTGCATCGGCGTGCCCAAGACCATCGACAACGATCTGCCGATCACCGATGTCTGTCCGGGCTTCCCCACGGTCGCCAAGTACGTCGCGGTGTCCACCATGGAGGCCAGTCTGGACGTCATGTCGATGGCATCCAGCTCGACCCGGGTGTTCATCCTTGAGGTGATGGGCCGGCATGCCGGCTGGATCGCCGCTGCCGCCGGGCTGGCGCAACGCCAGAGCGATGATCCGCCACAGGCCATCCTGTTCCCCGAGCGGGCATTTGCCGAACAGGCCTTCCTGCAGCGTGTGGATGCCAGCGTTGGGCAGCAGGGTTATTGCACCGTGGTGGTGTCGGAGGGGGTCCGGGATGCCGACGGCAGGTTTCTCTCCGACAGCGGTGTGCGTGATGCTTTCGGCCATGCCCAGCTGGGTGGGGTCGCGCCGCGCATTGCCGAGTTGATCAAGGGCAGGCTGGGCCACAAGTGCCACTGGGCGGTGTCTGACTATCTGCAGCGCTCGGCACGGCACATCGCCTCGCGCATTGATGTCGAGCAGGCCTGGGCGGTGGGCAGGGCTGCGGTTGAATTTGCCGCTGCCGGTGAGACCGGGGTGATGCCGGTGATCGAGCGGCTACAGTCAGACCCCTATCGCTGGCGCATCGGCAAGGCACAGCTGGCGGACATGGCCAATCAGGAGAAGATGATGCCCGAGGAATTCATTGATGCATCCGGGTTTGGCATCACCGCCGCCTGTCGCGAGTACCTGGCGCCGCTGATCCATGGCGAGGACTATCCACCCTATGCCGCAGACGGCCTGCCGGCCTATTTGCCGCCCGGAGGTTGTCCGCTGCTGGCACAGAAACTGCCGCATTGGCAGGAATCTCAGCGAAATACTCATCACATTATTGTAAATAAAATGAAAATTTCTCGCTGAAACGCTTGCCAGCAAGGGTTTGGGCGTGCATAATGCGTTCACACAAAAAAGCGAGCATGGTCTGATTCACTATGCTCGCTGTTGAATTCGGTCGGCGTCGAGAAGTTTTCGTCTTATTGTGCTAGCAACATGTATAAAGTGGACCCCATAGTCAAGACAAAATCCACTTGAGTTTAAGCTCCACATTCCACACCACATGCAGCTGCACGGCGCTGCCCCGAATCTGCCTTGATCTCTGCTCCAGAGACCTTCTCGCTGAATTTGTCCAC
>JAHJQV010000045.1 GCA_018819105.1 Gammaproteobacteria bacterium
AGCAGCGCTTCCGGGGCGCGTGCTCGATTTTGCAATCCTCACATAGTGTGAACTATGCTCCGGTTGGAAAATCTCCGCGCCACGCCCCGTAAACACTACTCTCCGGGCTCTTGCATCCGGGAATTTATGCAACTGTTGGGTTTAGTAGCGTCGATCACCATAGCGGTACCCACCATGGTGACGGCCTCCCCGGTAGCGTTTGCCGTCGCGATAGCCGTGTCGACTGCCATGGCGGTAACCATGCCGGTAGGCTTTGCGATGGCTGCGGCCATAATCGCGACCCCGGTAGCCGTGACCACCACGGAAGTGCCTGGGACCGTTGCGATAACCATAATGCCGACTGTAACGATAGCGGTCATGCCGATAGTGTCCACGCGGTGCATAATAACCGTAGCGTGGGCCATAGTGGCGTGGACCTGAGTGCACCACGTAAGGCAGTGCATAGCCGACACCAAGGCCGATGGTGAATGCCGCCAGACCATGTCCGCCGCGATGACCGTAGCCGCCGTATCCACCATACCCGCCGGCACTGGCCTGGCTGGCAAACAGTAGCGATCCGAGCGCAAGGGTTGCCGTGATTAGCCATTGTTTATGTCGCATGGTGTTCTCCTTTGCTGATGTTCGGGTACCATGATAGCGACGCCAACTGAATACACTCTGAACAGGATAACAAGCGCATGCTGGATATTATCGAACATAATGAAATCAGGGAATTACGCCTGCACCGCCCGCCGGTGAACGCGCTCAATCCGGAACTGCTGGAGGCCCTGCGGACGCAGCTAGACGAAGTGCATAAGCAGCCGCAGCGCTATGCCGGACTGATTGTTTCCGGACAGCCAGGCATCTTTACCGCCGGACTGGATCTGCCCGAACTGCTGCAATGCTCGCGCCAGCAGATGCAGGGTTTCTGGGTGTTGTTTCATGATCTGTGGCGACTGCTGGCGACCTGTCCGGTGCCGGTGGTGGCAGCGATCACCGGCCACAGTCCGGCCGGGGGTACCGTGCTATCGGTGTTTTGCGATTACCGTATCATGGCCGTTGGTGATTACAAGATCGGCCTGAATGAAACGCAGGTGGGGCTGGTGGCACCACAGGCAATCTATGTCGCCCTGCAGCGACTGCTGGGTGCAAGGGCGGCAGAGCGGCATCTTGTGGCCGGTGCTCTGATCGGGCCGGAGCGGGCCTTGCAACTGGGGCTGGTGGATCAGCTGGAAGCCGTCGATCAGGTGGTGCCGGCGGCGCTGGCCTGGTGTCAGCAGCATGCTGCCCTGCCGCGCAAGGCCATGCTGGGCAACCGCCGCATCGCGCGCGCTGCACTGCATGAGCTGTTTGCCGACGACGATGACGGCAGCGCATTTCTTGATGTCTGGTTCGATGCGGCCACGCAACAGGCCCTGCAGCATGTGGTTGCCAGCCTGGGCAAGCGTTGAAGACGCTTATCCATGGCATATTGCCGATGGCTTGCGTAGAATTGTGGCTCCCGCAGCAGTATTGAAGGATCCATGGCATGACCGCCCATCAGGTCGCTGAGCAGGCTCAGCGGCGTCGCACGTTTGCGATCATCTCGCATCCGGATGCCGGCAAGACCACCATCACCGAAAAGCTGCTGCTGTTCGGTGGCGCCATCGCGCAGGCGGGATCGGTCAAGGCGCGCAAGGCCGCACGTCATGCCACCTCGGACTGGATGGCAATGGAGAAAGAACGCGGCATCTCTGTGACCTCGTCAGTGATGCAGTTTGTCTACCAGGACCGTGTGCTGAACCTGCTGGACACCCCCGGTCACGCCGATTTTTCCGAGGACACTTACCGCACCCTGACGGCGGTGGATTCGGCGCTGATGGTCATCGACTGTGCCAAAGGCGTAGAGGAACGCACCATCAAGCTGATGGAGGTGTGTCGTCTGCGCAGCACCCCGATCATGACCTTCATCAACAAACTGGATCGTGAGGGACGTGATCCGATGGAGCTGCTGGATGAGGTGGAGCAGGTGCTGAAAATTGCCTGTGCCCCGATCACCTGGCCGATCGGCATGGGGCGACGACTGCGTGGCGTTTATCACATGCTGGAAGACAAGGTGCTGCTGTACAGCAGCGGCAGAAACTATGTCACCCAGCAGCCGGAAGTGATTGTCGGGCTGGACAATCCGGAACTGGATCAGTTGCTGGGCAGCGCCGCCGCCGAGTTGCGGGAAGAAATCGAACTAGTGCGCGGGGCCAGTCATGAATTTGACCGTGAGGCTTACCTGCAGGGCAATCTGACGCCGGTGTTTTTTGGCTCCGCAATCAACAACTTCGGCGTCACCCCGTTGCTAGATGCCTTCGTCGAGTTCGCCCCGTCGCCAGCGCGCTATCACACCCTGCAGCGAGACATCGATGCCAGCGAGTCCGATGTCAGCGGTTTTGTGTTCAAGATTCAGGCCAACATGGACCCGGCCCACCGCGATCGCATTGCCTTCATGCGTCTGTGCAGTGGCAGTTTTGCCCCCGGCGACAAGCTCTATCAGGTGCGCAGCGGCAAGTACATCCGCACCGCCGGTGCGCTGACCTTCATGGCTTCTGATCGTGGCGCGCTGGAGCAGGCCTGGCCGGGCGACATTGTCGGTTTGCACAACCACGGTTCGATCCGCATCGGCGACAGCTTCAGTGCGGGCGAGGCACTGCACTTTACCGGCATTCCCAGTTTTGCGCCGGAACTGTTCCGCCGCGTGCAGCTGCGTGATCCGTTGAAAAGCAAGCAATTGCTGAAAGGTCTGGAGCAGCTCTCGGAAGAGGGGGCCACACAGTTTTTCAAACCGCTGCTGGGCAACGATCTGGTGGTGGGGGCCATCGGTGTGCTGCAGTTCGAGGTCACCGCCTACCGACTCAAGCATGAATACAACGTGGAAGCCTCTTTTGAGGCAGTTAACGTGGTCACTGCGCGCTGGGTGCGTTGCGACGATGCCGAGGAGTTGCGCAAATTCCGCCACAAGAACGAGCCCCAACTGGCCATTGATCACGCTGGTGAACTGGTTTACCTGGCCCCCAATCGCGCCAACCTGCAGTTGACCATGGAACGCTGGCCGAAAGTTGCGTTTTTGGCCACGCGTGAAATCAGCAGCAGCAACGACTGATGCTGCGCTGGTTGCCAGACGCTGAGCGCCGTCGGCAACTGCTGACCATAGCACTGCCCATCATTGGCGGCATGCTGTCACAGAATGTGCTCAACCTGGTCGACATCGGCATGGTGTCTACACTGGGCGATACCGCGCTGGCTGCCACCGGGGTGGGCTCGTTTTTCAACTATCTGTCGGTGGCCATCGTGCTTGGGCTGGCCACTGGTGTGCAGGCCACTGCCGCACGGCGATTCGGTGAAAAACGCGACGATCAGGCAGCCCTGCCGCTGAATGGCGGACTGCTGCTGGCCATGGTCGTCGGCATACCGCTTTCCGTGTTGCTGATCGGGCTCGCCGGTGACATTCTGGCATTTCTCAATAACGATGCCGAGGTGGTGGCGCAGGGCACACCCTATCTGCAGGTGCGCCTGTTCGCGCTCACTGCGGTGGGAATGAACTTTGCCTTTCGCGGCTTCTGGAGTGCCGCACACATGACGAGGCTGTACTTTTACACCATCGTCAGCATGCATGTGGTCAACATTTTTCTCAACTGGGTGCTGATCTTCGGCAATCTGGGCGCACCGGCACTGGGTGTTTATGGTGCCGGCCTGGCGACCTCGATTTCGCTGTTCGTCGGTCTGCTGCTGCATTGCCTGTTTGCGCTGCAGTTTGCCCGACCCAACGGCTTTCTGCGTGGCCTGCCCAGCCGCGAGGCATTGCGTAATCTGATCAACATATCGTTGCCATCCAGCATTCAGCAGGTGTTTTTCTCTGGCGGGCTGGTGGTGCTGATCTGGATTCTTGGTCAGATCGGCACCGCGGAAGTGGCGGCGGCGAATGTGCTGTTGACCCTGGGGCTGGTGCTCTTGCTGCCCGCCATGGGCATCGGCATTGCCTGTTCCTCACTGGTTGGCCGCGCACTCGGACGCAACGACGCCGAGGACGCGCAGCGCTGGGGCTGGGAATCGGCGACACTGATCCTGCTGGTGAATTCTGCCATTGGTCTGCTGCTGCTGCTGTTCGCCCGACCCATCCTGTCCATTTTTCTGCACGATGCCGAAACGCTGGCACTGGCACTGCCGCCGCTGATGATCAGCGCGCTGATCGTCGGCATTGATACTTCCGGTCTGGTGCTGATGAATGCACTGCTGGGTGCCGGTGCCAGTCATCGCGTGATGAAAATCTCCATTGTCCTGCAATGGCTGCTGTTTTTGCCGCTGGCCTGGCTGGTGGGGCCGGTGCTGGGGCTGGGGCTGCTCGGTGTCTGGGTGGTGCAGGCAGTGTACCGCTTGCTGCAGACGCTGGCTCTGGCGTTAAACTGGCGTAATGATTTCTGGAAACACATCAAGGTCTGAACATGACGGAATGGCTGGATAAATTGGCAGCAGTGGGATTCGGAGTGTTCGGACTGCTCACGCTGCTGGTGCTGGTGTGGCTGTTGAGCGGACGCCAGCGCAGTGTGCCTTATCGCATGATCGGACTGGGCGTGCTGTTGCAGATCATGTTCGCGCTGATTGTACTGCGCACGGCCTGGGGGCGGGCGCTGTTTGATGGTCTGGGCAACGTGTTCGTGGTGCTGATCAGTTTTACCCAGGCCGGTACCAGTTTCATTTTTGGCGACATGGTGAACGTGGAAAAATACGGTTTCATCGTTGCCATTCAGGTGCTGCCGACCATCATTTTTTTCGCCTCGCTGATGGCCGTGCTGTATCACCTGGGCCTGATGCAGCGCATCGTGCAGGGCATGGCCTGGGTGATGACGCGCACGCTCAAGGTCAGTGGGGCCGAATCGCTGGCGGTGGCGGCAAACGTGTTTGTCGGCCAGACCGAAGCGCCGCTGGTGGTGCGCCCCTACATCAGCCGCATGACCGAATCGGAGCTGTTCACCATGATGGTTGGCGGCATGGCCACCATCGCCGGAGGTGTGCTGGCGGCATACGTGGGTCTGTTGGGCGGCAACGATCCGGTGCAGCAGGTTTACTATGCCAAACACCTGCTGTCGGCCAGCATCATGGCGGCACCGGCCACCATTGTGGTGGCAAAAATGATGATTCCCGAGTTTCAGGAGTCCTTGACCAAGGGGGTGGTCAGAATCAAGGTGGAGCACGACACGCACAATGTCATCGAAGCGGCCGCCAATGGCGCCGCCGAGGGGGTCAAGCTGGCCATCAATGTCGGTGCCATGCTGCTGGCGTTTCTGGCCCTGATCGCCATGGTCAACTATCCGCTGGAATGGCTGGGTGCCAACACCGGCATCAATGAGCTGCTGGGACAGCCGCTCAGTCTGGCGCTGGTGGTGGGCTATGTGTTTGCTCCGCTGGCCTGGATCATCGGGGTGCCCGGCACAGACATTGTCACCGTGGGCGGGCTGATCGGACAGAAGATCGTTGCCAACGAGTTTGTCGCCTACTCGCAGCTGAACCAGGTCAAGGACAGCCTCAGTGACCATGCTGTGCTGATCAGTACCTATGCCTTGTGCGGATTTGCCAATTTCTCTTCCATTGCCATCCAGATTGGCGGTATCGGCGGACTGGCACCCGGACGTCGTTCCGACATCGCGCGGCTGGGCATCAAAGCGGTGATCGGCGGCACCGTGGTGACCATGATGACCGCCACCATCGCCGGTGTCATCACTGCTTTCTGAGATGCTACGCACCATGCAACCAAAACAGCCACTAACTGGAATATTGTCGGTGGCCATCAACCTTCACGACCAGCGAGGAAACCAACATGCAGACCACCAATCGCATACCCGGCACAGCAGCCATTTTCACCATGCTGATGCTGGCTTTCAGTTTTAGTGTCGCAGCGGCAACGCCGGGACAGGGCGATCCGGCACCGGATTTCGTGCTGGCCGACCAGTACGGAGAGCAGCATGCGCTGGCTGATTACAGCGACAACTGGCTGGTGGTGTTTTTCTATCCCAAGGCCGATACCCCGGGCTGTACCACTGAGGCCTGCAATTTTCGCGACAACATCTACGCCATCCGCGCCGCAGGGGCTGAAGTGGTTGGCATCAGTGTCGATTCCGTCGCTGATCAGAAACAGTTTTCCGACAAGTACAAACTGCCGTTCACCCTGCTATCAGACAGTGATGGCAAGGTCTGTGCTGCCTACGGTGTGCTGCGCAACTATGGCGTCATGGAAGTGGCCAGCCGCCAGACTTTTCTGATTGCACCTGACGGCAGCATTGCCAAACACTATGCCACGGTGTCGCCGGAAACCCACACCCAGGACGTGATTGCCGATCTTGCACGCCTGACCACAGCTGACCTGCAAAGCGGGGATGCCGTCTATCAGTGATTGCGATTTGCCGTGATGACATGACTTCTGCCACATGCAACCGACAGATGCACAGCTAGAATAGACTGCAGACAAAACTACTGGAGGCGCTGCTGTGTGGAGTGTATTTGGCTGGGTTCTGATCGGCTTCGCGATCTGGGCACTGATGCTGATCATGCATGTGGTGAAGAAGCGCTATGCGCCAGAGTGGAACGACACCCCGCACAAACCGGGCCGCCACAAGCCCTACCGACGCAGCAGGGCTCGCGGTTTCTGGGACAGCATGTGGGACGCAGGTGATGACGATGACAGCGAATCCTCAGCGGCGCAGACCGAAGCCCTGCATGAGGAAATCCGCGCGCTGAAAGAGCGGGTCAAGGTGCTGGAGGCGATCGTCACCGACCGCAGCTGGCAGTATGACGAGGAGTTGCGTGGCAACCAATAATCTAGTGTACCCCGCCGGAAATACTGTGATATTCAGAACATACCTGAGGCTGCAGTACAGATGCGAATAACAGTGTCTGGGCAGTGAATGGCAAGCCCTTGACAAGGATTACAACGCCGTAATGCAGCCTCAGGTGCGCTCCCGCAGGGCGAGCCGGAAAGCACTCATCCGCTGTGTTATGGCTCTTGGCCATGGAATGGCCATGACCTGCGAGCCATGCCTTGCGGCTAAGCGCTTTCCGACTCGCTGAATGTTACAGTATTTCCGGCGGGGTACACTTGTGACCATTGCGTCGCTGAGGCCAATCAGGCGTCGCAGCTGAGCTGGCGCTGCTCGCGCTGATACCAGCCGTCGCCGCTGGGGGCAAACACGTTGCAGGTGGTCATTTCGCCACTGTACACGTGGATGGAAATGGCCACGTGCTCATCATCAGGATTGCGGATGGTGTGGTATTCGTGCGGCGGGATCAGGCTGCCGGCGCTGCCGGGGCCGGTGAACATGGTGCCGCAGCGATCAAACTTGTAGCGCCCACTGCTCTGATCTGCAAGCTCGTACTGCACCACCTCTATGTTGCCGGTGAGCACACCCTCGACACACCACATGCCGCAGTGATCGTGGATGTTGGTGCCCTGACCAGGTCCCCAGGTCATCGCCATCAGGCAGAACTCATTCGGCTGATGATGCAGCATGCGACGGGCATAGCCATCCGCTGCCGCCTGCCAGAATTCTGTTGGCAGCTCAATCTCGCCCGCCGACAGCATGGCCGACAGCACGCTGCGTACGGCGTCGGTGATCTGCTGCGGATCCTGCAGCGTGACCGACTCGCGCAATCGCTGCAACAGGGTTTGCTTACCGGGAAAATCGTTTGCTGCGTGTTCGTTGCTCATGCCAGATACCTGTGGATGGGGGGACCGAAGCGGTCAATGTCAATCAGAAAGGCGTCATGGCCCTGCAGTGAATCCAGCGCCAGCAGTTCATGACGAATGCCGGTTTTGTCCATGGCCACAGCCAGTGCCTGCTGGTCGCTGAGCGGAAACAGCAGGTCGGTGTGCACGCCGAGAATCAGCGCAGACTGCAGGGCGGTCTGGCTCAGCATCGCACTGAGGTCATCGTCATGGCGGTCGCTGGCATCGAACCAGTCCATTGCCCGCGACAGATAGACATAACAGCAGGGGTCAAACTGGCCGATGAACTTCAGGGCATGGGCTTCCAGATAGGACTCGACCTGAAAGTTCATGCCATAGGTGGTGGTGGCAAACTGTGACTGCGGCTGGCGGTCGAAACGCTGCTGCCACTCCAGTGCCGAGCGGTAGCTGATCATGCCCAGCTTGCGCGCCATGCGCATGCCCGAAATCGGCCAGCAGGAATCGCTGTAGTGACCGTTCTGCCAGTTCGGATCGGTGACGATGGCCTCGCGCTGCAATGAGCGAATGGCGATGGCAAACGGGTTTGCTGCCGCTGCCGATGAGATGCTGATCATGTGCCGTGCCGACTGCGGAAACTGTTTCAGCAGTGCCAGCGCGGTCATTCCGCCCATGCTGGGTCCGATCACGCAATGCAGCTGCGTTATGCCGAGGTGCTGAACCACCTGCCAGCTGCTGGCGGCAATGTCCTCAATGGCCAGTTCGGGAAAATCCAGTCGCCACGGCTTGCCGCTGGCCGGATTCAGTGAATCCGGACCGGTGGAACCCAGGCAGCTGCCCAGTGAGTTGATGCAGATGACAAAAAACCGCGTGCTGTCGATCGGTTTGCCGGGGCCGAGCATGGCTTCCCACCAGCCGGATTCTGGGTCGTCCTCGCTGGAAGCGGCGTGCGCGCCAGGCGATAGTCCGGTGAACAGCAGGATGGCATTGCTGCGTTCGGCATTCAGCTCACCCCAGGTTTCATAGGCCAGCGTGACCGGGCTCAGGGCTTCGCCACGCCAGGTCTGCAACGGTTGCTTGAGCTTGAATTTGTGCATGGCTGAAACGCGCGGTGAATGCAGAGTGTGCAGCTTGCGGGGATAGGCTGCGACCAATCTGCTATCTTAACGCAGTCGGCTATTTTTTGGTGAACAGCAGCGTGAAGCGGTCGCTCTCGCCGATGTCCAGATATTTCTGTGCATCCTCGTCATCGGGCACGCGCAGCGTCGGCGGCAGCGTCCAGACACCGTTTGGATGATCTGCCGTGTCCTGCAGGTTGGAATTGATCGGTGAGCTGGCCACCAGAGTGAAACCGGCAGTGACAACACGCTTGATCAGCCAGTCCTGGTTGACGTAGCCGTTGCTTGCTCCGGGATCGATGGGCTGGGATACCGGAGCGCGATGATCGACCACACCGAAATGGCCACCGCTTCTCAGCATCAGCCGCACCTGCCGCAAGACTTCGGTGAAGGTATCGTCAGCCAGCCAGTTGTGCACGTTGCGAAAAGTGAGAATCAGATCGACACTGCCGGGTGTGGCAGGCAGGTCGGTGACCGGTGGCTCGAACGGCACGATCTGCACTCGATCAAACCAGTCCGGGTTCAACTCCAGCTTGGTGCGGTAGGCATCCAGAGAGCTTTTGAAGAAGATCGCATAGTCGTGCTCGCTGTCGGCATTGAAGTGCGCCGCGATCAGCTGGCCTTCCTCGCGCAGATACGGTGCCAGGATTTCCGTGTACCAGCCATCGCCGGGCCACAGTTCGAGCACGGTCATGTCTGGACGGATGCCGAAAAACTGCAGTGTTTGCAGGGGATGGCGATGACGGTCACGTGCTTTGGATGTTTCCAGGCGCTGCTCGCTGGCGATGATCTGCTCCAGCGTCAGCGGGCTTTCCTGCGCCTGCAGGGCAGCAGCAGACAGCAGCATACAAAACGCAACGAGCAGGGAATAATGCAGTTTCAAGCTTGTTTTCACGTTGTTGGCACAGTGACAGATCTCCCGGAAGGTCACCATTATTGCGGTGAATCATCCCGCAGGTCAATTGCTGGCAGATGTTTCATCATGGTTAACCGCTGTATCAGTGACTGCGCTGGCGGCGGTATCATGTCGCCGGTTACACTACCCTTTCACATTCCGCTCTGACAGAACCCCGCAGGCATGATCACAAGCACTGACTACATCGCCAGGGTGAAAGCCTATGGCCAGACCGATGAATCTTATCTGCAATGGCATGCCCAGCGCTTTCTCCTGACCAAGGCATTGTTTGATCAGCGCCACGGGCAGGCGGGGAGTTGCCGCATTCTGGATATCGGCGCGCATTGGCTGCATCAGTCTTTGTTGTATGCCCTGTCCGGTCACAGCATGATTGCAGCCGATGTCGGTGGTGTGCTGAATGTGCAGTCAGTGCGGGACATGGCAGCTGAGCACGACATCGCACTGCTGCAGATGGGGGATCTCAGCGCCGCCAGCGTGTTTGATGAACTCGAGCCTGATTCCATCGATTTCGTGCTGTTCACCGAGATCCTGGAGCACATCACCTTCAATCCGGTGGGCATGTGGCAAGCCATTCATCGCGTGCTCAAACCCGGCGGTAAAATCATCATCACCACGCCAAACTATTATTTCTGGCAATCCCGCGCCTGGGGTTTTGGCCGCTTTGCCCGCCGCATGGGTGGAGGTATCCCGGTGCACGAGATCATCACAGAGATCACCTACGGCCACCACTGGAAGGAATACAGTAGCCGTGAAATCGTGCGCTACTTTGACATTCTGCCAGTCAGTCTTTACGTTGATCACATGCACTATGTCAGTTTCAATCATGCCCATCGCCAGCGCATACCGGGTTTTCGATCGTTCTGTGGTCGCCAGCTGGAACAGCGCATCGGCTTTTTTCGTGACAGCATATACGCCGAAGTGGCGGTCTATGCCGCCGGAGACTGAGCGCCATGGAGTTTGACTGGCCGGACTGGCTAGACTGGTTGCAGCAGGACTGGGTGTCCAACTGGGCGGTAAAGGTCTTTTTGATCGTGCTGCTGGTGGCGCTGCTGGATTTTATCGCCCGCCACATCATGCGTCGCTTGCTGGCCCGAGTGGAGGCCACTGCAAATCGCTGGGACGATGCCTTGCTGGAAGCGCTGCGTGCGCCGCTGCTGTTGCTGTTGTGGGGCATCGGTATCAGCCTGGCGATTGAGCAGGTGCCCGGCGCACTGGCAGGCTTCGAGTTGCCCGCCGGGTTGCTCACCAGCCTGCGCGAAGTGGTACTGATCCTTGGCCTGTTCTGGTTTCTGCTGCGCCTGGTGGCAGGGGTCGAGGCCAACGTGCTGGCGCGGGCGCGGGCCGGTCAGGCCAAGATCGATGAAATCACCGTCATGGGGCTGGGGCGGCTGGCACGCATCACGGTGCTGGTCACTGCGGTACTGGTGCTGCTGGAATCGATTGGCGTCAGCGTATCCGGGCTGCTTGCTGCCGGTGGCATCGGTGGCATTGCCATTGGTCTGGCAGCTCGCGACATGCTGGCGAACTTTTTCGGCGGGCTGACCATTTTTCTGGATCGCCCGTTCAAGGTGGGTGACTGGATTGCTTCGCCGGACCGAGACATTGAAGGTGACGTGGAAGCCATCGGCTGGCGTCAGACGGTGATCCGCCGTTTCGACAAGCGACCGATCTACGTGCCGAACTCGATTTTCACCAACATCATCGTGATCAACCCGCAGCGCATGCAAAATCGGCGCATCTACGAGACCATCGGCATCCGCTACGATGATTTCGACTGCATCGATGGCATCCTGCATGACATACGCGAACTGTTGAAAAACCACCCGGACATTGCCGATCATCAGCGCCAGATGGTGTATTTCACCCGCTATGGCGCATCCTCACTGGACATCATGCTGTACTGTTTCTGTAATACCCGCGAGTGGGGCGAATATCTGCGGGTGCAGGAGGACGTGCTGCTCAAGGTCGGTCGCATCATTGCCGAACATGGTGCCGAAATTGCCTACCCGACGCGCACGCTGAAAATGGACTACCCGGAACCGCGCCATCTGGGGCTAAAAGGGACATCACCACAGACTGAGAATAACCCCGATCCGGAGTTGATGCACCCGGATTCTTCATGATGTCTGACTGATCGCAGCAAGCTGCAGCTGCTCCAGTTCCTCGGCCTGCTGCAGCCATTGCTGTTCCAGTTCGTCGTGCTGTTTTTTCAGCTCTCCCTGTTGCTGCAGCAGTGTTTGTAATGTGTTGCTTTGCGGGTTCTGGTAGAGCGTCTCATCAGCCAGTTGGGCGTGCAGTGTCTGCAACGCTTGGGCCACCTGTGACAGGCGTTTTTCGGTATGCTGGAGGGACTTGCGCATCGGGGCAAGCCGCTGGCGTTGCGCCGCTGCCTGCTGCCGTCTACGCTTGCGCACGTCGCCGGCTGCGGTGGCAGTCGAGCCGTCTTCCGGCGTGTCGTTTGCGGCCATGCCCGCGTCCGTGCCAGCGCTGAAGTCCTCGCGCAGCTGTTGCACATAATCTTCCAGGCTGCCACGAAACTGCTGCACCCGACCGCCATGCACATGCCAAAGCTCGTCGGCGCAGCTGCGCAGCAGGTGACGGTCATGCGACACCAGCAGCACACTGCCGGCAAAACCGGTCAGCGCCACCGTCAGGGCATGGCGCATCTGCATGTCCAGATGGTTGGTGGGTTCATCCAGAATCAGCAGATTGGGCTTTTGCCAGGCCAGCAGCGCCAATGCCAGTCGGGCTTTTTCGCCGCCGGAGAAATGCGCGATGCCTGCGGTTTCGGCATCCGCTCCGAAGCCGAAGCCGCCAAGAAAATCGCGGATCGACTGGCTGCTGGCGGCTGGACGCAAACGCTGCAGCTGCAGCATGGGGCTGGTCTGCAGATCCAGTGCATCAAGCTGGTGCTGGGCAAAATAGCCGATCCTGAGATGCTCGCCGCAGTTGCGTTCACCCGCCAGCAGCGGCTGCAGCCCAGCGAGCGATTTCAGCAGCGTGCTTTTGCCGGCACCATTGCGACCAAGAATGGCAACGCGCTGGCCGGGACGCAGCGACAGGCTGACCTGACTGAGTATGCAGGCATCGGCATAGCCCAGCTCGGCGTCGCGCAGATGCAGCAATGGGTCGGACTGGCGATCCGCTGCCGGGAGTTCAAAATGGTACGGTGAATCGGCCTGGGCGGCTTCAATCTGCGGCAGCCGATCCAGCTCCTTGAGTCGGCTTTGTGCCTGCCTCGCCTTGTTGGCCTGGGCGCGGAAACGGCTGACGAAGCGATTGATCTGCTCCACCCGCGCCTGCACCTTGACCGCCTGCGCCTGCTGCTGTGCCTGGCGTTGGGCGCGTTGCTGCTCTGCATCCGAGTAGTTGCCGCTGTACAGCTGCAGCCGGCCCTGTTCGAACGACAGGATGCGCGTGCACACGGCATCGAGAAAATCCCGGTCGTGTGAGATCAGCATCAGGGTGCCGGCATACCGCAGCAGCCAGCGCTCCAGCCAGGCCACGGCATCGATGTCCAGATGGTTGGTGGGCTCATCCAGCAGCAGGCAGTCAGACGGACACATCAGCGCGCGCGCCAGGTTCAGCCGCATGCGCCAGCCGCCAGAAAAATCGTTCACTGGCCGGGCACCATCACCGGGTTCGAAACCCAGGCCGGCCAGCAACTGGGCCGCGTTGGCCTCGGTTTCCCAGGCGCGCAGATGATCCAGACGATCGTGTGCTGCGGCCATGCCGGCAGTGTCGTCTTGCTGTTCGGAGCGCGCCAGCAGGGACTGCGCCTGACGCAGCTGCACATGGCCATCCAGCACGTAATCCAGTGCGCTGCACGCTACCGCATCGATTTCCTGTTGCATGCAGGCAATCTGCCAGTCCTCAGGGATCGACAACCGCCCGCTGTCGACCTCCAGTTGCTGCTGCAACAGCTTCAACAGGCTGGTTTTGCCGCAGCCATTGCGGCCGATGATGCCGATGCGCTCTCCGCGATGAATCTGCATGCTGGCCTCGGCAAACAGCAGGTCGCGGCCGCGTCGCAGCGCGAGATTTTCCAGTGCGATCATAGCCGATGATTGTAGCTGATTGCGGCGGGGCTCTGTATGATGGTGAGTCGCGAAAAAACCGTAGCACCATGTATGAACCAGCTTGAAATATTGGCACTGCTGCTGCTGGCCATCGCCATGGCGCACTGGGCCGGCAGCAAACCGGTCGGTCGCTGGTTCGGTGGTGCCTTGCTGGTGATCATCGTTGCCGCCCTGTTTGCCAACACCGGCATCATCCCGCCGGCCAGTGCGGGTGTGCCGCTGTACGACACACTGCTTGGCGTGGCGGCACCGGTGTCGATTTTTCTGCTGCTGCTGAACGTGCGGCTGGATTCCCTGCGCAAGGTTGGACTGCCGATGCTGCTGTTGTTCCTGCTGGCAGCGGCGGCGACCGTGACCGCGGTGCTGGCGGCCGGCTGGATTACCGGCTCGGCCGACTGGATGGGGCGGTGGTATGGCCCGCTGTCGGGCATGTTTGCGGCCACCTACATCGGTGGCGGGGCCAATTTCAATGCGCTGGCGCTGCATTTCGAGGTACTGCAAAGCGGCAATTTGTATGTCGCGGCAACGGTCGCCGACAACATCGTTTCGGTGCTCTGGATCAGTCTCCTGCTGCTGTTGCCACAATGGCTGGGACGCTGGTTGCCGGCACCGGATCCGCAGCACCGGCAGCAGTCGGTGCAGGCATTTACTGCCAGTGCCGAGGCTCCACTGGGGCTGCATGATCTGGTCATGCTGCTGGCATTGAGCATCGGTGCCTTTGTGCTGTCGCAGCTGCTGGCGCAATGGCTGGAGCGGATCAGCGGCGTTGAGCTGCCACCAATCCTGCTGTTAACGACGCTGGCGCTGCTGCTGGCGCAGCTGCCGGCGATCCAGAGACTGCGCGGCGGTCAGCGGCTGGGCATGTTCGGTGCTTACCTGTTTCTGGCTGCACTGGGTACCCTGTGCGAGTTGTCGGCGCTGCGCGAGACCGGCTGGCTGGGCGTTCGCCTGCTGGTCTTTGTGCTGCTGGTGGTGGGCATACACGGACTGTTGTTGGCATTGGCCGGTCGCCTGCTGCGACAGTCGGCGGAAGTGATTGCGGTGGTCTCGGCCAGCACCGTGGGTGGATCCACCGTGGTGTTGCCGCTGGTGGAGCGATTCCGTCGCCCGGATCTGCTGCTGCCGGGCATTGTCCTTGGCAGCATCGGCAATGCGCTGGGGACCTATGTCGGTTTTGCGCTGGTGTATTATCTTGCGGCCTGAGCCGCAGCTCGCTGAAATATAAAACTATGCAGGTATTGCTATGAATAGCATGGTCAATCTGGGCATCATTGCCGTCACCGTGATCGTCTCGCTGCTGGCGTTCCAGCGCCATGACCTGCTGCGCGAACTGCTGCTGGATCCGCTCTCGATCAAGCGGCGCGGACAGTATTACCGGCTGGTCAGCTACGGTCTGGTGCATGCCGACGCGCAGCATCTGCTGTTCAACATGATCACGCTGTTCTTTTTCGGCGGACTCAGCGAACGCCTGATCAGCCAGTATCTGGGTCCGGGCGGCTATGTGATGTTCTACACCGCTGCGCTGGTGGTGTCGATCCTGCCCAGCTATCTGCAAAATCGCAACAATCCGCAGTATCTCAGCCTGGGTGCTTCCGGCGCGGTCGCGGCGGTGCTGTTCATTTATGTGCTGCTGGCACCCTGGTCGCTGATCTTCGTGTTTTTCATTCCGGTGCCGGCGATCGTGTTTGCCGCCTTGTACATCGGTTACAGTGTCTACATGGATCGGCGCCGCAGTGACAATGTCAACCACAGTGCGCATCTGGTCGGTGCACTGTTCGGCATGCTGTTCGTGGTGGTGATGGAGCCGCGTCTGCTGGGCAATTTTTTCCGTCAATTGCTGGCACCGCTGGCATCCTGACGGTTGCCACTTACATGAATACGGACAGGAACACAACATGAGCAACACCATGCATCCGGTGCTGGCTGATGTGCTGCAGCTGCTGCAGCTGGAGCGCATCGAGAACAACATTTATCGCGGTGCCAGCAAGGACATCGGCAGCCCGCAGGTGTTCGGTGGTCAGGTGCTGGGGCAGGCGCTGGCGGCGGCTCATCAGACGGTGGCGCCGGAGCGCTGTCCGCATTCGCTGCATGCCTATTTTCTGCGCCGGGGTGATGTCAACGCACCGATTGTCTATCAGGTCGACAACCAGCGTGACGGTGGCAGCTTTTCCAACCGGCGTGTGGTGGCGATCCAGCATGGTGCGCCGATTCTGAACCTGGCGGCATCGTTTCACAAGCCGGAAACAGGCTTTGTGCACCAGACGGACATGCCGGCTGTGGCTGGCCCGGAAGGTCTGCGCAGCACGCTGGAGATCAACCGTTCGATCATCGATCAGGTGCCGGAAAAAATGCGCCGTTTTCTGGCTCATGAACCGCCGTTTGAATTCCGGCCGGTGGAACCGCCGCATTTTCTCAGTGATGAGCCGCAAGCGCCGCGCAAACACATCTGGATGCGTGCCATCGATCGCTTGCCGGACGATGCGGCACTGCATCGCACGCTGCTGACCTATGTGTCGGACTATGAACTGCTGGGCACGGCCATGTTGCCGCATGTGGTGGATTTCAGTCGTCAGCAGGTGATCATGGCAAGCCTGGATCACGCCATGTGGTTTCATCACGACGCTCGCGTGGACGAGTGGTTGTTGTATGCGTTTGACAGCCCCAATGCGGCTGCCAATCGTGGCTACGCCCGCGGGCAGATTTTTACCCGCGACGGTCTGCTGCTGGCCTCCACCGCACAGGAAGGACTGATCCGTGTGCTCGCCTGAAACTCAGAGTTGCTGCAATGCAGTGTTGAGCAACTCGCCGCGCCAGCCCGGCAATTGCACCACCGGCGCGGACGTTTGACGGAGCCGGAGCAGGGATTCGGTCAACACGCGGCGACTGGCGAGCAGGGCGGGATCAATCTGCTCGACTTTGGCGGTGGCGCGAATCAGCTCAAGCATTGCGGTCAGCCGCGCCTTTTCCTGCTGATTCAGCGGTGCTTCCAGCTCTGGCTGATGCGCCGGCTCAGTGGTCAGCAGCGCCAGCCATTCCTGCTCATGACGCGCCACCACGCGCTGCGGTATTGTTTTGATGTCGCGCAGGGCGGCCTGCATGGTGCTGCTGTCAGTAGCGACGGCAGCGGCCAGCTGGGCCAGTTCCAGCAGGCCTTCATCGCGCAGCACAAATGAGCGCGGCAGATCCCGGCTGCGCGCCTGCCGATCACGCCAGGCGGCCAGCTGCTGCAGTCGTGCCAGCTGCATGCGGTCACAGCGCATGTGACCCTTGACTTTGCGGTAGAGCAGATCGGGATCCATGTCGGTGGCGGATTTGTCCAACACGCTCTGCATGTCCTGCTGCAGCCAGTGCCAGCGCTTGAGTTCCTGCAATTGCTTCACCAGTTGCCGCATCAGAATGGGCAGATAGGCGACATCGTTGCTGGCATAGTGCAGCTGCGCTGCCGACAGCGGGCGCTGCAGCCAGTCACTGCGGCTGGGGCCGGATGGCAGCTCCACCGCAAGCAGCTCCTGCACCAGGCTTTCATAGCGCATCTGTAGCGGTCTGCCGGTCATTGCCGCAGCCAGTTGGCTGTCGAACACCGCCACGGTCTGCAGGCGATACTGTTGACTGAGCACTTCCAGATCTTCGGAACAGCTGTGGATGATCTTGTTGATGTCGGGGTTGCCAAGCAGCTCGCGGATCGCGGTATCGTGTTCACGCAGCGCCGGCACGTCCAGCAGCCAGACGGTGCTGCCATCGGACACCTGCAGCAGTCCCAGGTGGGCATAGAATGTGCGTTCACGAATGAATTCGGTGTCTAGCGCCAGCCAGCTTTGCCGTTGCCACTGCTCTGCTGCCTGTTGCAGCAGTGCCGGGCTGTCCACCCACACTGGTGCGGCGGCGGCAGCCTGTGCCAGGCGGATGACTGATTTGCTGTCTGTTGAGGTGATGAGAGCGTCATCCTGGTCAGGTTGAGCTGGTGTCGAGGTTGGTCTGGACATGAACAGTAAGGGTCAGCGCGTGGGCAGTCACAACTATACAGCAATGCTGCTGCAGCTGTATTGAGCCCGGATTATGCATGCCCCTGGTGGGCCATGCCATGTGGCTGCGGCAATACTCTCGGTGGCCTATGCTCACCATACAGGTAAGCACGAATCTGGTGCGCACGGTGAGGTAATGTCGCAACGTCATGAACCCGGATCAGGTGCGGGGCAGGCTCTGGAGCAGTCTGCTGTCGATCGAGTCATGCAGAATCCGGGTTGAACGCTGATGCTGCCCGCCTGTCTCCACCAGGCAGGCCTTACAGAAAGGCTTTTCTGCAGCGGCATCACACTGTGCCTGCACTGTCAATATTGTGTTAACATCGTCAAAAATTTCGGCCAGATCATAACCAGCTGATCATCAGGGACGTCACCATGAAATTGAAAGGACACTGTTTTCTTGGCCTGCTGGCCTGTCTGTATCTGTCATCCTGGCCGCTGCTGGCGCAGGACGACAGTGCCGATGAAACGGCAGAGCCAGCGGTACAAGCCCCCGAAGATGAGGCTGCATCAGCGGAACAGACAAGCGAGGAAGATTCTTCCCGCAGAGTGCGACGTCTGGGGGATTCCGCCAGCAATGAAGGCTGGTCACTGGGCATTCCCTCGGATTTGCGCGTGCGTGCGCCGGAGGTCGATGTTCCGGTTATCACCACACCTGATCCGGCCCTGAACGACCGTCTGCTGGCGGTGATGACCGTGCTGGCTTCCAACCCGCAGGATGCCGACAGTCTGGCCGCACTGGAACAGATCAAACAGACGGTGGAGACACGCATCAGCGAGGCCATTGCTGCCGCCGATCTGAATGCTGCAGCCTCCTACATCGGCGTGATGCAGGAACTGGAAGCCGACCGGCCCGGCCTGCAATCGGCCCGCGAGCAGTTGGCGCAGCTGCGTGAATTGCGTGATCTCAATACCCGGTTTGAAGATGCCATTGCTGATCAACGTCTGCTCGGCTCCGGTGACACCAGTGCGCGCGGTCTGCTACAGGCCATGCAGGATCTGGCCGCCAGCATCCCGGCTGCGACTGCAGTGGTCGCGGACAGCAGCCAAAGCCTGCAGCAGGCTTTGCAGCAGCAATATGCCGAATCGCTTGATGAACAGCGCTTTGATGAAGCCGAAACCTGGCTGGATGCGCTGGCGGGTCTGCCCGGTGATCCGGATGTGAGCGAGCAGCGCCAGGCTTTGCAGCAGCGCAAACAGGGTGCCTTGAACCAGTTCATTCTGGCGGTGGATGACAATATCGCGAGTGGCAATCTGGCCGCTGCCGAACAGCAGTTGAATGAGCTCATCGCGCTGGGGGCAGCTGCGGATCAGATCACGCCGTTGCGAGCGAGACTGGACGATGCCAGAGTGTATGGCAGTTTTGTGCCCGGTCAGGTGTTCCGTGACAGCTTTGGCCAGAATACCGGAGAAGGTCCGCCGATGACGGTACTGCCGGCTGGCAATTTCATGATGGGTTCGCCGGAAACCGAGACCGGTCATCGCAGCAACGAGGCACCCTACCATCGGGTCAGCTTCGCGCGGGGCTTCGCGCTTTCACAGCGGGAAATCACCGTTGGTGAATTTCGCCAGTTCGTGCGTTCCACCGGTTACCGCACCACTGCCGAACGCGAGGGCAGCAGCTCGGTCTACAATGAAGAAAGCGGACGTATGAGCGATGAGCGCATTGATTGGCGCAGCGGCTACGATGGCAACAATGCCAGCGATGACATGCCGGTGATGCACGTCAGCTGGCAGGATGCGACGGCCTATGTCGAATGGTTGTCTCGCGTGACCAATCGCAGTTACCGTCTGCCGAGCGAGGCAGAAATGGAGTACGCCATTCGCGGCGGCACCCAGACCATCTACTGGTGGGGCGACGCCTCCCCGTCCAGCGATGAGGTGGAAAACATCGCCGGCGACGGTGATGTCACCAGCAACCGTCGGCGCTGGAACGACAGTTTTGACGATTATCGCGACGGTTACTGGGGGCCGGCTCCGGCCGGCAGTCTGCAGCCCAATCTGTATGGTCTGTATGACATCAACGGCAACCTCAAGGAATGGACCGCCGATTGCTGGCATGTGAACTACAATCGCGCGCCCGACGACGGCAGTGCCTGGGTCAACCAGGGCTGTGAGTCCAGAGTGGTGCGCGGTGCAGACTGGAGCAGCACGCCGGATCTGAGCCGTTCGGCGCTGCGTCTGTCAGCCCGTGAGACCACTCGAGGCGTGCGTGTCGGCGTCCGCGTTGCACGAGATTTATAGCGCAGATAATTCTGTACAGGCAGATACCATGCAGTGGCCATCGTTGCCGCTGGTTTCAGTTGTGTCAAGCCCTGCAAACATTGACCGGATCCTGTAGAAACCATGTTGACATTCATCACCCCGCGCTTGTGGAATCTGACTCTGGCTGTGCTGGTCGGGCTGATGCTGGCGTATGCCTTGTACGTGCAGCACGGCATGCTGCTGCAGCCATGTCCACTGTGCATACTGCAACGTGTTGCCTTCGCCTGGATGGGCGTGTTTGCCTTGCTGGCTGCCTTGCACAATCCGCTGCGCGGGGTGTGGCGCTGGAGCTACAAGCTGCTTATTCTGGCTGGCGGGCTGGCCGGTATGCTGATTGCCGGGCGTCATCTCTGGCTGCAAAGTCTGCCCCCGGACAAGGTGCCGGAATGTGGCCCCGGGCTCAATTACATGCTGGAAAATTTTCCGCTGGGTGAGGTCTGGAACAACATTCTGTACGGTTCCGGCAGTTGCGCTGAAGTGGACTGGCAGTTTCTTGGTCTCAGCATGCCGGCATGGACATTGCTCTGGTATGTTCTTCTGGCTGCTGGCACACTGTACTTTTTCCGCAACAGACAAGGTGCATGATGCAGCAGGGTTTACATTCACTGGACAAGCTGGATTGGCGCATTGACTCCTGGCAGGACAAGCCGGCCCGGCAGCAGGCAAGCTATCCGGATCAGCAGGCGCTGACCGATGTGCTGGAGCAGTTGGCCGAGTTGCCGCCGCTGGTGACCTCCTGGGAAATCAATACATTGCGCAACGAGCTGGCCATGGCCCAGCGCGGTGAGCGCTTCCTGCTGCAAGGTGGCGACTGTTCGGAAAACTTTCAGGAATGCAGTTCGCAGGTGATTACCAATCGCCTCAAGGTGCTGCTGCAGATGTCGCTGATCCTGACCCATGGATTGCAGATGCCGGTTACACGCATCGGCCGCTTTGCCGGCCAGTACGCCAAACCGCGCTCCTCCGACACGGAAACCCGTGACGGTGTCACACTCCCCAGCTATCGTGGTGACATTGTCAACGCGCCAGCGTTTGACGAACAGTCCAGAATTCCTGATCCTCGTCGGCTGCTGCGCGCCCACGCGCGCTCGGCGATGACGCTGAATTTTGTCCGTGGGCTGGTGGACGGCGGTTTCACGTCGCTGCATCACCCGGAATACTGGAATCTCAGCTGGGTCGAGCATTCGCCGCTGGCGGAAAGATTCCAGCAGTTGACCAGGGAGATCGGGCAGTCGATCCGCTTCATGGAAATTGTCAGCGGGGTGCAGACCGGCAAGCTGCGTCGGGCCGAATTCTATACCGCACACGAAGCCCTGCATCTGCACTATGAACAGGCCATGACGCGGCAGGTGCCGCGGATGGAAGGCTGGCACAATCTGTCCACCCACTTTCCCTGGATCGGCATGCGCACCGCCCAGCTGGATGGCGCGCACGTGGAGTTTTTCCGTGGTGTGCGCAATCCTATGGGCATCAAGATCGGCCCTGGCATGGACAAGGACTGGCTGTCGGATCTGTTGGAGGCCTTGAATCCGGCGCGCGAGGATGGTCGCATGACACTGATTCATCGCATGGGGGCCAGCCATATCCAGGATCATCTGCCAGCACTGATCCGCCATGTCCAGGCCACCGGCCATCCGGTCACCTGGGTGTGTGATCCGATGCATGGCAACACCGAATCCACTGCCGAAGGCATCAAGACGCGGCGCTTTGAAAACATCCAGTCCGAGCTGGAACAGGCGTTTGACATCCACGCTGCCTGTGGCTCGATTCTGGGTGGTGTGCATCTGGAGCTGACCGGCGAAAACGTCACCGAATGCACTGGTGGAGCCCGCGCGCTGCAGGATGTCGATCTGAAAAAGGCCTACAAGACCACGGTCGATCCGCGTCTCAATTACGAGCAGGCGCTGGAGTTGGCCATGTTGATCGTGCACAAGCGACAATCGCTGCAGGCATGAAATCAGATCTGATTCGTTGCGGTCTATGCCAGCGCTGGCAACCATCACAGGACTGAGATCATGATTTCAACGGGTTTTAACTTCCGCCGCCATCAGCAGGCCTGGCTGGCCGGTTTCTGCTGGCTGCTGCTGTCAGCCGCTGTCCAGGCCGAGTTTTACCCCAGTGCTGAGCAGGTACGGCCCTTGTTGCCGGGCATGCCGGCTCCAGTGATGCAACTGCGTGATGTGCATGGCGAGCCGGTAAGCATTGATCCGGCCACGCTGTCGCAACCGATGGTGCTGACCTTTTATCGCGGTGGCTGGTGTCCGTATTGCAACATGCATCTGGCAGAGCTGCGCAAGGCTGAACAGCAACTGCGCGAGCAGGGCTTCCAGGTCGTATTCATCAGTGCCGACAAGCCGGAACTGCTGTATGCAAGCCTGTCCGTCGAGGACATTGAATATCAGCTGTATTCAGATGCGCCGCTGGCCGTGGCCCAGGACTTTGGTGTGGCCTTTCGCGTGGACGATGCAACGCTGGCCCGCTATGCCCAGTTCGGCCACGATCTGAGCGCCGCGTCGGGACAGGCGCACCAGGGGCTGCCGGTGCCTGCCACCTTCATCATCGGCACTGACGGTCGCATTCACTTCAGTTATGCCAACCCCGATTACACCGTGCGCCTGTCACCACAGCTGCTGCTGGCCGCGGCGAAGGTCTATCTGGACAATGCCGATCAGCGTCTCAAGCGACGCTGATCGCTGATCAGGCGGCTTCCGCAGCAGCTTTTACCGGGCCATGCAACAGGGCCTGGCGGGTGGCGCTGACCAGCAGATCGATTTCCGCACTGGTGATTTTGAAGTGTGGTGTATAGCGCAGCGAGTTTTCTCCGCCATGGATCACGTTGATGCCGTGCAGGCGCATGTATTCCTCAATGCTGTCACTGCCATGGCTTTTGAACTGGCGGCTGTCCAGTTCGACGGAAAACAACAGACCGGTACCTTGCACATTGGTGATCACGTTGGGCATTTCTGCCTGTAACTGACGGAATTTCTGGAGAAATTCCTGGCCACGGTCACGGATGTTCTGGCGGATCTCATCGGTCAGGCCGTTCAGCACCACATTGCCAATGTCCAACGCGCGCGGGGCAGCGGTCATGGTGTTGCCGTATACCCCCTTGCGATAGATGGCTGCAGCGCTGGCAGTCATGGCCAGCACCGACATCGGGTACTGCCCGCCATTCAGCGCTTTGGAGTAGGTTTCCAGATCCGGAGGTGGCAACTGCTCAAAACCGGGATAGTCCACCACCGACAGCACACCGTGGGTGCGCAAGCCGGCCTGGATGCTGTCCACCAGCAGCAGTGAGCCATGTGCTGCAGTCAGTTCCCGGGCCAAAGCGTAGAACTCGGGGCTAATGGCCTGGCCCGGATTGCCTTCGCCCATCACTGGTTCCATGAACATGGACTCGATGAAAACGTTGTCGCGCTCGGCCTGGGCAAAGGCATCGCGCAGACTGTCCAGATTGTTCGGTTCCACCGTTACCAGATCGTTCAGGTCACGGTAGCTGGCCAGGTGGTTGCGGTAGGCTTTGATGGTCGAGTGCGAGTAACGCGCCGGACGGTCGGTGCGGCCATGAAAGCCGCCGCTGAGTGACATCTGGCGAATGCGCTTGCCGGCATGGCGGCCATCCGGGTCGGTATGTACCTTGGCGTTGATGTCGGAAATGCGTGCTGCCACGGTGACCGATTCGGAACCGGAGTTAAGACACAGGAATTTGTCAAATGGGCAGCCGCTATCGCGGCGGTGGCCGATTTCACGTTGCAGCGAGCGGGCGAAGCGCAGCTGGCTGAAATTCGGGCTCATGATGTTGGCCATGACCTGGGGCTGACTCATCACATCGAGAATTTCCTGCGGTGCATGACCAAAACCAAGCATGCCGTAACCACCATTGTCATGCAGCACGGCACCCTTGACGGTGACCAGCCAGGGGCCCTTGGCCGCCAGCGAAATGTAGGGGTTGATGGCGTCATCGGCGTAGAAATTGATGAAGCCTGACTGCAGCAGATCGATCAGTTCGGCTTCGTCGCGATCGAGCAGGTCGCCAAATTCCTCGCGCAGCTGGTGGTAGCCGGTGACAGCCATGTCGATCGCCAGCTGCAGATTCTGATCGGTGGCGGCAAAGCGTTCGATGATGTCATCGGCCAGTCCTGTTGTTCTGGCCTGTCCGGCCGCGCGCAAAGGTTTCAGTTTGTTGATGATGCTCATGGTAAAGGTGTCCTGATTGTGTGCACCGTCTGCTGTGACCGGTGCCAGATCATGAAAGATGTCTATACGGACATCTTAGGCATTCTGCAGATGCTGCGCAAGCGCCCACTCGATGTGTTCGCGCAGCATTGCCGAAGGGTGTTCGCGGCGTTGCTGCAGCGCAGACACCACGGCCGATGAGCTTGGTGCGTTGCCCAGTGCCACAGCCAGGTTGCGCAACCAGTGCAGGTGATCAATGCGGCGGATTGCGGTGCCGGCGGTGGCTTGCAGGAACTGCGCTTCTGACCAACCAAACAGCTCCACCAGCTTCGGTGCATCCAGCTGTTCCCTTGGTGTGAACGCCTGCTCCTGACTGTAGCGGGCGAATTTGTTCCACGGACACACGGCCAGGCAATCGTCGCAGCCGAACACATGGTTGCCGATGGCGTGCCGGTACTGCAGCGGGATGCTGCTGCGGTGTTCGATGGTCAGATAGGAGATGCATTTGCGCGCGTCCAGCTGATAGGGGGCGGTGATGGCGGCGGTGGGGCAGACGTCGATGCATTGGCGACAACTGCCGCAGTGATCCGTGGCCGGCTGGTCGCGTGGCAGCATCAGGGTGGTGTAGATCTCGCCAAGAAAAAACCAGTTGCCGGCCTTGCTGTGCAGCAGATTGGTATGTTTGCCGATCCAGCCCAGCCCGGCTTTCTGGGCGAACACTTTTTCCATCACCGGCGCAGAGTCGACAAAGGCGCGATGATTGCCGCCGGCTGCGGCGGTGATTCTGGCCGCCAGCCGTGCCAGCCGCTTGCGCATCAGCTTGTGGTAGTCGCGCCCTGCGGCATAGCGGGAAATGTGTCCGCCATCAGCCTGCTGCTGCAGTTGCTGCGGGGCAGTGGCCTCGGCACGCAGATAATCCAGACGCACACAGATCACGCTGTTGACGCCGGCATGCAGTAATTCCGGTTGCAGGCGCAAGGCGGCATGTCGCTGCATCCAGGCCATGCTGCCATGGCGACCCTGCTGCAGCCACTGCTCCAGGTAGGCGCCATGCTGCCCAGGATCAGGATCGGTGATGCCGGTGGCATTAAAGCCCAACTCCCGGCTCCATGCCATGATCTGCTGTTTCAGCTGCATGGCAGAATTCCTGGTCGCGGCTTCGGCAGTCGGCTGATCAGACATATAATGTTTCCATGAGCATGGCTACATTATATACGTCAGCACAAATGCGGCAGATGGACCAACGGCTGGCAGCGGCGCGCGCTGTGCCCACCTTCACCTTGATGCGGGAAGCCGCCCAGGCTGCATTGCGGGTACTGCGCGCCAACTGGCCGCAGGCGGGCAGGGTGCTGATCATGACCGGTGGCGGCAACAACGGCGGTGACGGCTGGATGCTGGCGGCGCTGTTGCAGCAGGCTGCCCTTCTAGTCAACGAGCAGCCGGTGGTGGTTCAGGTCATCGCCTGCAGCGACCCGGCGGCCCTCAGCGGGGATGCGGCAGAGGCCTTTGCCTGCGCCGATCGCGCCGGTGTCGCCTGGCAAGCTTATGCCGCCGCCACACTGCCGGAGCAGTGTGAGCGCGCAGATGTGCTGGTCGATGCCATGCTGGGTACCGGTCTCAGTGGTGCCTTGCGCGCGCCACTGGATGAGGTGGTACGACAGCTCAATGCGGCTGGCAAACCGCTGCTGGCGATCGATGTGCCGACCGGTCTGCAGGCCGACACCGGCTGGGTAAACGGTGTCGCGTTGCGCGCTGACATTACCGTGACCCTGGTTGCGCCCAAGCGCGGCCAGTTTACTGCCGATGGTCCTGATCACTGCGGTCGACTGGTGCTGGACGATCTCGGCTGGCAGCAGCACAGCGCCGCCATTCAGGCGCAGTCGCCATCGCTGCAACAGGACACGGTGGCACTGCTGGATCGCAAACTGTTGCTGCAGTTGCCGGTGCGGCGCAGCAACAGTCACAAGCACGATTACGGTCGTGTGCTGGTGATTGCCGGGCAGCCCGGCATGGCCGGAGCCGGACTGCTCAGCGCCACCGCCGCGCTGCGCAGTGGTGCCGGGCTGGTGGTGCTGGCGACCCATGCTGCCCATGCTGCCGACCTGCATGCTGCCCAGCCTGAGCTGATGATCAGTGCCATCCCGGCGTCGACAGCTGATCTCCACGCCGCGCTGAGCGTTGAGCTGCAGGCGGCCGATGCGGTGGTGTTCGGGCCGGGTATCGGCCGCGATGACTGGGCGGGTGTTTGCTGGCAGGCGGTGCAGCAGGAAATTGCACGGCGCGCCATGGCGCTACCGCTGGTGGTCGATGCCGATGGTCTGTACTGGCTGCAAAAACAGCCGCTGACAGCCGCCATGGCTGCGCGCATGCGTGAGCAGCTGATGCTGACCCCGCACAGTGGTGAAGCCGCCCGCCTGCTCGACTGTGCTGCCAGTGAGGTGCAGCAGCAGCGTTTCGAGCAGGCCCGCGCACTCGCCCGGCGCTGGCAGGCGCTGGTGGTGCTGAAGGGCAACGGCAGCATTGTGGCCACAGCAGACGGCACGCTGGCACTGTGTGCCGCCGGACATCCCGGCATGGCGACCGCCGGCAGTGGCGATGTGCTCAGCGGCATCTGTGCCGCCTTGCAGGCTGCCCGCGAACAGCCTGGGCAGGCAGCCACTGCGCTGGCACCGCGCTTGCGCCTTGCCGCCGCCGTGCTGGCGCATGCGCTGGCGGCCGAACATGCGTTGGCGGTCAGTGGGCCCAACCGGCGCGGCGGTGCCGGCATGCTGGCCACGGACATCGTGCAGGCATTGCCCCAGGTGCTGGCATGACTGCTGCGGAGCAGCCAGCGACAGCCGCTGGCCAGACACCTGCGGTGGTGGACATCTCGACAGTAGACATCTCGACTCTGGCGGCGACTGCGCGACTGGCGCAGACGCTGGCGCAGCAGGCATCCTGGTTGCGCGGCAAGGTGGTGTATCTGTATGGCGATCTCGGTGCCGGAAAGACCACGCTGGTGCGGTTTCTGCTGCAGGCGTTGGGCGAAACGGGCAAGGTGAAAAGCCCGACCTATGGGCTGATGGAGTGCTATCAGCCGGCCAACTGCCCGCAGCCGGGGATGAAAATCCTGCATCTGGATCTGTATCGGCTGCAGGATCCGGAAGAGCTGGAATACCTGGGTTTGCGTGACCTGCTGGATGCCGACACGTTGCTGCTGGTGGAATGGCCGCAACGCGGTGCCGGTGTGCTGCCAGCACCTGATGCTACCATCCGGCTGTCACAAGCAGCCGATCAACGCAGTGCCGAGATACACCCTCAGGCCCTGGCAGCGGCGGCTTCAGCGCGCACATAACTTGAGTATTCATTTTAGGTAAATGTCATAGCTTACGGATTTACATATAAAAAATTAAAAAATAAAGCTTGATTATTGGATCGGATTTCGGCAACATAGAAGCTGCGATGTTGCGATGTGGGAACGTCATGATCAAAATCATGCGAAAAATCAGTTGTTTGCTGCTGCTGGCGGGGTTTTGCTTCCCGGCCATGGCCGCAGACATTGAAGATTTTCGCATCTGGTCGGGCCCGGACAAGACCCGTGCCGTGCTGGATCTGAACGGTCCGGTGGAGCATCAGTTGTTCACCCTGCAGAACCCGCCGCGTGTCGTTATCGACATTCCCCGCGCTGGCCTGAATGCCGAATTCGTGCTGCCATCCAGCCGTTCGGCTGGTCCACTCAGCCGCATCCGTCATGGTGTGCGTGCCAACGACACGCTGCGCGTGGTGTTTGATCTGAACGACGACGTCAAGCCGAAAAGCTTTCTGCTCAATCCGGTCGCGGGCCATGGTCATCGTCTGGTCATCGATCTGTTCCCGTTGCAGGAAAACGAAGTCATCGCTACGCCGACCTGGGAACCCAACCCCGAACGTCAGGTGATAGTCGCCATTGACGCCGGCCACGGCGGTGAAGATCCAGGTGCCATCGGTCCGCATGGCGTGCGCGAGAAGGAAGTCACCCTGCAGATTGCCCGTCGTCTGCATCAGGAGCTGACCGCCATGCCCGGCATCAGCAGCTTTCTGGTGCGTGATGGCGATTACTACATCGAGCATCGCCAGCGCTATGAGGCGGCCCGTGCCCGTCGTGCCGATCTGTTTGTTTCCATTCACGCCGATGCCTTCAAGACGCCGCGCCCGAGTGGCAGTTCGGTGTACATCCTGTCGCGCAACGGTGCCAGCAGTGAGGCGGCGCGCCTGCTGGCCAACAGCGAAAACCGTGCCGATGAAATCGGTGGCGTCTATCTGGGGGACAAGGAGGACACCGTGCGCACGGTAATTCTGGAGCTGTCGCAGTCAGGTACCCTGCAGGCCAGCGATCAGGCCGCTGACAGTCTGCTTGGCTCGCTCAAGACCATCGGCAAGGTGCACAAGGATCACGTTGAGCGGGCCAATTTTGCCGTGCTGCGTTCGCCTGATGTACCCAGCGTGCTGGTGGAAACCGCTTTCATCAGCAATCCGCAGGAAGAGGCCCGGCTGCAAGACCCTGCGCATCAGGCGCGTCTGGCAAAAGCCATGGCCGCAGGCATTGAGCAGCATTTCCACAACCAGCCGCCACCTGGCACCTGGATTGCCAACCATCGGCGACCCAGCCGCCACATCGTCTCGCGTGGCGACACCCTGGGTGCCATTGCCAATCACTACCAGACCAGCGTGTCCAGCCTGCGCCAGGCCAATGGGCTGCGCAGTGACAACATTCTGGTCGGCACGGTGCTGGTGATTCCCAGCACCTGAGCCGCTGGTCGCCGCCGACTTCTCGCAAGCTAGTATACCCCGCCGGAAATACTGTGACATTCAGAGCATACCTGAGGCTGCAGTACAGACGCGAATCGTAGTGTCTGGGCAGTCAATGGCAAGCCCTTGACAAGGATTGCAACGCCGTAATGCAGCTTCAGGGGCGCTCCCGCAGGGCGAGCCGGAAAGCACTCATCCGCTGTGTTATGGCTCTTGGCCATGGAATGACCATGACCTGCGAGCCATGCCTTGCGGCTAAGCGCTTTCCGATTCGCTGAACGTTACAGTATTTCCGGCGGGGTACACTAGTGCTCTGCAGTTGACAGTCGGGCAGCCGCTTCCGTTAGTCCGGCGGTTTCGATGCCCTGCTCAAACACGATGTCCACGGCGATGTCGCGTGCCGCCAGTCGCTGCAGATCCTGTTTCAGATCGGCGGGAATGCTGCCCTGATCCTTCAGCAAAGCAGTGGCGGTGGGGTGATCACCATCGCCCTGGATGGTCAGAATCAGCCGGCTCAGGTTTTCACTGGCGGCAGCAAAGCGCTGCGGGTCGATGCGGTATAGACCGCTGTCTGCATCGCGGCTGAAGGCGCCCTGCTCGCGGAAGAAGTTGAAGCGCACCAGGTTGGCCTGACCGTGGGCGCTGGATGAGCCAAACCGTACCGAACGGAAAATGCTGGCGAGGAAGGTCACGTAATTGTCCATCAACTCGCCGTCGCTGATCTCATCGCGCTGGCGCAGCTGTTCAATCATGTACAGGCCCAGCACGTCGGCCTTGCCTTCTTCCAGCCATGAGGCATGCTCACGCAGCGCCTCACGCACGCTGCCGTTGTTGTTGATGGTGTTCTTGATGCCCAGTCCATGCGCCACCTCATGAAACATGGTGTTGGCAAAAAACGCATCAAAGGTGACGTGCTCGCGCTGATCGGCAGCGATCAGCTGGTCAGCAATCGGCAGCAGGATCTGGTCGAATTTCGCGCGCATGGCATTCTTTAATTGCAGCCGACGGGTGCCTTTCTGCAGCTGCACGCGCTCGTCGTTGGGCAGGTTGATGGCAATGGTCTTGGAGCCGGCATTGCTGTGGCCAGCGTAGTAGATCACATCATACGCCCCCAGGTCGGCATCACTGCCCGGTGACTCCTGCTTGTAGACATCGGCCACCGGCAGACCGCGCTGCAGTTCCGGCAGGTAATCGGCAAACCGCGCCAGCCGCTCACTCCAGTCCAGATCCTTGATCAGTACATACGCCTCGTAAGCGGCCCGGTAGCCGAACAACTGGTCTTCATAGGTTTCGATCGGACCGTACACCAGTTCGATGGGGTTGTCCTTCATCTCCATCCAGGCCATGTCACTGGCCAGGTAATCGTCGCTGAGTATGGCCTCGGCGCGCATACGCAGATAATTGGCAAAGGCCTGGTTGTCGGCCAGCTCGGCGGCATCGCGCAGACAGTCAGCCGCGCGTGCCAGTTCATCCGCCCACACGGTGTGGTATGGCAGCAGACTCAGCGCGCCGCGCTCATCGCGCCGCACCAGTGAATACAGGCCGGTCTTGCCGGGCTGATCCCAGTCCTCGAACTCCTGTTTGCTCATGTCGGCGGGATAGAAGCGCGCGCCGGGCGGTTTTGCGCCGACATCACGCAGGAACGGGCGGTCGCCGTCAAGACGGTCCCAGGGGCCGTAGTTGATGTCGGCAAAACGCCGCAGCCCGGCATCGTCGATGTCCGTCAGCAGCGCATCGCGATCGCCCCAGGCCTGCGCCCAGAACAACTGATCCATGATCCTGCTGGCCTCGATCAGCTTCACCAGCAGCTGCTGCTGGCGCAGGCTGAGATGGCTAAGATCCGCCTGCAGCTTGAACGGCGCATAGATGTCCAGGCGCGCCGGATCAAAGTTTGCTGCCATCTGTGCCGGCCTGGCCGCAGCGGACTCGTTCTCGCGCGCGCTGGCATCGCTGTCGGTAGCAGCCGGCGCGGCGTCTGGTGCGGTGGGCGGTTCCGGCTGCTGCTGGCAGCCGTTCAACATGGCTGCGACAGTCAGCAGCAGGGCAAAGATGGGAAGACGTGACAGTGAGGGCATGTAGGTGTACCGGTTTGAACGAAACCGTCATTCTACAATGCTGACGCCAACTAGCCCGCATTATTCATGAACCTGACTACTGCGATGCCTCCAGCCCGCGCATCTGCGGCGTTTTGCTCGGTCACGAATCCTCAACGTACTGTTCAAGTACGCCTGCGGTTCGTTCGGTCGCGAAACACCACAGCTACACGTTCTGGCAGCATCTCGTTACGTCAATTCATGAATAATGCGGGCTAGTGTCGTGCCGGAATGACCACATATCGGGCATCAGGTTACAATAGTCATCTTTCGGTGAGCCAACATGCCAATCTACGAATACCAATGCAAAGCCTGCGGCGAAAAAATGGAAAAGCTGCAGAAAATCAGTGATCCGGTATTGCTCGATTGCCCGCTGTGCGGTAAGCCGGCGCTGCAGAAAATGGTCACTGCAGCCGGTTTCCGCCTGAAAGGATCGGGCTGGTACGAAACCGACTTCAAGACCGAAGGCAAGCGCAATCTGGCTGGAGATCAGGAATCTTCCGACACCGCTTCTGCTGGCAGCAAAGCCACAGCGGACAAGTCTGCCAGCGCGAGCAAACCCGCCGCCGCCAAGGCAGCCGGCAGCGACAGCAAAAAAGCCAAACCAGCCAGCGCCAGCAAGCCTGGCGGCAAGACCGATGGCAAAGGCGAAAGCCCGGCCGCAAGCTGAACCCACCCCGATATACAAGGAATCCTGACTATGCGTTCTCATTTTTGCGGCCAGCTCGACGAGCACATGGCGGGCATCACGGTTACCCTGTGTGGCTGGGTGCAACGGCGTCGCGATCTCGGCGGCCTGATCTTTATTGGCCTGCGCGACCACCATGGCGTGGTGCAGGCGGTGATCGAGCCGGACAACCAGCAGGCCTTCGCCAGTGGCGAGCAGTTGCGCAATGAGTTTTGCATCCGTCTTACCGGCCTGGTGCGTCTGCGCCCGGACAGCCAGCGCAATGAAGCCATGGCCACAGGCGCGGTGGAAGTGCTGGTGGATGAGCTGGAAATTCTCAATGTCGCAGCACCCCTGCCACTGCTGATGTCGGACGACGACAGCGAAGAGACGCGTTTGCGTTATCGCTACCTGGATCTGCGCCGTGACCGCATGCAGCGCAACCTGCGTCTGCGCACGCGGCTTACGCGGGCGCTGCGCCAGTATCTGGACAGTCATGATTTCCAGGATCTGGAGACGCCGATTCTCACTCGCGCCACCCCCGAGGGCGCGCGTGATTACCTGGTGCCATCGCGCGTGCATCCTGGCAGTTTCTACGCTTTGCCGCAGTCGCCGCAGCTGTTCAAGCAGCTGCTGATCATGGGCGGCATGGACCGTTACTATCAGATTGCCCGCTGCTTCCGCGATGAAGACCTGCGCGCCGATCGCCAGCCGGAGTTCACCCAGCTGGACATGGAGCTGGCGTTTGTGGATGAACAGGATGTGCGCGCTACGGCCGAAGCGCTGATCCGGCACACTTTCCGGGAGGTGCTGGATGCCGACCTTGGCAGCTTTCCGGTCATGAGCTGGCATGAGGCCATGCAGCGCTATGGTTCTGACAAGCCGGATCTGCGCAATCCGCTGGAGCTGATCAGTATCGATGCGCTGGTCACAGACAGCGAGTTCAAGGTGTTTGCCGGACCGGCTGCCGATCCGGCCGGGCGGGTGGCTGCACTGCGGGCACCGGGCGCTGCCAGTTACAGTCGCAAGCAGATCGACGATCTGGAAGCGCTGGCGAAAAAACACGCCGCCAAAGGGCTGGCCTGGATGAAGATCAACCGTGCCCAGGACGGTGCCGCAGGCGTACAGTCTCCGATCGCCAAATTTTTCAGTGACGCCCAACTCAATGCGATACAGACGGCGGTGGCAGCCGAGACGGGTGATCTGCTGTTGTTCGGTGCCGGGCCCGAGAGCCAGGTCAATCAGTTCATGGGAGCGGTGCGACTGCAGCTTGGGCGCGATCTTGACCTGGTCGAGCCAGGCTGGAAGCCGCTGTGGGTGGTCGACTTTCCGATGTTTGAATACGATCAGGACAGTGCTCGCCTGTATGCACTGCATCACCCGTTCACGGCACCGGACTGCAGCCTGGAGCAGATGCAGCAGGCGCCGGAGCAGGCGCTGTCCAAGGCCTATGACATGGTGCTCAACGGCGCTGAAATCGGCGGCGGTTCGATCCGTATTCATCGCCCCGACATGCAGCAGGCCGTGTTTGATCTGCTTGGCATCGCTGCCGAGGAAGCACAGGAACGCTTCGGTTTTCTGCTGGAAGCGCTCAAATACGGCTGCCCGCCGCTGGGCGGCATCGCCTTTGGCATCGACCGCATCGCCGCCCTGATGGCCGGTGAAGCCTCCATCCGTGATGTCATCGCCTTCCCCAAAACCACCACTGCGGCCTGTCCGTTGACGCAGGCACCGTCGCAGATCGATCAGGCGCAGCTGGATGAGCTGAGCCTGCAGGTGAATGCCGGGGCGGAATGATCTGCTGGCTGCGGCACAGCTGCAGCGGATGCAACGTCACACAGCCCAGCAACATATACTAATACTTGTGCAGGTATTAGTAATTGTTGCCGGAATCACGCATTTTAATGTGGGGTGGGTAGTGTGGCCTTGGCTGCTAAGAAAATCGGGTTTTTCGCATTCGCAATCAGAGCGGCAGCGGCAGCTCATGCAGACATTGCTGGCCGATGCTGAAAGCACCGTGCCGGGTAAGCGTTCGGCTGAATTGCGTCGCATCAGCAGAAATATGCACGCCGTCATAAAACCAAAAACCGCAACGCGCCAAGGTCATAGCTGGCAAGTAATGAGGGTGATCAGATATCTGTCAACATGCCTGGTGCTGCACAGCCTGGCAGCAGGTACCTGCATCGCCGGGCGGACATTCTCAGCCGAATGTGCATGATCAATTCGGCGAAGGTTTCACAATCACGAGTGAGAGTGCACACAAGGATTCTGCTAACATCAGACTTGCAAGGATCCAAGGGCAGCTGATCATCAGGAGTTTCATAATGTACACAAGGGCAAGATTTAACGCTGTTGCATGCATCATCGTCTGCGCAGCCTGCTGGAACACCGGGCATGCCCTGGTGCTAAATCGTATAACCACGCTTGATGCCCAGATCGCTGATCCGAATGCGCTGCTAGTCAGTGACGGCATGTTGTATTTTCTTGATCAGCAGCAGCGCCTGCTTGTCACTGACGGCACTTCAACAGGTACCCTGCAGCTCAGCGAGCATGTCGCCGGTGAGGGCATGCAGGCTGGGTCTGCTGACCTGGTGGCGCTCGATGGCATGGTGTATTTCATACGCGATGAGGCCGGGTCGCAACAAGCTTCCCAGGCTGATTACAGGCTGTGGAAAACCGATGGCACACCAGCTGGCACACAACGGGCGCTGGATGTGAATCTGCCTGCTCTTGAAAGCTCCAACGGCATGCGTGAACTGGGTGGCAGACTGCTTCTGCTGGCAGCACCTGATGTTGACCCGGACAGTACCTCGATCGATCTGGTGGTGACGGATGGCACACCATCTGGCAGCTTTCGAATCAACGCAGTCAGGCCAGAGTTGAGCAACGCCTGCCAAATCAACGAGGACGTCTTCTATTATGTTGACAACAGTCCGGACAGCAACCCGAATACCAGGCTGTTTCGGGTTGGCGGCGGCCAGGTTGAGCCGGTTGTGCTGACCTCGTCGTCGCAACGCTTTAAGCGCTTCACAAATAGCTTTTCGCTTGCCGGAGACTGTGTTTTCCTCACCCGCGATGAAGACAGTGGCAGGACTGTGTTGCTGGCGCTTGATGCAGGTTCTGAGTACAGATTGCTGGATGTGCCCAACGCACACGCCGATTTAACTGACGACAGACTGCTGAGCTATGCCATCGAGGAGCGTTTGTACTTTACCCGCAGCACTGATGGTTTTGCCGGCGTCCCAGGCGCTCGACCCTCTTCCAGCTGGTTGCATGAATATCTGCCTGGCGCTCAGGAGCTGTTCAGGCACGATCTGAAAGCGATAGCCGGGCTGGAGATTCCAGGATTTATCGCCTCCCTGGATGTGACGAACAACTTTTTCTACCTTGGAGTTGGCAGCGATGTGGCCACTGGATCCTTTCCCATGGGAGTGCTCACCAGCGAGCTTGAATTTGTGCGTAATCTGTCAACCTCACTTGCATCAGCCCAACGAGAAGTAACTCTGCCACCGCGCAGTGTATCCGTCGGCATGGTTGTGGATGCTGGTGGCGAAGACTGGTACTTCACTCTTGCAAGTCAGCGACTGGTCAGGCTGGATGGTGAGGAAATCGAATTGCTGTTGCGCAGTCATGACAAGCGCATCAGCAACATCGTCAGTCTCACCGGTGCGGCTGGCAAGCTGCGACAGCTGGTGTTGGCAAGCGAGCTTGATGCCAATCGATTCGCGCTGTATGAACTCGCAACAACCGCAACCATCTCAGAACGCCTGGCCGGTATGTGGACCAATGCAGAGCTTGAGCGCAGTGCTGTGATCATCAACAGTGCACTGGGCGCTGACAATAAATCGCGCTTTCTGTCTATCAGCGTTCTGACCTATCTGGACGGGGTGCCATTCTGGCTGTTTGGTGCAGCACCCATGCCGGATGGGCTGCAACAACTTGACTTTGATCTGAACTACACAACCGGGCCGGGTTTTCTCGGCAGCAACCCGGTTGGCGCGACCACGCTGATCGCCGCAGGCACGGCGAGATTGAGTACAATTTCCTGTGACCAGATTGAAGTCCGCCTGCAGCTGTCGCCAACTGCAGACGATACTGCAAGCGAACAGGATATCGAGCTTGACCTGTCCAGGTTGCTGGATACTGCATCGTCATCCCTGTGTATTGATTAGGGCCCATGGACGTAGATTTACAGGTTCAGTTCGGTCGGCATGACCAGAGCTTTTGCGCGCTGATGTAGCACTGTAATGGGTGACTCCGAACCCGACATTCTGGGACAATCGGCTGGCTTTGTTCTGGGCACAGCCTATGTTCTACTTTTCGCATTTCTATTTTCTTTGGGTGACGATGACTCCATCAGCGTGCTGGAGTTTGTGTCCATCGCGATGCTTGTCATCACGCCGCTCTCGGTCGGTTTTATTACTGTTGTGCTGTCCACCAGGGAGCAGGCTGCGAGCAGAAAATACAAGCTTTACTCGCCATGGGTTCCGGTTATTGTATGGTCCCTCATCTCTTTGTCGTTTGCCTGGGAAACGATCATATGCATTGCTATGATATTGCCACTATATCTGCCTTTGGCCAGTATGGGTGGAATCATCGGTGCCAATGTTCGACTGAACCATTGCGATAAAACAAAATTTGGAGTGTTGTCGTGCTTCTCGCTGCTACCCCTGCTGGTTGCGCCCATAGAGTCGCCCATTCAGTCCCCGACCATCAGGCATGCTGTCGAGGATGCAGTAGTCATTGACGCACCGATAGACCAGGTCTGGAACAGTCTCGCAAACATTGAAGACATTCAGGCATCAGAGCTGCGATGGAATTTATCTCATGCTCTGGGGTTGCCCCGGCCAGTGGCTGCAAGGACCAAAAATTTTGCCGTGGGCGCTGTCCGAGAGCTTTATTGGGAAAAAGGTGTGCACTTCCAGGAGCTGATCACCCGCATTGAAGAAAACAGACTGCTGGCATATGAGGTTCTGGTTGATGAAGATTCCATGCAGATTGCCGAACTGGATACACATATTACTGTTGGTGATCAGTATTTTGATGTGGAATCGGGCTGCTATCGCTTGCAAAGTATGAATGGTAAAACGCAGCTTTCTTTAACGACGACGTATCGGATGACATCAAAAGTGAACTGGTATGGGCGGCTGTGGGCAAACTATGTGCTGGATGACTTTCATAAATCAGTGCTTAATTTAATCAAGCACAGAAATGAAAGTCATCGATCCGATCAGATCTGATCATTGCTCCTGTTGATGCTTGATTTGCCACGTGCTTGAAAATGCGCGCAGGCTCAGCGTTGCTGCAGCAGTACCACGTTGGCGGCAGGCAGCTCGATGTGCAGCCGATAACGCTGTGCAATCCAGTGCATGGTCTGTAAGCGGTAAAAACAGACATGCGTGGGGTCGCGCCGGTAATGCCAGTTGGCAAAGCGTTCATCGTCGTCCTGCAGGCTGGTCATCAGTGCCAGCCAGCCGTGCTGCTGCAGCATGCCGGTGAGAAGTGTGAACTGTGCAGCCGGCTGGTGAAAATGCTCCACCACTTCGGTGCAGGTGATAAACCCGTACTGCTGCAGCAGGGCGTCTGGGTCATTGGCAAACAGCGGATCGAACAGGCGCACACTGTGCCCGGCTTCACGCAGCATCTGCGCCAGTGCCGGGCCTGGCCCGCAGCCATAATCCAGGCCATGGCTGGCTGCCGGCAGCCGCTGCAGCAACGGCTCGGCCAGACGGGCAAGGAAGTGGCGATAACCGGCGTCCTCCGGGTCGTTGTTGTGCAGGCGGTAATGCGCCAGTTCTTCGCTGAGCGTTGGCCGACGGTCTGCCTGCAGAAAGCGCAGGCCGCAATCTTCGCAACGCCAGTAATGGCGTTCCTGTACGGTGCAGAATGCAGTGGCGGATGCGGTCAGACAAAGAGGGCAGTTCTGCTGGTGGGCGATTGGTCGCATTGAATCGATATCTGGGCGCAAGCGTTTGGCCAAGCCATGCTGATGTCGGCGTTGATTGCTGTAGGATAGTCGAATTGTCGATCAAGCTGACTGGAAACTCAACATGCCATCCATCATGGTCAATCCATCCAATCGCGGCGGCCCATTGCTGGGTATCGTTTTGCTGCTGTGGACATTGTGCCTGCCGGTAACTGCGCAGCAGCCTGAATTTGCGCAGGGGCGTGCGCTGCAAGGCATGCCGGCGGTACTGCCCATGCGCGAGCGCCCGGCGGTGGAAAACCGCATGCTCAGCGAGCGTCTGCACAGCCTGTTGCCTGATCTGATGCGAGAAACCGGCATCGACATGTGGCTGGTGCTGGCACGCGAGTATGCCGAGGATCCGGTGTACTACTCGCTGGTGCCACAACCCACCCATGCAGCGCGGCGCACCACCATGCTGGTGTTTCATCGTCAGGCCGATGGCAGCGTGGACAAGCTCACGGTGAACCGCTACCCGCTGGGTGAGCCGTATGAATCGGTCTGGTCCGGCGGCGATCTGGACGCGCAGTGGCAGGCGCTGGGTGAGCTGATCGCCGCGCGCAATCCTGAGCGCATCGGCATCAACAGTTCCAGACACTGGCCGGTCGCCGATGGCCTCACCCATGGCCTGCACCAGCGTCTGCTGGAAGTGCTGGATGACGATCTGCAGCAGCGTCTGGTGTCGGCCGAAGATCTGTTCATCCGCTGGCTGGAGACGCGCAGCGAATCCGAGCTGGCGGTGTATCCGCAGATCGTGGCGCTGGCGCGCAGTGTCATTGCCGAGGCTTTTTCCAACCATGTCATCACCCCGGGCGCAACCAGTACCGACGATGTCGCCTGGTACATTGCCCAGCGCTTCACCGATCTGAATCTGCCGATCTGGTTTCAGCCCTATGTCAACCGCCAGCGGCGCGGCGACAACTGTGCAGCCGACGACACGTTCTGTGGCCAGTCCGGCCTCATCATGCCCGGCGATGTGCTGCACACCGATGTTGGCATCTGCTATCTGAAGTTGTGTACCGACACCCAGGAGATGGCCTACGTGCTGCGCCCCGATGAAAACCGGGTGCCGGATGGTCTGCGGGCAGCACTGGCCACGGGCAACCGCTGGCAGGATTTGCTCACCACCGAGTTTGTCAGCGGTCGCAGCGGCAACGAGATTCTGCGCCGTGCCCAAGCAGCCAGTGCGGCAGCCGGTATTGTCAGCAACATCTACACGCATCCACTGGGCATGTTTGGTCACGCGCCGGGTCCGGCCGTGGGCATGTGGGATCTGCCGGCAGCGGTGCCGCACACCGGCGAACGCAAGCTCTACCCGAACACCGCCTATGCCATTGAGGGCAACATCAAACAGGCGCTGCCGGAATGGGACGACGAACTGGTGGCGATCAAGCTGGAGCAAAGTGCCTGGTTTGATGGCCAGCGGGTGATCTACCTGGCTGGACGCCAGACCCGCTGGCATGTGATCCGCTGACTTGACTTCACATTAATTGAGACCAAATGCCATGCAACGATTTCTACTGGTACTGCTGATGACTTCTACTCTGATTGGCTGTGAGTCGGGCGATAAGCCCACCGACAGCGATGCTGCGAACACCTTCGCTGACAGCGCGGCAGTCAGCGTGCCGCCTGGCACGCTGGCGTATCCAGTCACGCACAAGGTCGATGTGGTGGACAATTACCACGGCACCGAAGTGGCCGATCCCTATCGCTGGCTGGAAGACGACGTGCGGGAATCGGCTGCGGTTGCCGACTGGGTGGCCGCGCAGAACCGGCTCACCGACAGCTATCTGGAGACCTTGCCGCAGCGAGCTGACATCCATGCCCGGCTCACCGAGCTGTGGAACTACGCGCGCTACAGCGTGCCGTTCACTGAGGGCGGGCGCATTTTCTTCAGCAAAAACGATGGCCTGCAGAACCAGGCCGTGTTGTATGTGCAGGACAGCGCTGAGGCCGATGCGCGCGTACTGATTGACCCCAATCAGTGGTCTGAGGATGGCACCATGGCCCTGGGTGCCGCGGTGCCCAGCCCGGATGGGCGCTACCTGGCCTATGCGATCCAGGATGGCGGCTCGGACTGGCGCAGCTGGCGCATCATGGAGATCGATTCCGGCAAACTGCTGGATGATGAACTGCGCTGGCTGAAATTCACCTCGGTGAGCTGGGCCAGCGACAGCAAGGGCTTTTACTACTCGCGCTATCCGACACCCGAGGAAGGTGCGGCCATGCAGAGCCTGAACCTCAATCAGGCGGTGTATTTCCACCAGATCAACACCGCACAGTCTGCCGACACCGAGGTGTTCGCCACCCCCGAGCACCCGGAATGGGGACACTTTGCCGAAGTCAGCGAAGATGGCAGATGGCTGATCATCACCACGTTTGTCGGCACCGACAACCGCTACCGTGTCACCGTGCGCGATTTGCGTGAGCACAGCACGCTGGCACTGATCGATCATTTCCGCCACGATTACAGCTTCATCGGCAACCTGGGCAGCGAGTTCTATTTCCTCAGCAACGATGCCGCGCCGAAGTACCGCATCATCGCCATGGACCTGCAGCAGCCGGCTCCCGAGCACTGGCGTGAAGTGGTGCCGGAAGCGGAGCATGTGCTGGTCGGTGCCAGCCTGTTTGCCAGTTCGGCTGCAGCAGAGACGACCGCAGGCGACGAGGCGGCATCCGGTCGACTGCTGCTGGAGTACCTGCAGGATGCCAAATCGAGCGTCATGCAGTATGCCCTGGATGGCAGCCTGATCGGGCCGGTAGCATTGCCAGGCATCGGCAGCGTGGCCGGATTCGGCGGCAGACAGGATGCCAGCAGCACCTATTTCAGTTTTTCCAGCTACAACACACCGCCAGCCATTTATCGCCATGACATCGCCAGTGGCGAGCGCAGCCTGTTTCGTCAGGCCGAGGTCGATTTCGAGCCGGAAGACTACATTGTCACCCAGGTGTTCTATGCATCCAAGGATGGTACCCGCGTGCCGATGTTCATCGCCCACCGGCGTGACCTGCAGCGCAACGGCAGCCAGCCGACGCTGTTGTACGGCTACGGCGGTTTCAACATCTCGCTGACGCCCGATTTCTCGGTGCGCTGGCTGGCGTGGATGGAAATGGGCGGTGTGGTGGCGGTGGCCAATCTGCGCGGTGGCGGCGAGTACGGACGCGAATGGCATCAGGCCGGCACGCGCCTGAACAAGCAGAACGTGTTTGACGATTTCATCGCCGCAGCCGAATACCTGCAGCAGGAACAATACACCGACCGCCAGCATCTGGCTATCATGGGCGGTTCCAATGGCGGCCTGCTGGTGGGCGCGGTGCTCAATCAGCGTCCGCAGCTGTTTGCTGCGGCACTGCCTGCGGTCGGGGTGATGGACATGCTGCGCTTTCATCGGTTTACTGCCGGCAGGTTCTGGACCGACGATTACGGCTCGGCCGACAATGCCGAGGAGTTTGCCGCCCTGTATGCCTATTCGCCTTATCACAATCTGCAGCCGGGAACCGGGTATCCGGCTGTGCTGGTGACCACCGCAGATCGTGATGACAGGGTGGTGCCGGGACACAGTTTCAAATATGCGGCACGCCTGCAGGAAGTGCAGTCAGGCCCGGCTCCGGTGCTGATCCGCATCGAGACCCGTGCCGGTCATGGCGGCGGCACCGCCACCGACAAGGCCATCGAACTGCTGGCCGATCAGTACGCTTTTCTGGCGCAGCACCTGGGTATGAAATAATAGGCTCACCCGTTGCTGATGCAGTGTGCTCAGACCGCGCTGGCTTATTTGCCGCATGATCAGTTATAATGCTTGATGGTACGGAGGGTTATGCGCCCGTGGGGCATGGCCGATAAGCTGACAGAGTGTATGTCTGGTGCATACATCATCTGATTTTAGAGGCCCCGCATGGGGCCTTTTTCGTTAATGCGCTGGAGAGCTTTGCGGACGGCATGAGTCGATTGATCACAGAACTGCAAACGCTGCTGGGCGGGCTGGTCGAGGATCTGGGCTACCGGCTCTGGGCGCTGCAGCTGCTGGGAGAAGGCGGCAGCAAAACGCTCAGGCTGTTCATTGATCAGCCCGACTTCAGCGGTGACATCGGGCTGGAAGACTGCGAGCAGGTCAGTCGTGAAGTGGCTGCGCTGCTGGACGTGAACGATCCGATTCCTGGCCATTACACGCTGGAGGTGTCTTCGCCGGGTGTGGATCGGCCACTGTTTGATCCGGAACACTATCGCCTGTGTCTGGCGCAGGACGTTAACATCAGGACATTCAGCAAGCAGGAAGGGCGCCACCGTCATCATGGCAGGCTGCTGGCGGCGGATGCCGACGGCATAAGCCTGCAGCGTGATGACGATGTGCAGGTCACGCTGCCGTATGCGGAAATCCGCAGCGCCAAGCTGGCGCCGGACTACGCCAGGCTGCTGGCCGGGCAGGCAGAGTGATGCGTGCCGGCATGAATTGAACAGCCCGCTGCCATGCGCACTATACGAAAGTGTGCTGGTGATGGGTCGATTTTGGAATGATTGAATTGCGGGTTGAGGAATAACATGGCAAAAGAGATTTTGCTGGTAGCCGAAGCGGTTGCCAACGAGAAAGGTGTCAGCAAGGCGGTGATCTTCGATGCGATCGAAGCCGCACTGGCATCGGCTGCGCGCAAGAAGCACGATCTGGAAATTGATGCGCGTGTCAGCATTGATCAGAAAACCGGTGAGTACGAGACTTTCCGGGTCTGGCACGTGGTCGACGATGATGAGGAAATCGAGTTTCCTGATCAGCAGATCACGGTCACCGAGGCGCGCCAGCAGGATGCTGATCTGAATCCCGGCGATCGCATCGAAGAGAAAATCGAAAACCCCGGCTTTGGACGCATCGCCGCACAGGCTGCCAAGCAGGTGATCGTGCAGAAAGTGCGCGAAGCCGAACGCGAGCAGGTGTATGAGGAATATGCCAACCGCTCCGGCGAGCTGATCAGCGGCATCGTCAAACGCTTTGACCGCGGCAGCGTGATCCTCGATCTGGGCGGCAACGCCGAAGCGTTCATTCCTTCGCGTCACATGGTGCCGGGCGAATCGGTGCGTCCGGGTGATCGGCTGCGCGCCTACCTGTATGAAGTAAAGCAGGACCAGCGCGGACCGCAGCTGTTTGCCAGCCGCACGGTGAAAGAGTTCCTGATCAAGCTGTTCACGCTGGAAGTGCCGGAAATCGACTCCGAACTGGTCGACATCCTCGCTGCCGCCCGCGACCCTGGACGCCGCGCCAAGATTGCCGTGCGTGCCAACGACAAGCGCACCGATCCGGTGGGGGCCTGTGTCGGCATGCGTGGCTCGCGCGTGCAGGCGGTCAGCAACGAACTCGCCGGCGAACGCATAGACATCATCCTGTGGGATGACAACCCGGCGCAGTTTGTCATCAATGCCATGGCTCCGGCAGAAGTGCATTCGATCATCGTTGATGAGGAAAAGCAGTCCATGGACATTGCCGTGGAGGAGGAAAACCTGTCCCAGGCGATTGGCCGCGGTGGCCAGAATGTGCGTCTGGCCAGCGAGCTGACTGGCTGGAAGCTCAATGTCATGACCATTGACGACGCCGAGGCCAAGAGTGATTCGGAAGCGCGCGAACTGCGTGAAATCTTCACTGTTGGTCTGGATGTGGATGAGGATCTGGCCGGCATTCTGGTCCAGGAAGGCTTCAGCAGCATCGAGGAAATTGCCTACGTGCCGGAAGCCGAGTTGCTGGCCATTGCTGAATTTGACGAGGACATCGTCGAAGAGCTGCGGCGGCGCGCACGTGATGCGCTGCTGGTGCAGATGATCGCCAAGGAAGAGGCGCTGGATGAAAACAAGCCGGAACAGGATCTGCTGGAGTTGGAGGGCATGACCGAAACACTGGCCTATGCACTGGCAGAGCAGGGCATCCGCAGCCGTGAGGATTTGGCCGATTGCGCCACCGATGATCTGGAGGAGATTCCGGGTCTGGATGCGGAACAGGCCGGCGCACTGATCATGCAGGCGCGCGCGCACTGGTTCGACGAGGACTGAGGCGCACGGTCAACATGAGGTTGCGTCCGGGATGGGCTGGCCATGTGCACTGCTCATTCCCTACACTATGAATTCATTGCAAAGGTAGATTAGATGTCATCAGAAATGACGGTTGGACAATTGGCACAAGTGCTGAACTTGTCGACAGACAAGTTGCTGTCACAATTCAAGGAAGCCGGGATTGACATTGCCTCGGCCGACGCGGTTGTGTCCGGCAAGGACAAAAAAGCCCTGCTTGAGCACCTGCGCAGCAGTCACGGCAAATCCGATGCCGTTGCTGGCGCGGCCGCTGGCAAGGTCGCCTTGCGTCGTCGCAGCCGCAGTGAATTGTCAGTCAGCGGTGGCACTCGCCCGGGGGGACGTCCGGCACCGGCGAAAAAGATCAATGTGGAAGTGCGCAAGAAACGCACCTTACTGAAATCCGATGCGCAGCGCAACGCCGAAGCCGAGCAGGAGCGCGAGAAGGCCCGTCAGGCACTGGAGGAAATCCGCCAGCAGCGTGAGGCCGAGCAGCAGCGCCTGCAGCAGGAGGCCGCTCGCAAGAGTGCTGAAAATGAAGCACAGGCAGCGCCGGCAGGAGACGCTGACAGCGCGCCTGCCCAGGTTCCGGAAAAGGCTGTGGATGAGCACGCAGCAGTGCCGGAATCCGTTGTCGCAGATGCCGGGCAAGCTGACGAGGCTGCCGCGCAGTCGCAGGATATCCCGGCTCAGGATGAGGCCGATGCGCCTCCGCCAGCCACAGACAGCGCCGCCGAAGCGCCCGCCAAACCGGCTCGTGCCGACAAGGCAGGCAGCGATGAGGACAGTGGACCGGCGGTGGAGATTGACGAGGAAGCGGCCAAGCGCATCCGTCAGTACGAAGAGAAAAAGCGCAGCCAGGGCAAGCCCAGAGGCAAGGGCAAGCGGCGTGATGAAGATGAGCGCAAGCCGCTGCACGTCACCCCTGGCAGTGGCCGTCGTCGCAAAGGCAAGTCACGCCGTCCGGCCGGACTGAACCTGAATCAGGAGCACGGCTTTCAGCGCCCTACCGAGCCGGTACAGCGCGACGTGGCCATCCCTGAGATCATTACAGTCGGTGAGCTGGCAAAGCTGCTTGCCATCAAGAGTGGCGAATTGATCAAGGTGATGATGAAGCAGGGCATGATGCTCACCATCAACCAGCCGTTGGAACAGGACACAGCGATACTGATCGTGGAGGAGCTTGGCCATAGCGCACATCCGGCCGAGCAAAGCGACATTGAAGATGAACTGGCCGCAGAAGCATCGCTGCAAGAAGGCGAGGGCGAGACGCGTCCGCCAGTGGTCACCATTATGGGGCATGTTGATCACGGCAAGACCTCGCTGCTTGACTACATTCGCAAGAGCAAGGTGGTCGACAGCGAGGCGGGCGGCATCACTCAGCACATTGGCGCCTACCATGTGGAGAGCGACAACGGCGGCATCAGCTTCCTGGATACCCCAGGGCACGCCGCCTTCACGGCAATGCGTGCACGCGGTGCCACCGCCACCGACATCGTGGTGGTGGTGGTGGCAGCCAATGATGGCGTCATGCCGCAGACCGAGGAGGCCATCCAGCACTCGCGCGCGGCCAATGTGCCGATGATCATCGCCATCAACAAGATGGATCTGGAAGACGCCGATCCGGACCGGGTCAAGAATGAGTTGAGCAAGCTCGAGGTGATTCCGGAAGAATGGGGCGGCGACCAGATATTTGTCGAAGTCTCAGCAAAATCCGGAGCCGGTGTGGACAACCTGCTGGATGCCATCCTGTTGCAGGCAGAAGTGCTGGAACTGAAGGCCGATCCGCAGCGCAAGGCGCGCGGTGTGGTGATCGAATCGCGCCTGGACAAGGGCCGTGGCCCGGTTGCAACCCTGCTGATCCAGGACGGCACGCTGCATCAGGGTGACATGGTGCTGGCCGGCGAGACCTATGGTCGCGCCCGGTCCATGCACAATGAGCGTGGCGAACGGGTCGATGCGGTGGGACCATCGTTTCCGGTGGAAATCCTCGGTCTGTCCGGGGTGCCCGATGCCGGTGATGAAATGATGGTGGTGGCCAACGAGCGCAAGGCCCGTGAAGCTGCCGAGCAGCGCTCGTCCAAGAGCCGTGAGGGAAGACTGGCCCAGCAGCAGGCGGCGAAACTCAAAAACCTGTTCGAGAACATGGGCACCGACGGCCAGAAGCAGACCATCAATCTGGTCATCAAGGCTGACGTGCAGGGCAGTGTGGAAGCACTGCGGGATGCGCTGACCAGATTGTCCAACGATGAAATTGAAATCAAGGTGATTTCCAGCGGGGTTGGCGGCATCACCGAATCCGATGCGTCGCTGGCGCAGGCCTCCAACGCCATCATCATCGGCTTCAACGTGCGTGCCGATGCCACCGCACGCAAGATCATCAAGGACGAAGATCTTGACCTGCATTACTACAGCATCATTTATGAGGCCATCGATCAGGTCAAGGCGGCCATCACCGGTCTGCTCGGCACCGAAACCCAGGAGCAGATCATCGGTCTGGCCGAGGTCAAGGATGTGTTCCGCAGCGCCAAGCTCGGTGCCATCGCCGGCTGTCTGGTGGTGGAGGGCGTGGTCAAGCGCGACCGTCCGATTCGCGTTTTGCGCGACAACGTGGTGGTGTTCGAAGGCGAACTGGAATCCTTGCGCCGGTTCAAGGATGACGTCAAGCAGGTTGAATCCGGCACCGAGTGCGGTATCGGTGTGAAAGCCTACAACGATGTGCGTCCGGGCGATCAGATCGAGTGCTTCGAACGCATTGAGGTGGCACGTACGCTGGATTGAGCGGTCACAGACTGATTGCAGTACTGTCGATCACAACCGGGTTTTGACGCCAACAGCGTGCCGGTGGAGATCGTCGCCGAGCCCCAGGCGCAACGGAGATACATGCCATGAACAGCAGAGGATTTGCCCGTCACGAGCGGGTAGCGGCGCAGTTGCGCCGTGATCTGGCCACTTTGATCCAGCAAGAGGTGAAAGATCCGGAAGTCGGATTTGTCAGTGTCTCAGACGTTGAAGTCACCCGCGATCTTGGTCACGCCAAGGTGTATGTGACCGTGTTCGACAGCGACACCGCGAAGGTCTGTGTGGGCGCGCTCAATCGCAGTGCCGGCTTTCTGCGCACCAGGCTTGGTCAGCAGTTGCGCATGCGCAGCGTGCCGGAACTGCATTTTCATCATGACACCTCGGTGGAGCAGGGCGCGCACATGGATGCCCTGATCAGCAGCCTCAACGTGCAGGCCGTTGACGAAGAGGAATAAGACCATCAGCGCGGTATCCGGTGCTGCGGCCACAACGCCGCCGGCACAGCAGGCTCCAGCGGGCCTGCTGTTGCTGGACAAACCGGCCGGTATCAGCTCTGCCCAGACCCTGACCGCCGCCAAGCGCCTGCTCGGTGTGCGCAAGGCTGGCCACGCCGGGACGCTGGATCCATTTGCCAGCGGCATGCTGATCTGCGCCTTTGGTCGCGCCACCCGCGTCAACGCCTTCATGCTCGAATTCGACAAATCCTATCGCGCCGGAGTCCGTCTCGGGATGGCCACCAGCACCGGCGATCCGGATGGCGAGGTGTGTGCCACAGCGCCGGTGCCACAGCTCACGCTGGCCCAGTGGCAGACCCTGGCAGACACTCTGTGCGGCCAGCTTGCACAGGTGCCACCCATGTATTCAGCCATCAAGCAGCAGGGCAAGCGTCTGTATCAGCTCGCGCGCCAGGGCATCGAGGTGGTGCGTGAACCGCGCCAGGTGCACATTCACGCATTGACCGTGACCGCCGTGGATGGTGACGATCTGTGCTTTGAGGTGCGCTGCAGTAAAGGTACCTACGTGCGTACCCTGGCGCAGCAACTGGCCGGGTTGGCCGGCACACAGGCGCATTTGCACAGCCTTCGACGCACCGGTATCGGGCCCTTTGTCGAAGCCGACATGGTGACACCGATCCAGCTGCAGGACGCGCCTGATCGTTGCAATCTGCTGCAACCGGTGGATGCGGCATTGCAGCATCTGCCGCAGATCAGGCTGAATGCGGCACAGACCGAAGGGTTTTTGCATGGTCAGAAGCTGACCTCGGTAGCCTGTCCGGATGGTGTGCAGTGCGGCCAGGCGGTGCGGGTCTACGGTGATGCGCGGCTGCTGGGGGTTGCCAGTTATGATGATGCGCTTCGGCTGTGTCCGAAACGAGTGTTTTGATGCAGATTTCTATGCTCGCTCAGGCATGTATGCAAGCGGCAGCGTAGTCAATTCAGATCGCCCACCCGTTCAGGCGAAACGGTCAGCCAGGCGGTGAATCATATAGCTGCTCTCGCTCATCGCGGTCTGGCTGAACTCACCAAAATACCTGCTGATGGCCTCGAATTCGGCAATGAACCCGGCCCGGTCGTTGTTGCGGATCAGTTCAGCCAGATTGGCGTGATGGGCGCAAAACTCTGCCAGCAGCTGCCGGCGCTCCGGATTGGCCAGCACGATGTCGGCGTACAGTTCGGCCTGCTGGGCAAACATGCGCCCGATCATCATCAACTCGGCGCGATAAATCGGACTGGAGCAGCGCAGCATGTCTTCCGGCTGCATGCCGCAGTGCTGCAGAAATGAGCCATGCAGCCAGGCGATGTAGTGGCGCAGTCCCTGCACCAGATTCATCATACGATCATGCTCATCGGGCGCGCATGCGAACACACGCATGCCCCAGAGGTGGCACTGCTCCAGCAGCCATGCTGCCTGCTCGCCGTTACGCACCGCACAGGCAATCATGAGCTGTCGGGACACCTGGTGCACGTCGGCACCATGCATCGGGTGCAGACCGATGACCGGGCCTGAGTGCGCTGCCAGCATGGCATTCACCGAGCTGGCCTTGTTGCTGGTGAAGTCGGCCAGTATGCAATCTGGCGGCAGTCTGCCGGCAAGCCGCTCGATCACCGCCACGGTGGCATCGATGGGCACACTGACGATGACCAGATCGGTGCCCGGCAGCATGGCATCAAGCTGGCTCCAGCCATCACGGTCGATACCGGAGACCCGATGTCCGCTGCGTTCGAACATCTGCGCATACAGCCTGGCCATGGCGCCATCGGCACCAATGAACAGCACCTGCCGAGCGCGCTCGCCGGCACGCACAAAGCTGTCGCGTGACTGGCTGGCGCGTGAGGCGGCCATGATCATGCGCAGAAAATCTTCCGCCCAGTCCGGTTGCAAACCCAGCGCTTGGGCCTGATCACGAAAGCGCCGGGTCTTGTCCTGCTCGCGTTGAGCCACATACACCGGTTGCCGCTGCCGGCGCTTGGCGCTGACCACCTCGGCCACGACCGCATTGCGCTGCTGCAACAGGGCCAGAATCTGCTCGTCGATGTCATCAATGCGATGCCGCAGCTTGTCCAGCGGTTCGGAATGTTCAGCGTTCATGCTGCATCCGGACGCGGCCACCGGCAGGACAGCGCTTCGTCTGCAGTCCGAAGATACGCTGAGGTTTACAATTCATTGTCACAGGTAGTAAAATAGCGAGCTAGACATAATACAGGCAACGGCGAGGCTTTGTGCAAGTGTCTGTGGCTGCTCACGATGAGTGCGGTGCCTTCACACGGCCATTTGCATAAAGCCTCGTTGCCATGATCCATCGGTTGCCATACGCCTGCCCGGTCTGAATCTGGCAGGCAATTGCGGCAACGAACACATTTATATTTGGAGAACGACGAGCATGTCACTGAGTCCACAGGAAAAGTCCGCGATTGTTGCTGATTACCAGCGCGCGCCCAACGACACCGGTTCACCGGAGGTGCAGATTGCCCTGCTGACCAGTCAGATCCAGCATCTGACCCAGCATTTCGCCACGCACAAGGGTGATCACCATTCGCGTCGCGGTCTGCTGCAGATGGTCAACCGCCGCCGCCACCTGCTTGCCTATCTGAAAAAAATTGATCTGGAACGTTACCGCGAACTGATCGGACGTCTGAATCTGCGCCACTGATCTGACCGCGACGATCATCACCGTCCCGTTCATGCCCAAGCAGCCCAGCCTGGAACTGCGAGGCCTCCGGCCCGCAGTTCTTGTGCGTGTGCCCACATGTCATGCGCCTCATGACCGTCTGCGATCTGGTTGCGGCGGCAAATTGCTTTCTATCCAAAGGACTACATAGTTGTGAATAAAATATCCCGTACTTTCAAATACGGTGACCATGAGGTCACTCTGGAAACCGGCCACATCGCGCGTCAGGCCGATGCCGCCGTCATGGTCACCATGAACGACTCCACCGTTCTGGTCACAGCAGTGGCGCAGAAGACCGCCGATCCGGGCCGTCCGTTTTTTCCGTTGACGGTCAACTATCAGGAAAAATTCTACGCTGCCGGCCGCATTCCCGGTGGTTTCTTCAAACGCGAAGGCCGCCCCACCGAAAGTGAAACGCTGATCTGTCGCTTGATTGATCGCCCGATCCGGCCGATGTTTCCCAAGGGTTTCATGAACGAAACCCAGATCACGGCGACGCTGCTGTCGTCCAATCCGGACGTGAACCCGGACATTCTTGCTCTGCTCGGCACCTCTGCCGCGCTGGCGCTTTCCGGGGTGCCGTTCAACGGCCCGCTCGGTGCCGCCAGGGTTGGCTACCGGGATGGCGAGTATCTGCTCAATCCCGGTGTAGACAGCCTGAAAACATCGGATCTGGATCTGGTCGTTGCCGGCACCAGTCAGGCCGTTCTGATGGTGGAATCAGAAGCCAACATGCTGTCTGAAGATGTCATGCTCGGCGCCGTGACCTTTGGCCACCGCGCCATGCAGGCAGCCATTGAGGTGATCACGGATCTGGCCAGCGAAGCCGGCAAGCCGGCCTGGGACTGGCAGGTGCCGGAACAGGACACCAGCCTGCAGGACAAAGTCGCGGCCATGCTTGGCGACGATCTGCAGCAAGCCTATGAAATCACTGACAAGCTGCAGCGCCGTGACGCCGTGGCCGCACTGCGTGACAAGGTCATGCAGGCCATGGGCGAGGGCGATGATGCCCCCAGTGCAGACGACATCAATGCGGCCTTCAATCGCATTGAGAAAGCCATGGTGCGTGACCGTATTCTTGATGGCAAGCCGCGCATCGATGGTCGCGATCTGACCACCGTGCGTCCGATTGACATTGAAGTGGGCGTGCTGCCACGCGTGCACGGCTCAGCGGTGTTCACCCGTGGTGAAACCCAGGCCATTGTCACCACCACGCTGGGCACCACCCGCGATGCACAGATCATTGATGCAGTGGGTGGCGAGTTCAAGGATCACTTCATGCTGCATTACAACTTTCCGCCATACTGTGTTGGCGAGACCGGCTTCATGAGCGGACCCAAGCGCCGTGAAATCGGTCATGGCCGGCTGGCACGGCGTGGTGTGGCCGCAGTGGTGCCGACACTGGAAGAGTTCCCGTATGTCATGCGTATCGTGTCGGAAATCACCGAATCAAACGGTTCCAGCTCCATGGCCTCGGTCTGTGGTGGTTCGCTGGCGATGATGGATGCCGGTGTGCCGCTGAAAGCCCCGGTGGCCGGCATTGCCATGGGTCTGGTGAAGGAAAACGAGCGCTTTGCCGTGCTCACCGACATTCTCGGTGACGAGGATCATCTGGGCGATATGGACTTCAAGGTGGCCGGCTCCAGTGATGGCATTACTGCCCTGCAGATGGACATCAAGATCGATGGCATCACCGAGGAAATCATGCGCATCGCCCTGGCCCAGGCCAAGGAAGGGCGTTTGCATATTCTCGGCGAGATGAACAAGGTGCTGGACAAGCCACGTCAGGAAATGTCCAGTTATGCACCGCGCCTGATGACCATGAAAGTGCATCCGGACAAGATCCGCGACATCATCGGCAAGGGTGGTGTCACCATCCGTCAGATCACCGACGAGACCGGTGCCATCATCGACATCGCCGACGATGGCACGGTGACCATCGCCTCCGCCAACAAGGAAGCTGCCGAGGACGCGCGTCGTCGCATCGAGCAGATTACCGCCGATGTCGAGCCTGGTCAGATCTACGACGGCACCGTGCAGCGACTGATGAACTTCGGTGCCTTTGTCAGCATTCTGCCGGGCAAGGACGGGCTGGTGCACATTTCGCAGATATCCGACGAGCGGGTGGAAAACGTTTCCGACAAGCTCAAGGAAGGCGACAAGGTCAAGGTCAAGGTGCTCGAAGTCGACAAGCAGGGTCGCATACGCCTGAGCATGAAAGCCATCAATGGCGACGACAAGGTGCATGGCGATCACGATTGATCCAGGCTGGTTCGCCGATGGCGGCTTGCCATGCCGGGAGCAGGCATCGTGTTCAGACTATGATGCCATCGCAGACACATCAGGGCCTGGTACGACCAGGCTCTTTTGTATCCGAACATGGACACCAACCCGCGTTGTTCATGCAGCGGCATCTTGGCACGATGACGCATGATTTATTCCGTCTAGTCGGAGCAAAGGGCCAATGAACACCACCAACAACAATCTTCAGATACCGGTATCACCGGGTGAACTGCTGGACAAGATCAGCATCCTGCTGCTGAAACAGGAACACATGACGGAAGCCACCCAACTGAACCATGTGCGGCACGAACTGGCATTGCTGCAGCAGGTGCGTGAGCAATTGCCTGACAATGCTGAGTTGCAGAAGCTGTTCGAGCGCCTGACTGAGGTCAACCAGCAACTGTGGCGTATCGAGGATGGTCTGCGTGCCAAGGAAGCCGCTGGCAAGTTCGATCAGAGCTTCATTGAACAGGCGCGCATGGTGTATATCAACAACGATCAGCGGGCGGCGATCAAACGCGCCATCAACGAACTGCTGGGATCCGACATCCAGGAACAGAAGTCCTACACCGATTATTGACTATCCCGCATTATTCATGACCAAACGGCAACCCGGTGGGTTGCCGCCATGGCCTCAATAGCCTGTCAGTCACGCCTTGGAACAGTTGATGGCTCAACGCCCGATCGGAATCCGATGACTGGTTGCCTTGTCCGGCTTGCTGCGTCCGATGCGGATCTTGAGCACGCCTTTTTTGACATCGGCTTTGATGTCGTTGCTGTCGGCGTCATCGGGCAGGTTGAGCACGCGCTGGAAACTGCCATAACTGCGCTCTACCTTATGAAAGCCATTCTCGTCCTTGCTGCTTTCCTGCTTCTTCTCACCGCTGATGGTGAGTAGATTCTGCTCCAGCGTGATGTCGATGTCGTCTTCATTGACACCGGGTACTTCCACCGCAACGGTGTAATGCTTGTCGGACTCGGCGATGTCCAGCTGTGGCCGCAGGATCATGGTCTCCAGGGTGCCGCTGTTACCAAATGGTGTTGGGAAGTCAGCTAGAAAACGATCAAACATTCGATCAAGCTGATCATGCATGCTGGTCAGTGGATCATTATGACGCGTGAGACTGGTTGACTTGTGCTGATCCGCTTCCCGGTTGAACCAGTTCCACGGCTTCAGGCTGAGACGTTTTTCCGCTGTAGATTTCATCATGACCTCCAGATCAAAAGATCATTGCAGTTAACCTGTCTCTAATATAGCGCTATCTGATATGGAATCAAGCGTTACCATGTGGCGAATGCAGCTCTCGACAGCAACATCTGCTTCCTGTTGGGCATTGCATTGCCGCGTAATCACCGCATGACCGCAGCTGTCAGACCTCTTTGCTGCGGGTTGAAGTAGTGCTTGGGTGGAGAAGTAGAATCAATCAGATCGAAGATTTATTTCAGATTCTTCACGCACCTGATCAAGCCGGGTGATCACCGCATCGACGCTGATCAGATCCATCACCCCCGGGACTTCGATGCGGCTGCCCCAGCGCAGCTGTGCGGCCGTTTTGTGGCGAAACTGTTGCGCCGCCTGCTCGAAGCGGTCGACGCACAGGTGCAGTGAATGGTACGGGCCGCTGCGCCGTGACCAGGTGGCCGCGTGCAGGCCGATCACCGGCGTGCCCAGTGCGCTGGCCCAGTGTGCCGGACCACTGTCTGGCGACAGCAGCACATCGCAGCGTTGCAGCAATGCCAGCATGCGCGTGGGCGAGTCACGCCCGATCAGGTTGCACAATGCTCGGCGGTCGGCCTGGCCCATGGTTTCATTAAGCTGCTGCTCAATCGCTGTGCCCATGCGCTGCTCGGCATCACCCGGGCCGCCCAGCAGGCACACGCGCATACCCGAGCGGATGGCATGGGCGGCGACGGCGGCGTAGCCGGCAGCATGCCAGTTGCGCAGCGGGTGACTGGAACAGGGACTGATGCCCAGCAGCGCTTGCTCACCGGGCAGCATCTGCGTGGCAAACGCCTGATCCGCAGCGGCGATGCGGATGGGCCAGTGCGGTTCGTGGACAGGACAACCCAGGTGGCGGGCAAAAGCGAGAAAACCCTGCACCTGATGCTGCGGGGCGTGCTCGGCAATGGTTTCGTTGCAGCACCAGCGATGGCCCTCGCGCTGGCGGCTGCGATCCCAGCCGATGCGGCGATCGGCGCGGATCATCAGGCTGAGCAGATTGGCGCGCAGCGAGGTCTGCAGTTGCAGCAGAACATCATAGCGTGAAGCCAGTTGCTGTCGCAGTGCGCTAATGGCGGCACGTCCGCCCCGCTTGTCGTAAGTCAGTAACGTCAGACCAGGCAGATCGGGGATCAGTGCCTGATGGCGCGGATCGATGATCCAGTCAATGCGGCATTCAGGGTGGGTCTGCAGCAATGCATGCAGCACTGGCAGCACATGGGCGATGTCACCCAGTGACGACAGGCGCAGGATGCAGATGTGCAGGCTCATTGGCGCCGACGGGTTCGCGGTGCGGTATCATGAGCGCCCCGGTAACATGCAACAGCAGTGAGTACAGGCCCGTGCAGGCGGCTTTGAATCGTCAACAACATCTGCGTATTCTATACGATGCCGATCAACTCCAGCGGCCGGTCCCGGGCTGGTTTGAGGTGGACTACTGGGAGCATCTGCAGGCGGTTGTGCACATCAGCGGTGGACGTGGTGGGGTTTGTCGGGTGCAGACGCCGTCGGGCGCGGCGGCCCTGAAGCGCTATCTGCGTGGCGGACAGATGAGCAGAATCAGTCGCGACCGCTACCTGTTTACCGGCTGGGAACGCTGTCGCAGTTTTCGTGAGTGGCGCTTGCTGGCGCACATGCGTGACTTGCAGTTGCCAGTGCCGCAACCGCTGGCGGCCTTGTGCAGCAGGTCAGGCCGTCGTTATCAGGCGGCATTGCTGACGCGCTGGATCGACAATGCCGTGCCATTGCATCAGCGGCTGGAGCAGGTCAGCGACGCGCAGGCTGACGGGCTGTTCAGCCTGGTGTTGCAGACCATTGCCGATTTGCATGCTGCCGGTGTCTACCATCCGGACCTGAACTTTGGCAATGTGCTCATTGATGCCAGTGACAGCGTCTGGCTGATCGATTTTGATCGTGCCAGATTGCTCGACCAGGCATCACGACGTCACCGGCTGGCCCTGCCGTCCATGCATGCGCGCCTGCTGCGTTCGGCTCGGCGTCTGCAACAGGGTGCCAGGCTGCAGCCGCAGCATGTGCTGCGGCTGCAGGAACTGCTGGTCAAACAGCAGGACTGACGTCAGTCGATCGGCTGACCGTTTTCGTCCAGATACTGGATCGGGCCCAGCTGCAGTGATTCCAGTTCTTCGCTGATCGCTGCGCGATCACCCACCAGCACCCAGAGCAGGCTGTCGTCATTAATGTGCTGATTGGCGGCAGACTGAATTGCCTCCAGTTGCAGCGAGCGGTAGCGTGAGGCCAGCGTCTCCACATAATTGTCCGGGCGGCCATAGACATGGTTTGCGACCAGAGCACCGAGCACGGCCCGGGCGGTCTCGAACTGACCCGGCAGGCTGTTGGTGTTGTTGTTGACGGTTTTTTCCAGCTCCTCGACCGTGGCCGGTGCTGCGCCCAGATAGTCGGTCAGCTCGCGTTGAATTTCCGCGATGGACTCGCCGGTTTTGTCGGTCTGCACTGGCGCATAGATCAGCCATGGGCGCTGACCCCTGGCATCCTGCATGAAGCTGAAGGCACCATACGCCCAGCCTTTGTCCTCTCGCAGGTTCATATTGATGCGCGAAGTAAAGCTGCCGCCAAAAATCTCGTTCATCGCACTGATCTGGAGATTGCTGTCGGTGCCGGTGGGCGGAAACAGCTGACCGGCCATGATCACGGTCTGGGGTGAGTCCGGGCGATCGATCAGATACACGGCAGTCTTGTTGCGGGCGGGCACGGTCGGCAGCGTTTTGCTGATGCTGGCAGACGATTGCGGCTGCCAGTCGGCAAAGTGCCGGTTGAGCAGCTTGAGCAGCTCATCCAGGTCGCTGTCACCCACCACGAACAGCCTGGCATTGTCAGGACGCAGCCAGTTCTGGTGAAAGCTGATCAGATCATCGCGCTGCAGACTGGCAACCGATGCCTCGGTGCCGGATCCGGTGAACGGGATGCCATAGGCGTGATTTTTGCCGTACAGCAGCGGTGGCAGGGTGCGCAGTGCCAGACCGACCGGCTGGGCTTTTTCCTGCTGTATGCGCACCAGCTGACGCTTTTTCTGCAGTGCCAGATCGTCCTCGTGGAACGCCGGATTGCGGATCACGTCGCTGTACAGCTCTATCGATGCATCGAGATTGCTGCGCAGCGCCGACAGCGTGACACTGGTCGTGTCCAGGCCACTGCCGGCACCGATGCGTGCCCCCAGCTCTTCGCTGCGCTGGCTGATCTCCAGCGCAGTGCGTCTTTGTGTGCCTTCACTGAGCATGCCGGCGGTGAAACCGGCCAGACCCAGCTTGCCGCCGGCATCGGCGGCGTAACCGGCGTCAAACACCATTTGCATTTCCACCACCGGCACCGCACCACGGTGCGCGAACACCACTTCGATGCCATTGTCCAGTTGGGCGCGCTGGATGGCAGGGAAATTGAGATCGGGCATGCTGCCTACCGCCGGCAGTTGGCTGCGATCGGCCTCGGTTTCGACCGTGGCGTAGTTCGGGAACGGTAACACCGTGAGCTGGTGATAGGGACGCGTCAGCCACTGTTCTGCGATGTTTTGCAGATCCTTGCCCGTGGCGGCATTGATGCGTTCCAGGCTGCGCTGGAAATGTCCCGGATCATCGGCGTACAGCGCACCCTGGGCCAGCGTCACCGCCTTGCCGCCAAAGCCGCCAATCTGCTCCAGGCCGCGGATGACGCTGGCATTGATGCTGGTCTTGATGCGTTGCAGCTCCTGCTTGTCCGGTCCCTGCGCAATCAGCCGCTGCAGTTCCTGCTCGATGATGTCGGTGACTTCGACGGCGTCGGCCTCCGGCTGCAGGCTGGCGGTGATGGTGAATATGCTGGCCAGTTCGTGACGCTCCAGGCTGGCGCTGATGTCGGTTGCCAGTTGCAGCTCCTGCACCAGTTTCTGATACAGGCGTGAGGTTTTGCCGCCACCGAGCAGGTCGGCGAACAGGTCGAGCTGATCGGCGGCTGCGGTGATGCGGCCGGGCACGGTCCAGCTGCGGTAGATGCGCGTCTGCGGCACCTGATCATACATGCTTTCGATGATGTTGCTGTCCGGCTCCGGCACCCAGTGATTGAGCTTTTGCAGCGGCGGCCCGGCGGCAATGTCGCCGAAGTATTTTTCCACCAGCGGTCTGGCGCTGGCGGCGTCGATGTCACCGGCCAGCACCAGCACGGTGTTGGCGGCACCGTAATAGGTGTTGAACCATTCCTTGACGTCGTCCAGGCTTGCGGCATTGAGATCCTCCATCGATCCGATGGTGCTCCAGCGGTATGGGTGTCCCTGCGGAAACAGGCCTTCCTGCATGCGATAGCGCACCTTGCCATAGGGCTGGTTGTCGCCCTGGCGTTTTTCGTTCTGCACCACCCCGCGCTGCTCGTCGAGCCTGGCCTGATCAACCACGCCCAGCAAGTGTCCCATGCGGTCGGATTCCATCCACAAGGCCATCTCCAGCGCCGGGGTCGGCACGGTGGCGAAATAATTGGTGCGGTCCAGCCAGGTGGTGCCGTTCATGCCGGTGGCACCCACCTGCTCGAACGGTTTGAAATACTCGTCGTTGTAGTTCTCGCTGCCGTTGAACATCAGGTGCTCAAACAGATGCGCGAAGCCGGTCTTGCCGGGCTTCTCATCCTTGGAGCCGACGTGATACCAGACGCTGACGGCGACAATCGGTGCCTTGCGGTCTTCATGCACCACCACGCGCAGTCCATTGTCGAGCTGAAACTGCTCGTAATCGATATTGATGTCGGGGCCTGTGGCCAGCGCGATGTTGCTGATGTACAGCAGCAGCAGGGTCAAGCAAATGCGGTGTCGAATCATGTCGGTGTTCATCCTGATTGGTTTTATCGGTCAATTGGCCTATTATCCGGCTATGCCCATGCATCGGCCTGTGTAAATCGTCATGTCCATCGATCGTGTTGAACTGTTCAGTGTGCCCATCTGGCGCAGCCGCATACCGGAAATGCAGCCTTTTGCCGAGCAACTGCGCGAGCAGCTGCTGCAGCAATGGCGAGATGGCCAGTTTCAGAAGCATCAGTATGGCTACGGTTACCAGACCCCCAGCGTGCTGTTTGATCGCGACAATCTTCTGGCCAGTCCTGCCATGCAGACCCTGCAGCAGGCGTTTTTGTCACGCGTGCGCGAAATTCTGCGTCAGCGTGTCAACCACACTGTGCATCTGCCGCCGGACATTTATGCCAGCATGGCCTGGGCGCTGATCCAGACCAATGAAGACTGGGTCAACGGCAGCTGGCATGATCACGCTCCGGCGCTGATTAGCGGCTGTTACTATCTGCAGCAGCCTGAGACCACGAACGAGACCGAAGGTGCACTGGCATTTCAGCGCCCTGGCAGTGTGGATGCATTTGTCCAGCAGGTGCAGTTCGTGAAGCCGCAGCAGGGTGATTTCATTCTGTTCCCGTCCTATCTGAGTCATCGCCCCACACCCTGTCCCTCGGCGCAGGATCTGCGCATCTCCATCAATATGGACGCTTACGTGCACTGGCTGCACTGGGATGAGGCGGGCAAGCCGCGCATCCACCCGGAGCGCTACCGGCAGCTGCGTGAGGATTCATTGTGAGGATCACTGTTCAGCTGCGTTTGCCGTTGGGTCTTCGGTTACCGGCAGCTCACTGATCAGCACCAGCGCGGCCAGGCCCGAGCTGTCGAAATATTCCATTCTTCCGGCCTGGATGCGACGCTTCTGCTGCAGTGCGCGCACACGATAATCGGCCGGGTTTTCATCGTCGCTGGGTATCTGGCGGTCTTCGCTGCCGGACTGGTCGTCATTGCCGTCAGCGAGATCCTCATTGCGGTAGTACAGCACGCGCGAACGCTCACGCACATTGAGTTCGGCCACCCCGACCTTGCCGGTGTTGATTTTCAGGCTGCCATCCAGCACGTACTGGAACTGTGGCGCGGCATCAGGCTGGGGCGGGTTGTCCGCAGCGCTGGCCAGGTCAGACGTTGCCGAGACCACTGACTGCGCGGTGCCAGTGCTGTCCGTTGGCCCTGAATCAGCGCTGATGCCGTCTGTGCTCAGCGGTGCTTCACCATGGATGCGCCAGCGCCGCCCAATGCCTTCCAGCTGGTTCCAGCGGTAATAACCAAGCAGGTCATACCGGCCCTGCATGCGCTGCCAGGCGCTGGCCATGGGTTCACTGGCGAATGGTTCGATGTCTTCGCTGTCTGTGTCAGGCGCGCTGGCCACCGGTATGGCCGGCATCACCGGCAACGGGCGGAAGTCCTGCAGGCGGGTCTGCTCACGCCAGGCGATGTCACCGGGACGATGTGCGAACAGCAGCACCTCAACGTGCCAGATGTTCTCTGCGGGCGCGGTTTCGGTGGACGGTTGGGACTGACTCCATGCCGGCACCGACAGGGTCAGCAGCAGGCCGCACAGCCAGTACGGTGATGACGATTTGTGCTCAGTGCCGGTCATGCTGCTGCTGTTCTCCGCTTGATTTCCGCGCGTCAGGCTGGTTTGCCGGATCGGGTTTCAGATCCTGCAACAACTGACGAATATAAAGCAATCGCTGCTGGTCGTCATCCAGCAGCGCTTTCAGGCTCAGTCGCTGCTGACCCTGCAGCTTGAATTCGTCTGCCTGGTATTGCACTTTGGCGATCAGTTTCGCGCTGTCTATGCGCGGCTGTTCGCTGAAATCGATCCAGCCACCACCAGGGCCGAAGTCGATGCGTGCCAGCCCAAGCTGTTTTGCCTGCAGCTTGAGGTTGCTGATGGCGATCAGGTTCTTTGTTGCCTGCGGCAACAATCCGAAACGATCGATCAGCTCGATCTGCAGCTGCCGCAGGGCCTCGTTGTCGCTGGCCATGCTGATGCGCTTGTACAGGGTCAGCCGCATCGGCACATCAGGCAGGTAGTCGTCGGGTATGAATGCCGGCAGATGCAGCTCCACCGTACCTGTGCGCAGCATGGGCTGACTCAGATCGGGCTCCTCGCCGGCACGCAGGGCGGCCACGGCCTGTTCCAGCATCTGCAGATGCAGTTCGAAGCCGATGGCGTGCATCTGCCCGCTCTGCTCCTCGCCCAGCAGTTCGCCGGCACCGCGGATTTCCATGTCATGGGTGGACAGGGCAAAGCCGGCCCCGAGGTCTTCCAGCTCACTGATCGCCTGCAGCCGCTTCTGGGCATCGGCGGTGATGTTCTGCCAGTCTGCAATCAGCAGGTAGGCAAACGCGCGATGGTGCGAACGGCCGACGCGTCCACGCAACTGGTGCAACTGGGCCAGGCCGAAATGATCGGCCTTGTTGATGAGAATGGTGTTGGCGCTGGCCACGTCGATGCCGTTTTCGATGATCGTGGTGCACACCAGGATGCTGAAGCGCCGGGCATAGAAGTCGCGCATCACCCGTTCCAGCTCCGGCTGCGGCATCTGGCCGTGGGCAATGGCAATGGATTCCTGTGGAAACAGGCGACCCAGCTGAGTGGCCATGGAGGCGATTGTGCGCACTTTATTGTGCACAAAGTACACCTGTCCGCCACGCTGCAGCTCTCGCTCGATGGCATCGCTGATGAGGCTGTCGTCCCATTGTGTCACCGTGGTCTTGACGGCAATGCGGCGGGCCGGCGGGGTGGCGATGATGGACAGGTCGCGGATGCCGGACATGGCCATGCCCAGGGTGCGCGGGATTGGTGTTGCGGTCAGCGTCAGCATGTCCACCTCGGCGCGCAGGGTTTTCAATTTTTCCTTGTGCCGCACCCCGAAGCGCTGTTCTTCGTCCACGATCAACAGACCGAGGTTGGCAAAGCCGATGTTGTCCTGCAGCAGCTTGTGCGTGCCGATGATGATGTCGAGCTTGCCTGCAGCCAGCGCATCCAGCAGTTCCCGGCTCTCCCTGGCGCTACGGGTGCGCGAAAGCAGGCCAATTTTCACCGGCCAGTCAGCGAAGCGGTCCGAGAACACGTTGAAGTGCTGCCGCGCCAGCAGCGTGGTCGGGCACAGCAGCGCGACCTGATGACCGCTCTGCACGGCCACGAATGCGGCACGCAGGGCCACCTCGGTCTTGCCGAAACCGACGTCACCGCAGACCACCCGGTCCATGATCCTTGGGCTGGTCATGTCGGCAATGACGGCGTCAATGGCAGTCTGCTGATCCGCAGTTTCCTCGAACGGAAAGGCCCCGGCAAATTCGGTATACAGTTTGCGATCCAGGGTCATGGCGGTACCGCTGGCGGCTTCGCGGCGGGCATAGATGTCCAGCAGCTCGGCAGCGGCATCCCGGATCTTGCGCGCTGCCTTGCGCCGGGTTTTCTGCCAGCGGTCGCTGCCCAGCCTGTGCAACGCGGTGCTGTCCTGATCGCCGCCGATGTAGCGGGTGATCAGCTGCAGATCGCTGATCGGTACATACAGTTTGTCGCCTTCGGCATATTCCAGCGTCAGATACTCGCCCTGCATGCCGGCCACCTCCAGCACGCTGAGCCCCTGGTAGCGACCGATGCCCTGTTCTTCGTGCACCACCAGCGCGCCCACCTGCAGATCGGCCAGGCCACGGATCACGGCGGCCGGATCGCGTTCGCCCGGGCGGCGCTGCTTCTGTCTGACGCGGCCCTTGAACAGCTGTGATTCGGTCAGGATCAGCAGCTGTTCCTGGGGCAGCTCCAGGCCGTCGCTCAAAGGCAGATCGACCACCGCCAGCGGCACATCCGGACTGGCGCGGAATGCATGCCAGTCGGGCAGATGGCGTGGTCGCAGTCGGAATGCCGCCAGTGACTCACTCAGCACCTCGCGTCGGCCGGCGCTGTCGGCCGCGAGCAGTATGCGTCCAGGGTAATGCTCGGCAAGATGGCTGAGGCTGTGTTCTGCGTGGCTGCTGTGCAGATCCAGCTCCGGTGCGGGTTTGACATCGAACTGCGCCAGCGCAATGTGCTGACCGCTGCGCGCGCTCGGCTCGGCGAGCAGCTCGATGCTGCCGCGGCGCTGCAGCCATGGTTGCAGTTCGGGCAGACTGATGAACAGTTCAGCGGGCGTCAGAATCGGTCGCTGGATGTCATGCCGGCGCTGCTCATGGCGCTCATCCACATGCTGCAGAAACTGTGCCGCCGTGTCCTCAATGCCGGGCTGCAGGATCAGTTGCGGCTGTGGGCCCAGATAATCGAACAGACTGCTGGTGTGCTCGAAAAAAAGCGGCAGAAAGTATTCCAGCCCCTGCGGGTGGTAGCCCTTGCGCAGATCCTGATAGATCGTGCAGTGGCGCATGTCCAGGCTGAAGCGCTGACGAAAGCGCTGGCGGAACTGCTCACTGGACTCCGGCGTGAATGGATACTCGCGACTGGGCAGCAGTCGCACCGATGTCATGGCCTGCAGGGAGCGCTGGGTTTCCGGGTCGAAACTGCGCAGCGAGTCGATGTCGTCGTCCAGCCACTCGATACGCAGGGGCAGGTCGATGCCGGCCGGAAACACATCGATCAGGGCACCGCGTTGGGCAAACTGACCACTTTGATAAACCGCGTCCACCGGCTCATAGCCGGTGTTGATCAGGTTTTCCCGGAACGCCAGCATCGGCAGTGTCTCACCGACACTGATCTGCAGACTGTGGCCGCGGATGAACTCGATCGGTGCCAGCCGTTGCAGCAGCGTGCTGACCGGCACTATGAGCAGTCCGCGCTGGGTATCGGGCAGGCTGGCAAGCGTCGCCAGGCGTGCCGAAATGATGTCCGGGTGGGGCGAAAACAGGTCGTAGGGGAGGGTTTCCCAGTCCGGGAAATGCAGCACCGGCAGGCTGTCGTCGTCTCGCAGCAGCAGGCAGTCCCGCTCCAGCATGCTGGCCTGCTGCGCCGAGGTGCAGATCACCACGGTCAATCCGGCATGTTGTCTGGCAGTGGCGCAGATGGCCATCGCTGCGGCGGCAGCAAGCGCCGGCTGACCATACAGGCCCGACCACAGGTTGCGGCGATCAGCGACGGGAGAAGGTGGCTGCAATGGCGAATGAATGTCTGGCATAGTGAACGTGACGGTGGCAGCAGACCTACGAGGTCAGAGCTGTTGGTGAGTGAGTCTCGCCGCCTGTGACACGGCTGGCCGTTGGCGTCAAGGGCGGTAATTGATAACCGGTTTACCCAGCCAGCGCAGTATTATAAACAGACTCAGCGCGGCCAGCAGCATTCCCAGCCACCACGGCATGCCGTATCCAACCGGGATCATGGCCACCAGCATCGCCACCACGCCTACCAGCAGAGCATACGGCAGCTGGGTGCGCACATGCTCGATGTGATCGCAATGACTGGCCATGGATGACATGATCGTGGTGTCGGAGATCGGCGAGCAGTGGTCGCCCCAGACCGCACCACCCAGCACCGCTGCGGTGGCGGTGTAGAGGATGTGCCAATGCTGCTGTTCGGTCATGCTCTGCATGTCCAGCATGGTCCAGGCGGTGGGCACCACCAGCGGCAGCAGGATGCCCATGACCCCCCAGCTGGAACCGGTGGCAAACGCAGTCAGTGCAGCAATCACGAACACCAGTGCCGGCAGCAGTTGCACCGGCAGCCAGGTACCAATCAATGCCACCAGATAAGCCGCGGTACCCAGCAACTGGGTGATTTCTCCCAATGACCAGGCCAGCAGCAGAATGACCATGGCAAACAGCATGTTCTGCACGCCGCCGAACCAGGCCTTGACCGTGTCCTCCATGTTCAGCAGCCCGCTGAAGATGGTCATCACAGCGGCCACCAGCACGCCCAGCATGGAACCCCACAACAGCGCCTGGTAACTGTCTGCTGCGCCAACAATGTTGCGCAGCGACCCGGTCTGACCATCCAGGGCATTGACCCCGGTGTGCCAGAGTCCGCCTAGCACGGCCACGATCAGCACCAGAATCGGCAGCAGCGCATTGCGTGCTTTGGCGCGGGTGGCTGGAATGCTGTCCTCGATGTCGTGGTGGCCGTTGCCGCTGGCTGCGCGCGGCTGATCAGCGGGATCGGCACGCACCCGTCGTTCGGCCTCCAGCATGGGGCCAAAATCGCGGTTGCCGAGGGTGATCAGCAGTACAAAAAACAGAGCCAGCAGCGGATAAAAGCTGTACGGGATGGTGTTTAAAAACACCAGATAGGCCTGCTGGTTGAAACCGTCGATGTTGGCCACGGCGTCCTGGATCAGACCGACTTCGTAACCCACCCAGGTGGTGATCAGCGCCACGCTGGCCACCGGTGCGGCGGTGGAGTCGACAATGTAGGCCAGCTTGGCGCGGGAGATGCGCACACGGTCGGTGAGCGGTCGCATTGTGTTGCCGACCACCAGTGTGTTGGCGTAGTCATCAAAAAATATCGCCAGGCCCATGGCCCAGGTGGTGAACGCGGCGCGTCTGGCGTCGCCGGCCCAGTTGCTGACCCGACGCACGATGCCCTGCATGCCGCCATTCGCCGAAATGATCCCCACCATGCCGCCGATCATCAGCGAGAACAGCATGATGGCAGCGTGGTCGCGGTCGCTCAATGCATTCAGCACATAAACCTGCAGCACCTGCAGCAGGCCGGTGAACACGGCGCCGAAGTCCTGGCCGGCCAGCACCCAGGCTCCCAGCCAGACGCCGGCAAACAGTGCCGGCACCACCTGCCGGAACAGCAGTGCCAGCAGTATGGCCAGCAGCGGCGGCAGCACCGACCAGATGCCGGCATGGGTATTGACCGGTTCGGTCGCTGCCGTGACCACTGCGGGCAACAGCAGCAACAGCAGCAGCATTGACCTTGCTGCCGGCAGCTGGCGCACGCAGGACGTGCGGCGGTGAGAAATCCGGGCTGGGTTCATGCGTGGCGGGTCTCCCTGATCGGCTGGCTGAGCTCAGCCTGTCAGTATCTTCTCTGCGGCGGCGATGGCTTGATCGAAACGAGCCTGCAGCGTGGTGTAATCATCCGGGTGCATCGGCATGCAAGCATACCAGTTTTGCCGTACCTCCCGCAGCTGTTGTGCCGGTGAGGTCTGTTGTTTGTCGCGCAGATGCTGACTCAGGCGTTCCACCTGATACTGCATGCGCTGCGGTTGATCCTGTGCTGGCGAGGGCAGTCCGGCCATGAATTCCGCAGCGATGCAGACTGCCCTGGCAGCCTCGCTTTGCTGCTGCAGATGTGCTTGCAGCGCGCTCGCACTCAGCTGCTGCAGGGGCGCTGGCAAGGCGTCGTCTTCGCTGTCACTGCTGGCGCTGTTGTTGCTGCCTGCCAGCAGTGCCTGCAAGTGCTCGCTGGCGGCACGCTGTTGTTGCTTTGCCTGGCTGTCGGCAGCCTGCCAGGCAGCTTGTCGGCGCTGTTGAATGGCCTGCTGCAGACGCTGCTCAAACTGATCTGCGGCCTGGCGCAGGCGTTGCTGCAGGGCGCGATCCGGACGTTGCTGCAGGCCAAACTGCTGCTGCAGCGCTTCGCAGCGGGCGCGCTGGTCGGCCAGATCGCTGTCAGACAATTGCAACAGCGACTCCAACTCGGCGACGATCTGCTCTTGCTGCTCACGCTGCGCCTGTTGTGCGGCCTGATGCTGCTGGCGCTGTGCGTCCTGAGCGGCAAACAATTCGTCCATCGGCGCACGGAAACTTTCCCACAGTGTCTGCTCCTGTTTGCGCGGCAGCAGCGCTTGCTGCTGCCATTCACGCTGCAGCGCTTTGGCCTGCTGCAGCGCCGCCGCCTGATCGCTTTCATGTGGAAGTTGCTCAGCCAGCCGGATCAGGCGCCGTTTGTGCTGTTCCGCTGCTGCGGTGAGGCTCTGGATGCGCTCTTGCAGGGCCTGTTGATTCTGTCGCAGCGCAGCCAGCAGCGCCTTGCGCTGATCGCCAGCGACATTGCCGATCTCCTTGAACGACTGGCCGATCAGGCGTTTCTGCTGCAGCAACTGTTGCAGCCGTACCTCGCTGCTGGCAAGTAGTTGCGCACAGGCCTGCAGCCGTTCCTCGATCAGTTTGCCGCGCTCGTGACGCAACACGTCGCGTTTCTGCAGAAACGGTTTGGCACTGCGCATGAGCATGCCGCAGACCCCCTGAAACTGACGGTTGAGGGCATGCTGCGACCCCAGTGGACGCATGCCGGCGAGCACTTCACTGCGCTCCAGCTGTTGCCATTGCTGGCGCGCGTCCTTGACCAGACTTACCAGGGCGTCGGCATTGAGATCGCTGTCATTGGCGGCGCGCAGATCAGCCAGCAGACGTTGTCGCTGCTGGTTGTCGGACCAGCGCTGCCATTGTCGCAGTTCAGCAAGTTTGCCCTGCAGTGCTCGCAACTCGCTGCCTTGTTGCTGCTGGAAGGATTTTTTTGCTGCGGCTCCGGCCTGCTGCAGTGCCTCGTTGAGTGCGTCCTGGCTGCTGTTGGCGTCATGCAGTTTGCCGTCGGCGGCCTGCGACAACGCCTGTTGCAACAACTGCTGCAGGGCACTGTGGTCCTGCTGCTGTTGTGCCTGGCGATCGTCGAGGCGATCCTCACTGGCCTGGATGCGATTGATCAGCTGATCCTGCAGTCGCTGATCGGCGCGGCTGATGTGATCCAACTGCTGCCATTGCGCGCGCCAGCGCTCGCGCCAGGGCTGCAGTGCCTGGCGCAGGCTGTTGAGCTGTCGGTGGCGTTGCTGCAGCAGGGTATCCAGTTCTGCGGCCAGTTTTTGCAGTGCTGGCCGTGGCTGATCCGGCTCGCTGTCAGCAACGTGCTGCGCAAAGTCATGCTCGGCTGCGCTGCTGTCCGCGTCGCGTGAATGGTTGTCCTGTGCAGGTGTGGCGATGGCAGCGGGCTTGGCCGCAGCGGCCTGCTGCAATATCTGCATGGCATTGTCCCAGCGACGCTGCAGTGCCTGGCCGGCATCGCTGTTGCCATCAATCTCCCCGCTCAGTTGCTGCCAGCGTTGCTGCGCCTGCTGCAGCGTCTCGCTCAGCGACGCCTGGCCGTGAATGGCCTGCAGCGGTGCCCGTTTGCCATGCAGCAGCATTTCAATCTCGCCGAGCAGTGCTTCGGCCGCACGCGCAGCGCTGTGTTCGGCCTGTGCGGTGTCGTCGCCAAGCTCGGCCAGTCGCTGCTGGCAGGCCTGATACAGCGTCTTGTTGCGCTTGCGCAGGTTTTTGCTGATGCGTTCCAGGGTTGAGGTCTGATCGATGCGGGCCAGGATGGCGGTCTGCAGACCTGGATCCGGTTCCCGGCAGTAGAGGTCGCCGAGCAGCCCCTGGCGGCTGATGCGTTGCAGCGCCAGTTGCCGCACCTGGCGGTCTTTGGCCTTGCTCGCCAGTGCCTCGATCTGACCTGCTGCCCAGTTCTGGTTGGGCGCGGTGTCAGTCAAGGTCTCCAGCAGTGCAGTCAACTGCTCGCGGCTGCTGGCATCGCTGTTTGCACATTGCTGATGCTGCATCAGCAGGTGGGTCAGAATCCATTGCCGGTTGTGCTCGTTGCGCTCTGTGGCCAGGGCGCTGTGCAGCAGGGAGTTATCGTCTGCGCGTTGCAGCGCCGCCAGCCGGACACCTGCATCGGTGTCGCTGCGGGCAATGTCTGCCAGCGCGGCCAGCAGTGCCGGCTCGTCAGAATTGGCCACCGCGCTGGCGCGCACAGCGGCATCTGCATGCTTCCATTTCGGCGTGAACCAGTGACTGGCCTTGATCATTGTGCTGCCATGTAAGGTTGCTTAGCTGGGTGTATTGTTGGCCAAGTATACACATTGCAAATCACTGGCCAATGCCAGTGGTCCGGCATAGTGTTCGCGCACCGCAGCCAGCGTGGCGTCAAGGTCATTGGTTGCGCGCTGCATGATGTGCGACAACAGCAACAGTTTTGCCTGCATGGCAGTGGCCATGCGGCCGATGTCGGCCGGACGAGCATGCAGTCTGCTGGCAATCTGACCGGCCTGCTGGGGGATGGCCAGGTGCATGATCAGCAGATCGGCGTTTGCCGCCAGCTCCACGAACGCCGGATTGACGGCGTTCATGTCGCCGGGGATGGCGATGCGCACGCCGCCGGCGTCGATCACGTAACCGATTGCCGGCACGATGCCGTGCCTGACCTTCACTGCAGCCGCGCTGAGGTCGTCATCGTCGATGATGGTCTGCGCTCTGTCGCTGCGCTGGATTTCGTGTGTATCAATGCGGAACATGCCACGGCTGCCATCGGCAATGCCGCCCAGATAGCGGTACGCCGCCTCGGGACCGGTGAACAGACTGTCCATCCAGGCGCGAATGCCGGGAAAGCGCTCGTTGCCATCGGGGCCGAACAGATCCAGTGTGCGCCGGCGGCTGGAAAAATAGCTGTTTTTGATCAGGCCAGCAAGATCGCCGATGTGATCGACATGGGCATGGGTGATGAGTATGGCCCGCAGGTCATCCACGCTGGCACCGGCCTGGGCAAAGCGCAGCAGACTGCCGCTGCCAAGATCGATCAGCAGTCGGGCACGGTCGTCTTGCCACAGCAGGTAGCCGCTGGAGGCGCGCCCGTCATCGGCGATCGGCCCACCGGAACCAAGCACTTGCAGGGTGAGGGTATGGTCGCTGCAGACCTGTTCGGCGGCTAGCGGCGTCGGGCTGCTGCGACGGGCAAGTGCCTGATCGGATGGTGTGGCCCGTATGAGGTGATCATTCTGTGCTGTCGTCATCACGGGTAACAGCATGCACAACAGGGAAGCAATTGCCGAACGGAGTGACCGCAGACGCATGCCGTGGTCGATGGGATGGCGCTTGCTTGTCATTGCTGCTGGCTTCAGGCAGCCCGGCATAAGCCGGAGTCGGTGGGCGCAGCAAGCTGAGTTTGTACCGCCGCTGTGGCAGGTGCATGCTGCAGCAGCTGCTCCAGCATGCGCAATTGCTGGCAGGCATCATCGACCTGCAGCAACTGACGCGGTATGCTCTGCGCGGTCGGCAATGCCTGCAGCGTCCAGCCGATGTGTTTGCGTGCCACCCGCAGCCCCTGCTGCTCGCCATAAAAGGCGTGCAGGTTCTGAACATGCTCTATCAGCACCGCTGCGCGCGTCAGCGCGTCAGTCGGGGTGGCGATGATGCCGCTGCGCAGATACTGGTCCACGGCAGCATACAGCCAGGGGTTGCCCTGGCCGGCACGGCCGATCATGACCGCTGCCGCACCGGTGCGGCGCAGCACCTGTGCCGCTTTCCCGGCACTGTCAATGTCGCCATTGGCAATCACCGGAATGCGCACGCTGGCAACGACTGCGGCGATGCTGGCGTAATCCACTTCGCCCTGATATTTCTGCGCGCGGGTGCGGCCGTGCACGGTGAGCATGTCGATGCCGGCCTGCTCGGCCAACTGGGCAATGCGCACGGCATTGATGTGCCGGGCGTCGCTGCCAAGGCGGATTTTCAATGTGACCGGCACGGTCACCGCCTTGCGCACGGCGGCCAGTATGCGCGCCACCAGCGCTTCATCGGCCAGTAGTGCCGAGCCGGCCGCCTTGCGACAGACCTTTTTTGCCGGACAGCCCATGTTGATGTCGATGATTTCAGCACCGTGGCGGACATTGAACATGGCGGCCTCTGCCAGATAATCGGGCTCGGCACCGGCAATCTGCACCACCACCGGCGCCGGCTCGTTGTCGTGCTGACGCCGCAGTCGGCTTTTGCGGGTGTGGCGCAGAGCGGGGTCGGCAGCGCTCATTTCGGCCACCGCATACACCGCCCCCAGGCGCTTGCAGAGCTGTCGGAAGGGCAGGTCGGTGACACCGGCCATCGGCGCCACCAGACAGCGCGAGGCGATCCAGCGATCGGCCAGGGCAAACCCGAAGCGCTGCTCGCTGGGTGTCGCGCTGGTCATGACAGCAGCTGTTCCAGAATCGAGAAGCCAGCCACCCAGGCCCCCAATGCCGAACCCAGATTGGTCAGCACAAACACCAGCAGCGTGCGCGAAACGCGATTGCGCCACCAGCCGCTGACGGCAGTGACATCGCTGCGCAGCGATTCGAAGTCGGCCACGGTGGGTTTGCGCAGGGTGGCCTCAACGCTGGCGGAGACCATGCCGGCGGCGACCATCGGGTTGAGTGAGGTCAGCGGCGAGGCAATCAATGCGCTGAGCACGGTAAACGGATGGCCGCGGGCGATGGCCGCTCCCAGTGCGGCGAACACGGCATTGAAGATCACCCAGGTACCGAGCAGGCTCAAGCCCAGTTCCGGGCTGCGGCTGAAACCGATGGCAAAGCCGGTAAACACCACCACTGCGAGAATCCACGGGATCAGTCTGGGCCAGCGTGAGGGTGGCGGCAGCTCGTTCAGGCGCGCCAGCGACGCCTCCGGCGCGGCATCGTGTTCCTGCAGGTGCTTGTGCAGACCCTGCATGTGACCGGCTCCGATCACCACCAGCGTGTGTGTTGCCGGGTCGGCATCGCTGGTTTTCGTGTCCGCTGCAGCGTCTGTGCCTGACAGGGTGGCGGTGTCGACCTGACCAGCCTGGATGGCGGCCGCCATGTAACGATCACGTTCATCGATCAGGGTCTGGTAAAGCGCTGGCGATTGCTGGGCAAATTCGGCAAACGCGCTCTCCAGCATGTCGCCTTCCTTGAGCTTCTCGATTTCCTCTGCGCTGATCGATTCGCGGCTGAACACGCTGGCGAACAGGCCGCTGAACAGCAGCATCCGATTCCAGAAGCCCAGGCCGCGCCAGATGCGCTTCATGGTGATGCCCAGGTCGCGGTCGATCAGCAGTACCGGCAGCTGCATCTCATCGGCGCAGCGCATGGCCGCACGCATTTCGGCACCGGGCTCGATGCCGAACTGATCCGCGAGGCGCTGCTGATAGGCCGACAGCACCAGATTGGCCAGCATCAGGCCGGCACGGCCTTCACGGATCAGCTTGAACAGATCCTGCGAGCGCCAGTGATCCTTGTTGTTGAGCATGCCGTAACGCGCCGGACACAGCTCGATGGCAACGCGGTCAAAACTGCCGGTCTGCAGCAATGCGGCCACGGTCTCGGCACTGTTTTTTGACACATGGGCGGTACCCAGTATGGTGATGTGCTGTGCTCCGAGCTGGAGCTCACGCCAGGGCTGGTCTGCCAGCAGTGTTTGCACAGTCTGCGCTGGCGCTGGCGCTGCCGTGGTGGTGGTTGCTGCATCGTTCATGGCGTGATCGGGCTGTGGTGGCTTCAAAACGGGGTTTCCATGCTAATGGCTTGATGAATGATTTGGCTGCTGGCCCGCTGTGTGCGCGGTCTGATGTCTACACGGCCTGAGGGGCAGACAGCTGAGCTGCTGAGCAATCAAAAACAGTACCCAGACACCTGACTGCCAGCACAGCCACAACACAGGCGTTGCCCTGGTGCATTGCCAGGGCACATTGCCCGGACTGGTCAGGGATGCGGTGCTGTCGCTCAGAGCTCAGCAAGCAACGCGTAAAACCGCTTCAGTTCTGGCCGCTGTCGTGGTGCAGCACCGCAGAGATTACCCGATCGTACTCGAAATACACACTGTAGCTGTCGTAGCGCCAGCGTGTGATCGGGGGGTCACCCACCGCCGCATAGCGCTGCAGCGGTTCTCCCCAGGCCTGCGCCACCTGCTGCTGGCGCAGACCATTGCCAGGCAGCTGCATGGCTTTCGCCCGCTCAATGTCTTCGATCAGCAGCACATCGGCCGCTGCATTCATGGTGCCTGCAGTAGCCAGCAGCAGCGCAACACAGGTGAGTTTCAGCTTCATGATGATCGTCCGTCTGCCTGATTAATCAACAGAATTGTGTATGTCCGCCAAATCGTTAGCATAGCAGAAAACTGTCAATACACGGTTCACATGGTCGCCATCGACTGCTTGAAGTCATGCTTGCCGCAGCCCCGGTCGGCTCGATACACCATAGTGTATCCGCGCACAAAAAGGCCGCCAGCGGCGGCCAGATCAGATCATGACAGCATGGGCGCTGTGTGGCGCGCTGTGCCGATCAGTCTTCGCCGGCGAAGAATCCCAGCAGATGCATCATGTTCTGAATCAGGCTGTATAGAGCCACGAACAATGTGACAGTGGCCATAATGTAATTGGTTTCGCCACCATTGACGATCTGCTGCGTCTGGAACAGGATCAGACCGGCCATCAGCAGGATGAACATGCTGGATACCGCCAGTGACAGTGCCGGCATCTGGAAGAAGAAGGCACCCAGGCCGGCAACAAAGGCCACAATAATGCCGACCAAGAGTCCCTTGCCCATCCAGCTGAAATCGCGCTTGCTGACCAGGGCAATGCCGGACATGCTGAAAAACACCACGCCGGTGCCGCCTAGGGCCATCATCACCAGTTCGCTGCCGTTGCTGTAGAAGTTGACGTAGGCATTAATAATTTGGCCCATGGTTACGCCCATGAAGCCGGTGAGGGCGAAGATTGACAGCAGACCCCAGGCGCTGTTGCGCAGTGCGGAGGTCAGAAACAGCAGACCGAGATAACCGACCAGTGTGATCATGAATCCAGGATACGGCCAGTTGTTGGCTGCCGAAATCCACGCCATCGCGGCACTGAACAACAGCGTCATAGACAGCAGCAGGTAGGTGTTGCGCAGCACCTTGTTGCCGGCTTCGGTACGCACCGCCGGCTGGCTGGCAACAGTCTGGTAGCTCTGGGTAACAGGCTTGTTGGTGTTCATGGATGCATTACCTCGCATTGGATAAACAGGTTCTCAATCAGACATTCTATAGTGTTGTCGGCTTGGATGTTCAAGATGTTGGCTGGTTCCCTGTATTCGCATCAACGCCTGCTTATATTGTTGATGCAAGAAAGTCATTCAGTTCTTCTGCGGTCATGATTTTTTCCCGAAGTGTGCCCCTCAATGCAAGTATATCGGCATCTCCAGACACCAGTGCGGTCGCGTGGCCCACATGAGCCAGCACCAGAAACACCTGGTCGCTGTCATCACGACAGGCGGGCAGGTCTGGCCAAGAGGCAGGCAAATGCACGATATCCGTATAGGGCAGGAAATCTGCCAACAGTGCCTGTTGTTCAGCTGCGTTTAGCTGAAACTTCGGGTAGTTCAGAACACGCAACAGTTCCTCGGTGGTTTCCGGGCAGACCAGTGGCACGATCTGTTGCCGCTTCCAGGCATGTCGAATCCAACTCAGCCTACCTTCACTAAAGAGCAGTGCCGAGAGGACAATGTTGGAATCGAGCACTACGCGATGCGGCATCAGCGACGCGACCAGGCAACGGCTGCATCAATGTCCTCCTTCGTGATACCGAGTTGTTCCAGCTTTTCACGTGCTGCTTGAGCCTGCTGTATGTGGACAGGGGTCAGTATGATGCGACCGTTGTCAACGGAAACATCAAAATATTCCGTCAATTCCACGCTGGCAACCACCGCCTTGGGCAGAGTCAGCTGGTTTTTTGCTGTCAGTTTGGCGAGCATGCTTTTTTCAACTTGATTGACACAGTAAGGAAATCTTACATCCTTCCCATGGGGAAATGCAATGTTTTTACTGGGCATGTTGTCGTGCCGGTGCCGCCAGACTACTGAGAAGCCCGGCATGATCCGATTTTCCTCGCGCTTGCGCTTACATGCACAAACAGACAGCAAACCCGTCTGGCAACCCGTCTGGCAACCCGGAGTAAAACCATGCAGCTTTTCAAACACCTGATTATTCTCTCTGCACTGTTTCTCGCTGGCACTGCGCTGGCGCAAACCGGCCAGCAGTTTCTGGCCGAGATTCAGCAATCGGCCCAGATCGTGCAGACCAGGTATGCCACCGCGCAATCGATGCTGAGCATCGCCGAGATGGCCGGAGACGCCCAGGCTTATCAGCTCGCCCAGTACGAGTTGCAATACAACCAGCAGGTTTATGCCCATTTGCAGCAATTGGCGCAGAACCCGGCGGCCCTGGCCGATCCGGCGGCGTATGAGGATTTTCAGAACGGCATGTGGGAGTATCACTACCGCAGCAGCCAGCGTGACTATCGACCCTACGAGCAAATCACCGCCAATCTGCAGGCCTATGTGGCGCAACGGACCTGGGAGATTTCCACCCCGGAAGGCAGGCAGGCCTATCAGGCACGCCAGCAGGGCAATCAGGCCGCGTTCGATGCCCATCAGCGGAACATGGCGCAGCGCTCGGCGATGATGGATCAGAATCATGCCGGATTTATGAACAATCTGCGCAACACGCCCAGTCGACCGGTCGACAGCGATTACGACAGCCATGACGCGTTCATCGACGGCATCCACGACAGCACCAGCTTTCAGGATCCTTACTCCGGCCGGCAGATTACGCAGGATGGCGATTATGATTACTGGTATCAGGACAATCTCGGCAACTACTATGGCACCGATGATCCGGGTTTCGACCCGCACAGCCTGCAGGGCAACTGGGAGCGGATTGAGCCGCTGAGTCCTCGGCAATGATCCTGGCAATGAGCTGATTGCAACCGATCCAGCGAGGCAGAGATGACAAAGCCTATAGTAGCCCGCGTTAATTTAAGAGTCGATGTGGCGGGATGTTGCCAGGGCCTGCCCCGGACTTGATCCGGGGGCCTGTAGCTGTGGTGTTTCGTGACCGAGTGAACCGCCGCAGATGCGGGCCTGGAGGCATCGCAGTTGACGATTTCATGAATAATGCGGGCTAGTGGGCCATGCGGATAATTCGGTGACAGTCAGCCGTCGCACAAGCGTCGCCGGCAAGGTGGCGAGTGCATGACTGTTTGCCCCAATTCAAGCGAGCGGAACGCCGCCCGCGGCGCTTGTGCGGCGGCCCTTCGGGAGCCACTGTGTCGGCGCGACTCGGCGTTGCGTTGCTTGACAAGGGGGCGGCCATTGCCTGCACAACACGCCTTGATTCGCACCGGCACAGCGGCTCTGAGCGTTACCAAACTATCCGCATGGCCCACTAGGCAGGCTTGTTTGAAATGGAGGTTCAGGAACAATTACCACAACAGTTTGTGTGCCACAGGTTATTACTCATCAATCAACTCAAAGTCGCCCAGCTCAACACGTCCAGGATTGTATTCATTGATGTATTCATTGAGGCCTTTCTGCACGGCGCGAATGGTAGATGGCATGACATTATAACTGCTCAGGCCAAGTGATCCTATGCGCAGACAGTCAACGGATGGCAGTCTATCCGTATCGTTGCCCTGACCATTGCCTACAGAAATATCACAGCCTGGCCAGGATACTGAAATCTTGTCGCAGGTATTTCCAACCCTGGATCCTGCGCATTGTTTGAGCATGCTGTGCAGAGTTTTATTGCTGTTCATTGCATATGAAAACATGCCAAATTCTTCAATCAGTGCGCCAGCACGCTCTCGCGCCATGGTCAATTGCTCTTTGTGCAGTCGTTTTTTGATGTCCTCATGGTAGGCGCGCAATTTCTGGCGACCGGATTCTGCGGCAAGAAATGACCAGGCATAGGCTTCTACAAGGCTTTGTTCAACATGCAGGCCATCTTCATACATGGTGGCGATGCGAAAAGCAGAAAACTTGTCGCCAGCTTCATTCAAAAGCTGATACAGCTTGTACGCATGGGCATACGAGCCATTGTTGTAGGCCTGATCTGCCTGCTTTTGTGTTTCTTGAAACCTGAACAGGGCATTCTGTGCAAAAACGGGTTGAGTTGACAGGCAAGCAACCAGTAATAGTAATAACTTGGACATGTGATTTCTCCAGTGTTGCGCTGAAAGCAGATGCCGCCCGGGTAATACCCGGACAGGTGTCTACGTGCTGCTACGATCAAGCCATAGCTTTGGTTGTTTATGGAATAACAGGTGGTGCAAAGCCGCAGAAATGATTGCTCGGTGTGCAGAGGCCGCCTGGCTCACATGGCAAGCTGCCTGCTCCAGTATCCGTCATGCCATCTGACAGCGAAGCGATAAATTGATAGCCGATGCTGGAGCCGCTGCCACACCTTACAGCCAGCAAGCCTGTGGTCTGTGCAATAATGGTGCCGCTTGTGGTCAAGGACCATGTCTGAGATAGCAAAGAGGCACCATCTCCAAACGTATCGCAAACAAACTCCCGTGGTGGGTTGGGATTGATCATTTCGCATGTTGTAATGGCGCCTCCGCCATAGGCGTCATGCGAGAGCAGCGCAGTCAGTATCAACAAGAATAAAAATGATTTAACTGCACGGGATCTTTGATCGAGTGAAAAAGTAGGGGGGGGTAAATTTTTCATGTCAATACTCCGTTAAACATATCAGTAACATTCCATGTCTCTGATCCAACCCTTGTTATTCCCTTTTCTTGTCTCAAAATAATACTGAATCCGATATGTGGCTGTCAAGACTGAACTTGCTAATACATGATGAGATATGCGCTTGGCAGAATGAAACTCATTATCAATGCCATCGTGTTGAATATGCGCCTCATTGAAGACTCAACGAGATTGGCGATATCCCCGTCCAACTGCAGCCATCGTCGCAATTCACCAAGTGTCCTGAGATCGCTCTGTTATCGAACTCTATGAGATCGTGTAAAGGTTGAAGATGTAGATGTATAGGTTGTGGTGGGTGCGAATTCTTGTATGGTCGGCTTGGTATGGAAGAAATCGGCTGCTTGGTCTCAAGCTCCCGGAGGAGATTCAACGCATGGATCCTAATCGGATTTGGCTCACAGTCCAATCACGCAGCAAACAAAAAGCCTCCACCAGGGAGGCTTGTTTGAAATGGCGGAGAGGGAGGGATTCGAACCCCCGGAAGGCTACAAACCTTCAACGGTTTTCAAGACCGCCGCATTCGACCGCTCTGCCACCTCTCCGCGAAACTGAATTGTATCTAGTGTTCTGATCGCTGCAGCATGCCATTGAGGCATGCTGAAGCGATTTTCAACGGTTTTGATTCGCGACGTCCTGTCGCTCACCCCCGCCGGGGGCAGCCTATCGGCTGTCCAGTTCGGCTGTCCTGCCGAACTGCGCAAGACCGCCGCATTCGACCGCTCTGCCACCTCTCCGCGAAACTGAATTGTATCTGCTGTTCTGATCGCTGCAGCGTGCCATTGAGGCATGCTGTAGCAATATTCAACGGTTTTGATTCGCGACGTCCTGTCGCTCACCCCCGCCGGGGGCAGCCTATCGGCTGTCCAGTTCGGCTATCCTGCCGAACTGCGCAAGACCGCCGCATTCGACCGCTCTGCCACCTCTCCGCGAAACTGAATTGTATCTGCTGTTCTGATCGCTGCAGCATGCCATTGAGGCATGATGAAGCGATTTTCAACGGTTTTGATTCGCGACGTCCTGTCGCTCACCCCCGTTGGGGGCAGCCTACCGGCTGTCCAGTTCGGCTATCCTGCCGAACTGCGCAAGACCGCCGCATTCGACCGCTCTGCCACCTCTCCGCGAAACCGGGGTGCTGCAGCTTTTATTGCAGCAAGTCATACATTGTAGCTGAGCGGCATTGCTGTGGGCAATACCTCGCCGACAGATTGCAGCGGGCTGGCGACATCTGGTGCCTGCATGGATTGCCGCAGCGGCTTTGCCGTCTCGTCATAACGGCTTTGCTGCTGGCGCAATCAGGGCTCCGCAGTGCCCGCGCCCGCGCTGACCTATGCTTGGCTGCGTCCAGGTGACCATGATCGGATTGACGCGTGCGCGTTGAACTGGCTTGCGGCCACCGCACCGGCACGATCTGACAGCAAGCTGCCAGCGGGACGCTGGCGCTCCGAAGCTGTGCTCTCTCTGCCGCCCTGCTGCAATCAAGTGAATCTCTGTGCTGGTGGCAGTGCTGCTCGCTGCAGTACAACCTCAGTATGCTAACGTTGTTTTTTCGCCACTCATGTTAGGCTTGTGCAGCATGCTGCAACGGTGCCTGGCAGGTCCTGATGTGATCGACCCCGGTGACGTGCGGTCTGTGCAGGGCATCAAACATTGGAAACCATGATATGAAAGCTTCGGATCTGCTGGTTAAATGTCTGGAAAACGAGGGTGTGGAGTACATTTTCGGCGTGCCCGGAGAGGAAAACGCCGACTTCATGCTGTCGCTGGAAGACTCCAGGCAGATCCGTTTCATTCTTACCCGGCACGAGCAGGGCGCTGCCTTCATGGCGGAGATTTACGGCCGGCTGACCGGCAATCCGGCGGGCTGTCTGGGCACGCTGGGACCGGGTGCCACCAATCTGATCACCGGCGTGGCCGATGCCAACATGGACCGGGCACCGCTGATCGCACTGACCGGGCAGGGCTCCACCGATCGTCTGCACAAGGAATCGCACCAGATCATGGATGTGGTGGACATGTTCTCGTCGGTGACCAAGTGGAACACCTCGATCTACAACGCCGACACCATTCCCGAGATCGTGCGCAAGGCGGTGCGCGTGACGCGTTCGGAGAAGCCCGGCGCGGTGCACATCGAGTTGCCCGAGGATGTGGCCAAGCATGCGACCACAGCTGCGCCGATGCAGGTGCATCGCTTCCGTCGCCCCGGCCCGGATGACAAGATCGTCGACCAGGCATTCGAGCTGCTGCGCCAAGCCAGGCGGCCGGTGATCGTGGCCGGCAACGGCACCATCCGCAAACGCGCGAGCAAGCAGTTGCGGCAGTTCTGTGATGCCACCGGCATCGGCGTGCTGTCCACCTTCATGGGCAAAGGCTGCGTGGACATGGATGCCGATTACTGTCTGTTCACCATCGGCCTGGGCAGCAAGGATTTTCCCACGCTGGCGATTGACGATGCCGATCTGGTCATCACCATGGGTTTTGACATGGTCGAATACCACCCGCATCTGTGGAACCCGAACTCGGACAAATGCATCATTCATGCCGATTTCCTGCCCGCCGAGATCGATGAACACTACAACCCGCAGGTGGAGTTGGTCGGTGATCTGGCGCACACACTGTGGATGTTCAATGAGCGGGTCCGCGAGCATGGCCTGCCACAGTTTGATCTGGGCCGTCAGCGCGACCTGCGCGCACAGATGCAGGCCGAATTCAGCGCCCATGCGCAGGATGCAGCGCCGGCACCGGTGCGGCCGCAGAAAATTATCTGGGATGTGCGCCAGGTGATGGGGCCGCACGACATTGTGTTGTCCGACGTGGGTGCGCACAAGATGTGGATCGCCCGGCACTACCAATGTCACGAGCCGAACACCTGCCTGATCCCCAACGGCTTCTGTTCCATGGCATCGGCCATGCCCGGTGCCATTGCCGCCAATCTGGTGCACCCCGATCGGCGGGTGCTGGCGATCTGTGGCGACGGCGGCTTTCTGATGAATGTGCAGGAAATGGAAACCGCACAGCGACTGGGCAGCAACATCGTGGTGCTGGTGTGGGAAGACGGCGGCTATGGTCTGATTGCCTGGAAGCAGGACAATGAATTTGATCGCCATACCGACCTGTCCTTCGGCAATCCGGACTGGCTGCAGCTGGCCAGTGCGTTTGGCTGGCACGGGCATCTGGTGCAGCACAGCAGCGATCTGCAAGCCACGCTGGAGCGGGCTTTTCAGGAATCAGGGCCCAGCCTGGTGGTGGTGCCGGTGGACTATCGCGAGAACCCGCTGTTGACGCAACGGCTGGGTGAAATGGTCGGCTCGCCGGCCTGATTGACACATACAAGGAGATGCGAACATGAACATGCTGGAAGTCCGCTCACCGTATTCTGATGAGGTCATCGGCGAGGTGCCGCTGACCGACGCCGATGGTATCGAACACGCGCTGCAGCTTGCACACGGCGTTTATCGAGACAAGTCGGCCTGGTTGCCGCTGCATGAGCGCGTGGCGGTACTGGAAAAACTGGCCGGGTTGATGGCAGACCGACGTGAACAGCTGGCGCTGCAGGCCGCTCAAGAAGGCGGCAAGCCGCTCAAGGATTCACTGGTGGAAACCGATCGCGCCATTGATGGCGTGAAAATCTGCATCGAAGTCATCCGCCATGATCATGGCGCGGTGATTCCCATGGGCACCACGGCCGCATCGGCCGGCCACCGTGCCTTTACCCAGCGCGAACCGATCGGTGTGGTGGCTGCAGTCAGCGCCTTCAATCATCCGCTGAACCTGATCGTGCACCAGGTGGCCACGGCGGTGGCTGCCGGCTGCCCGGTGCTGGTGAAACCGGCCAGCAGCACGCCGCTGTCGGCCTGGAGCGTGGATCAGATGCTGCACGAGGCTGGCCTGCCAGAAGCCTGGTGCCAGTTTGTGCTGCCCCCTGACAACGACCTGGTCGAGCGCATGGTGACCGATGAGCGGGTTGCATTTCTGACCTTCATCGGCAGTGAGAAAGTCGGCTGGATGCTGCGCTCGAAGCTGGCCCCAGGCACCCGCTGTGCGCTGGAGCACGGCGGCGTCGCGCCGCTGTTCGTGGCTGCCGATGCCGATCTGGACGCCGTTGTGGCGGCGATCACCAAGGGCGGTTACTACCACGCCGGACAGGTCTGCGTGTCGGTGCAGCGGGTGTATGCCGAGCAGTCGGTGGCACAGCAGTTGGCCGAGCGCATTGCTGACTCGGCAAAGCAGTTGCAGGTTGGTGATCCAGCCGATGCAAGCACCGATGTCGGCCCGCTGATTCGCCCCGGCGAGGTCGAGCGGGTACACGCCTGGGTGCAGGAGGCGGTCAAGCAGGGTGCAGATCTGCGATGCGGCGGCGAGGCGTTGCCGCACCAGTGCTATGCACCGACCCTGCTGTATAACCCGCCGGCGGATGCCCGTGTCAGTCGCGAGGAGATTTTCGGGCCGGTGGTCTGCGTCTATCCCTATGCCGATCTGGACGACGCCATCGCGCAGGCGAACAGCGTCCCGTATGCGTTTCAGGCGGCAGTGTACACCGATTCACTGCACATCGCCGAGCAGGTTTTTGCCGGCGTTGATGCAGCCGCGGTGATGGTCAACCAGCACACCGCCTTCCGTGTTGATGGCATGCCGTTTGCCGGACTGAAACGCTCCGGCTACGGTATTGGCGGCATGCCGTACACCATTGCCGATATGCAGATCGAAAAGATGCTGGTGTGGAATGCCGGGGCCTGAAGGGTTTCAGCGCTGCGGTGCATACTGATGCCCAGCACCGCCGAGCTGCAGCAGTGGCAGCCGCAACTCACTGAGTTGCTGGAACAACTGTGCGAACTGGAACAGTCGGTGCGCATTCTCAGCAGTCTGAGCTGGCCGCAATCAGTGCGTCAGCGGTTTCTCGCTGCCGATGGCAGGCAGCTGCCGCAGGTCGAGTATGATCGGTTTGATGCCCCCAAGATATTGTCCGGGCTGGCTGATCTGCGTCAGCAGGCGCAGCGGGTATTCGGCAGCGACAACGAAATCGGCGCCTGGCTGCAGCGACTGCTGGACAGTGTCGAGCACGGTGCGCGGCTGCTTGGCAGCATCGGCAGCCATGACTTCCTGCGGCACAGCAATGCCCTGTTCGGTACACCGGAACGCACCCTGTCGGATGGCAAGACCACGGTGCTGGCGCTGGCGGAAAACTTCAGTGGTATTCTGGAGGGACTCGACAAGCTGCCCCTGAACTTCACCGAGCAGCCCATTGATGCCGGGCATCTCGCCGCGCAGATCGAGAAAGCGGTGCAGAAGAAATTTGCCGCTGCTGCGCCAGTGGTGGAGTTGGTTGATGAATTGTCGGCCAAGGCACTGGCAGGATCAACCCGCATCCGCATCCGCCGCGATGCCCGCTTTACCAGCAAGGACGTGGCCCAGCTGATCCACCATGAAGCCTACATTCACGTTGCCACCAAGCTCAACGGCAAGGCGCAGCAGCAATTGCCGATTCTGGGCCGCAGCCACGCCGGCACCACGGCCACGCAGGAAGGTCTGGCGGTGTTCGCGGAATTCATCACCGGCAGCATGGAGCTGGATCGGCTGCGGCGTCTGACCGATCGGGTAATGGCCATCCAGATGGCCATCGACGGTGCCGATTTCATTCAGGTCTATGAGTATTTCCTCGAGCGCAGCGGTGGCCGGCGCGAGCAGTCATTCGAAAATACCCGGCGCGTGTTTCGTGGCGGCGTGTTGACCGGCGGCGCCCCGTTTACCAAGGACATCGTTTATCTTGAGGGACTGTTGCGGGTGCACAATTTCCTGCGCACCACGGTCAGCCTGGGGCGCTCGGATCTGCTGCACCTGCTGTTCTGCGGCAAGCTGGACATTGAGGACATCGGTGTCATTGCCGGGCTGGCCGCTGCCGGCATCTGCCAGCCACCGCGTTATCTGCCTCCATGGATGGAAGACCTGGGTTTTCTGCTCAGTTATCTGGCCTATTCCTCATTTCTGAATACCGTGGACATGTCGCGCCTGCGCGAGCATTATCGGCAACTGGCGCAGGACGCGCCGATCTGTCAACTGCAATCCGATTGATACCCTGGATCTTTGTATATGACTGACATCACTTCGTTCATTTTATCGGCGCTGGAGCTGCTCGCCTTTCTGTTTATCTTTGCCATCGGCCTGGGAGTGCTGTGGGTGGCCTGGATGTACATCGTCGATCGCACCCAGAAGGACAAGGCAGTACTGCGCAATTATCCGGTGGTGGGACGTTTTCGCTACCTGTTCGAGCACCTGGGTGAGTTTTTTCGCCAGTACTTTTTTGCCATGGATCGCGAAGAGATGCCGTTTAACCGCGCCGAGCGTTCGTGGGCCTATCGCGCCGCCAAGAACGTCGACAACACCAGTGCGTTCGGCTCCACCCGCAATCTGCGTCTGCAGGATACGGTGATTTTCGCCAACTGCGCCTATCCCACGCTGGATGAACATGCGGTGCAGGACGAACCCTTGCTGATCGGTGCAGCCTGCCGGCATCCCTATCATGCGCCGTCTTTTTTCAATGTCTCGGCGATGAGCTATGGTGCCTTGTCCACGCCGGCGGTGCGGGCGCTGTCCATGGGCGCGCGCGAGGGCAATTTCTGGCTCAACACCGGTGAGGGCGGTCTGTCGAAACATCATCTGGAAGGGGGCTGTGACCTGGTCATGCAGATCGGCACGGCGAAATATGGCGTGCGCGATCTGGATGGCAATCTGTGTGATGACAAGCTGCGTGAGGTGTCCGCGCACGATCAGGTGCGCATGTTCGAGATCAAGCTCAGCCAGGGCGCAAAGCCGGGCAAGGGCGGCATCCTGCCGGGAGAGAAGGTGAATGAGGACATCGCAGCCATCCGCGGTATTCCAGCCTGGCAGGATTCGATCAGCCCGAACCGGCACCTTGAAGTCAGCAACAATGCCGAACTGCTGGATCTGATTGCCCGCGTGCGCGATGTGACCGGCAAGCCGACCGGCATCAAGGCGGTGCTGGGCAATGAATCCTGGCTGGAAGAGCTGTTTGCCGAAATCTGTCAGCGCGGCATCGACTCGGCACCTGATTTTTTCACCATCGACAGCGCCGATGGCGGCACCGGTGCCGCGCCCATGCCGCTGATGGATGATGTCGGCATGCCGCTGCGCGAATCGCTGCCGGTGCTGATCGACAAGCTGTATCAGCATGGCCTGCGTGACCGAATCCGGGTGATCGCCTCCGGCAAGCTCATCACACCGACCATGGCCGCCTGGGCGCTGGCCACCGGTGCCGACTTCATCAACAGTGCACGCGGCTTCATGTTCGCGCTGGGTTGCATTCAGGCCATGCAGTGCAACAAGAACACCTGTCCGACCGGGGTCACCACCCACAACAGGAAACTGCAGGCCGGTCTGGTGCCGGAACAGAAGTACCTGCGTGTGGCGAGTTATGCCAACAACATGAAAAAGGAAGTTGCCATCATCGCGCATTCCTGTGGCGTGAGCAGTCCGCGTGGCCTGCGCCGCAAGCATGCGCGCATGGTGGTTGAGCATGGTCGCTCGATTCCACTCAACGTGCTGTATCCCGATCACGCGGCCGAGCGCGACCGCAATGATGATCTGGCGCGTGCGGCCCTTGCCAGTCGGCCGCAGCAGCATGATGAACTGTCAGTACAGTCGCCTGCAGACCCGGCCCCAAACTGATCATGCGCAAAAGCATCGATCTGGATCCGGGTGTCCACCGACAGCGACGGGTCTGTTGAGTGAACAATCCTGGCTCACCACATGTCGTGCTGGTGCACGGCCTGTGGTATGGCGTGGCCGCCATGTGGCCGCTGGCGCGGTCGCTGCAGCGGCACGGTTGCAGTGTCAGTCGTTTTGGTTATGCCAGTGTCGGCGGTGACTGGGAGCACAATGTCGCCGCTCTGCTGCAGCATCTGGAACAGCAGCTGGAACAGAGTCCAGACCAGTATCTGCACATCGTCGCACACAGCCTGGGTGGCCTGCTGGCTCTGGCGGCACTGGCAAGGCAGGATCATGCATCCGCCAGCGTGGCGCAACTGCTGATGCTGGGTACGCCGCTGCGGGGCAGTGTGAGTGCGCAGAGATTGCTGCGATCAGGCCTGAGCGCGCGCATGCTCGGGCACAGCGGTCAGGTGCTGTCGCTTGGTTTGGCGGAGCTGGTGCCGGTGGTCGCGCGACACTGTCGACTGGTCATGATCGCCGGCAACAAACCGTTCGGTCTGGGTAGACTGCTGGCAGATTTGGACGGTGACCACGATGGTACCGTTGCCGTGGCGGAAACCGCGCACCCGGCATTGCACGAGCATCTGCTGTTGCCGGTCAGCCACACTGGCTTGCTGCTGTCGCCTGCAGTGCGTCATCGTATTGTCCGTTCGCTGTGGCATGAAGCGGCAAAGCCACTGCCATAGAGTGATCGTGCCCGTCAGTTATATTAGATATTAAGTATTAGCAATCTGCATCTGTTTCCAGTATGATCGTGAATAAGTCATGACAAAGGTCGCTGCTACAATCACGACGATTCGCATTGATGCCTCGCACCGACAGTTTTTTGCGTACGCACTCGTGATGGCGATCGATCAGATCAAATCAAGCCGGACAGGATTTCGGCTTGCAGCGAGGGAGGTGGCAATGTGAACAGGTGTGCATTGAACAATGGCCAACCGGTCAGTGTGGTCATTGCTGACGATCATCCCATTTTCAGACAGGCGATTCGACTGGCAATGGAACAGGCCTGCAACGAATGCCGCATACTCGAAGCGAATGATTTCGATGCGCTTGATGCCCTGCTGCAGCTTGACAGCGATCACGATCTGGTGCTGTTGGATCTGTTCATGCCGGGCGTCGAGGGCTTTTCCGGTCTGCTTTATCTGGGCAAGGCCTATGCCGATGTGCCAGTGATGATGATTTCTGCCAATGAAGACCCAGCTGTGATTCAGCGAGCGCTGGATTATGGCGCTTCCGGCTACATCCCCAAATCCTCCTCGGTGACCGACATCATCGATGCCATCAGCACGGTGTTGCAGGGTGAAATCTGGATGCCAGCGGTGGCAGCACAGCCGGGGCGGGGCTTGAGTGCTGCAGAGGCACAGGCTGCAGAGCGTCTGCAGCAGTTGACGCCGCAACAATTTCGCGTGCTCAACATGATGTGTCGCGGGCTGGCGAACAAGAACATTGCCGATCAGCTTGATCTGGCTGAAGCCACGGTGAAGGTGCACGTGACGGCGATCATGCGCAAACTTGGCGTGACCAATCGCACCCAGGCCGTGCTGATGGCAAACCGCCTGGCTGCCAGTGAGCCAGGCAACCCGCAGGCAGACTAAGAAACCTCTTAATAACTCTCCACGGAGCGCGTTTCGCTCGGTCGTTCATGCTAGCCGTACAGGCGAGTAGGTTTGCGGTGCGCTCGGTCCCGAAACGACACGGCTCCGGCATCCCGAATTCAGTCCGGGGCGGGCTCTGGAGCCGTCTCGCGACGATTGGGTCTAGAACAATCCGGGCTAAGCGCTGCTAATGCGTTTTATCCCCGCGTAACCAGAGTCGACAGCAGCTTGCGCAGTTTGGCCGGTCGCAGCGGTTTCCGCAGCAGCGTGTAGCCCTGTGCGGCGATAGCTGCCTCAATGTCCGGCATCTGCTCTGCACTGATGATGACAATGTGCAGCTTTTTCGCAGTCATCACCTGCAGCGATGCCAGCATGTCCATGCTGGTTTCTTCCATCAATTGGTAATCACTGAGCACGATGTCAATGCCGGGTTCCTGGCAAATGATCTCATGGGCCTGCTCACTGCTGGCGCATTCACGTACATCGGCACCCCATTGCGACAGCAGCGAACGCATGCCGGAGCGGTTGTCGGCATCGTCATCGATACAGAGTATCCTGGTGCCTTCCAGGAATCGGTTGCCACGCTCAGCAGGCTGCTGACCAGTGCTCTCGATGCCGCTGCTTGTGATGTCGCCATCGCTGGCATCGGCGATGGGCAGGTCAATCCAGAAGCAACTGCCGCGACCGGGCTCCGAACGCACCCCCACCTGGTGTCCCAGCAGTTGTCCCAGGCGTTCCACGATGGTCAGGCCAAGACCCAGACCGGTATTGCTGTCCGGGTTCTTGTGCAGCTGATGAAATTCGCGGAAGATCGCCTGCTGTTCCGAGGCGGGAATGCCGCTGCCGGTGTCGTACACGGCGATGCGGATTTTTTTGCTGTCCCGCAACAGCCGACTGCAGATCATGACGCCGCCCTGGTCGGTGTAGCGCACCGCGTTGGCGAGCAGATTCTGCACCATGCGATACAAAAGCTGCGGATCACTGCTGGTGCACAGGGCTTTGTTGCAGTGCAGGCGCATGGCAATGCCTTTTTGCTCACACAAAGTCTGGAACGACTGGGCCAGCGGCAGCATGGTCTCATGAATGTTGAACACACGGATGTCAGTGCGTTGATAGCCGGCGTCGAGCTTGGAGATTTCCAGCAGCTTTTCCAGCAACTGCTCGGAATTCTCCAGACTGTGGTCAATCTGTTCGATCAGCGACTGATGGCTGGCGGAAAGAGCTGACTTGCTCTCATTGATCACCGAGATGAACAGGCGGGCAGCGTTCATCGGTTGCAGCAGGTCATGGCTGGCAGCGGCCAGAAAACGGGTTTTGCTGGCATTCGCCTGCTGCGCCTGTTGATTGGCATGCATCAGCCTCAGGTTGAGATTGTGCAGTTCAGTGGTGCGTTCCTGCACCCGTCGCTCCAGATTCAGGTTGGCCTGCTCCAGGGCCAGTTCCGCCAGTTTGCGCTCGGTGATGTCCTGGGCCACGGTATAGTAGCCGCGGACATGACTCTGGTTGTTGTCTTCACGGTCCGGATAATAGCCCACGTCCAGATAGCGTGTCTGTCCGAATTCATCGGTGAAGCTGGCCTCAAAGCGCTGAATTTCACCACTGAGCACAGCCACACGGCGCTGGTGGTTGTAATCGACCATGTGTGCCGGCAACACCTCCTCGATGTTTTTGCTGATGAATTCGGGGCCGAGAAAGCCCATGGTGTTGACAAAGGCACGGTTGGCGAAGCGAATGGTCAGGTCGCTGTCGATGTACAGCAGCATGACCGGTGAGCGATCGGTGTATTCGCGCACATCCCGCTCTTTCTGGCGCAGCTCCTGTTCGATGCGGCGAAAGCTGGTAATGTCCTGGGACACGCTGTAGAAGCCATTGTTGCGCCCGCTGGCGTCGATAAAGGGAATGAACTCGACGTGGTAGATTTTCGGGGTCTGCCCCACGTTCAGCGTGGTTTCAAACTGTACCCGTTCGCCTGAGTTGGCGCGCTGGCGTTGCTCTGCCTGCTGCTGGTATTCGTCAACCTCCATGAAGTTGCGGATCGGCTGGCCCAGCATGGCCTCGCGGGAGCGTCCGATCAGGCGCACAAAGGCCTTGTTGACGAAGCGGATGATCTCCTCGCTGTCGGTGTAGCAGATCGCCCCGGGAATGTTGTCGGTGTACTGGCGCAGCTCCTGCTCACGCTGGCGGAAATCGGTAATGTCGGTGTAGGTCAGCATGTAGCCGTGATCGTGTAATGGCTTGCCGATCACTTCGATCAGACGTTTGCTGTCATGCCAGTCGCGCACCCGGTAGATGGGCTGCATGCGGCGAAACATATCCATGATGACCTGCATCTGTTCCTCGGCAGCGTCGTCTCCGAAATAGCCGCGCTGGGCCTGAATGCGCATCAACTCGATCACCGGCTGCCCCTGATAGGGCATGCCGCGGGGGAAGTTCATCAGGTCCAGATAACGCTCGTTCCAGCCGATCAGGCACTGGTCACGATCCAGTATGCAGATGCCGGTATCGATGTTTTCCAGAATTGTCTCCAGCATCTGGCGATTGAACCGGATCGCCTCATAGGTACTGTGAATGGCCAGATTGTCCACCGTGAGTGACTCGCCGGCGCGCCGCTTGGTGAGCTGACGGCTGATGATCTCACGTGCCGACACCTGGCCGACACTGGCCGCCAGCAGACGTTCGCAGTGGCGGATCAGGTCGGCGCTGGCAACCTGGTCCGTGACCAGTTCCGGGTCCCGCCCGAAGTGACCGGCAAAGCTATGCCGCACGCGCTGGTTGCCGCACAATGAGGCGGTCAGCTGGTACATCGCGCCGACCGTGATCATGCCATCTGACTGTGCCCTGGTCAGCTGTTCCAGACTTAGCCGCCGGATGTGCAAGCGGCCGTCGGCGAGGGCACTGCAGATCCACTGGGTAACATGCAGCGCCAGCAGATTGAGCAGCAGGGTAAGCAGTGTGCGCCAGCTGATGTCGATGGCGGTGATGGCAGCGATCAGATTGCCCGGCGGCATGGTCGCTGGCGACTGACGACTGAAAAAGGGTTCCACACCGAGCGTGCCGGGCAACAACAACAGCACCACCCAGCTCAGGCTGCCGGCCAGCAGACCGGCGTGAACGGCGAGCCGGTGCAGCGATGCGCGGCGCAGGCTGTACAGCATCGCCGGCCCAAGTTGCAAGGCCAGCGACAGCGACAGATAACCCAGCGAGCTGAGCGTGGCATAACGGTCGATCAACAGGTAGAACAGATAGGCCAGGATGGCGATCACCAGCATGCTCAGGCGTCTGACCAGCAACACCTGCAGGTCAAAGTTCAGCTGCTGGCGACGCAGCCACTGCTGACGTCGCAACAGCACCGGCATGATGATGTGGTTGCTGAACATGATCGTCAGCGCGATCATCGACAGTACAAACATGCTGGCAGCGGCTGACACGCCACCCATGAAGCTGATCAGCGTCAGCAGCGTGTGGTCCTGTTGCAGCGGCAATGCCAGCATGAACAGATCGGCAGGCAGGTTCTGCTGTTGCAGATAATGGCGACCGGCGACGGCAATGGGGATCGCCAGCAGCACAAACAGCAGCACAAACGCCGGTAGCAGCCAGCGCGCGGTAAGCAGCTCCCGTTCGCTGCGGCATTCCACCGTTTGCACATGAAACTGGCGTGGCAAACAGACGATGGCGGTGAGTCCCAGCAGCAGATTGACCCAGAACAGCGGAGCACCCACACTGCTGTGAAAATTGTCCAGGTTCAGACTGCTGCCGGCGCTGGCCAGTGCAGTGCGGTCCAGTTCACCCAGCCAGAGCAGGGCAAACATGCCCACGGCGACGAAAGCGATCAGCTTGGCCAGTGATGCAAACGCAATGGCGGTGATCAGCCCGGCATTGCGCTCGTGGCTGTCCAGAATGCGCGTGCCGAACAGCATGGCAAACACGCTGAGTACCACGGTCATGGCCAGTGCTGCGGGTTGCAGGAACGCATACTGGCTGGAACTATCGGCGGTAATCAGAAAGCTGAAGGCGGCGGCGGTGCTCTTGATCTGTAATGCCAGGTAGGGCACCACGATGAACAGACAGATGACGGTGACCGCCACGGCCAGGCGGTTGTCACGACCGAAGCGAAATGCGATGTAGTCGGCAATCGAGGTGATGTTGTGTTTCTGCCGATAACGAAACAGTCTGATCAGTACCGGGGTGGCAAACAGAAAAAACAGCACTGGTCCCAGGTTGGTGGACAGATACAGCCAACCGAAATCCTGTGCATTGCCGACCATGCCGTAGTAGGCCCAGCTGCTGATGTAGACCGCCACAGCCAGCGAGAAAATCACCCCCGACGCCCTTTGCAGCAGTCTGTTGTTGGCGTGCCGGTCTGCCCATGCCGCCAGCGCGAACAGCAGGGACATGTAGCCTATGCCCAGCGCCGACAACAACCATGGGCTAAACATGGCTGCTCAAGCCTGGCTGTGCGCCGCAGTGTGGCGCGTCATCAGCTAAAGTGAATGCCAGCCGGCATGCCATGGTTGCCATCTGTTCAACCCGCTGGAGAACTGTGCCTGGATCATAGGTACAGCATAGCAGTATGCCTGCATTCGCGCTGTCGCAAATGAAGGAAGCTGCTTGACGCTGGTGTTCTGGGTTAAAATGTCGCCTTTACCCTCAGCACAGACGCACCAGCATGGCAGGACACAGCAAGTGGGCCAATATCCAGCATCGCAAGAAGGCCCAGGATCAGAAACGCGGCAAGATATTCACCCGCATCAACCGTGAATTGACCGTTGCCGCCCGTCAGGGTGGTGGCGACATCGACACCAATCCGGCGCTGCGCCTGGCGGTGGACAAGGCCAACGCCGCCAACATGCCCAAGGACAACATCGATCGCGCCATCAAGAAGGCCACCGGCGATCTCGAAGGGGTCACCTATGAGCAGACCCGCTATGAGGGCTACGGGCCCGGTGGCGTGGCGGTCATGGTGGACTGTCTCACCGACAACAAAAACCGTACCGTGGCTGAAGTCAGGCATGCCTTCAGCAAGCACAATGGCAATCTTGGCACCGACGGTTCGGTGGCTTATCTGTTCAACAAGATCGGTGTGCTCAACTTTGCCCCGGGTCAGGACGAAGACGTGTTGATGGAGGCCGCCATCGAGGCAGGTGCCGATGACATCGTGTTCGCCGATGACAACTCGGCGGAGGTGCTGGCCAGTGCGGAAAACTTCATCCCGGTACGTGATCGCCTGCAGGCACTGGGCCTGCAACCGGAAAACGCCGAACTCACCATGCGCGCCAGCACCGAAGTGGAGCTGGATGAAGACACCTCGCGCAAGGTGCTGAAGCTGCTGGATGCGCTGGAAGACCTGGATGACACTCAGGATGTGTTCAGCAACGCAGACATCACCGACGCCGCCTATGACTGATGCGGATCGGTTGTGCGGCAGCGCATGATGCGCATCTTGGGTGTGGATCCGGGGTCGGTGTGCACCGGTGTGGGCATCATTGAACAACAGGCCGCCGGCACGCGCTGTCTGGCCTACAGCACGATCCGCACCGGCAACGCCGATTTCAACCAGCGCCTGGGCATCATTTTCGAAGAAATTCATAATCTTATGCTGGAATATCGCCCCCAGCGCGTGGCCGTGGAAAAGGTCTTCGTGAACAACAACGCAGAGTCTTCACTGAAGCTGGGGCACGCCCGTGGTGCGGCGATCTGTGCGCTGCTGCAGAGCGATGTGACGATCGCGGAATATTCACCCAATGCGGTGAAAAAGGCGCTGGTTGGTCGTGGTCATGCCGACAAGGCCCAGGTTGCACACATGGTGCGTGTGCTGCTGGGGCTGCCCAAGCTGCCGCCGGCTGATGCCGCCGATGCGCTGGCGGTGGCCCTGTGCGACCAGCATCATTATCAGACCTCACTGCGCCTGCAGCAGGCCTCGGCATGATCGGTCGATTGCAGGGCACCCTGGTCGCGCTGGCACCGCCACAGGTGCTGATTGATGTGCATGGCGTCGGCTATGAGGTGGAGGTGCCGTTGTCACTGCTTGCTGATCTGCCTGCGCCGGGGCAGCCGGTGACGCTGATCACGCACCTGCAGATTTCCGACACCGCGCAGTCGCTGTATGGCTTTCTGCACGCCAGCCAGCGTGAGCTGTTTCGCAAGCTGATGAAAGTCAGCGGCATCGGCGCCAAGCTGGCATTGGCGATCCTGTCGGGCATCAATCCTGGCCAGTTCGCCAGCACCATCCAGGCCGGTGACGTGCAGGCACTGACGCGCATTCCCGGGGTGGGTAAAAAGACCGCAGAAAGACTGGTCATGGAGATGCGCGACCAGCTTGATCTGAGCGCTGCTGACGCATTCCCCGATCAGGCCGGCAGACTGCCCGGCGCGCAGGCCGAAGCCAGTTCGGCGCTGCAGCAATTGGGTTACAAGGCACAGGAAGCCGAGCGCATCATCAAGGCGGTGGCCAGCGAGGACATGAACACTGAAACCCTGATCAGGGCAGCCTTGCAGGCGCTGGGAAGCAGATGAACGCAGGCACCGACACCGAACGCCTGCTGGATGCCGTATCCGGCCAGGGCGAACGCGCCCTGGAGGCCACGCTGCGGCCGCAGACGCTGGCGGAATACATCGGTCAGCCGGTGATGCGCGAAAAACTGGAGATCTACATCCAGGCCGCCCGCCAGCGCCAGGAGGCACTGGATCATGTGCTGATCTTCGGTCCGCCGGGGCTGGGCAAAACCACGCTGGCGCACGTGATCGCCAATGAGCTTGGTGTCAATCTGCGCCAGACCTCCGGTCCAGTGCTGGAGCGGGCCGGCGATCTGGCCGCGATTCTGACCAATCTGCAGGCCGGCGATGTGCTGTTTGTGGACGAAATTCACCGGCTGTCACCGGTGGTCGAGGAAGTGCTTTACCCGGCGCTGGAGGATTTCCAGATCGACATCATGATCGGCGAAGGGCCGGCGGCACGTTCGATCAAGCTGGATCTGCCGCGCTTCACGCTGGTCGGTGCCACCACCCGGGCCGGACTGCTGACCTCGCCGCTGCGCGATCGCTTCGGCATTGTCGAGCGACTGGAATTCTATTCTGCTGCAGAGTTGGCTCAGATCATCCGCCGCTCCGCCGGCATTCTCAACATCGCCACCGATACTGCTGGCAGTGAAGAAATCGCCCGTCGTGCGCGGGGCACGCCACGCATCGCCAACCGCCTGTTGCGGCGGGTGCGCGACTACGCCCAGGTCAAGGCCGATGGTGACATCAATCGACAGGTGGCCAGTGCCGGCATGGATCTGTTGCAGGTCGATGAGCGCGGCTTCGATGCCATGGACCGGCGTGTGCTGCAGGTGCTGATCGAAGTGTTTGCTGGTGGTCCGGTCGGCATCGACAGTCTGGCTGCCGCCATCAGCGAGGAGCGTGGCACACTGGAGGACGTGGTGGAACCGTATCTGATCCAGCAGGGTTACATCAGCCGCACCGCCCGCGGGCGCATGGCCACGGCGCGGGCCTGGCAGGAGTTGGGGCTGACGCCGCCACAGCGCAGCGCAGACATGTTCGGGGGCGACGAGGCATGACGGCAGGCGCTGCTGCTGCGCCCATGTTTGTCTGGCCGTTGCGCGTGTATTGGGAGGACACCGATGGCGGCGGTGTGGTCTATCACGCCCGCTATGTGCATTTTTTCGAGCGTGCGCGCAGCGAGTGGCTGCGCAGTCTGGGCTTTCACCAGCTGGAGCTGCAGCAACAGCATGATCTGGTGTTTGCCATCCGCGCCATGAACCTGGAATTTGTCGCCCCGGCGCGCATGGACGATGCCCTGCAGGTGTCGGTATCGCTGCTTGCTGCCGGTCGCGCCAGCCTGCGCTTTGTGCAGCACATCCACCGCCAGCCAGACGAACTGATTGCCAGCGCCACTGTCTATGCCGCATGCCTGACCGCGAGCAGTTTCAAACCGCGCCGGATCCCCGCTGCAATGCTGCAGCGCATCGCTGAGGCAGTCCCAGCGACTGCCACTGAAAACCCATGACCAACAAGCACAGGAATTTTGATGACCAGTGATCTAAGTTTTTTTGCCCTGATCAGAGATGCCGGGCCGGTGGTGCAGGCGGTGATGCTGATTCTGCTGCTGGCTTCGCTGTTTTCCTGGGCGGTGATGGTGCAAAAGCGCAGCATGCTCAATCGCGCCAGTGCCCGGGCGAAACAGTTCGAGGAAAAGTTCTGGTCCGGTGCCGAGCTGAGCAGCCTGCATCGTGACATCCATGCCGATACCGGTCGCCATTCCGGGCTGGAGCGGGTGTTTGCTGCCGGCTACCAGGAACTCGAGCGCATGCGCAAACACAACATGGATGCCGATGTGGTGATCGCCGCCGCGCACCGCAACATGCGCGTGTCCAGCAACCGCGAGTTGGAGCGGCTGGAACAGCATCTCAATTTCCTCGCCACGGTGGGCTCCACCAGCCCCTATGTCGGGCTGTTCGGCACCGTGTGGGGCATCATGAGTTCGTTTCATGCCCTCGGCAGTGCTCAGCAGGCCACCATCGCCATGGTGGCACCGGGCATCTCCGAAGCGCTGGTGGCCACCGCCATGGGCCTGTTCGCAGCGATACCGGCGGTGATCGCCTACAACCGCTTCAGCTATCAGGTGGATCGTCTGGCCGTGCGCTACGACAACTTCAGTGAAGAGTTCATCGCCATTCTGGCCCGGCAACTGCATGGCCAACTGCAAGGCCATCGGCAGCGCCCGGCCTGAGCCTTGACGGTAGCACGATGAACCACGCCAGTTACACACCGCCTCCGCGCCATCGCCGCCGACCGATGGCCGAGATCAATGTGGTGCCATACATCGATGTCATGCTGGTGCTGCTGATCATCTTCATGATCACAGCACCACTGTTGAATCTTGGCGTCGAGATCGAGCTGCCGGAATCGGCCGCCGAGCCGCTGGAGACCGAATCCAGCGAAAGCGTGGTCATGGTCACGGTCACCGGCAACGGCGATCTGTATCTAAACATTGATGGCAAGGCCGAGCTCATCGACAGTCAATCGCTGCAGACGACCATGGCGGCGTTCGTGCGCCGCAATCCGCAATTGGAGGTGCTGGTGGGGGGCGATCGCAACGCCAGTTACGGTCAGGTTTATCAGGCCATGGTCACGCTGCAGCAGGCCGGTGTGCGCAAGGTGGGGCTGATGAGCGACCCGCCGGCTGAGGATCAAGCCAGCGGGGGAGGTTGAAGCGGTGACCGCCGCGCTTGCGCATCGGCAAGAGGATGTCGTTGGCTGGGCACCGTCGCTGCTGGCCGCCCTGCTGCTGCATGGCCTGCTGCTGGCGCTGGTGCTGCTGGCCGATCTGAACTGGCAGAGGCCGCAGCGGCCACAGGCCACTGGCCTGAATCTGGATACCCGTCTGGTTGATGCCAGCCAGGTGCAGCAACGTCTGCAGCAGACCCGCAATGCCGCACAGCAAAACCAGCGCGAGCAGCAGGCCGAGCAATTGCGCGCACAACGTGCCGCCGAGCGGGAACAGGCGCTGCAACAGCAGCGCGAGCGGGAGCAGCAGGCGCGTGAACAGGCCCTGCAGGAGCAGGCTCTGGCGGCGCAACAGCGTGAGGCCGAGGCCGAGCGGGAAGCCCGTGAGCTGGCCGAACAGCAACGACTGCAGGCGCAGGCGCAGCAGCGTCAGGAACAGGCTGAACGCGAGCGACAGCAGGCATTGGCCGCGCAACGCCAGCGCGACGCCGAGCGCCGCCGGCAGGAACTCGAAGCCCTGCGCGCACGTGAACTTGAACAGCAACGACTGCGCGATCAGCAATTGCAGCAGGAACTGGAACAGCTGCGTCAACAGCGTCAGGCGCTGGCCGCGCAAAGCGCCGCCACCCAACAGCAGCTGGAAGAACTGGGTTCGCAGCAGTCTGCACCACCGGCAGCCACCGAGCCGATCCCGGAGCAGGCGGACACAGCGTCCGGCCAGTCCGCCGGCAATGGCGTGCTGGGTAGCCTGCGTGACGAATACATCGCCAGCATCGCGGCCGCTGTCCGCGCTGCCTGGGTGCGGCCACCGACCGCACTGGATGACATCGTCTGCCGCGTCGCTGTGCTGCAGATCCCCGGCGGTGAGGTGATCGAGGCAAGCATCGCCAGCCCCTGTAATGCCGATGCCGCGACGCGACGCTCCATTGTCGCTGCAGTGCAGCGCAACGATCTGCCCTACCAGGGCTATGAGAGCGTGTTCGAGCGCAGAATCAATTTTACATTCACTGATAAGTAGTTAGAATATATACATGAAATACAAGCAAAAAATTGTTCTGGCCATGTTGTGCCTGGTCTCGGCAGGACAGGCCCTGGCGCAACTGGAAATTGAGATCGTCAAAAGTGAGGTCGATGCCCTGCCGATTGCCGTGGTGCCGTTTGCCTGGAACGCCAGTCAGCCGCCGCCAGCAGTGGCGGTGGACGAGGTGATTTCGGCCGATCTCTATCGCAGCGGCCTGTTTGCGCCGCTGGCACGCCGTGACATGATCGAGCAGCCGACCGCACCGGTGGATGTGCGCTTCGGCACCTGGCGTCTGCTCAACACTGATGCACTGGTCATCGGACAGATCGATGATGACGGCGACAGCGCTTATCGGGCCAGTTTCTGGCTGTTCGATGTCAACACCGGTGAGCAGTTGCTGGCGCTGCAGGAAAGCATCGGCGTGGACAACCTGCGCTTTGGCGCACACCGTATCGCCGACCGCATCTATGAGGCCCTCACCGGGACGCCCGGTGCCTTTGCCACGCGCATTGCCTTTGTCATACAGACGCAGCTGGCCGATCGCCAGTCCTACGAACTGGTGGTGGCCGATGCTGACGGCTACAACCAGACCAGTCTGGTCACCGATGGCCAGCCACTGATGTCGCCGGCCTGGTCGCCGGATGGGCGCCAGCTGGCCTATGTGTCGTTTGCCCGCGGCAACTCCACCATCATTCTTCAGGATGTCTACACCGGTGCCAATCGCATCATCGCCAGTTTCAAGGGCATCAACGGCGCACCGGCGTTTTCCCCGGATGGACGGCGTCTGGCGCTGACGCTGTCACGCACCGGCAATCCGGAGGTTTTTCTGTATGATCTGCAGTCCGGCGAGTTCACGCAGCTCACCCGGCACTGGGCGATCGACACCGAGCCGGTGTGGACGCCGGATGGCCGTGACATCCTGTTTACCAGCGATCGCGGCGGCAAACCGCAGATCTATTCGATACCGGCAGCAGGCGGTGAGGTCGAGCGCATCACCTTTCGCGGTGAAATCAACGCCGCCGCCGACATCAGCCCTGATGGACAGCTGCTGGCCACCGCCTTTGCCATCGACAATGTGTACAAAATCGCCATCCATGATCGCAAAAATGAGCAATTGCGTGTATTATCTGACGGGATTCTGGACGAATCGCCGAGCTTTGCGCCGAATGGCAGCATGCTGCTGTACGCGGCAAAAGAGCAGGGTCAGGGCGTATTGTATGCCGTGTCTGCGGATGGCAACGTCCGGCAAAAACTCGTAACCAGTGCGGGCGATGTTCGTGAACCGGTCTGGTCGCCATTCGATCAGCAGTGATCAGGCCTTGAGCAGCAGCAATAAAAAACAAGAAAAACAATGGCATGCAACAATAGATGTGAAATTTTATCAACACCTACAGTTTATCAATGGAGTTTAAAGTAATGAAAGCGCATTTACGTACAATGACCGTGCTGGTGCTTTTGCTGTCACTGGCTGCCTGCAAAAAGGAGCAGGTACGCGACACTGAAGTGACACCGGAGCCCACACCAGAGCCGGTCACCCAACCGGACACCAACCGTCTTGATCCGCGTGACTACAGTGATGCGCGCAATCTGGACAATCCGGACAGCCTGCTTTCCCAGCGCGTCATTCTGTTTGACTTCGACCGCTCTGAAATCCGTGCCGAGTACCGTGCGCTGGTGGCGGCACACGCCAGTTATGCCGCGGCCAATCCCACCGCACGCATCATGCTGGAAGGTCATGCCGATGAACGTGGCACGCGTGAATACAACCTCGGCCTGGGTGAGCGACGCGGCAATGCCGTTGGCAACGCCATGAGTGCACAGGGTGCCCGCGGCAATCAGCTTGATGTGGTCAGCTTCGGCGAAGAGCGTCCGGTCTGCACCACCAGCGATGAAGGCTGCTGGCAGCGCAATCGCCGTGTCGAGATCGTTTACACCGCCAGATAAGCGGCCCTGGCCATGGCAGCAGCGATGATTGGAAAACTTCGCCGGCACAGTGCCGCTGTGGTGACAACAATCAGCAACCCGGGCCTGGTTCCCGGGTTGTTGCTTTGTTGCCTGGGCGTTGTGCAAGCCTCTGCGCAAACGCCAAATATGGCCGACAACGCCAACCTGGTTTATCAGCTGCAACAATTGCAGGATGAGATCAGGGCACTGCGTGGCATGGTCGAAGAGCAGTCTTTTGAGCTGCAATCCATCCGTCGGCGTCAGCGTGATCAGTATCTGGAGCTGGATCAGCGGCTGACTGCGGTGGCATCCTCTGCACCTGCGGCGACAGCAGAACAGCAATCGGCTCCGGCAGTGGCCGGGTCTGACAATGGCGTCAGCCAAAACAATCCCTCAGAGCCGCCCTCCGATCTGCCTGAGCTGCGCCAGCCCTTGCGCGACGAGCGCCAGATCACCACGGTGGCGCAACCTGAGATTGGTCCCAGCACCAGCATCGCCGCGCCGCCGGCCTCCGAGCAGCAGGCCTACGAGCAGGCTTTTGATGCCCTGAAAGCACTGCGTTACAGTGAGTCAGCCGGTCTGTTTCGTGATTTTCTGCAGCAGTATCCGGACAGTGAGCTGAGCCCCAACGCACACTACTGGCTGGGCGAATCCTACTATGCCAGTGGCAACTATGACCTGGCGCTGGAGGCATTCAACCGTCTACTGGATGACCATCCAGGCAGCAGCAAGGCCGGAGATGCGCTGCTCAAGATCGGTTACACCTATTATGAGAAACAGGACTGGAACCAGGCTCGTGCCGCCCTCGAGCAGGTCAAGCTGCAGCATGCCGGCACCGCACTGGAACGCCTGGCTGACAGCCGTCTGCGCGCCATGCGTGCTGATGGACATCTCTGATTCGACACCTCGGCACAGCCGGCTCAAATCAGCATGAAAGCGCAAACCGCTGTGCCGCCGCACTCGCAGGCAGCTGCTGGTGCGCAGCGCGATGTGGCCAGCAGTCTCAAGATCACCGAGATTTTTCATTCCCTGCAGGGTGAGTCCAGTCTCTCCGGCTGGCCCACTGTGTTCGTGCGGCTGACCGGATGCCCCTTGCGTTGCCAGTACTGCGACACCGCTTATGCCTTTCACGGTGGCCAGCGACAAACGCTGGATGACATTCTCGACAGCATCGACAGGCACCAGTGCGGCCATGTTTGTGTCACCGGCGGCGAGCCGCTGGCGCAACCTGCTTGTCTTGACCTGCTCAGTCGACTGTGTGACCGCGGTCATGTGGTCAGTCTGGAAACCAGCGGGGCGCTGCCGGTGGCGGCGGTCGATCCGCGTGTGATCAAGATCCTCGACATCAAGACGCCCGGCTCCGGCGAGCAGCAGCGCAACCACTGGGCTAACCTGCAGGCGCTGCAGGCGCATGACGAAATCAAGTTCGTCATCTGTGATCGTACTGATTACGACTGGGCCGCTGACCTCATCAGGCAGCATGAGCTGCAGCGGTACACGGTATGGCTGTCGCCCAGTCATGCCCAGCTTGCCCCGCGCGAACTGGCCGCGTGGATGCTCGCCGACCAGCTTCCGGCGCGGCTGCAACTGCAACTGCACAAACACATCTGGGGCGATGTGCCAGGGCACTGACAGGCCATGCTGATGGCGTGGAGCCCGGTATGACTGCACCTGCGCAACCTGCAGCGGTGGTGCTGCTGTCCGGCGGCATGGACTCGGCCACCACCCTGATGCTGGCGCGCGATCAGGGATTTCGCTGTCACACACTGAGCATTGATTACGGTCAGCGCCACCGCGCCGAACTTGACGCAGCGGCGGCGCTGGCTGCCGAGTATGCCTGCGATCACCGCCTGGTGGCGATGGATCTGCGTGCCATCGGTGGCTCGGCACTGACCGCCGACATCCCGGTGCCCGAGCATGAGCCCGGCAATCAGCACATTCCGGTGACCTATGTGCCGGCACGCAACACCGTGCTGCTGGCGCTGGCGCTGGGTCTGGCCGAATCGCTGGGAGCCAGCGATCTGTTCATTGGTGTCACGGCGGTGGATTACTCCGGTTATCCGGATTGCCGGCCGGCTTTCATCGCCAGCTTTGAGGAACTCGCCGGACTGGCCACGCGCGCCGGCACCGAAGGTGGCCAGTTTCGTGTGCATACCCCGCTGATCAATCTGTCCAAGGCCGACATCATCCGGACCGGTCAGCGCCTGGGGCTGGATTACCGCCATACCATCAGTTGTTACCAGGCCGATGCGCAGGGCCGTGCCTGCGGCCGATGTGATGCCTGTGCGCTGCGACGTCAGGGGTTTGCGGATGCCGGTGTCGCCGATCAGACCCGCTATCAGCAGTTGGCTTCCGCATGATCGGTTATCGGCTGGTCGGACAGCGTCTGCAGGCGGTGGAAGATGCCCTGAGCTGTCTGGATGAATTGATCTGGCTGGATCTGCACGCCGAACCGCCGGATGTCATCGCCGCACTGGAACAGCGGCTGGGCCTGGACATTCCCACAGAAGACGAGATGGCGGAAATTGAAATTTCCAGTCGCCTGTACCAGGAAGCCGGCTCTCATTTCATGACCGCGACGCTGCCGGCACAAAGCGACCAGGATGACGCCATCATGGCACCGGTAAGTTTTGTCATCCACGGCCGCATGCTGCTCACCGTGCGCACCTCCAGCCCGCGTGCGTTTGCCACGTTTCCGCAGCGCGCGGCCCACAGTGATCTGGGGCTCAGCGATGCTGCATCGGTGCTACTGCGCCTGCTGGAAGCCGTGGTGGACCGGCTGGCCGACATACTCGAGCGTGCCAGTCGCGACATTGATGCCATTTCACTGCGAATCTTCAACCAGGTCGAACAGAGTCCTGGCGGAAAAAGTTCCTATCAGGATGTCCTGCGGCAGCTGGGACGCAAGGGCGATCTGGTTTCCGACCTGCTGGAAAGCCTGATGACACTGAGCCGCATCAGCAGTTATCTGGCACTGGTGGGCAAAGACCTGAATGTGTCACGCAGCGAGCGTGAGCATCAGAAAACGCTGAGTCGTGACATTCAATCCATCAGTGAGCATGCCGGCTTCATGAGCCAGAAAGTCACCTTTCTGCTGGACGCCACGCTGGGCATGATCAACATCGAACAGAACGCCACCATCAAGATTTTCTCCGTGCTGGCGGTGATTTTCATGCCCCCCACCATGATCGCATCCATCTACGGCATGAATTTCGCGCTCATGCCGGAGTTGCAATGGCCATACGGTTATCCGCTGGCCCTGTTGCTGATGTTGCTGGCGGCGATCCTGCCGTACTGGTATTTCAAACGCCGCGGCTGGCTGTGACTGCGGCAGCGTTTCGTCCTCGGTTCGCCACCCAGGGGTCAGCTACCAGCTGTAGCCCAGCGTGAAGGCGTAAATGATGTCTTCTTTTTCGGCCCCCGGGGACGGCGAGTTGTCGTAGTCGAAGTTGACCTGGAAGGTGGCGAGAAAATTCTCGCTGACCGGATAGCGCAGGCCTGAGCGCGTGCGCAGCACAAAGTCGTCGATGTCTTCAACACTGGTCAGCGCCTGCAGGTTATGGAAAAAGCGCAGCCAGTCGAACCACTGGTGCTCATAATCCAGGCCGAACTGGAAGGCGAGAAACTCTTCGCTGGGGGCAATGGTGAAATCCTCCCGCACATAGCTCAGTCCGGCAGTGGTGGAAAGGCGCAGTGCCTCGCTGTCAAAGAACTGGTAACCGATACCGGAACCGATGGCGGTGCGCAGATCCAGTTCCTGCAGACCATTCTGCTTGAAGCTGATGGTGTTGTTCCAGAACAGTTTCTCGCTGATGAAGCGGTCATAACTGCCATACGCGGTCCAGTTGTCCACTGTGGTGAGGTCGTTGTCACTGCCGCGATTGAAATCCACCCCGGCGATGTAGCGGTTGAAATCGTTCTCCAGCGTGGCTTCGCCATCGACATGAAAGCGTGTGGTATCGGAGTTGCCGGAAGTGGAGTTCAGGCCGACATTGGCCTTGCCGCGCCAGTGGTATTCGTACGGGTCGATGACGGGTGCGTTGATGGCGACGATGGCAGCCAATGGCAGCGTGGTTTGGACTATGCCCGCAGTGCTGTCCGGGCTGGCCATCAGCATCAGGCTGCCGGCCGTTCCGGTGCCGGTGGCGCTGCTGATGACGCGCTCGTCCTCGGTCTGCAGCCGCAGCGGCGCGTCACTGATCAGCTCGCTCACCGCTGTCCACGGCAGTTTGATCTCACCGGCATACTGGTTGTTCAGCAACAGTTCGCCGTCAACCATGCTGATCACTTCACCAACGAAGCGCTCACCGTTTTCCATCACCACCGTGGCGGCATGAGCGGGCGTGGACAAAACCATGTTGAGCACTGACAGCAACACCGTCAGCGCAAGAAATCGTTGCAAAATCATCTTGTTGGAATCCCTCAGGCTTGAAGCGCGATTATAGCCGAAGCGTTTCGGCAATGACAGCCATGTCCACGGGCAGACACACTGTTGACACGTTCTATGTTGGCCACGGCCGCAACGCGCTTCAGCAATGCTTGCGCAGCAAGCGCAGGTAATGCTGGCGCGGTATGGCCTCTGCACCGAGACTGGCCAGATGCGGGGTCATCATCTGCGCATCAATCAGCTTGAAGTTCAGCTGCGCCAGCCAGTCACTCAGCGCCAGCAGGGCAATCTTGCTGCCGTCGGTGAGGCGGGAGAACATCGATTCGGCAAAGAAAACCCTGCCGATGGCGACGCCATACAGGCCGCCGGCGAGACTGTCCTCATTGGTATAGACCTCCACGCTGTGGGCATGGCCGAGTCGATGCAACTCCAGGTAGGCATTCTGCATGTCCTGATGCAGCCAGGTGCCGTCGTCGTCTGCCGCCTCGCTGAGTTTGTCTTCATGTTGTCCCTGGCGCTGTGGATCACCCTGTCGCGGTGCGGCGCAGTGGTGGATGACGCTGGCGAAATCCCGGTTGCGGGTGGCATGAAAGCGCTGCTGCCGCAGTTTGCGCCGCAGCCGGCGCGAGCAGTGCACCTGCCCGGGCCAGAACACGGCACGCGGATCGGGTGACCACCACAGTATCGGATCGTGCTGGCCATACCAGGGAAAAATGCCATGACGGTAGGCCTGCAGCAGCCGCTCGGGGGACAGATCACCCCCCATGGCAAGCAGGCCGGGGGGATCGACCAGCGCCATTTCCGGGTCCGGAAAGGCAAACGCTGGCCAGTCGTTCAAATCAACGATGATCATTGCCGTTTGTATGGTGTCACGGCACTGTCAGCGTGGCCGAACGCCTGTCGCAGTTGGGCCTCAGCCTGCATTTGCTGATGCATCATGGCACGCAGTGTCGGCTGCTGAAACCAGTGACAGGTGTAGACGCTGGTGGGCACAAATCCACGTTGCAATTTGTGGCCGCCACCGGCACCCGGCTCGAACACATCCAGACCATGCGCCAGACAGTAGTCGATGCCCTGGTAATAGCAGGTCTCGAAGTGCAGGCAGTCGATTTCAGCGATGCTGCCCCAGTAGCGTCCGTACAGACGGCTGTCAGAACGCAGACAGATGGCAGCGGCCAGCGGTGCCTGTTCGCTGGCTGCCAGACACAGCAGCAGGCGTGGGCCAAGATCTTGCGCCAGGCGGTGCAGGCAGTCCAGCGTCAGTGCCGGGAAGTTGCCTTTTTCATGAAAGGTTTTCTCATAGCAAAGGTGGGCAAACCGCAGCTCTTCCTCGCTGGCGTCGGCACCGCTGACCCAGCGATGAGTGATGCCCTGGGCTGCCACCCGATCGCGTTCGCGGCGGATTTCCTTGCGCCGCTTGCTGCGCAGTTGCTGCAGAAAGCCGGCGAAGTCGGTGGCACCGCGTCGCTGCCAGTGAAACTGACTGTCATGCTGGATGAGAAAACCACCGTCAGCCAGCTGTTGCGCCTCGCTGGCGCTGCAGTAATTGATCTGCACACAATCGATATCGCGGGCAGCGGCCACCTGTTTGATCGCCTGCACCATCAGCGCGCTCGCGCCGGCAGCATCCATGCCGGCTATTGCCAGCAGCGGTCTGGTCAGCAAACGTGGGCCGGTGACCGGGGAGTAGGGCACTTCAATGACCCATTTCGGGTACCAGCCGAAACCGGCCTGCTGCGCCTGTTGCGCCCAGCCCCAGTCATAAACGAAGTCACCGAAGCTGTGTGAGGTCAGATAGCCGGGGGCCGCAGCGACCACGCGATCTCGGTGCTGCAGGCTCAGGTGTAAAGGCTGCCAGCCGAGATCGTTGGCCACCGCGCCATGCTGTTCCAGGGCGAGCAGAAAGCGGCTGTCGACAAACGGATTGCTGCTGCCGTGCAGTTCGTCCCAATGCGCGGCCAGTCCGGTCAGGCTGCCATGCAGCTTGACGGTGTATTCAGCGGCAGACAATGGCGGCAGACATGACAGTGATCAACTGGCCTGATTTTCCAGAAAACGCTCGGCGTCCAGCGCGGCCATGCAGCCAAATCCGGCGGAGGTGATCGCCTGTCGGTAAACATGATCGGCGACATCACCGGCAGCAAACACGCCAGGGATGCTGGTTTGCGTGGCCATGCCATGGCTGCCGCTGCGCACATGCAGATAGCCGTTGGTCATTTCCAGCTGGCCGGCAAAAATGTCGGTGTTCGGCTTGTGGCCGATGGCGATGAACACGCCGTGCAGCGCAATCTCGCGGCGTGCATCAGAAAGCGTGTGCGCAATGCGCATGCCGGTGACACCCTGGTCGTCTCCGAGCACCTCTTCCAGCACGTGGTTCCAGGCCAGTTCGATCTTGCCCTGTTCGGCTTTTTCAAACAGCCGATCCTGCAGGATGGCCTCGGCGCGCAGCTTGTCGCGACGATGCACCAGGGTCACCTTGCTGGCAATGTTGGACAGGTACAGCGCTTCCTCCACCGCGGTGTTGCCACCACCGATGACGGCCACTTCCTGATCACGGTAGAAAAAGCCATCACAGGTTGCGCAGGCGGACACACCGCGACCCAGATAGGCCTGTTCCGAGGGCAGACCGAGATACTGGGCGCTGGCTCCGGTGGCGATGATCACCGCATCGGCGGTGTAGCTGCCGTTGTCGCCGGTCATGTGGAACGGGCGGGCAGAAAAGTCCACCGTGTGGATGTGGTCATGAATGATGCCGGTGTGGAAGCGCTCGGCATGCTGCAGCATGCGCTGCATCAGCGCCGGGCCCTGCAGACCTTCGACATCGCCGGGCCAGTTGTCCACATCGGTGGTGGTGGTGAGCTGGCCACCGACTTCGATGCCGGTGATCACCACTGGCTTCAGATTGGCGCGCGCCGCGTAGATGGCGGCGGTGTAGCCTGCCGGACCGGAGCCCAGAATCAGCAGGCGATGATGTTGCGGATTGCTCATGTATACTGCCTGGATGTTGTCGTGCCGGGACGAACTCAAGGGTTATCAGCCACGTCTGCTGCAGACCATCCCCGTGCTGTTTGCAGGAACGGGGCGGGGCATAAACGGGAGGCCTGGTCAGAAGATGGATATAATAACGCGAATGACCGCTGCCTGTGCTCATTGCAAGTCGCTGTGGACTGGCTGAGTGTGCTATCCTTGCGCTGAATATGCAGCAAAAAATATATTGATTACATTGACATACAGACACAACATCAAGCCACATCAAGATCACGCCAATGACAGCAGCTGACACCGCTCACCCGATGATGCTGCGCTTGCGCGAGAGCGCTTTCGTCGTCCTCAGCCTGCTGGCTGTGTACCTGTTGTTGTGTCTGGCGAGCTTTGATGCGCGCGATCCCGGCTGGACCCACAGCATCGACACCAGCCGCCTGCACAACATGGGCGGTGTGCTGGGAGCCTGGCTGGCGGATTTTTTGCTGTCGTTCTTTGGCATCATTGCCTACACCCTGCCGCTGTTGCTGTTCTATGCGGGCTTCCGACTGCTGCGCGAGCGCGGTGACGACAGCGCCTGGGTATTGCTGATTTATCTGGGCGGTTTTGTGCTCGCGGTGTCCTGTGCCTGTGGCCTGGCACACCTGAACATGCAGGCACCGATTGCCTGGCTGCCGTCGGGCGTCGGTGGCGGTGGCATACTCGGACAGATCGTGGTGATGCCGCTGATCGGCACGCTGGGTCTGTTGGGGGCCACCCTGCTGCTGCTGGCCTTTCTGCTTACCGGCGTAACCTTTTTCAGCGGCATTTCCTGGCTGCAGGTGATGGATCGCACCGGCTATTACACACTGTTCGTGATCGACTCGCTGGGCAGCTGGTATCAGCAGGGCAGGGACTGGCTGGCCGGGCGCAGGGCCAGGGTCAAGCGCGATGAGGTGCGCCGCGAGGACACCCGCAAACGGGCCCAGCGCAAGGTGCCGCAGCCAAAGATCGAACCACGTTTCGAGGCCACCAGGGCGCAGCCGAAACCACAGCTCAAGCAGCAGCCGCTGTTCAAACAACTGGGGCCAGGCGAGTTGCCGAGTCTGGAACTGCTGGATGAAGCGCCGCTGCAGGCACGTGGTTTCAGCAATGAAGAGCTGCAGGCGATGTCGCGTCAGGTTGAATTGAAGCTGGCCGATTTCGGTGTCGAGGTCGAAGTGGTCGAAGTGCATCCGGGGCCGGTGATCACGCGCTTCGAGCTGTTGCCGGCGGCTGGCGTAAAGGGGGTGCAGATCAGCAATCTGGCCAAGGATCTGGCACGCGGGCTTAGTGTCATCTCGGTGCGCGTGGTGGATGTGATCCCCGGCAAATCGGTGATTGGACTGGAAATCCCCAACCAAAATCGTGAAATCGTCTACCTGCGCGACGTGCTGGAATCGAAACTGTATCAGGATGCCGCATCGCCGCTGACGCTGGGGCTGGGCAAGAGCATCGGTGGTGAGCCGGTAGTGGCCGACATCAGCAAGATGCCGCATCTGCTGGTGGCCGGTACCACCGGATCGGGCAAATCGGTGGCGGTCAATTCGATGATTTTGAGCCTGGTGTACAAGGCCACCGCAGACCAGGTGCGCATGATCATGATCGATCCGAAGATGCTGGAGCTGTCGGTGTATGAAGGCATTCCGCATCTGCTCGCGCCAGTGGTCACGGACATGAAACAGGCTGCCAACGCGTTGCGCTGGTGTGTGGTGGAAATGGATCGTCGCTACCGGCTGATGTCCGAACTGGGGGTGCGCAACCTGGCTGGCCTGAACAAGAAGCTGGATGCTGAACGCAAGCGCGGCAAACCCTTGACCGATCCGATGTTTCAGCCGACCCACCCGGAAGACGTGCCGCCGGAGCTGGACAACCTGCCCTACATTGTGGTCATTGTGGACGAATTTGCCGACATGATGATGGTGGTCGGCAAGAAGGTCGAGGAGCTGATTGCGCGCCTGGCACAGAAGGCCAGGGCGGCGGGCATTCATCTGATTCTCGCCACCCAGCGACCATCTGTCGATGTGATCACCGGTCTGATCAAGGCCAACATCCCCACCCGCATGGCGTTTCAGGTCTCCTCCAAAATCGATTCCCGCACCATACTAGATCAACCCGGAGCCGAGCAGCTGCTGGGCCACGGTGACATGCTGTTTTTGCCCCCTGGCAGTGGCCTGCCGGAACGCGTGCACGGTGCCTTTGTGGACGATCACGAAGTGCATGCCATTGCCGAATCCCTGCGCAGCCAGGGTGAACCATCCTATCTGGATGATGTTCTCAATGACGTGCAGACCATGAACGATGGCCAGGTGGTCGGAGAAACCGGACTGCCGGAAGCCGGCGATGGCGAAGCCGACGAACTGTATGACCGCGCTGTGCGCATTGTCACCGAGTCACGTCGCGCCTCGATCTCCAGCGTGCAGCGACAACTGCGCATCGGTTATAACCGGGCCGCCAGACTGATCGAGGAAATGGAAGCGGCTGGCATTGTCAGTCCGCCCGAGCACAACAATCAACGTGAAGTCCTGGCCCCACCGCCACCCAAAGACTGATCCCTTAGCACCGCCAGCGGAACCGACCCAGCATGATTCTTGAACACCAAGCGCGTCTTTTGATGACTGCAACAGCACCTCGCGCCATGATTAACACGCTGTTGCTGTTCAGCCTGCTGCAACTGACTGCAGCGTTGTGGGCACAACAGCCTGCGGAGACTTCGCCACTGCAGCAATTTGACCAGTTCAGTACCGGTCTGCAATCGTTCAGCGCCAGCTTTGCCCAGACCGTGTTCGATGCCAACGGCAGGCAGGAAGAATTCAGTGAAGGGGTGTTTTACCTGCAGCAACCGGATCTGATGCACTGGAAATACCAGCACCCGTATCCGCAGCTGATCGTCGCCGATGGCAGCACGCTGTGGTCCTGGGACATTGATCTGGAACAGATCACACGCCGTGACCAGAATCAGGCCGAGCAGCAGAGTCCGTTAACCCTGCTGACCGAGCCGGAGCGCCTGCGGCAGCATTTCCAGTTGCAGGCGCTGGGCGGTGATGACGATGGTCTGGCCTGGCTGGAGCTGGTGCCACTGCCGGCCGACACCAGCGCGGCCGCTGCCGATGCGGCGCCCATGGCGGAGTTTTCCCGCATTCTGGTGGCGCTCGACGATGGCCTGCTGGCAAGGATGGTGCTGGAGGACAGTCTGGGACAGCGCACCGAAGTGCAGTTTTCCGACGCCCGGCGCAACATCGAACTGGATCCCGAACTGTTTGAATTTGTGCCACCGGACGGGGTGGACGTGCTGGAGGGTTAATCGCCTCTCTTTTAACGTGTCAATGTCCTAAGGACGCATTAGACAATCATATTAGAATGATCTAAAATATTGATCTGCTGCCAATCCACGCGTACCCGGTCGGCGAACAGTTTGCTGTAACCTGAACCTCGCAGTCTGCTTGCATCAGGGTTGTCCTGGCTGCAGCACTGCCGTCACCGCAAAATGAGGAATCAATGATGGACATCTGGGCCGATCCGGTATTGCTGGCGCGCATCCAGTTCGCTTTCACCATCAGCTTTCACATCGTGTTTCCGGCTTTTACCATTGGGCTGGCCAGTTATCTGGCGGTGCTGGAGTGGCGCTGGCTGCGCACCGGCAATGATGCCTATCTGGACCTGTACCGCTTCTGGGTGCGCATTTTTGCCGTGGCTTTTGGCATGGGGGTGGTGTCGGGCGTGGTCATGTCGTATCAGTTTGGAACCAACTGGTCGGTGTTTTCCGATCAGGTGGCCAATGTCATCGGCCCACTGCTGGCGTTCGAAGTGCTCACTGCTTTTTTTCTTGAGGCTTCGTTTCTTGGCATCATGCTGTTCGGCATGGGGCGGGTCAGTCGGCGCATGCACTTTGTGGCCACCTGCATTGTCGCTGTGGGCACGCTGATTTCGGCCTTCTGGATTCTGGCCGCGAACAGCTGGATGCAGACACCACAGGGCTTTGCCATACTCGCCGATGGCCGTCTGGTGGCCACCGACTGGCTGGCGGTAATTTTCAACCCGTCGTTTCCCTATCGTCTGCTGCACATGATCACGGCGGCCTACCTGACCACGGCATTCGTGGTCGGTGGCGTGGCGGCATGGTACCTGTGGCGCAGGCGTTATCAGGAGCATGCCCGCATCATGCTGGCCAACGCCACGCTGATGGCGGTGCTGGTGGCACCCATGCAGCTGATCATCGGCGATCTGCATGGCCTCAATACGCTGGAGCATCAACCGGTCAAGGTGGCGGCGATGGAAGGCATCTGGGAAGACGAGCAGGGGGCTGCGCTGCGTCTGATCGGCTGGCCGGATGCCAGCACCGAAACCACCCGCTTCGCGCTGGAGATTCCAAAACTGGCCAGCCTGATACTGACCCACGATGCCAACGGCGTGGTCAAGGGGCTGAAATCCTGGCCCCGGGAAGAGCGGCCTCCGGTGGCGATTGTGTTCTGGTCATTCCGCATCATGGTCGGCATCGGCATGCTGATGATTGTGCTGGGCCTGATCAGCGGCTGGAGTTATGTGCGCGGCAAGCTGTTTCAGCGCCGCTGGCTGCAGCTGGCCTGGATTGGCATGATGCCGGCCGGGGTCATTGCGCTGCTGGCAGGCTGGTTCGTCACCGAAATCGGCCGACAGCCGTACACCGCCTATGGCGTGCTGCGCACCGCCGAGAGCGTGTCACCGGCGATTCTCGGGCCGCAGGTGGCCTGGTCCCTGCTCGCGTTCGTGCTCATGTATACCCTGGTTTTCGGTGCCGGCAGTTATTACATTCTGCGACTGATTGGCAAAGGGCCGCTGGGTCTGCAGGGCAGCCCGAAGTACTATCAGCACAGCATGGAAGCCAATGGTGCACTGGCCGGAGACGGCGCCCATGCTTGATTTTTCCGCCAGCATTGACCTGCCCATGGTGTGGTTTGTCATCATCGCTGTGGCCATGTTCCTGTATGTGCTGCTGGACGGCTTTGATCTGGGCATCGGCATACTGTTTCCGCTCGCCCCGAGTGATGACTGCCGTGATCGCATGATGAATTCGATTGCACCGTTCTGGGATGGCAATGAGACCTGGCTGGTGCTTGGCGGCGGTGGTCTGCTGGCGGCGTTTCCGTTGGCCTATGCCGTGCTGCTGCCGGCGTTCTATGTGCCCATCATTGTCATGCTGCTGGGGCTGATCATGCGTGGCGTGGCGTTCGAATTCCGCTTCAAGGCCCGCTCGGCACGCTCACGGCTGCTGTGGGATCGCGTGTTTCATTTCGGTTCGCTGGGTGCGGCCGTCAGTCAGGGCATCATTTTAGGCGCGCTGTTGTCCGGCGTGGAGGTCAGCGGTCGTGATTTTTCCGGTGGGCCACTGGACTGGGTCAATGCCTTCAGCCTGATGACCGGCGTGGCGGTGGTGTTCGGCTATGCCTTGCTGGGGGCCACCTGGCTGGTGATGAAAACCGACGCGCGCACCCAGGTCTGGGCGCGACAGGTGGCCATTTATGCGTTGCTGTTTGTCGCCGTTTTTCTGGCGCTGGTCAGTGTTGCCACGGTGATGGTCAACAGCACCATCACCGAGTTCTGGTTCAGCCGTCCCAACATCTGGTATCTGTTGCCGATTCCGCTGCTGTCGGCGCTGGTGGTGTTGGCATGCTGGCGTGACCTGCACCGGCAACAGGCCGAATATCGGCCGTTTCTGCTTGCCATTGCAATTTTCGCGCTGGCCTATCTGGGGCTGGGCATTAGTCTGTATCCGTGGATCGTGCCTTATCAGTTCAGCATCCATGAGGCGGCAGCGACCGGTCCCTCGCTGTCCTTGATGCTGCTCGGTGTGGTGCCGCTGCTGCCGCTGATTCTGGCCTACACCGGCTACAGTTACTACGTGTTCCGGGGCAAATCCTCGTCCCAGCATGGTTATTGAGCGCCTGCGGCTGTGGCTGCGCGCCCGTCCGCAGCGCCAGCAGCAGTGGCTGTGGTTTGTGCTGTTGTGGCTGGCTGGCCTGCTGGCCGTGACCGTGCTGGCCTGGCCATTGCGCTGGCTGGTGCGCATCAGCTCCGGTCACTGATCAACAAAACGACCGAATCTGTCGGTCACAGCAGCCAGCGCGCAGACCCGACCCTTAATTGATCTTTAACATAAGACTTCCACAATACATCAATACCTGCTAATCTTGCGCGAAGGTCAATGCAAGGGAAAAGCAGATGATATCAGTGATGATCGTGGATGATCATGATCTAGTGCGCACCGGGCTCAGACACATTCTGTCTGACTGCAACGACATCGAGGTCGTTGCCGAAGCATCATCCGGTGACGAGGCCTTGCGACTGGCGCGGGAGTTTGAGCCGCAGATCATCCTGCTGGATGTCAGCATGCCGGGCCTGTCCGGTTTCGAGGTGGCAGATCGACTGCATCGCTATCACAAAAAAACCCGCACCGTCATTCTCACCGCACACGCCAAGCAGCCATTTCCGTCGCGACTGCTGGAAGCCGGTGCATCCGGTTATCTGACCAAGTCCTGCGGAGCCGATGAGCTCAGATCGGCCATCCGTGCCGTGCATCGCGGCGATCGTTACATTGGTTCCGACATTGCCCAGCAACTGGCGCTGTCGATGCTGCCCGGCGCCGACAAGTCGCCGTTCGAAAAACTCTCATCACGGGAGATGGAAGTCACGCTGATGATGGTGCAGGGGATGACCATTAACAACATCGGTGAGGCGCTCAGCCTCAGCCCCAAGACGGTGGCCACGTACAAGTACCGGGTGTTTGAAAAATCGGAAGTCGACAACGAGGTGGCGCTGGCCTATCTCGCGCTCAAACACGGACTGATTGAAGACACCGATTGAGTCCGGAGCGGTCTGCCCACATGTTGTGCAGCCGGGACAATCCATCCCGGCCACATCACACCCACCCGACAGCAATCTTCAGTCGGAGCGTTCGTCCTTGCCGTCCTCTGCGGGCAGCACATAGAGACCTTTCGGGCCATCCGGTATGGCCTTGTTGGCAGCGCTGGTTTGTTCGCCGCTGTCAGATGGCTTTGTCGCTGCAGCCTCACTCGGTGCTTTGCCTGCACGCTCGCCATTGTGCTGTGTTGCCTCTGTGCCGGGCGCTGGCGGCGCAGATGGAGCCTTGCTGGCATTGCTCTGTGCAGCAGGGCGGGCGGTTGCTGCGGCGGTCGCAGCGCTGCTGACGCCAGTGCTGGTGTCGCCAGTGCTGATTGGGCTGGTACTGCCGGAAGCCGGTTTCGCCGTGGGGGCAGCCGCTGGCACCGATGCAGTTGTGTCTACAGATGGCTTGTCGGTTGCTGCCTTGTCGGCGGCCTGTGTCGATGTGCTGCGCCGTGACGTGTTGTCCTGGCCCTGATCTGACTTGCCCTGATCCGACTTGCCCTGATCCGACTTGCCCTGAGCAGATTTGCCCTGAGCAGATTTGCCCTGGCCGCCGCCCTGGTCACTGTCATCACCACCGCCAGCGGTTTGATCGGTTTTGCTCTGGCCGCTGGACTGCTGGTTGCTGTTGCCGGATTCGGCAGCGCCTTCCTGGCGTGAGCGTCTGCGTCGGCCGCCACGCTTGCCGCGACGTCTGGGCTTGTTCTCGCCGCTGCCTTCACCGCCACCGCCAGCAGAGGCATTCTCCTGGGCGCCGGATGCGGCTTCCTGGGACTGATTGCCTGGGCTGCCGGTGTCGGCCTTGACGGCGGCTTTTTTGCTGCCTTTCTTGCCGCGCCGCTTCTTGCCGCGGCCAGCGCCCTGCTCATTGTTGCGGTTTGCATCGTCGTCAGCATTGCCGGAACCGGACTGGCTAGATGATTGAGCGGACGCCTGGCCGGACGATTGGCCGGATTTCTGCGCGGTTTTCTTGCCGGTCTTTTTCTTGCTGCGGGTCTTCTTGCCGCCGCCAGCGTGGCCGCTCGAGGCATCGTCAGCAGCATGTTGTCTGCCTGGACCAGCCGCACGGCTTCTGCCGCGGCCATCGCCAGTACTGTGGCCATCGTCGTCATTGCCGTTGCCGGCAAAAAACGCGAACAGCGATTGCAACCAGCCGGATTTTGCCGTTTTGCGCACCGGTGCCGGCGCGGCCGGCTGAATGCGGTCAACCACCGGTTTCGGGCGGCTGACAGCGGCCTGGGCTGCCGTTTGACGGGTCAGGTCCGGCTCAACCGCCTTGACCTGTTCGTAACTGGGCACGTCCTCGACTTCGTTGGCACGCAGACGCTTGATCTCGTACTGTGGGGTTTCCATCCCCGGATTGGAGAGCAGCAGAACCGAGACATTGTGACGCTTCTCGATCACCTGAATGGCCTGACGCTTTTCATTCAGCATGAAGTTGGCCACGGTGACCGGCACCTGAACCTGGATCTGGCCGGTGTTGTCCTTCAGTGCTTCCTCTTCCAGCAGGCGCAGGATCGACAGCGCCAGCGATTCGATGCTGCGGATGCTGCCGCTGCCGAGACAGCGCGGGCAGGTCTGGTAGCTGGAGTCACCCAGCGACGGGCGCATGCGCTGGCGCGACATTTCCAGCAGGCCGAAACGGGATATGCGACCGGTCTGGATGCGCGCACGATCGGACTTCAGTGCCTCGTTCAGGCGCTCCTCAACTTTGCGCTGCGCACTGCGCTTGCTCATGTCGATGAAGTCGATGACGATAAGGCCGCCAAGATCCCGGATCTTGAGCTGGCGGGCAATTTCATCGGCCGCCTCCAGATTGGTCTGCAGCGCGGTCTCCTCGATGTCGGCACCTTTGGTGGCGCGCGCCGAGTTGATGTCGATCGACAGCAGGGCCTCGGTGTGGTCAATGACCAGGGCACCACCGGATGGCAGTCTGACTTCGCGGGCGAAGGCCGTTTCGATCTGGCTTTCGATCTGGAAGCGGGTAAACAGCGGTGTTTCGCCATCATAATGCTTGAGTTTGCGCAGATTGTGCGGCATCACCATCTGCATGAATTCCACTGCCTTGTTGTAGACATTCTGGTCATCGACCAGGATCTCGGCGATGTCATCGCGCAGATAATCGCGCAGGGCGCGGATGAACAGGTTGCTTTCCTGATAGATCAGCAGCGGGGCCTTGTGCTCATCGGCGGCCTTCTTGATGGCTTCCCACAGTTGCACCAGGTAGTCGATGTCCCATTGCAGCTCGGCAATCTCGCGGCCCATGCCAGCGGTGCGGATGATCAGGCCCATTTCTTCAGGCAGGTTCAACTGGTCAATCAGGTCGCGCAGTTCATTGCGCTCAGGCCCGCTGATGCGGCGCGAGACGCCACCGCCGCCAGGGTTGTTCGGCATCAGCACCGAGTAGCGACCGGCCAGGCTGATGTAGGTGCTCAGCGCTGCGCCTTTGGTGCCGCGCTCTTCCTTTTCCACCTGCACGATCAGCTCCTGACCTTCCTTGAGCAGATCCTTGATGTTGCCGGAACGCTTCTGGTCGGCGGGCAGGATCAACGCATCGGGGTTGATTTCCTTGAACGGCAGAAAGCCGTGCCGGGGCACGCCGTAATCGACGAAACAGGCCTCCAGGCTGCGTTCTACGCGGGTGATCTTGGCCTTGTAGATGTTGGCCTTTTTCTGTTCGTGGGCAGGGGTCTCGATGTCGAGATCAAGCAGTTTCTGGCCATCAGCAATGGCCACACGCAACTCTTCGGACTGAGTCGCGTTAATCATCATTCGTTTCATTGTCAATTCCTGTTAATGTGCCTGCCGTCTGGCTGGGCACGCCGCGCAGTTCTGCTGCGGTCGCCTCGCAATGCTGGCGAGGACGTATTGTTAAAAATACTGTCCGGCAAGAGCTGCCTGCCGGCAGATGGTAATCTCAGTGCTGAATCAGAAAGTTCGGTATCATTGGTGCTGGGTTGAGATTCAGCTTTGCACCAATGCCTGCGACAACAGACTCAGGTCCGGGTTCGTGACCATGATGTGTTCGCAGCGGAAAACGGTTCCGGATGTGCCCGGTCGCTGTCAACTGACGGGCATGACCGGTGAAGCTCGCAATGGATGCCATGCAACCAATCCCCATGTCTTCAGCCTGATCATTTTATCACCAAGCGCCCATGCAGACAATATGAACACTTCTTCAGCAAGCAAAACCGCTGCATCTGCAGTCGGTGTGCAGCGGGTGACGATCGATGCCGAACGTGTCGGCCAGCGGCTGGACAACTTTCTGCTGCAGCATTTGCACCGGCATACCCCGCGCAGTCTGGTCTACCGGCTGATCCGCAGCGGTCAGGTGCGCATCAACGGTGGCCGCCGCAAGCCCATGTACAAACTGCAGTTTGGCGATGAGGTGCGCATACCGCCGGTGCGGCAATTGTCGCCGGAGCAGGTCAACATCGCGCCGGAGCTGTTGCAGCAGGTGCGCGCGGCGACGGTATATCGCGATGCCGATCAGCTGGTGGTGGACAAGCCGGCCGGGCTGGCGGTGCATGCCGGCAGTGGCGTCTCATTCGGGCTGGTGGATGTGCTCAAGCAACTGCTGCCACAGTATCCTGATCTGGCGCTGGCGCATCGATTGGATCGTGACACCAGCGGCTGCGTGCTGGTGGGGCTGAACCGCCCGGCGCTGGTGCAGCAACAGCAGGATCTCAAGCAGCAGCGCCTGCGCAAGCTCTACCTGGCGCTGGTGGTCGGGGCACCGCGCGAGGCGCTGCTGGAAATCGATCTGCCACTGGCCAAGCACGCCGCCGGCGAGCGCTCGAAAATGTATGTGGATGAGAATGGCAAGCAGGCACTGACCCGATTCCGTCTGCTGCAGCGCTATGGGGGCTACAGTCTGCTGCAGGCCGAACCGGTCACCGGCCGCACCCACCAGATCCGCGTGCATGCACTGGCTGCGGGCATGCCGCTGGCCGGCGATCGCTTGTATCTGGCCGAGGATGGTCGCACGCGGGTGCTGCAGCAGCGCCTGTCGCGGCTGTTCCTGCATGCCTCCGAACTGCACCTGCAGTGGCCGCAGGAAATCATTGTGCATGCGCCGCTGCCGGAACCATTGCGCGCATTTCTGGATCAGTTGTAATATCATCGGGCAGCGATTCGCGTTCGCACCCGAACCCGCCGCCACAGCCCGGAGATATCAGCACAGTGTTTCAACCCTTGTCCCTGTTTGTGGGCCTGCGCTATCTGCGGGCGCGCCGCCGCAACGGCTTCATTTCGTTCATCTCCTTAAGCTCGATGATCGGCATTGCGCTGGGCGTGGCCACACTGATCACCGTGCTGTCGGTGATGAACGGCTTCGAAAAAGAGCTGACCCAGCGCATCCTCGGCTTTGTCTCGCACGCCACCATCGAGAGCTGGAGCGGCGATTTCACCGACTGGCAGGAGGTCATCGAGAAAGCCGACAGCAATCCCGAAGTGCTCGCGGCAGCGCCCTATGTGGAGCAGGAAACCCTGCTCAAGGGACGCGGCATCAATGGCGCGCTGGTGCGTGGCATTCTGCCAGAGGCCGAGGCAGGGGTTTCCGACATCCAGCGCGACATCATCGCCGGCAGCATGGACGCGCTACAGCCGGGTGCCTTCAACGTGTTGCTGGGTGAGGGGCTGGCCATGCGACTGGGGGTTGGCATCGGTGACTCAGTGACGATTTTTGCCCCGCAGGTGCGCGCCACGCCGGCCGGGGTGATCCCGCAGGTCAAGCGCTTTACCGTCGGCGGCATCTTTGCTGCCGGGGTCAACGACTACGATACCGCGCTGGCGGTGGTACACATGCACGACGCCCAGCGCCTGCTGCGTATGGACAACACCGTCTCCGGCGTGCGCCTGAAACTGCAGGACATGTTTCGCGCCTGGCAGGTGGCGGCACAACTGGCCAACGAGCTGCCCGGTGTCTACAACGTGCGCGACTGGACGCAGTCGCACAGCAACCTGTTTCGTGCCGTGCGCATGGAAAAACTGGTGATGTTCGTGATTCTGTCGATGATCGTGGCGGTGGCCGCGTTCAACATCATCTCCACGCTGATCATGGTGGTCACCGACAAGCAGGGTGACATCGCCATTCTGCGCACCATGGGGGCCAGTCCGGCCACCATACGGCGCATCTTCATCGTCCAGGGCAGCCTGATCGGCATCGTCGGCACCGCCATCGGGGTGATCGGGGGCGTGCTGCTGGCACTGAACATCGAAACCATCGTGCCGGCACTGGAGCGCCTGTTCAACGTCGAGTTTCTCTCGGCCGACGTGTATTACATCTCCGAACTGCCATCTGACCTGCAGCTGTATGACGTGGTGCGCTTTTCCGTGCTGGCGATGATGCTCAGCCTGGTGGCGACCCTGTACCCGGCCTCACGGGCGGCGCGGGTGCAACCGGCGGAGGCACTGAGTCATGAATAATTCCGATCCCACAGTGGCCAGGGAGCCTGTTGTGGCTCAGAAGCGTGAGTCACAGGGGCCGGTGCTGGCAGCAAGCGGGCTGGGCAAGGTGTTTCACCAGGGCGAACGCGCGCTGGAGATTCTGCAGCAACTGGAATTGCAGCTCGCCGCCGGCGAAAGCGTGGCCATTGTCGGCACCTCGGGGGTGGGCAAAAGCACATTGCTGCATCTGCTTGGCGGGCTGGATCAGCCCAGCGCCGGCAGCATCTGGCTGGCCGGGCGACGCCTGAACGACTGCAGTGAGCGCGAGCGGGGAGCGTTGCGCAACCGGCATCTGGGCTTTATCTACCAGTTTCATCATCTGCTGCCAGAGTTCACCGCGCTGGAAAACGTCAGCATGCCGCTGCTGATCCGGGGGTTGGCACCGGCGGAGATCATCCCGCTGGCCACCGAGCTGCTGCAACAGGTTGGCCTTGGCGAGCGTCTGTCACACAAGCCGGCAGAGTTGTCCGGTGGCGAACGCCAGCGCGCCGCCGTGGCGCGTGCCATGGTCGGCCAGCCGGATTGCATCATTGCCGATGAGCCCACCGGCAACCTGGATGAAGCCACCGCCGCGCGCGTGTTTGAAGTGCTGCTGCAACTGCGTCAGCGCCACAACACCGCGCTGCTGTTTGCCACCCACGACCGGCAACTGGCAGCACGCGCTGACCGCGTGCTGGAACTGACGCAGAAAAGCCTGCGCCAGATCAGTCTGTAGTCGCGACACGCTGCTGGATCGGACGGTTGTCATTTCGACAAGGCGCTGTGGTTTTGCCTAATGCGCTGACATCTAGACCAATGCTCAGTCAGCTCAAGCAAAGCATTGTCATCTTGTGCAAAGCTCAGTCGACTCAACCATAGCTTTGACATCTCGTGCAAAGCTCAATCAACACAATCAACGCTTTGTCATCTCGACCGCAGTGGAGAGATCTCATAATCAAGTCAGGCTGTCATCTCTGTCGCAGCGGAGAGATCTCGTATTTCAAGGATGTCAGCCTGGCAAATTGACGCAAGATCCCTCGGCTCGCTACGCTCGCTCGGGATGACAGCCCTGGGTTTTGCTCTGCCAGATGAAGTTAGACTGTCATCTCGACCGCAGCGGAGAGATCTCGTAATCAAGTCAGGCTGTCATCTCTGTCGCAGCGGAGAGATCTCGTATTTCAAAGATGTCAGCCTGGCAAATTGACGCAAGATCCCTCGGCTCGCTAAGCTCGCTCGGGATGACAGCCCTGGGTTTTGCTCTGCCAGATAATGTCTGACTGTCATCTCGACCGCAGCGGAGAGATCTCGTAATCAAGTCAGGCTGTCATCTC
>JAHJQV010000046.1 GCA_018819105.1 Gammaproteobacteria bacterium
AAAGTGGTTGCCGGTTGTCCTATCAGGCTCAGCTCTTCCAGGTCGTCGAGAGAAGTAAGCAGTCCTGTAGAGAGGTTGCGGGAGAACAGCTGGCCCGGTTCACCTGGTCCGATAAAACCTGGTTCGCCGGCGACATACAGGTGTCGGCCATCCGGGCTGACTTGCAGTGAACCAGTAATGAGTGCAGGACCTACGTCCGGAATCACCCTGGTATCGAGGAGTGCAGTCGTGCCGCTGCTGCTAATGGAGTAGGTGAGTAAATTGAAGATGCTGTCCGGAAACTGTTGCGGAGTTCGTATGATCACATACAGTGAATTACCATCCGGGCTGACGGCATATCGCACCATGATCTGTTCTTCATCGATCGTGAGTATAGAGTCGTTCAACAGTTCGAGTTCACCGCTGGCTGCGTCGCGGTGAAAAATGGCCAGATCGCGCCCGGTTTCAAACAAACTGCCGACCAGCAGGAATTGCGCGTCCTGAATCAAACTTGCCTGGCTGCCAAAAAGTGAACTGGTGATGCCGGCAGTGTCATAGGGGTCACTGTCAAGCAAGCTCAGCGATCCGGTTTCTGCGTCGCGAGCGTAAGCGCTGACCAACTGCGCGGCCGGACTGACGGCATACAGATGGTTGCCGTCCGGGCTGATCTCGATGCTGGTCACGGTGGACAGTGGTGGCTGATCGTCGATCAGTTCGACCGCTTCCAGGATCTGGGCAGGCGATTCAACTGCTGCAGCCAGCAGCAGCGACAAGGCAATGACAATGTGTTGGCATTTTGGCATGATGATGATTCCCTTCATAATGGACAATGGTGCGATAAAACGAAGCAGTCTCCGTGTAGTCACTATAGCGATGACCGTCGCTGCCCGCAAGCGCGGGTTGCGGCTCCAGCTCGGCAGTTGCGGCGAACGCTTTAGACTCAAACGCAACCGCAAACAGCCACTGCAAAAAGGACACGCCATGCCGAAAACCCTGCGCCTGATTCTTGGTGATCAGCTTAATGCCGCGCACAGCTGGTATACCAGGGTGGACGATAATGTCACCTACTGCCTGTTCGAGCTGCGCCAGGAAACCGACCAGGTGCGCCAGCATGTGCAGAAGATCCTGGTGTTTTTTGCCGCCATGCGTCGTTTTGCCGAGCACTTGCGTGCCGCCGGACACCGGGTGGTGTATCTGCCGCTGGATGCCGCCGACGTGCAGCCATCGCTGACCGACAACCTCGCCAGACTGCTGCGTCAGGGCAGCTATCAGCGCTTCGAGTACCAGTATCCGGATGAATACCGGCTGGATCGGCAACTGGCCGGGTTCTGCAGTCGGTTCTGTGCCGGGCATGGCATCGGGCACGAGGTTTGCGACAGCGAGCACTTTCTCACCGGGCGCGATGAGGTGATGCAGATGTTTGCGCACAAAAAAACCGCACTGATGGAGACCTTCTATCGGCACATGCGCAAGCGCTTTGCTGTGTTGATGGATGGCGATCAGCCGCTCACCGGGCAGTGGAACCATGACCAGGCCAACCGCAAGTCACTGCCTTCCGGGCAACCGCTGCCGGAATGTCCGCGCTACCGACACGATGTGAGTGCATTGCTGGCTATGCTGGACGACTGCGGGGTGGAGCGTTTCGGCGAGGTCGACGCTGCTGCGCTGGACTGGCCGCTGACCGCTGCCGAGGCAGAACATGAACTGGACGACTTTCTGCAGCACCGGCTGGCGCATTTTGGTGACTATCAGGATGCGTTGAGTGAGCGCGGGCCGTGGCTGTTTCATGCCCGCCTGTCGGTCGCGATGAACCTCAAGCTGATCGCGCCGCTGACGGTCATCGAGCGCGCCGTGGCGCACTGGCAGGTCAATCATGAACAGATCGGTTTCAGCCAGATCGAGGGCTTTGTGCGTCAGATCCTGGGCTGGCGCGAGTTCATCCGCGGCATGTACTGGTGGCAGATGCCGGAGTACAAAAATGCCAACCATTTTGACCATCACGGCGGCTTGCCGTCGTGTTACTGGGATGGCGACACCGAGCTGGCCTGTCTGCGCCACAGTACCCGTCAGTCACTGCAGCTGGCCTATGCCCATCACATTCAGCGGCTTATGGTGCTGGGCAATTTTGCCCTGCTCACCGGCACCGATCCGGCTCAGGTTGATGACTGGTATCTGGGTGTTTATGCCGATGCCGTCGAGTGGGTACAACTGCCCAATACCCGGGGCATGAGCCAGTATGCCGATGGCGGTCTGCTGGCCACCAAGCCCTACGTCAGTGGCGGAGCCTATATTCATAAAATGGGCGATCATTGTCAGGGCTGCCGCTATGACGTGAAGCAGAAAACCGGCCCCGATGCCTGCCCGTTCAATTATCTTTACTGGCAATTCATAGATCGGCACCTGGACCGGCTGCAGGGCAACCCGCGCATGGGCATGATGCTGTCACAGTGGCGCAAGCGACCGGCGAGCGAACAGCAGGCGGTGCGTGACAGTGCGCAGCGTTTTTTGCAACAGCTGCGGCGCGATCCGCCGACCTGAGCATCGTCTCACCAGGCCAGAGGGGTCGGGTTCGCTGCAGTGGACTTCAGGGCTGTAAGGGATCCTCGAACCCGTCGACGAAGAACACCTCCTGCAGGCTGCCGCACTGGGTGAAACGGAACGCGCCCAGCCGTGTGCTGGATACTGTTGTTTCGTTGTATTCCGAGCTCAGGTAGAAGGTGCAGTCATCGTCCGGATCCACCGTGACCGAGGCATAATCGCCCCAGCGGCCGGTGCTGCTGTTGGGCGCGCTGCCTTCGATCAGAGTGAACTCACCGCGCGGCAGTGTGCCGGGCGGATCGTCGGCGAATCTGCCGGCATAGCGAATGCTGGGAAACACCCCGGTGACCGGATCGGTGGCGCTGACGCCCAGCAGCACGTTGCCGGACTGATCCATGGCGATGCTGGGCAACCAGCGGTTGGTGCTGTCGCCGAGGGCATAGGTGCCTTCCTGTTGCAGCGTCCAGCCCTGGCTGGTGGTGTTGCCGTCCCGGCGCAGAATGAACCAGCGCACACCATGCAGGTCATTGCCGTCGACATCAACGGTGAAGCTGCCGAGCATGATCTGCTCAGCGCCAAAATGACGATACTGCACACGCCACATGATCGGCTCCGCCACCGAGTCAAGAATCACGCCGCTGCCGGCTTGCTGCACGCAATTGAAGGTGAAGGTGCCGCACAGATCGGAATCGAACTCGCTGACCGGTAGCGGAAACGGCCCGGCGATGCTGCTGTTGGCGGCATCGTCAAAATCAACCGTGATTTCGAACAGATCAATGAAGTCGGCCAGCGGATCAATGTTGCTGGCGTTGTGCACCTCATCGTCGCGATGGCGCAGCAGAATGCCCGGCGCACCGGCTGGCGGCAGTATGGTGCCGTCCAGATCGGCCGGCTGCAGCAGCTGGAAGTTGTAGCCGCCAAGTTCCGGCAGCGAGATGAACACCTGGGCTGGACGTGCCGGATTGCCGGCCAGCATGTTGCTGCGATCGAAGGCATAGTTGGTGCGGCCACCGTTCAGGGTGTCGTTGGCACCGACGTAGTAGGCGTCCGGCCACACGCCGATTTTGAAGTAATCGGGCAGGGTGCCGGAGGCGGAGGCGAATTCGTACAGAAACCAGTTCCCGCTGGTCGGATCGGTGTCTGCGGAGACGTAAACACAGATCGAGTCACCGGTAAATTCCGAGATCACCCAGCGGTCTGCCAGCTGGTCAAAATTGATCACCGGATCGCCGCTCCCGCCACCGCAGCCGGTGCCGCTGCCGGCGGCCAGGTCGGACAATTCGAAGGTGGTCACCACGGCACCAGTGACTTTGTCAAAGATGCGCACCGGCGTGGCATTGATGACCTGGATGTAGAACTGCCGACCGACATCGGCAATCACGTCCGACGGGCTGCCACTCTGGGCAAAGCCGTCCTGGTTCAGCAGCGGAGTTTCGATACCACCGCCCTCCACTGGTCCGCGCACAGCCAGTTGCGCCGCCAGCAGCGGGTCCTGACCGAAGCCGCGCGGTGCCGGGTCGGTGACCATGCCGGACTGCGGCGGACTTTGCTGGCGTGGCGGCCTGACCGGCAGCGGATCGCCTGGCTGCCAGGTCTGCACCGCCGGCAGCGCGAACATGTCGACACTGATGCGCACCGGATACACGGTGGTGCCGACGCTTTGCGCCGACCGGGTGACCGGCACCATGTCATTGACGGACTGGGCCATGGCGACGCTGGACAGGGTCAGGCCAAGCAGGGCGGTATAAAAAGGGGTGAAGATTCCGGGCGATTGGTTGGCAGTCATGCTGTTCCTCATGTCGTTTTTTATGATTTATTGTGTTGTGTGATTTGCTGGCAGCCCACGCAAACCATGCGCTCACCTGCAGCGACCATGCACAAATGGACGTGACCAAGGAAGTGTATCAGTCCTCAGGCAGATTTTCGTTGCAATGGCCGAGTTCGATGCGATGCAGTGCTGCCGGCAGCTGCTCGGTGGTTACCCACAGACTGCAACCCATGCGGTCGAAGCCCACCGCTTCGGTCTGCGGCATCGGCGGAATGCCGATCACCTGCGGTGTTCGCCAGGCCTGCTGCCAGTCCTCATCCCAACGGCGCTGAAACAGGTAGGCATGCTTGTAGGTGAGCAACAGCGCACTGACCGTGCTGCCGTTGCTGTGTATGTCCAGTGCGGTTGGCTGGGCGACATAGGGCTGATAGCGACCGTAGCGCAGGCGATCGGCCTCACTGGGTGGCAGCAGGCCGCTGACGCTGGCGATGCGCTGTGCCAGCAGGGGTGGACTGCTGCGGTGCAACTGCAAAGGCAAGGGCAAGGGCAAGGGCAAGCTGTAAACGCCCGGAGGCTGGTCGCGCTTGCTCACCAGCAGCACTTCCCGCCGCTGAACATCCACCGCCACCGCCTCCACGTCGCGGGCACCGTCGACATAGCTGAACACGGTTTCTGTGCTGATGCCAACCTCGGCCGGCGGCGGGCTTGCCGCGTGCAACTCGGGTTCTGGCAGCAGATACAAATGGCCGTAGCGCCGCCGCGCCTGGTTGTCGCCAACATCGGCGATCAGCAGCCAGTGCTGTCCATCCAGCGCAAAGGCAGCCAGATCCTCCCAGTCAATGTTGCTGATCCCGGCCACGCTGATCGAGGCCAGTAGGCTGCCGTCGCTGGCCGCCAGTGCATGCAGCTGGTTGCGGTTGCCACTGTCGTTGATCACCCACAGCAGATCGTCACGACGGGTGGAAGCGGCTATGCCGCTGATCTCGCCCAGTGCAGGGTGCTCGATGCTGGCCGCGGCACTGCTGTCAGTGGGCGGCATCAGCGCAGGCTGGCAAGCGCTCAGCAGCAGACCGATCAGCACAGCGCTGAGCAGCAGCCATGCTTCGCCATGACGACATTGCCGGCAGCGCCAGAGCGGCGCAGTGATTGTCATGCATTTCATGGGCTTGGCGCTTGGGTCGTGGTGCACGTGGCGGTGTCATCCGGGGTATCTGGCATGCCGATCACCATTGCGACTTGGTTTCAGCACTGTGATGCCGGATAATAGCATGTTTGATCGCAGCGACGATGACACCAGACCCATGAATCAATTGCTCGAATTCATCAACAATCACCTGCTGCTCAGCGGCCTGTTCGCCTCTTTGCTGCTGGCCCTGCTGGTGACCGAGCTGATGCGGCTGGGTAGCAAGTTCAAGCCGGTCAGCAGCGCGGAGGCGATCCGTCTGATCAACCGCGAGAATGCTGTGGTGCTGGATGTGTCGGCCAGCAACGACCATCAGCGTGCGCACATCGTCGATGCCATCAACATCACACCGGGGCAGGTACGCGTTGATCACCCGCAACTGCAGAAGCTCAAAAACCGGCCGTTGCTGATCTACTGCAAGACCGGTCAGGCTTCCTATCAGGTTGCCGGCAAACTGGCTGCGGCCTGGCCGCAACCGGTATACTTGCTGCGCGGCGGGCTGGCGCAGTGGCGCCAGGATCAGCACCCGGTGGAGACCGCCTGAGCGTTGACATGGTCATACAACGGTTGTAACGGCGAAGGTTTGACCGCACGTAGCTTTTCCATAATAAAAAACTCTTTCAATCACACTGGAACATTCATCATGGCAGAAGAAAATTCAGCAAACGCGGCCGGTGCCGCCGACATGAGCCAGGCGCAGTTCAATCTGCAGCGCCTGTATTGCAAGGACGTTTCATTCGAGGCGCCGAACACCCCGGGTATCTTCCAGCAGGAAGCCGCCATGGAGATGAAAATGAATCTGGCCCAGCGGGTGCAGGAACTGGGCGAGAACCTCTATGAAGTGGTGTTGACCGTGACCGTGACAGGCAGCGTCGAGGACAAGACCGCCTACCTGTGCGAAGTGCATCAGGCCGGCATATTTCACATTGCCGGCATGAGCGATGACCAGCGCAACGGCGTCATCAACATCTACTGCCCGAACACCCTCTACCCGTATGCCCGTGCCACCATCGGCCAGCTGGTGGCGACTGCCGGTTTCCCGCCGGTCATGCTGCAGCCGATCAGCTTTGAGCAGGTCTATGCCCAGCGTCTGCAGCAGGCGCAGCAGAGCTCGGAAGGCGCCGCCGCCGACAGCGCGGGCTGACGCTGCCCGCACCTGCGGCTGCCTGATCCGGCATGCATAGCCAATCCGGCACCGGTCGGCACCACAGCCAGACTGCGACGGCCGCAAGCGATGGTCAGATCGCCGTGCTCGGGGCGGGTTCCTGGGGCTCGGCGCTGGCCATGCAGCTGGCGCGCAACGGGCAGCAAGTGGTACTGTGGGGGCGTGATGCCGAGCTGATCGCAGAGATTCGTGACGGGCACGAGAACCGTCGCTATCTGCCAGGCATTCGCATGCCGGATACGCTGCGCACCAGCACCGAGCTGGAGTCGCTGGTGCGCGCTTCTGCGGATGTGCTGCTGGTCTGTCCCAGTGATGCCATGCGCGAGTTGTTGCAGACCATCAGGCCCTGGCTGCAAAGCGATGCCGGTGTATGCTGGGCATGCAAGGGCTTTGAGCCCGGCAGCGGGCGTCTGTTGCACGAGGTTGCCACCGAAGTGCTGGGGAGCAATTTCGATCTGGCTGTGGTCACCGGGCCATCGTTTGCTCGCGAAGTCGCACTGGACATGCCCACTGCCGTCACCGTGGCGGCCTCGTCGGAATCGTTTGGTGCACGCATCGCCAGACGCCTGCACGGCGGCAGTTTCCGTGCCTATTACAGTGACGACATGATCGGCGCAGAGCTGGGCGGTGCGGTGAAAAACGTCATGGCCATCGCCACCGGCATTGCCGATGGCATGGCGTTAGGCTCGAACGCCCGGGCCGGCATGATCACCCGTGGTCTCGGTGAAATCCTGCGTCTGGGTGAAGCCATGGGCGCGCAGCAGAAAACCCTGATCGGGCTGGCCGGGCTCGGCGATCTGGTGCTGACCTGCACCGGTGATCTGTCCCGCAATCGCCGCCTCGGCCTGGCGCTGGGGCAGGGCATGTCGGCGCATCAGGCGATGCTGGAAATCGGTCAGGTGGTGGAAGGCTACAAGGCCGCTGCCGAGGTTGAGCGTCTGCGTCAGCAATATCAGCTGGATCTGCCCATCAGCGAACAGGTGTACGGCATTCTCTATCAGCACTGGAGCCCGCAGAAGGGTTTGCAGGTGCTGCTTAACCGTGAACTGAAAAAAGAATAGGCCGCTGCCTGGGTCACAGCGACAGCTGACGCCAGGCTTCATAGCTGGCCACCGCCACGCAATTGGCCAGGTTCATGCTGCGCGCCGCCGGCAGCATGGGTAGTCGCACCACCAGATCGGCCTGATTCATGACCACCTCTGGCAGCCCCCGGCTCTCCGCCCCGAACAGCAGGCAGTCTCCGACTGCGAATGCCAACTCCCACAACGACAGTGTGCCTCGGGTGGAGAAAGCCAGCGTGCGCGCTGGCCGTATGCGCTGCAGCATGGCGTCCAGACTGACATGTTGCTGCCAGCTGCACTGCTGCAGATAATCCATGCCGGCCCGGCGCAGGGCTTTCGCATCCAGTTGAAAGCCCAGCGGTTCAATCAGATGCAGTCGCGCGCCGGTGTTGGCACAAAGGCGCATGATGTTGCCGGTGTTGGGCGGAATCTCCGGCTCCAGCAGCGCAATATCCAGGTTCAGGGGCCGGCTTGTCATGGTCGATGCAGGTTCCTTTTGGGTGATCTGGAAGCCGGGTTTGCGGTACTGTTACAGATTCCGGCGCACGCTGAAGGCAGCGTCTGCGGGTGGCGGTTGACATCCCCGCCGGCAGAAGTTAACTTAAGCATTCGGCACAACATATTGTGTCCACATTAACTTCTTTACACAAAGCATTGTGTTTACGACTGATTTCAAGCCACGCCATCATGGATCGAGCATTGGCCGCTGGCACCTTTGACGCACGTTGGTACGGGGCAAGAGAAACCATGAGCAGTATACCTAAAGAAACAACCGTCAGAAGCGCTGCCGAGATCCAGATGCAGCCGGCTTCACTGGATATCTGGGACAAGAAATACCGGCTCAAGAGCAAGCGCGGCGACATCCTCGACACCGACATAGATGCTACCTGGCAGCGCGTGGCCAGGGCGCTGGCGGCGGTGGAACAGACCGATGTGCTGCGCAAGCACTGGCAGGAGCGTTTTCTGTGGGCGTTGCGCCGTGGCGCAATCCCGGCCGGCCGCATTGTCTCCAATGCCGGCGCGCAGGAGCACAAGCCGGCCACGTCCACCATCAACTGCACCGTCTCCGGCACCATCACCGATTCCATGGACGGCATTCTCGACAAGGTGCACGAGGCCGGGCTGACGCTGAAGGCCGGCTGCGGCATCGGTTACGAGTTCTCCACGCTGCGTCCGCGCGGTGCCTACGTGTCCGGTGCCGGTGCCTACACCTCCGGCCCGCTGTCGTTCATGGACATCTATGACAAGATGTGCTTTACCGTGTCATCTGCCGGCGGACGGCGCGGCGCGCAGATGGCCACGTTCGACATCAGCCATCCCGACGCCATGGAATTCATACGCGCCAAGCGTGAAGACGGACGTCTGCGCCAGTTCAACTGCTCGCTGCTGATCACCGATGAGTTCATGCAGGCAGTGGCCGACGGTGCCGACTGGCCGATGGCGTTTCCGCTGCTGCTCAGTGAGGTCGATGAGCTGGATCTGGAAGATCCCAGCCAGGTGGTATGGCGCGAGTGGCCGACCACGCAGGGCTATGTCAGCCGTGATGATGGTCTGGTTGCCTGCCGCATCTATCGCAGCATCCCGGCGCAGCGGTTGTGGAACATGATCATGTCCTCCACCTACGATTTCGCCGAGCCGGGTTTTGTGCTGATCGATCGCATCAATGACATGAACAACAACTGGTGGTGCGAGGACATCCGGGCCACCAACCCCTGCGGTGAGCAGCCATTGCCGCCGTATGGCGCCTGTCTGCTGGGCTCGGTCAACCTGACCCGGTTTGTCGAGCATCCGTTCACCTCGCAGGCACGCTTTGACTGGGACGAGTACCGCGAAGTCGTCGCCGTGTTCACCCGCATGCTCGACAACGTGGTGGAAATCAACGGGCTGCCGCTGGCCGAACAGCGCCGCGAGATCGAATACAAGCGTCGTCATGGCATGGGCTTTCTCGGCCTGGGCTCGACCATGACCATGCTGGGCATGCAGTACGGTGCACCGGATTCGCTGCAACTGACCGAGGACGTGGCGCGTGAAATGGCCGTGACCGGCTGGCGCGTGGCGCTGGAACTAAGCCGCGAAAAAGGCCCGGCACCGATCATGAACGACGATTTCACCGTGACCGCAGAAATGCTGCGCAAGCGACCGGAAATGCAGGCCGACGGCTGGAACATCGGCGATCGCATCAAAGGGCGTGAACTGCATGCCCGCTACAGTCGCTACATGCAACGGGTGGCTGAGGTGGACGCGGAACTGGTCGCACAGCTGCTGCAGGAAGGTGCCCGTTTCACCCACCACACATCGATTGCGCCGACCGGAACCATATCGCTGTCGCTGGCGAACAACGCCAGCAATGGCATCGAACCGAGCTTCGCCCATCAGTACTCGCGCAATGTCATTCGCGAGGGCCGCAAGAGCAAGGAAAAAGTCGAGGTGTTCTCGTTTGAACTGCTGGCGTACCGGCAACTGGTCAACCCGGCGGCCAGCGCCGTAGGTGGCAGCGACGAGCAGCAGTTACCGGATTACTTCATTACGGCAGATCAGATTACACCGAAGCAGCACGTGGACGTGCAGGCAGCGGCGCAGCGCTGGATCGACTCGTCGATTTCCAAGACTGCCAACGTGCCCACCGATTACCCGTTCGATGACTTCAAGGACATTTATCGCTATGCCCACGAGCAGGGGCTGAAGGGCTGCACCACATTCCGTTTCAACCCGGAAGCCTTCCAGGGCGTGCTGGTGAAGGAGACCGATCTGGAAAACACCATCTATGAGTTCACCCTTGCCGACGGCAGCGTGGTGGCGGTAAAGGGCAGTGAGCAGATCGAGTACGACGGTGAAATGCACACCGCCGCCAACCTGTACGATGCCCTCAAGGAAGGCTACTATGGAAAATTCTGAGCCTAGGAGCCTGTCGAACTTAACACTGATCTACTGCAGAACATCCGGATTGGGCCAGATTCTCCGATCTTCATCGTTGCATAGGCTCACTATTCGCCTCAAAAGATCGAAAAATCTGACTCCAACCGGCTTTCCTTCGCTACGATCGGTCAAATCCGACAGGCTCCCAGACCGGACTCGGCACA
>JAHJQV010000047.1 GCA_018819105.1 Gammaproteobacteria bacterium
CTGGATATGATTTTTTTCAGCAGTTTAATTTCATCTTTACTTAAATTGATCTTTATAGGTGCTGGCATACTGGGCTCGGTTGGTCATTGAGTATGCCGATAGTATAACATTTCTTGATTAAGTTTAGGACACTACACTAGCTGGATTTGCAGACAGGCCGGCCAGACCACGGTCCAGCAGCATCCTGGCACTCAATGCTCCATCGCGCGCGTTTTCCGGATCGACGCCGAGGAACACCTGTTCCATGAAGGCAGCAAGCTGGCGGGCGCTGTCGCGCTGCTCGGCGATGCGCTGGGCCTGGAAGCGGCCATGCAGGCCGAACACAAGCACTGCAGCAATGGCCACCGCTATGCTGCTGCTGGCCCACGGATGCCGGCGCAGGCGCTTGCTGAAACGGTACATACCGCCGGCACCGTGTGCCTCGACCGGTTGCAGGGTTAGCCAACGCTCCAACTCCTCGCCAAGCTGACGGGCATTCTCGTAGCGCTCTGCCGGATCGTCGGAGGTCGCGCGCGCAATGATGGAGTCCAACTCGCGACGCGGCAATCGGTCAGATTGCGCGACCGGCAAGGCCACGATTTCGCGCAGCATCACGCCCAGCGCATACACATCGCTGGCCACGCTGGCGCGAGCACCCGAGTGCAGTTCGGGCGCGGCATAACCTGGCGTGAAAGCCGGTACGCCCTCGTTGCTTCCGGCTTCACGAGCCAGTTCATCGAGCAGCCGGGCGATACCAAAATCGAGCAGTCGTAGCCGTCCAGCGTCATCGACGCGGACATTGGCCGGCTTCAGATCGCCGTGTACGACCAGATTGCGGTGTGCAAAACGAACTGCCGCAACCAGATCCTGAAACAATCGCACACGCTGCTCGATCGCCGGCGCCTGTTGCCGGCACCAGGCAAGCAGATCATGACCCTCAATGTATTCCATCGCAAACCACGGCTGGCCTGCCTGGTCAATGCCGGCGTCGAGCAATGGTGCAATATGCGGATGTGACAGCGACGCCAGCAGGTCCCGCTCAGAGCGAAAACGTGCCAGCGCCTGTGCATTGCACAGCCCCGGCGGCACCAGCTTCAGCGCCACCGGACGCTTCAGCTCGCCGTCGGCCTTGCGCGCCAGGAAAACCGCACCCATGCCGCCAGTGCCCAGCAGGCGTTCCAGCCGGTATGGTCCGATCTGCCGACCGGGTGCCCAGGCGCTGTCCAGCTCTGCAGCCAGCCCCCGGCCTATGCTGGTTTCAATCTCATCGAACCAGCGTTCGGCAGCAGGCATCTGGGCCAGTATTCGGCGCAGTTGCTTTGCATGTTCGGGAGTTTGGCGTTCGATGGCTGCAAGCTCGCTGGCGCGCTGTTCCGGCGCGAGTCCGGCCAGGCGCTCGAGGCCGGCGAGCAGATCGGCAGCGGCGACCGGTCGTGTCATGCATCCGGCTCCAGTTCGGCAAACAACCACGCACAGGCGGCCTTCCATCGACGCTTGACGGTCGCTGCCGACACTGCCAGCAATGACGCCAACTCATCAACCGTCAGTCCGCCAAAGACGCGCAGTTGCACCAATTCGCCAAGCGACGCATCGACTTCGCACAGCCGCGCCAGTGCCTCGTCCAGTGCCAGCAACTCGTCGCCGCGTTGCACCGACACCAGATCCAGTTGCTCGACCGGCACGCGCTGAAGGTCACCACCATGAATAGCTGCCCGGGCTCGCCGTGCGTTGTCGATCAACACGCTGCGCATGGTTCTGGCAGCTGTGCGATAAAAGTGCAGCGCGTGTTCAGGCGCTTCGTTGGGCGCATGATGCAAACGCTCATAGGCCTCGTGCACGATGCTGGTGGTGCCTGGCGCGGCCGGATCGTGAAACCTGCGCCGCTGCGCGTGGGCCAGCGCACGCAGTTCCTCATACAGGCGCGGGAACCAGTCGGCGGTCCAGTCGATCTGCGTTGCGCTCCTCTCAGCCGCAACAGATTCGCTGCCAGCTGATCCGTCTGGAGAAATTTTTTCGTATTGAGTCATTGAAGGCGTCCCGCGCCGGTTACACGCTGCCGCCTTCATTCTGCCGCATGGTGCACGCTAAGTCACGGATGACTGCATGATTTTGACCAATCAATACTGGAGCGATCGATGCTTAATCCACACGCGCTGAACATGATCCACAAACACCTCATCAGGTCCACTCTCTGTCTGCTTTTCAGCACCTTGCAATCATATCGATATGGCCGTGTGGGGATGCCCATCCCAGCCATTGGTCATATTGGTCAGTCCTGCCGCTGCGTGGCACTGGCAGTGCTGGTCCTCGTCTCCGCGCCATTGTCAGCATTGACCTTCAATGTTAACAATTTCGGCGACTTCCCCGACACCAACCCGGGAGACGGGTTCTGTGCAAATGCTGGCGGATTCTGCACGCTGCGCGCTGCGGTAATGGAAGGCAATGCGCTCAGCGGTCCGCATGTGATCAACCTGCCAGCTGGCACATATACGTTATCGATACCCAGTGGATCCAACGATATTGACGCCGCTGCAGGTGATCTTGATCTGACCTCGAAGACCTGGACAATCAGTGGCGCTGGCATGGACGCAACCATCATTGATGCAGCAGGCATGAATCATCGTATTTTTGAGCTTCCGGTCGATCTCTTCATCTCCGGTAGCGTGACATTCAATGATATGACACTGCAAGGCGGCAACACCTCGGCACTGGGTGCTTTCAACAGCGGAGCTGCAGTTCGTGTCGGCTCACGCTTTGCCTCACAGATCAGCTTCAATCGAATCGCGGTGATCGGAAATACCGGTGCGTCGGCTATCTCCACCGTGGCCAATACCAGTTTTGAAGCATCGACGATCCGCAACAATTCCGGCACCGGCCTGTTCCAGACCAATGATGGTGCGCAGCCCAACAGCAATGTCCGCACCTTTACCATGAGCAATTCGACAGTCACCGCCAATGGCGGAACCGGCGTGGCGATCGGCAACAACAATGGTGGCAGTCTTGTGAATTCAACGCTCAGTGGAAATGCCATTCACGGACTCAGCGCGCAGTTCACCAACAACAATGATTTCACGATCACCAACTCGACCGTTGCCAGTAACGGACAGGACGGCCTGGCGGGAATCGGATTCACTATTTTTGATCCCGTGTTCGGCGAAATTCCGGTGCGTCCTGATCTTCTGGTACGCAACAGCATCATTGCCGACAACACACGCTCCGATGTCACCACCCCGGCGCTGGATGCTCAGGCCGAGGTGCCGCAGTCCGACGGGTTCAATGTGGTCAGCGACAATTCGGCAGCGGTCAACTTCACCGAACCAACAGATCTCAACAACACCGATCCGATGCTGCTGCCAATCGCGCTCAATGCGCCAGGCACCACACGCACCCATGCGCTGGCACCAGGCAGCCCGGCGATCGATCATGCCAGCGCCAGTTTCGCACCTCCGGCTGACCAGCGCGGCATCGTCCGGCCGCAGGGCGGGGCCGACGACAGCGGCGCGTTCGAGTTTATTCCCACCGTGTCCGATCTGGCCGTGACCAAGACTGCCGATGTCACCGATGCGCTGCCTGGCGATCCGGTGGTGTTTACCGTCGAGGTATCCAACAACGGCCCTGATGCAGTCATGGGTGCGCCGTTCAGCGACGCGCCCGATGCCAGCTTCGAAAACATTAGCTGGAGCTGTCAGGCATCCGGCGGTGCAAGTTGCACAGCCAATGGCAGCGGCGCTATCGATGATGCCGTCGACCTGCCGGTTGGTGCAGGCGTGACCTACACGGTGAACACCATCATAGCCGATGGCGCACAGAATCCGGCGGTAAACACCGCCACCGTTGCTGCGCCCTCGGGCGGTTCTGATCCAAGTCCGGGCAACAATCAGGCCAGTGCGTCGGTGAATGTCGACAACAGCGCAGACCTTGAGTTGGCCGCACTACAGTGCGTGGACCTGACAGCACCGTCATTGACGCATCAGTATGCCGTCCAGGTCTTCAACAATGGTCCGAATCCGGCCTCCATGACAACGGTAGAGGCGCAATTCCCGATGGATTTCAATCTGATCTCCGCGCCGTCGAGTTGCGCTGACAACGGTGGTGTACAGCTCTGCGATGAAGGCACCATAAACGCCGGACAGGGAATCGAGTTGGTATTCATCTTTGAAGTTGATACTCAGGCTGCCGACGGCCCCCGAGACAGTGACTTTATGGTCACGTCGGTGCGACCGGATACTCAAACCGGCAATAATCTCGCAATGCTGATCACCACGGTACTGGCCAATCTGGTTGCAACCGACTCGTTTGAAAGCTGTGGGGATAGCTGAGTGCTTTCACCTGCAGAGATCTGACTGCTGATGTTTGGGATGGAACCGATATGCTGGACAAAGACTAAGAAGCGTGGGCTCTCATGATCCGTGGAAAGCGACGTGTAGAATGCTATGCTGACGGCTGAAAGCGTTGCAGGATAATCGCTATGGGGGATGGGTGTCCCGAACTTAGCAACCGACTCGTTTGAAAGCTGTGGGGATAGCTGAGTGCTATCAACCGCAGAGATCTGGCTGTTGAAATTTGGGAAGAACTGACGTGGTGCACAAAGACTGATCGTGGGCTCTCAAGATCCGTGGAAAGCGACGTGTCGAAAGCTATGCTGACGGCTGAAAGCGTTGCAGGATTATCGCTATGTGGGATGGGTGTCCCGAACTAAACCGGTTCACCCAAACGCTATCCGAAATCACGTACCACTTGACGTACGTACTAAAAAGCGTACCATATCTTCTAGTCACCAGAAGAGTAATGTCATGACTGCAATTTCAGCCAGCGAAGCGCGTGCTAATCTATATCGCCTGATCGACGAGGCCACCGAGACGCACAAACCGTTGCTGATATCGGGCAAGCGGAACAAGGCAGTGCTGGTTTCCGAGGAGGACTGGGAGGCAATCCAGGAGACGATGTTTCTGCTATCTGTCCAGGGTATGCGCGAATCGATCCGGGATGGCATGGAGACGTCCATTGACGAGTGCAGCGAGGAACTGGATTGGTGAGTTGGCGGCTGGTTTTTACCAGGCAAGCACAAAAGGATGCGAAGAAGCTGACTTCAAGCGGATTGAAATCAAAGGCACAGCAGTTGTTGGCCATCCTTGCTGAAAACCCGTTGCAGAGACCGCCCCCTTTCGAAAAGCTTGTTGGGGATCTTGCCGGAGCCTATTCGCGGCGCATCAATATACAGCATAGGTTGGTTTATCAAGTGCTGGAAGAAGATCATATCGTCAAGGTGTTGCGGCTATGGACTCACTACGAATAGTGCATCACAACGGCGTTAACTTGTACAGATTTACCTTTCGCGTTCGCTTCGAGTGCAACGTCACGGTCACTCACCACCGTGGGAGTCATGAACATTGAGGAGGCGCATAGTCGCCACACAGAAAACCTGCGGTGAACACAATGTCCGATAAAGTGATAGTACTGATGCCAATGTAGAACGAGGCAGCGTTATAGGGAAACTTGATAAGACCAGTTTCAAGCATGCCATAGCCGAACCAGCGAAAGTTTTGGAAAAAGGGTGATAATGTTGTATGCTCTCGATGGATGATGGATGATGGATGTCCCGAGCTAACTGATGTGTGTCCCGAGCCAACATGGATGATGGATGTCCCGAGCTAACTGCCGACGCAGCCGCCGCCTGGTGGCAGCGAAACTTTCGCATGTACGCACTGATACAACAGGTCGCAGCCGAAGATGAAAGAGTCATCGTCATCGGTGGCAGCGGGCACATCGCCATACTGCAGGACCTGCTGCAGATTGACCAGCGCATAGACCCAGTGGATGTGGGCAGCTATTGGTGATTGCGGCTTGACTTTGCTATGGTGAGGGTGAGGCAGGCAGAGGCTGGACCTGTCTGTTGACGGTGATGGTGAGAGATTCGAATGGTGTACGCGTCTTTATCAAGATGGCTGGTAAACTTGTAGGAAATCGGCGCGTTATCCGTCAGAAGCGACGGATAATATCGGTTTGTCTCAACAAATGTTACATTGAATTCAATGGTTTAGGTGGTTTTAGCACTGGCAAAGCGAGATTATTGGTCACTTTCGACCGAATATCCATTACCAGGCGTTTTTGCCTCCTAAATTCAAGTTAGCCAGACGCGAATCGATGAAAGAAAATCCTAAATTACAGCGTTTAGACCCTGAATCCGAGGCATGCTTTGAAACACTACGAGGTCGTATTCTTGAGGAGCTTTCCTCAAGAGTGGCTCTCGGGGAGGATCCGACGACATCAGATGGACAAGAAGCACTCGCAGAGTTAATCGCCGATGCCGTCTTGGATTCCTTCGTGGTTAGAAAGCGTATAGCGCCCCGTTACCAATGGCTAGATCAACCATGAAATTGATAGTTAGGTGCTGGCTAACAAATCGCTCAAGTTCTTTCCGGCCTTCGGCCTCCACCGGACGCAGCTAAAGCTGCGCCGCTTAGCTTAGACGTTAGAGCTCCAAAGGGGATCAAAATGAACGAAGCATTTTCACTAGAAAATATACTAAGTAAAGTTGACGCGGCTCTTCCAAGAATGGTAACCCTGACCAAAAAATTGCCAAAGCTAGAACAAAATTGTAACTTTATGACTACTTTTGATATGGATGTCTCTACACGATATGAAACTGTTCATGTGGATGAAGAAAGAAACTCCAAGCTTATCGGTATTTTATTTACCCACCCAAATGCGCCACTGGCAAAATCCGAAATTGTAGATCATTTAAATCAGTTTCATTATCGTTCAGGAGAGGCTGTCGATTTCTTTTGTGTTGGCTATGGCACCTATTGGCCCGACAACTACCAAGCTGATATGCGTAAAGTTACCTTGATTGATGGCACCGATTGGTTTTTCAGTGATGCAGCCTTTTCGCAAGTAATTGATGAAATTCAAGATTTGACAAAATGGCAGTACAGTGGGGAAACGGAGTTGCTTTTATTGTCTGCAATAAAAGATGATTCAGGTTTAGGTAAATTGGATTTTGGTTCCGCAATAGTATGTAATCTAGAAATGATGAAAAAAGACAATGCTTTTTCTTCTGTCCGTGCTTTTTTCGAAGAAGTTTTTCGCTTTGCTAAAAAGAATAGTAGCGAGATCCCTACTTGGGGATTAAGTGATACAACTGGTCTCAGTGTTGCAAGCTCATCGTTGAAGGATGCTGTTCTATCATTACTTCCTGAAAATCTTAAAGATTCATACAAAAAAGCAGAGCATTATGCTATTCGCAATATCGTATAAAGCTCTAACAAGCGTATGTTGTCGGACTGGTTTTCCGCTGCGCTCCAAACCGGCCGCAAATGCGGGCGTTATGCACAAAGAAATATAAAACCATGAGTAAGTTGCTTGTCGTTTACTTAGCAAACCGTGTCGCTCTATCAGGGCAAAGGAACATCTAGTATGATTGCTGAGACCGATCTAAAGGTGATTAAGCCAAAGCAGCCTGTGGCGGCTCCTTCGTCTGCTCACGTGCAATCAGGTATTCCCGTTCCCAAGGCGATCCGCGTCAAGAATTTCAGCTCTGATGATTGGGAAGATTTTATCGAAGAATGGTCAACGAGTCTTGAAGACACGTACGTCAAGGTTCGTCGTTTCGGCGGCTCAGGAGATTGCGGGGTTGATATCGCCGGATTTTGCACCGACAAAGGCTTTGAAAATACGTGGGACAATTACCAATGCAAGCGCTATGCGCATCCGTTGCGACCAAGCGACATTTGGGTCGAGCTTGGTAAGATCATTTATTACTCGCACATCGGCGAGTATACGTCACCCCGAAAGCATTATTTTGTGGCATCCCTCAGTGTCGGAACAACATTAGAAAAACTTCTGAACAAGCCGACCGAGCTGCGTGAAAAATTCAAGGAAAATTGGGACGGACACTGTAAAAGCGGAATCACCTCAACCAAGGAAATCCAACTCAGCGGCAAGCTGCTGACATATGTGGACGCTTTCGATTTTTCGATCTTCTCATCGAAGTCACACGTTGAGCTGATTGAAGCGCATAGCCATACCGGGTTTCACGCGGTCAGGTTTGGGGGCGGTCTGCCTGCACGACCAGATCCCGAAGTGCCTCCCGCCGTCCCTGCGGCATCCGAGAGCCGGTATATCCGTCAACTCCTCGATGCCTATGGAGATCATTTGGGAAGTCCACTCCATGATATGAGCGCACTCGTCGCGCACAATATGTTGGAAAAGGATTTCCGGAGGCAGCGCGAGCGTTTCTATCATGCCGAAGCACTAAGAAACTTCGCCAGAGATACGGTGCCTGAAGGGACATTCGATGACCTTCAGGAAGAGGTCTACCACGGCGTGGTTGATATTACCGATGCTTCCCATCACAACGGGTACGAAAGGATGAAGGCAACTGTGGCACAGGCATCGTCTGTCGCCTTGACTGCAAATCCACTTGCCTCAGCTACCAAGTCGCAGGACCGGCAGGGTATTTGCCATCAGCTAGCGAATGTAGATCGTCTTAAATGGGTGATGGATGATGAATAGCCACTCACGCCCAGCACCGTTCAACAGTCCCCTGGAGACCGGCATCCGCTCCCTGGAAATTCTGGTCGCTGCCTATCCGGCGGCTTTCGACCTCGAAAGGCTGGTCGAAATGGATTATCTCGTCGTCCATTCTGGTGATGCCGATGGACCTAAAAGCCTTCACGCGGACCTTCCTATGAGAGCAGGAGAATTGCTGGTTCGACGCGGTCTGATTGAAAAAGGTCTTCTTTTGATGACAAGCCGAAACCTCATACAGCGGATACCCGCCGAAGACGGTTTCGACTACATCGCTGGAGAGTCGGCTGCGCCGTTCCTTGCCTCACTTACATCCACCTATTCTCAGATGCTCAAAGAGCGTGCGCAATGGGCGGTTGAGCGCTTTACGGGTGTGGCAACTTCGGAGATTCGACAAATCACGCATCGGCTGTTTGACAATTGGTCAAGCCAGTTCCAGGCCATAGATAGACCGGGAGGTAACCAATGAGCAACAGTTACCTCCAACTTCGACGGATCGCCTTTTCCGGCCCTAAGAAAATGGCCGAGATGACATTTTCGAACGGCGTAAATGTGATTTGCGGCGCGTCTGACACAGGGAAATCGCTCCTGGCTGAATCAATTGATTTCATGCTCGGAGGGTCTGTGCTAAGGGATATTCCGGAGCGAACCCCGTTCGGTGAAGTCCAGTTTGATCTTGATGTGACTTCCGGCGAGAAATGGCGATTTTATCGTGCGAGCTCTGGCGGAAACTTCAAGGCCAAAAATCTGCTCGATGAGGATGCCGAAATTGAAGTCCTCAGAAAAGATCACGGCCACGGAAAAACCGACAATATGTCGGGATTCCTTCTCGAAAAAATCGGGCTTCTTGGAAAACGCATATTGCGAAGCAAGAAAAATGGTACGACACAGAGTCTAAGTTTTAGAAATCTGGCAAGACTTGCCATTGTCCAGGAAGGTGAGATTCAGCAAACTGGTTCGCCTTTCTGGGGTGGTCAATACACATTGAAAACTGCCGAGTTGGCGACCATCAAACTCCTCCTGACGGGCGTTGATGACTCTAATGTTGTTGAGACGACGCGGGGTGGAACAGATAGTGCGAAGCAGATCGAGCTGATCGATGAACTGCTTGCCGAAATCAGGCAGGAAATTGCCGATGTTGGTGAAGAAGAGGTAGACCTTAAAGAGCAGATTGATCGCCTTGACGGGACCATCGAGCAGCGGCGGGAAACACTGAATAGCATTCAAGCACAGCTCGACTCTCTTTTAGCGCAGCGGCGGGAACTGGTGGATCTCCGAACGGCGATTCAGGACCGATTGGACGAGATTGCGGATCTGTTGACGAGATTTGACTTGCTATTGGAGCACTATGCTGTCGATATTGAACGCCTGACAGCGATCCAGGAAAGCGGAGCGATGTTTGCTCACGTGGAATCCGTTCCTTGCCCTCTCTGCGGAGCATCACCGGAAGCACAGCAACATGATGCTGCCTGCGATGGGGACGTTGAGGCGATCGTTCAGGCAGCTTCCGCAGAAATTGAGAAAATAGCGCGGCTTAAAGGCGAACTCCAGGCGACTGTTGCTGATTTAAAGTCCGAGGCAGTCTCTCAAGAACAAGAGTTGTCAAATAAGAATGAAGAGTATGAGAATGTTAACGCCCGGATTCAGGAGACCGTTGCACCGACGGTGAGTGAAGAAAGGGCTTCTTTCTCGGAGCTTATTGAAAAACGGGCCGAGGTACACAAGGAGCTCGACCTTTTCGCAAGAGTGGCAAAGCTCGAAGAGCGCAGGATATCTTTAGAGCGGGACGAAGGCGAAGATGGTTCGTCTGGCGCTATCGTTTCCGGTCTGCCTGACTCTGTAGCACATGACTTTTCACTTAGGGTTTCCAAACTGCTGAAGGCATGGGATTTTCCCGGTGACTGTCTTGTTTATTTTGATAAGGAAACTACCGATTTTGTCATTGATGGAAAGCCACGAGGTAGCCGTGGCAAGGGGCTTCGCGCTATCACACACGCAGCGGTAACGATCGCATTGTTGGAGTATTGCCTCGAAAATGACCTGCCGCATCCCGGCTTTGTTGTCCTGGACTCGCCGCTTTTGGCTTATTTTAAACCAGAGGGCGACGAAGACCGGCAGCTACAAGGCACCAACTTGAAAGAGAGTTTTTATTCTTATCTTGTCGATCACCATAGTAACGATAGTCAGATAGTAATCGTCGAAAACCAGCATCCGCCCGATTCAGTGTTGGAGCGGCTAAGTATGACTGTATTTACCGGCAATCCTAATAAAGGCCGGGATGGCTTTCTTTAGTGATACGTTTTTTCTAAAATTACTAAATTGACGTTGTGAATTCAGCAGGCATAACAATCATGTGCACACGGACAGCAAGAAGCGTCGCTCCTTCGTCGCTCTGCTTCTTGCTGCCGGTGATGTGAGGCGTTAGCTGACCAAGAGGAGAGTGTATTATGGATTTTCTAATTCGAATTGGTTACATATTAAAAGAAACATTTTCCTCAACATTAAGTAACTCATATATCGCCGAGAGGTCGGGCGATGTTGTGGTGTTACGTAAAGGCGGGAGTTATCAGGGGGCTGATCTTCATGGGTAGGAGCAGGACACCCACACTCCAACCGGTGACGACTATCATTACTCAGCAAAATCGATGTCAATTAATTTCAGAGGTCGATTGCGCTGGTGTCTGTCTGAACAATGCTCTGGACATCCATACCTCAATGCAATTCTCAGGCGCAAAGCCCAATACATCTTGAGCATGACTTTGCAGCCAGTAGCCATGAACAATGCTGCCCTACCTCCAAGTCCTGCACCATCATGCCGCGGATCGCATGACACAAGCACACGGCTCATGCGCTCTGCCAGCACTGCAACAGGTCAGCAAACAACTGCCTCGCTGTGACCGCGATGCCGGCTCCGGCACCCTGAATAATCAGGGGCTGTTGGGCATAGCTGGCGGTGGTGATCTGCACCTGGTTGTCGCTGCCGCGCAGCATGGTCATCGGGTCGTCTGCACTCAGCCCCACCAGTCGGCATTGTGCGGCGCAGCTGCCGTCGGCGAGCACTTCCAGATCAGCACGATAGACCAGCTTGCCGCTGAGCTTTTCGCTCAGCCGCTGCCAGTGGCGATTCAGTTGTGCTGCATGCATGGTCAGATCCAGCGCCGGTTCCGCCAGCAGTTCTGCCGGCAGCAGGCACTGCACATCGACCTGTTCCAGCTCCAGCTGCAAGCCGATGGTGCGCGCCATGATCACCAGTTTTCGGGCCACGTCCAGGCCGGACAGGTCCAGTCGCGGATCGGGTTCGGTGAGTCCCTGTTGCTGCAGCTGTAACAGCACCGCGCTGCATGCCTCGCCTTGGTCGCAGGCTGCGGTCAGTGCCGACAGGCTGCCGGATAGCACCGCAGAGATGCGCTGGATGCGCTCGCCACTGCACTGCAGTCGCCGCAGCGTGGAAAGCACCGGCAGGCCGGCCATTACCGTGGTGGCGGCAAGGTATTGACTGTCGTGGTCTGCACCGGCTTGCTGCAACTCGGCATAGTCATCATGGCCTGCGGCCAGCGCCCATTTGTTGGCGGTGACCACACGTATGCCGGCACGCAGCCAGCTGCTGTGCTGCGCGGCCACCTCGGCGCTGGCGGTGGCATCAATCAGGACATGCCGCTGCGCCCTCAATGAGCGCAGCTGCTGCACAAACGCAGTGATCGACTGACGTTCGCTGTGCGCCAGCCGCGTCAGCAGTCGATCGGTGGCGCTGCCAGCTGTGCCGGGTGGCGGCGGGTTGCTGCTGTCAGCCAGCAGCGATTCAGCGCTGAGCAGGGCATGGCGCGTGTTCAGCACGCCATGCAGCGGCAGGGTCTGGCAGGCTGCATGCTGTTGCCAGATGCGCAACAGTTCGGAGCCGACCCGGCCGGGCCCGATCAAACCCACCACCATCGCTACTGCTTTGCGCTCACTGCTGGCCGACAGGCTGGTCAAAGCTTCCCGCAGGCTGTTATCAGCCTCCGGCAGGCTGGCATGACCTGGCCGCAGCACGGATGATGATGACGCTCCAAGCTGACTGGCAGACGCTGCACTGGCCAGCCTTCCTGCTGCCATGCGGTCACAACAGCTCATGACTCACCTCGCTGAGCTTGCCGGTTTTTTTCTGAACCCTGGCCGCAGCCTGCCCGGCAGGCTGTTGCTGCTTGCCAGCGGTGCATTGTGTCAGCGCCTGCTGCAGGTCATTGATGAGGTCATCGGCATGCTCCAGCCCCACGGACAGCCGGATCAGACCGGCACTGATGCCGGCACGCTGACGCGCCGACGTGGTCATTGCCGCGTGGGTCATGGTCGCCGGATGGCAGATCAGCGATTCCACCCCGCCTAGCGATTCGGCCAGCGAGATGTGCTGCAGATGCTCCAGCATGGCGGCCACTTCGGACTCACCGCCGAGCAGTTCAAACGAGATGATGGCACCGAAACCGCGCTGCTGGGTTTGCGCCAGCGCATGCTCGGGATGGCTGGCCAGTCCGGGATAATGCACCTTGTTGATGGCCGCATGGGATTGCAGAAATTCGGCAACGCACTGTGCTGTCACCTGATGCTGTTGCATGCGCAGCGGCAAGGTACGCAGCCCACGCAGGGTCAGCCAGCTGTCGAAGGCGCTGCCGGTCACACCCAGACAGTTGGCCCACCAGGCCAGCTGTTCCGCCAGTTCGGTGCTGGCGCTGATGATTGCGCCACCAACCACATCGCTGTGCCCGTTGATGTATTTGGTGGTCGAGTGCACGACAATGTCTGCGCCCAGCGCAAGGGGGTTCTGCAGCACCGGCGACAAAAAGGTGTTGTCCACCACCAGCACACAGCCTGGTGGTCTGGCCGCCGCCACATGGGCAATGTCGGTGATGCGCAACAGCGGATTGGATGGTGTCTCCAGCCACAGCATGCGCGGGTTTTGTCGTAGCGCCGGCTGCCAGTCAGCCGGGTCACGAAAGTTCACCCACTGCAGCCGAAACGCATTGCGCCTACTCAGGGCATCCAGCAGACGCCAGCTGCCACCATAGCAATCGGCCGGGGCAAGCATCAGATCGCCGGGCTGCAGCAGTTGCAGCACCGTGGTGATGGCGGCCATGCCGGTGGCTGTAACGGTGGCACCCACACCCTGTTCCAGATCTGCCAGTGCCTGCGCCAGCAGATCCCGTGTGGGGTTGCCGGAACGGCTGTAATCGTGCTTTCTGGGCTGTGCAAAACCGGCAAAACTGTAGGTGGTGGACAGATGCAGCGGCGGGATCACCGCGCCGTAATGCTGATCGTCCTCCACCCCGGCGCGCACCGTACGCGTGCGCTGATGCAGCGCATTGCTGGTCAGGTTGCGGTCGCTGTCAATACTCATTCGTCACCTCCGTCGCCGATACCGTTAGCCGTCAGCAGCCGGGTCAGCAGCACATTCAACTGCCGGGTGGATTTGAGAAAGGCATCGTGTCCATAGTCCGATGCCAGCACATGCAGTCTGGCGCGTGCGCCAAGCTCTGCGGCCAGCGCTTGCATTTGTGCCAGCGGCACCAGGTGGTCTGAGCGCACGGCAACCAGATCAACCCGGCACCGGATCGTTGAGACATCGACCAGATGCTGATCCAGCGAAGCCGATAGCGACAGATAACGCTGCAGGTCAAACCGCTGCGCCAGTTTGTTGCCCTGATGAACAAAATAGTCGCGCAAACCGGCTTGTTGCAGATCCGGCGTGGCGGCTGCGAAACGCTGATCAAACAATGCCGCCGGCCTATAGCTGGTCAGCGCCAGCGCCCGTGCCAGCATAATCCCACGCTCGTTATCCCCGGCCTGTTGTGCCAGATGGATGATTTCGCGCTGCAGCCAGCGACAGGCAGTCGCCGAGGCACTGGCGCGGTGGGCACCGCTGATCGCCACCAGATGGCCAATGCGTTGCGGATGGCAGGCGGCAAAAGCCAGCCCCACCATGGCACCATAGGAGGCACCCATGAGCACATCAATGCGAGAGCGACCCAGCGCATCCAGCACCGCCGCCAGCGCAGCGGACTGGTCAGAAGTGCGGATGCAGTCCTGACCAGGCCGCGGACGTTGCAGCCAGTCCAGCGACAGCACCGCATTGCGGCGCAGATCAATACTGCCCTCTACGCCCAGCAGATCCTGCCACCAGTCATCCACACAGCGATCTGCACTGATGCCACCCAGCAGCACATGCAACGGCGCGGCACGCTCACCCAGCATTCGATAGCGCACCGTCTCACCAGTGGCCAGTACAATTTCGCCATCGACTGCGGCCAGTGCCTGCGGCCGGACTGCAGGGCGTCGCTGTGGCCGCGCCACATTGGCAACGCTGTTGCGAGGTGCTGCCTGCGCAGCGCTTAGGGATGGGGTGTGTAACATGTCTGCCTGCTCCATGAGTTGTACAAAAAGCTCATGGACCGGTAACAAGTGGGAGCAGGCTATGGATGCAATGATCCGGGCTTGCTTCCACTCATCTGTCAGATCACTGTGGTGGATGATCTGCAGGAATTGGCACCTTTGCCAGTGATCAGAACGATGTTCTGACACTGTGCAGGTTGCCCCGGCTTCAAAGGGCCTGTCCCTCAGCCGGTCTAGATGAGCTATGCCTAAAGACTAGTCGCAAGACAATTCTGCTGTCAAAGATCATCTGGTTATACTAATACCTACAAAAGTAAAGCCTCATAAAGCGGCATAGGAACATGTGGGTGTATGAAAGAAGCTCGCTACGATGTCTGGGAGCTTCTGTAGGCTCCTGAGTGCCGCGTTGACCGCGTTGATAAGTTCTTCCTTGGTC
>JAHJQV010000004.1 GCA_018819105.1 Gammaproteobacteria bacterium
AATTTATGAATACATTAAGCGACACAATGATAATCCCAAACCATTTACTTGGACGAAATCAGTTGAAACCATCTTAGAGAAAGTAAATCGTGCTCGTCAAAACGCAGCATTTCATGCTGCAGTTTAGGACACTACACTAGTGTAGTTGCGACGTTTGCTTTGCAGAACGCACTCGCAACATGCTGTGCCGCAACATCAGCATGCAGTAAAAACGCAAACATTATCCTATCAGGATCGGGCAACGAAAAAACCAATGGCTGCTGCATTGAGGATTGCTGTGTCTGTGGCAATCCACGAGTTCATGAGCAAGGCCATGTTGCCATGTTACCTTGAAGCCGGACGAATCCAACCGCCAGCCCATGCCAAACACAAACATCACTCACCCAGCACCCTGCAAGACCATCTCGCCCACACCTGCCGTCCCTGCAACTGGCTGGACACGTTTTCCGCGCTTCGATAATCCAGCATACCTAAGCCAGACAGCAAACCCAGCATGAAGCACAAACTGCGCAAACTGACAATAAACGTAGCCACCATCACACTGGCACTGCTGCTGTGGCTGTGGTGGACGCTGTTCAGTCCCTGGGGCTATGCGCCGCCTGCGGATCTGCCGCCGATGGATGCGGCGGTGCAGCAGCAGGTGTTTGCCTATGGCACGTTGCGCCAGCCGCTGCTGCGCTGGCTGGTGATTGGTCGATTGCCTGAAGTGCAGCCGGCGGTGTTGCCGGGCTTTCGCAAGCAGGGCCGCAATGTGCTGCCGCAACCCGGTGCGATGACACGTGGCGTGGTGTTTGCCGTCAGCGCCGGTGAGCTGCGCCGGCTGGATCGCTACGAGCGCCTGGGTGTGCGCTACCAGCGCCGTCAGTTGCCCCTGGCTTCGGGTCGCTCGGCCTGGATGTATCTGCGCATTGAGGATGACTGATGCCATCAGGCACGATAAGCACGCGCTCAGTAGTCTCCATATGCCGCGAAAGTGTTGTCATCTTGGCTGAAGAGCTCAAGAAGACGTGAGTGAACAAAGAGTTTTTCCTTGCCGGACTGGTGCTCTGTGAGGATGCCGATAGCCGCCAGCTTTTTCAGGTAATCTGAGGCAGTCTGGCGTTTGGCGATACCGGCTTCCACCAGGTTGGTGATACGGCAATAAGGCTGGGTGAAAATGATTTCCACCAGTTCTCGGCTGTAGATCTTCGGCAGCTGGGCTTGAATGTGCGCGCGAGTGTGTTCCTCCAGTGCGCGCATGGCGGTGATTTTTTCTGTAGTCCAGCGGGCGGTTTGCGCTACCCCTTCAAGAACAAAGAGCAGCCAGGGTTCCCAAGACTGCGCTGCGGTGACGCCCAGCAACAGACGATAATAATCTGCGCGGTGGGCGATGATATAGCGACTGAGATAGAGTATGGGAAGATTGAGCAGCCCCTGCTCAATTAGGTACAAGCTGTTAAGCACCCGGCCAGTGCGGCCATTGCCGTCGATAAAGGGATGAATGGCCTCAAACTGATAGTGCCCTACGGCCATGCGCGTGAGCGGATCGAGCGAACTCTGCTCATGCAGGAAGCACTCCCAGTTGGCCAGCATATCGCGCAACAGGGTTGCGCCCACCGGCGGAGTATAAATGACCTGGCCCGAGACACTGCTGGCCAACGCCGTACCCGGCACCTTGCGGATCGTCATGGCCGTGCCCTTGATGGTGCTGCAGACCTCCTCTGCAGTCGCTGTACACAATGGCCGGGATTGCAATGATTCGTAGCCGTTGAACAGTGCAGTGCGATAGGCCAGGGTTTCACTGGTGTTGACATCGCCGGCATGGTCCGGTGCATGCGCGTACTGAAACAACTTATCGCTGGTGGTCACGATGTTTTCGATTTTGGAACTGTCGCGTGCTTCCAACAGGGTAATGATGTTGATCAACATGGCCTGGTTGGGAATCAGTTCGGCAGCCTGCTTCAGCTCCGCCAGTGCAGCTCGTGCAACGATGCACTGTTTGAGCACTGCTTTGGTTTCCAGTTCTATGGCTTCTGGCGGCAAGGCTGGCAAGCCATTCCATGGCTGCTCAGGTCGCCAGACTGGAGCATTATGCGGTGACATGTTGAAAAAACCTCATTTTATCGACAGGTCTATAGCTTATGTCGTCCATATCGACACGTCAACAAATCATGTCGATATATGAGTGTTTTTTCATCATGATATTACAAAACCGCCGCATTGACCATGACTGACCCGGACAGGCAGGATATACCCATGAGCCTTACAGACAGCAAACTAAAATCACCACCGTGGCAGCACAATGCCGACGGCACGGCTATGCAGGCAACTCGTTCAGCGCATAGCTGGTACTGCGCCCGCCCGCATCCGATTTGTGCAGCACACCTCGGGCAAGCAGAACGTTGATGTCGCGCAGGGCAGTGTCCGGCGAGCACTTTGCCATGGTCGCCCACTTGCTGCTGGTGAGCTTGCCTTCGAAGCCGTCGAGCAGTTTGTTGAGCAACTTCAGCTGTCGCTCATTAAATGGCGTGGACGCCCAATGCTGCCAGAATCGCGCCTTGGTCAATACCGCGTCGAGCATGTGCTGCGCCTGATCGACAGCGCGATGCAGTGTATCGAGGAACCAGACGAGCCACTCAGTGACATCCAGTGACCGTTTCTGCGAATGCTCCAGGATGTCGTAGTAAGCCTTGCGTTCACGCTGGATCTGCGCCGACAAACTGTAGAATCGCTGGGGGCTTCCATCGGCGCGAGCCAGCAGCAGATCACCGATGGCCCTGGCGATACGGCCATTGCCATCGTCGAACGGATGCAGAGTGACGAACCACAGATGGCCGAGGCCAGCTTTCAGCAGCGGTGACTCGTTCGACGCGCCATTCAACCAGTCCAGGAAGCGGCTGGTTTCGGTCTCGAGGCGATCGGCGGGCGGCGCTTCGAAATGCACTCGCTGGCGACCTATGGGTCCGGACACCACCTGCATCGGTCCGCTGGCATCGTCGCGCCAGGCGCCGACCTTGATCCGGGAAAGACCGGAGTAACCAGTGGGAAACAGCGCGGCATGCCAGCCAAACAACCGCTCCCGAGAGAGCGGTGCCTGACAGTTGGCGGTGGCATCGAGGACCATCTCGACCACGCCTTCGACGTGCCGGTCGACCGGAGCTAGCGCGCCGATGTCCACACCCAGCCTGCGGGCGATGGACGAGCGCACGGATTCGACATTGAGCTGCTCGCCCTCGATCTCACTGGTCTTGACGACGTCCTCAGTCAATGCTGCCAGACTCGCCTGATCGCGCAGGGACATGCCCACATCGGCCAGGCGGCCCAGCAACATCCCCTGGGCGCGACTGACTTCGGCCATTGGGCCGGCCAGCGCCGCCATATCGAAGCGCCAGTTCGGCCAATCTCCAGCCTGCCGAATGTATTTGTAATCACCGCTATCCATGCGGAGATTATCGTCTGCATTCACCGCACACACAAGCCTTTATCCGCACAGAATGCGGTGAATAGGGCCATAATTCGCCTCGCGGCGGACCTCATCGCGCCTTAATCAGTTGCCAAACTTGTGAAGAACATCAATATCGGTAATTTATCTGCGCATTGACGACCATTGAGGCGATGTCGCAGGATAACCCCATGAACTCGGCAGACAGCAAACTGAAATCACCGCCGTGGCAGCACAATGCCGACGGCAACATTCGCCGGGTTGGAGTGGAACTGGAGATGAGCGGCCTGACGCTGGATGAGATCGCCGCGCTGGTGGCGGCGTTTTTCCAGCTGGAAGCGGTGCCCGATGGCCGTTACGAGCGTGTGCTGCAGGGCGATGCTGCCGGTGACTGGGTGGTGGAGCTGGATTATGAGCGGCTCAAGCGCATGGGCCGCAAGCAGCGCGCGGACGAGACCGTGGCCGACGACATCGGCCGCACGGTGGAGGACGTGCTGGCCTGGGCCGCCGAGGCGCTGGTGCCGGTGGAGATCATCAGCCCGCCGCTGCCGCTGGATCGACTGCCCGAGGTGGAGGCGCTGATTGTGCAACTGCGCGAGGCCGGTGCCAAGGGCAGTTCGCACAGCCCGATCAATGTGTTCAGCCTGCAACTCAATCCCGAGTTGCCCGCCCACGATGCCAGCCTGATCACTGCCTGTCTGCGCTCGTTTGCGTGCCTGCACGACTGGCTGTACCAGCGTGCCGACATCGACCTGAGCCGGCGCATGACCAGCTACGTCGATCCCTATCCGCACGACTATGTGATGACGCTGCTGGACGCCGATTACGCCCCCGATCTGGCCACGCTGATCGACGATTACCTGCGCCACAACCCCACCCGCAATCGCGAGCTCGACATGCTGCCGCTGTTCGCCCATCTGGACGCGCAGCGCGTGGGCGCGGTGGTGGATGACGAGCGCATCAAGGCGCGCCCCACGTTTCATTACCGACTGCCGGACTGCGACATCGACAACCCCGACTGGGGCCTGCATGTGGCCTGGAACGACTGGGTGGAAGTCGAGCATCTGGCCGCCGACACCAAGCGGCTGCAGGCCTGCTGCCAAGCCTATCTGGAAGAGCTGGACAAGCCGCTACAGCGCCTGTTCGGCAGCTGGGACAAAACCGTGGCAGACAAGTGGCTGCGCCGGTCATAGCCATCACCGGGCCGCAGCGCGGTGCCTTCGGGCCGCGCCTGCTGGTGGCGCTGGTGGTGCGCCTGTATGGCGGCAGGCCATTGCAGTTGCGCCCGGACGACGCCCGTCGGCCGCAGACCTGGGATGGCGTGGTGATCACCGGCGGCCACGATGTGGAGCCGGTGCTGTATGCCGCCAGACCGGAAGTCAAACCCAACTACGACAGCGCCCGCGACGCGCTGGAAATGGCCGTGATCAGTGATGCGGTGCTGCGCCGGCTGCCGCTGCTGGGCATCTGTCGTGGTGCCCAACTGCTGAATGTCTGTCGCGGCGGTTCGCTGTTTCAGGAACTGCGCTCGCAGCGCCGCAAAACCTCCAACCGCTGGACCGTGCTGCCGTTGAAAACGCTGTGCCCGGTCAACAGCGAGGCGGCGCGCGACGGCCATCTGCTGCGCCTGTTCGGCCCCGGCGAATCGCGCATCAACAGTCTGCACAACCAGGGCATCGACCGCGTTGGCGAGCATCTGCTGGTCAGTGCCCGCGATCTGGACGGCATTGTGCAGGCGGTTGAGGACACGACACAGGATTTTCTGCTCGGCGTGCAATGGCATCCCGAGTTTCTGCTCTATCTGAAAAAACACCGCAGACTGTTTGCCGAACTGGTGCGGCATGCGCGTGCGGTGCGTGCGCGGAACAATTGATGCGCGCACTTTATCAATACTGCCGGGCGGACTGGTCTGATCGGGTTTGACGCCTGCAGTGCAAATCGGCATGATGTCGGATTGCCCGCGCCTACCCGATTTGACTGTTCATGCTGATAGCCATCACTGCCGTTGTCTGTGGACTGATTCTGCTGGTCTGGAGTGCCGATCGCTTTGTCACCGGTGCCGCCTCGGTGGCGCGGCATTTTGGCATGCCGCCACTGCTGATCGGCATGGTGATCGTCGGTTTTGGCACCTCGGCACCGGAAATGGTGGTGTCCGCGCTGGCTTCGGTGCAGGGCAATCCCGGCATTGCGCTGGGCAATGCCTATGGCTCCAACATCACCAACATCGGACTGATACTGGGTCTGACCGCGCTGATCAGCCCGATTGCGGTGCAGTCGCGGGTGCTGCGCAAGGAGTTGCCGTTGCTGATGGTGGTGACGCTGCTGGCTGCCTGGCAGCTGTACGATGGCGAGCTCAGCCGCATTGATGCGCTGGTGCTACTGCTGGCGTTTGCCGCGCTGATGGGCTGGAGCATCCGCCAGGGCCTGCAGCGCAAGCGCGATCATCTGGCGGTGGAAGTCGATGAGGTCATGGATGTGCATCCGCTGCCGCTGCGCCCGGCCGTGATCATGCTGCTGCTGGGGCTGGTGCTGCTGATTGTCAGCTCGCGGGTGCTGGTGTGGGGCGCGGTGGACATTGCCCAGACCTTCGGCGTCAGCGATCTGATCATTGGCCTGACCGTGATTGCGGTGGGCACCTCGCTGCCGGAGCTGGCCTCGTCGCTGGTCGCCACCCGCAATGGCGATCACGATATCGCGCTGGGCAACGTGCTCGGCTCCAACCTGTTCAACACGCTGGCGGTGGTGGGCATTGCCGGCAGCATACATCCCCTGGCGGTGGGGCCGGAGGTGTTCAACCGCGATCTGCTGGTGATGTCGCTGCTGACGCTGTCGCTGTTTGTCATCGGCTTCGGCTTTCGTGGCGCCGGCACCGGTCGCATCAACCGCGTGGAAGGCGGCCTGCTGTTGGCGGCCTATGTGGCCTACACGCTGTACCTGATCCGCTCTATGCTGGGCTGAGGATTGCCTGGCGCCGGCCATGACGCTGGCAGGCTGATCCGGTATGATGCCGGATGATATCGGACAATCAGGTTGCGCCATGAGCGGCATTTACGACAACGTGCTTGAACTGATCGGCAACACGCCGGTGATCCGCAGCAGCAGGCTGGATACCGGGCCGTGCGAGCTGTTCATCAAACTGGAGAGCCAGAACCCCGGCGGCAGCATCAAGGATCGCATCGGCCTGAACATGATTGAAGCGGCCGAACGTGCCGGAAAGATCAAGCCCGGCGCGACGCTGGTCGAGGGCACCGCCGGCAACACCGGGCTGGCGCTGGCGCTGGTGGCGCAGCAGAAAGGTTATCGCCTGATTCTGGTCATTCCAGACAAGATGAGCCGGGAGAAGATTTCCAATCTCAAGGCCATGGGCGCGGAGGTGATCATCACCCGCTCGGATGTCGGCAAGGGCCATCCACAGTATTACCAGGATTACGCCCAGCGCATTGCCGATGAAACCCCGGGATCGTACTTCATCAACCAGTTTGGCAACGACGACAACCCCGCAGCGCACGAGCACGGCACCGGCCCGGAAATCTGGGCGCAGATGGGTGAGCAGCTGGACGCCATCGTGCTGGGGGTCGGTTCCAGCGGCACGGTGACCGGGCTGTCACGCTACTTCGCCAAAGTGGCACCGCATCTGGAGCTGATCCTGGCCGATCCGGAAGGCTCGATTCTGACCGAATACATCAATGAGGGCACCCTCAACGGCAAGAGCAAAAGCTGGCTGGTGGAAGGCATCGGCGAGGATTTTCTGCCGGTGATCAGCGATTTTACCCGCGTCACCAGGGCCTACTCGATCAGCGACCGGGAAAGCTTCCTCACCGGTCGCGAACTGCTGCGCACCGAGGGCATCCTCGGCGGTGCCTCCACCGGCACCCTGATTGCTGCGGCTCTGCGCTACTGTAGTGAGCAGAGCACACCCAAGCGGGTGCTGACTTTCGCCTGCGACACCGGCAACAAGTATCTGTCAAAAATGTACAACGATCAGTGGATGCGTGATCTTGGCTTGCTTGAAACCGAGGCCCATGGCAATCTGCGCGACGTCATCGCGCGGCCGCTGGATCAGGGCGAAACCATCATCGTGCGTCCTGATGAGCCCATCGCCAATGCCTACAAGCGCATGAAAACCTATGACATCTCGCAATTGCCGGTGTTGTCAGAGGACGGCGAATTGCAGGGCATCATTGATGAATCGGACATTCTGCTGGCGGTGATCGACTGCCCCGACTGCTTCAACGAGCCGGTCAGCACCGCCATGGTCACCGAGTTGCATACGGTGGACGTGAACACACCGGTGCACGAGCTGATGCCGGTGTTTGATGCCGGCTATGTGGTGATGGTGAAGGAAAACCAGCGCTTTATCGGCCTGATCACGCGACTGGATCTGCTCAATCATCTGCGCCGCAGCAGCGGACTGGACTGATCGCAACATAAAAATGCCGGGCATTGAGCCCGGCATTTTGACAAAAGCCCTATCTGGTCAGTGCCGCGTGGCGGCCTGCAGTATGCTTGCCAGCTTGTCCTTCGCCAGCAGCTTTTCTTTCTTGATTTCAGCCAGTTGCATCTCATCCATGACCAGGTTGCCGGCCTCGGCTTCGTCCACCTGCTTGTCCAGCGTCTCGTGCTGCTCGTAGAAATAGCGGAATTCCTTGTCGGTTTCGAGCAATTGCTGAACAGTCTCTTGATGGTTTTCAAACATGGGATACTACTCCTTGCACAGGGCACAGCGAATGCGTGCATGCACGCTTGCTGCGGCGTCGCGATGGGTTGAGTAAGGATTGCCCGGAACGGGCGCGGTGACATGACAGAAAATATTGAAACACGTCATGATGATCCAGCCAGGATCAGACTTGTTTGTCTGTCATAATCATGTCATCAACGCTACCGCAATTTTGCTGCAGATGCAAGCTGTCTGCGCGAGCAAGTTTCCGCGTCCTGGCCAGTAGATCAAATGTATGATCAAATGGTTTGGATAACTAACTGTTATTTAACGATGATTGCAGGTAAAATGTACCGGTGCATATCGATGAATCACTAGCCACGCATGGAATGCGCCCCCGTTACAAGGAGTTAACCCAGAATGACCGGAATCCGTATGACCCGTATTGTTACCCTGCTCTGCCTGCTTGCATTGCCCTTAGGCGGTCAGGCTGCCTTGAAACTGTTGCTGGATGGCCAGGAAATCGACCTAGAAACATCGGTGCTGGATACTGCCAACGGCCTGCTCACGGTTCTCAGTGGCAGTGGCCTGACCTGCGTGGGTTTCTCTCCGGTTGATCCTGCGCTGGTGCCCATGGCCATCGAGATCGACGCCAATCAGCCTGCTGAAATCGACAATGTCACACCTGGTGCGTTTACCATTGAGCGGGTGGGCGCAGACACGGTGATCACGGTATCCACCATTGGTGGCAGCATGAGCTGCAACGTTGGCCCACCATTACCTGAAGTCTTTTTTGTAGACGATTTCGAAGATCCCTTGCCGCAGTAATCGGGGGCATTTCCCGATCGCCTGGCCACACTGACCTCGCCACGCTGACAGGCGAACTGCACGCTGGCTGACCATTTGCCAACAGCAACACTGCTGCGGAGCAATCCGTTGCCGGCTGGCAAAACATATCAATCGCGATCCGGCTCATCCCCCAGCCACTGCCCCAGAGCGTTTGCATCAAATCCGGTGAGCATGCGCGCGCCGTCGACAAACAGCGGCCGTTTCACCAGCGCCGGGTGCTTGCTGATCAGCGCCATCAGGTGCTGCTCACTGAGCTGACCCGGCGGCAGCTTGACCTCATCATCCAGTCCGCGCCAGGTGCTGCTGCGGCGATTCAACAAGCGCTCTTCGCCCAGTATCGCCAGCCAGGCGCGCACCTGTCCGGGTTGTGGCGGTTCATCACGCAGATCCACAAAGCGGTATGCCACCCCATGCTCGTCCAGATAGCGCCGTGCCTTGCGGCAGGTGTCGCAGTTTTTCAGGCCATAGACTTTGATCATATCGACTTCCCGGGCATTGCCAGCGCAATATTTTATACTGGTTACAGTTTTTCATCGAAAACATTGATGTTATGAGTGAACGCGAAGTCATGGATTATGACGTTATCGTCGTGGGTGGCGGCCCGGCCGGGCTCAGCTGCGCATTGCGACTGCGTCAACTCAATGCCGAGCTGTCGGTGTGTGTGATCGAGAAAGCGTCCGAGATCGGTGCCCACATTCTGTCCGGCGCGGTGATCGAGACCGCGCCACTGGATGAGCTGTTGCCGGGCTGGCGCGAGCAGCCGCCACCGATTTGCGTGGACGCGGTCAGCGACGAATTTCTGCTGCTCAGCCGCGAGCGAGCGCGCAAACTGCCAACACCACCGCAGCAGAACAACCATGGCAATGTGATCGTTTCACTTGGTGCCATGTGCGGCTGGCTGGCAGAACATGCCGAAGCCAGCGGCGTGGACATCTTTCCCGGCTTTGCCGCCCGCCACATTGCCTGGAACGATGACGGCAGCGTCGCCGGCGTCATCATTGGTGACATGGGCATTGATCGGGACGGTGAACCCAAGGATACCTTTGTGGAGGGCATCGCCATCCATGCGCCGGTGACCGTGTTTGCCGAGGGCTGCCGCGGTCATCTGAGCAAACAGCTGATCGCACACTTCAAGCTGGCCGAGGGCTGTGATCCGCAGACCTACGGCATCGGCATGAAAGAGCTGTGGCAACTGCCGCCAGGCCGGGTCCGCCCCGGACACATCCAGCACAGCATCGGCTGGCCGCTGGACAAGCAGACTTACGGCGGCAGCTTTGTCTATCACCTGGACCAGGATCGACTGGCCATCGGCTTTGTGGTGGCACTGGATTACGCCGATCCGGATTTCAGCCCGTTTGAGGCCTTCCAGCAATTCAAGCACCATCCGCACATCCGTCCCTTGCTGGAAGATGGCGAGATACTCTCCTCTGGCGCGCGCGCGCTGGTCGAGGGCGGCTGGCAATCGCTCCCGAAAATGGAAATGCCCGGCGCCATACTCATTGGCGACAGCGCCGGCCTGCTCAATGTGCCGAAAATCAAGGGCACGCACCAGGCCATGCGCTCGGGTATGCTGGCGGCCGAGCATCTGCACCGGCAGCATAGCAGCGCCGGCTTCGATGCCAGCATCCGTGCTTCGGTGATCGCCGCCGAGCTGCGCAAGGTGCGCAACATCCGCCCCGGTTTCAATAAGGGTCTGTGGTTCGGGCTGGCCAACGCCGCCTGGGAAACCGTCACCGCCGGTCTGTCACCATGGACTCTGGCCAACCACGCCGATCACCGTGCGCTGGATCAGAACATCGAGCTGCAGCGTGACTGGGTCGAACGCGAACTGCCGCCCAAGGATCGGCTGGCTTCGGTGTATTACGCCAGCACCGAACACGATGAAGACCAGCCGGTGCATCTGCAGATCCTGGAGCCGGACATCTGCACCAGTCGATGTACACAGGAGTATGGCAATCCCTGCACGCGCTTCTGTCCGGTCAGTGTCTATGAGATGGTGACCGACGACAATGGCACCCGCCTGCAGATCAATGCCGCCAATTGCGTGCACTGCAAGACCTGTGACATCAAGGATCCCTACCAGATCATCAACTGGGTCACGCCCGAAGGCGGAGCCGGCCCCAATTATCGCAATCTGTGAGCCCAGCCAAGCCACCGGCAGGCTGAGCCGGATTCATTCACCCGGATGATAGCTGCGCCGGGCACGCCGCTCGACGTCGTCGCGGTAGAAGGCGACATCCTTGAACTGCACATCGACATAGCGCTGCGCCTGGTCCAGAAAATGGTCTGAAGCCGGATCACCGCTCTGGCCGCCGGCAAGCAGGGTTTTCGCCCGCAGCGGCTGACCGAACTCGACCACGGCCACAAAACTGTTGCCGGCCACGCCGTACAGTTTTTTGTTGACCTCACCGCTGCCATTGCGTCCATGCACGACGCCGTAGGAGGCCAGCGCGCCCCAGTTGCCCGAGGCCAGCGGCACCGGCAGGCTGGGGAGATCGTCGTCAAACACCGAATCGATGGCACCGGTAATGCGCTGGAAGCGGTTGACCTCACCCCAGGGCACCTGCCAGCGACCAAAATCCGCCTGCAGCCCGTCCAGGGTCTGTTGCAGCATCAGCAGGCGTTCGGCCGGCGGGGTTTGCGTGGCCAGGTATTCGATCTGCTGCATGGCATCCAGGCCGTTGGGCAGATCCGCTTGCGCCAGGTAATGGCTGGCATAGAAATGCGCCAGCGTCATGGCCACCGAGTCCAGCCTGACTCGATGATCCCAGTCGCGCAGCACGGCAACCGCAGCGGCCAGATGCTGATGTTCCCCAGCCAGTTCGGCATGTGCCTGCAGCAGGCCGGGCAGCAGCACCTCGAAAGCCGGCAACTGCGGGTCATAGGCCAGCTCGATCAGCTTGTCCAGGGTCAGGTCATCGGCCTGCCGCAACACCCGCACGGCATGGATGCCACGGAAATTTTCCGCATCCGGTGCCATGTAGGCAAGATAATCCTGTGCATTGGGGCTGTGCCTGCCGGCGGCGGTAAACGGCGTGGAATTGGCATTCTGGATCCAGCCGCTGGCCGGGTTGAGCAGGGTTACCAGTTCATCAATGTCGTGTACACCCTGCCAGTCGGTGGCTGGATCACTGCCATCCACTGGACGGGCATAATCAAAGCGCGGATCACGCCGCGGCACGAAATTGCCGTGAAAATAGGCAATGTTGCCGCTGCTGTCGGCATACACGGTGTTGTTGGAGGAATTGGTGCGGATCTGCATCATGTCGCGAAACGAGTCATAGTCATGCTGACGGATGCGCAGCCAGGACTGCCGCAGGGCCTCGACCGGGTTCCAGTTGATGCGCGTGGCGGTCCAGCGGCCATCTGTAGTGTGCGTGATCGGGCCATGAAGGGTGCGGTAGCCGGGAAAGCGGCGTGACTGCAGCTTCCCGCCGGCATCGCGATAGTTCAGCGTGATCTCGGCCACCTCAAGCGGTCGCCAGTCGTCACCATAGCGATACATCAGCCGGCCGTCACGGCGCTCGATGTGCTCGACAAACTCATCGATGAAATCCACATGCGTGCTGGTGTGCATCCAGCCGCTGTGCTCATTGAAGCCCTGATAGATGAAGAACTGGCCCCAGGTCACCGCGCCATAGGCGTTCAGTCCCTGTTCGCTGACCACATGCACTTCACCACGAAAATAAAACGAGGTGTGCGGATTGATCAGCAGCATGCTGTTCCCGGAGCGGGTCAGCTCGCCAGCGATGGCGAAACCGTTGGAACCGCGTGGCTCGTCGTCGTCATCGGTCAGTGAAAGCCATGGCTTGGCAGGGCTGGTTGCCGCAGCCACCGGAATGGCTGCGGGTTCCGGCACATCGGCATAGAATTCGGCAATGCGCGGCAAGGGAATCTGCTCGATGTCGCCACCGATCGAGCCTTCAAAAAAATACATCGTCATCCACGGCTGAAACTGCGTGATCAGCTTCGGCTGCACCTGCGGATGCGTGCGTAGATAAAAGTTGAGGCCGTCGGCCCAGGCCTGACAAAGTTCTTGCAGCCAGTCCGGTGCCGTGGCATAAAAGGCTTTGGCTTCTGCCTCGCTCATGTACAGCCTGGCGCGCAGGTCGCTGTACAGGGCCTGTTCACCCTCCACCTCGGCGAGCCGACCGATGGCCCAGTAATAATTGCGCTCAATGCGGGCAAAATCGTCCTCGGCCTGCGCATACATCAGTCCGAACACGGCATCGGCATCGGTTTTGCCATAGATGTGCGGCACGCCGAAATCGTCACGCACGATGGTGACGTTCGCGGCATGGGCACGCTGCCGCTGCAGGGGCGGATCTGCGTTTGCCGCAGGCGTATGCTGCGCCGAGACCACACTGCCACCAACCTCCGCCGGCGCGGGGCTGTTCTGCTGCTGGCAGGCGCCGAGCAGAATGACCGCGATGATGAGTAATGTGCATTTTTGTAACCGATTGATCATGTTGGTCTTCCTGTCAGACGAGGCTCGCTCAGTTGCTGCGATTGAGGTCACCGATCACCTGCAGCAGCTCTTCGCGCTGGCGCCGAAACAGCGCCACGGATTCGATATGACGATAACGGACAATGCCCTTTTCATCCAGCAGGTACACGCCACGTTTCATGCCCAGCATGCCCTTGCAGTCATAGGCCGCGGCCACTTTCAGGCCGGGATCGCTGAGCAGAGTGAACGGCAACTGGTGTTTTGCCTTGAACCGCTGGTGGCTGGCCTGGTCGTCCCCGCTGATGCCGATCACGCGCACACCGAGATCGGCAAAGGCCTCGATGCCATCGCGATAGTCACACAGCTGCGCGGTGCACACCGGTGTGTTGTCACCCGGATAAAACACCAGCAGCAGCCGCTGACCAAGCTCCTCGGCCAGATGAAAGGTGTTGCCCTGATCATCGATCAGGCTGAAATCTGCTGCTTGCTCGCCGCTTTGCATGGCTGGGTTTCTGTTGGATTTGAACATGCCCAGTGTAGCGCAAAGGTGTAAAATGGGCACATGAAACCTTCCCGGCAACAGATTCCTGCATGATCACGCTGCAACCCGCCAAGACCCCGGACAACGAGCATCTGCTCAAGCACCGTCCACGCATTGGCCTGGCTGCCGCCGGTGGTGGGCCGCTCGGAGCCATTTACGAACTGGGCGCACTGCAGGCGCTGGATGAGAGCATTGACGGGCTTGCCCTGCACCATCTGGACGTTTATGTCGGTGTCTCTGCCGGAGCCCTGCTGGCAGCCAGTCTGGCCAACCAGATGAGCACGGCGCAGATGTGTCGCATCTTCATGGGTCGTTCCGACGCCGAATTTGCATTCAAGCCGGAAGCGTTTCTGCGCCCGGCCTACCGCGAATACGTGCGCCAGCTGCGCCGTCTGCCGGCGGTGTCACTGCACACGTTGAGCGAGCTGGTGCAGAACCCGCTGCGTTTTGGCACCTCGGAACTGTTCGAGGCCATGAGCAAGCTGATCCCGACCGGCCTGTTCGACAACAACTCGATTGCCGACTTCATCGAACGGGTGTTCGATGTGCCCGGTCGCAGCAACGATTTCCGCGACCTTGCCGCCAAGCTCTACATCGTCGCGGTGGAACTCGACAGCGGTGCCGCCGTGCGCTTCGGCAAACCCGGTTACGACGATGTGCCTATTTCCAAGGCAGTGCAGGCCAGCACCGCCCTGCCGGCCCTGTATCCGTCGGTATCCATCAAGGGCGTGGACTATGTCGATGGTGCCCTGCGGCGCACGCTGAATGCCTCGGTGGCGCTGGATCACGGCGTGGATCTGCTGATCGGCATCAACCCGCTGGTGCCCTACAACGCCGAAACCGAATCAGAACTGCTGGACGACACCCGCCGGCTCAGCCATGGCGGCCTGCCCATGGTGCTGTCACAGACTTTCCGCGCGCTGATTCATTCGCGCATGCAGATCGGGGTAAAAAAATACGTCGATGACTATCCAGCCTCGTCGATCATGCTGATCGAGCCCAATGCCGACGATGACCACATCTTCTTCACCAACATTTTCAGTTATGCTGACCGCAAGAACCTGTGCGAACATGCCTACCAGACCACGCGCGCGGAATTGCGCATGCTGGGTGATGATCTGAATGATTTTCTGCGCCAGTACGAACTGGCACTGAACACGGATCTGCTGGCCGATACCTCACGCACGCTGGAGCAAAGCCTCAGTGTGGGTGGTCGCCAGCATGCCTCGGTCAGCAAGACCCTGCACAAAACCCTGGACCGCCTGCGCCACACCCTGCGTGATACCCGCGTGCAGGTCTGATTGTCCCGCCTGCCTGGAGACATTGCGATGAACTTATGCCACCGCCTGCTGCTTGCTGCAGCCATTTTGCTTGCCAGCCTAAGCGCCTGCCAGCAAAGCGATGCACCACCGAAGCCGGCTGCCACCGACATCACTGCCGATGAGCGCAAGGACAGCAGCCCGGCCAGTACGGTCACAGCTCTGATCAACGCGCGCATTGTCACCATGGACGATGAGCAGCCACGTGCGCAGGCCATGGCCTTCACCAGCGCTGGCGAGATTGTCGCCATCGGCAGCAACGACGAGGTGCTGGCGGCCTGGCCCGAGGCCAAGCAGGTGGACCTGCGCCACAACGGCGTGGTCATACCGGGGCTGATCGATGCTCATGGTCATATCATGAACCTGGGTTTTGCCCTGCTCAATGCCGATCTGGTGGGCACCAGCAGTGTGGCAGAGATCATCCAGCGCCTGCAGCATCATGCCAGCCACCTGCCGGAAGACGCCTGGCTACTGGGGCGTGGCTGGGATCAGAACGACTGGGTGGACAGCGCGTCGACGGCCGCATTTCCAGTTGCCGAAGATCTGGACCAGGCATTTCCGCAACGCCCGGTCTGGCTGGAGCGCATTGACGGCCACGCCGGCTGGGCCAACTCGGCAGCACTGGCGCTGCTGGATGATGAGCAGTTGCTTGCTGACCCGGATGGCGGCCAGATCATCCGCAGCGCAGATGGCCAGCCCACCGGTGTCTTCATCGACAAGGCTCAGGCGCTGATCGAGGCCTTGATTCCGGCACCGTCGGCGGCGCTGCGGGAGCAGGCGCTGACGCTGGCGCTGCAGCAGCTGCGCAGCCTGGGCCTGACCGGCGTGCACGATGCCGGCACCAGTCTGCAGGATCTGCAGCTGTATCAGGATTTTATTGACAGCGATCGCATGACACTGCGCATTTACGCCATGGCCGATGGTGAGCGTGCAGCGCTGCAGCAGCTGTGCAGCAATGGCCTGCTGGTCGACCCGGATGGACTGCTGCAGGCACGCGCCGTAAAGCTTTATCTGGACGGTGCTCTGGGCAGTCGCGGCGCGGCCATGGTGGACGATTACAGTGACCAGCCCGGCCATCGCGGCCTGCTGTTCGCCGACGTCGAGACGTTTACCGCACAGGTGGCCAGTGCCATGCGCTGCGGGCTGCAGGTCAATACCCATGCTATCGGTGATCGCGCCAATGAGGTGCTGCTGGATGCATACGCGGCGGCGATGGCCAGCGTCGATGAACACAGCGGTCGGCACCGCATCGAGCATGCCCAGATTGTACGCGCCGATCACTACCAGCGCGCTGCCGAACTCGGCCTGATCGCCTCCATGCAGCCCACCCATGCCACCAGCGACATGTACTGGGCCGAGCAGCGTGTGGGACCGCAGCGGATCCAGCACGGCTATGCCTGGCAGAACTTCGGCGCAGCCAGTGTGCCACTGGCACTGGGCTCGGATTTTCCGGTGGAATCGGCCGATCCGCTGCCGGGCCTGTACGCAGCAATCACCCGTCAGGATGCTGAACAATGGCCGCAGGACGGCTGGTACCCGCAGCAGCGATTGAGCCGCGAACAGGCCCTGCACGGTTTTACCCTGGGTGCCGCCTATGCCGGCTTCGCGGAGCAGCAGGTGGGATCACTGCGCGTTGGCAAGCAGGCCGATTTTGTCTGGCTGGATCGTGACATCCTGCGCATTGAGCCCGCCGAGCTGTTGCAAACCAGCGTGCTGGAAACCTGGCTGGCCGGGCGCCGGGTCTATTCCCGTGGCGTCACAGAAGCTCAGCAGGTTTCTGCAAAACCGGACTAAAGCGCTGAAAATAAGATATTTCTCATGTTGTACACAAGTGACTGATTTCAATGAAGATCATGCGTCATAAATCATTCATGAAACGGTCATATTGACGACATTAAAGTTTCATCATTGCTACCTATGCTGCGGGTTGATCCACAACCCACTTCGACCTCTAAGGAGCAGGCAATGAAACTTGATGATATCCCACGTGATGAAACCGGTTCTTCCAACCGCAGCGACAATCGCCCGTTTCACGATGTGTTGAACACCCACCTGTCCCGCCGCACGGTACTCACCGGCAGTCTCGCCGTGGCCGGCAGCACCTTCATGGCCGCCAACCCGGCCATGGCTCAACTTGGCGGTCTGCTGGGTGGCGGTCTGATTAATTTCACGCCGATTGCCATCGCTGATGGCAGCGGCCCAAATGCCAACGTGTCTTCGGATTACCAGTTTCAGGTGCTGATCCCATGGGGTGATCCGCTGGAACCATCGGGTCCCGCATTCAAGTTTCCACCCAATGCCGATGATCAGGCACTGCAGATCGGTGGCGGCCATGATGGCATGACGTTTTTCCCGGCTCCGCCGCTGGTGTCCAATGAGGTGCTCAATGGCCTGAGCATTCCCAACAACAGCAAAGGCATGCTGGCGATCAATCATGAGTTCATCACCAACTTCGCCCTGCTTGGCAAGGACGTACCGGAAAACATCCAGGAAGTGCGTACCTCACAGCATGCCCATGGTGTGGCCGTGGTTGCGATCGAGCGCATCGGTGGTGTCTGGCAGCAGGTGGAAAGCCCGAATGCGCGCCGCATCCATGTCAATTCACCGGTACGTTTCAGTGGTCCGGTGGCAGGTTCCGAGTACATCCAGACGCCAAATGGCAATGTCCCACTGGGCACGGTAAACAACTGTGCCAACGGCGAAACACCCTGGGGCACATACCTCACCTGTGAGGAAAACTTCAACGGTTACTTCGGTACCGCCGATGAAAACGGCAATCCGGTGCTGGACACCACCTGGGAGCCAACCGAAGCGCAGCAGCGCTATGGCTTTTCCGAGTTCGGTTTCGCCTATTTCTGGCACAAGTATGACCGCCGCTTCAATTTGGCCGATCCGGACTACAGAAACGAGGAAAACCGCTTTGGCTGGATCGTGGAGATCGATCCTCATGACGGCACCCAGGTGCCGGTCAAGCGCACCGCGCTGGGCCGCTTCAAGCACGAGGGTGCCACCTTTGCCAGCGGTGATGGCAACCGCGCCGTGGTCTACATGGGAGATGATGAGCGCTTTGACTACATCTACAAGTACGTCTCCAGTGACGATTGGGAAGTGATGCGCGCCAACGGCATCAGTCCACTGGATGAAGGCACGCTGTATGTGGCGCGTTTCAATGACGACGGCACTGGCGAGTGGCTGCCACTGACCATGGATGTGCCGGCACTGGCTGCCCGCTTTGACAATCAGGCCGAATTGCTGACCTTCACCCGCATTGCCGCTGACATCGTCGGTGCCACGCCGATGGATCGTCCGGAATGGTCCTCAATCGGCCCGGATGGTCAGGTCTACTTCACCCTGACCAACAACACCCGCCGCGAGCCCGGCCAGGAAAACGCTGCCAACCCGCTGGCACCAAACCCGGATGGCCACATCATTCGCTTTGACGATGGCAACCGCACCGGCACCAGCTTCAGCTGGGACATCTTCCTGTTCGCCGCCGACACCCGTGACACCGACCACGTGTTCACCGACCCCGATGGCCTGTTCATCGACAAGGACGGTCGCGTGTTCATTGAAACCGATGGCGGCCAGCCGAATGATCTCAATAATCAATTGCTGGTCACCGATGTCAACAATCCTGGCAACATCCGCCGTCTGTTCACTGGCCCGGCAGGCTGTGAAATCACCGGCTTCTGCATGCCCCCGGATCGTCGCACCGCGTTCATCAACGTGCAGCATCCAGGCGATGGTGATCCCACGGTCAGCAACTTCCCGGCACCTTTTGATGGCGTCACGCAACCGCGCGATGCCACCATCGTGCTGACGCGCAAAAACGGCGGCATCATCGGCTCCTGAGCATCAGGCAGCACACATAACAATAACCATTAGCCAGCCACATGCCCCGGCCACCGGTCGGGGCTTTTTTGTGTCCGGAACAAGTTGTCAAAGCGAGGTGACAGGTATAGCATGAAATCATCACCTGCCTGCTGCGAGGTTCATGATGTCCGGTCATACCAGTTCATCCATTCGCAATATCGCCCTGCTTGGGCACAGTGGCAGCGGCAAGACCAGCCTCCTGGAGCGCCTGGCCTGTGTCGCCGGACTCAAGGGCAGCGTGGGCAGCATTGAGCGGGGTGACACCCTGAGTGATCATGATGCGCAGGAAAAGAAGCAGCAGCATTCACTGTTTACCAGCATCGTGCCGTTGCCCTACCGTGACTGCCTGATACAGCTTATCGACACCCCGGGTGATCCGGATTTCCGCGGCCAGACACTGGCGGCAATGAGCGCTGTAGAAACCGCTGCCATCGTCATCAATGCCAGTCGCGGCGTGGAAATGACCACACGCAGGCTGCTGCGACGGGCACGCCAGCGCCGCCTGTGTCGCATGCTCATCATCAACCGAATTGATATGCCAGGCCTGGATCTGGCGAATCTGGTGGCGCAAATTCGCGATGAATTCGGCCCCGAATGTCTGCCGGTGAACCTTCCCGCCGCCGCCGGCAGCAAAGTGCTGGATTGTTTTTATCCGAGCACCAGCAAGGCTGAAAAGACCGACATCCTGTCGCTTGCGGATGCCCACAATTCTATCCGTGATCAGGTCATCGAGGTCGACGAGGCCCTGATGGAGCGCTATCTCGCTGGCGAGCCGATCTCCCGGCAGGCACTGCATGATGCATTCGATAAGGCACTGCGTGAAGGACACCTGATACCGATCTGCTTCGTGTCAGCGGCCAGCGGTGCCGGATGCCCGGAATTGCTGGAGCTGTGCCGCCGCCTGCTGCCAAATCCTGCCGAGGGCAATCTGCCACGTTTTCGGGTCGGCAACGACGATCGCAAGGTCACCGCCACTGCCAGCGCAGATGACCACATCATCGCCCATGTGTTCAAAATTATCCATGACCCCTATGCCGGCAAACTGTCGATTTTCCGCATCCATCAGGGCACTCTGAAACCCGGTCTGCAGCTGTTGATCGGTGAGCAACAAAAACCCATTAAAATCAATCAGCTTTTTCGCCTTAATGGTGCCAACCTGGAAGCAATTGAGCAGGCCTTGCCGGGTGACATCTGTGCCGTGGCCAAGGTCGATGAAATCCACTACGATGCCATCCTGCATGATCACCACGAGGAAGACCATTACTATCTCAAGCCGATCGATTTTCCGCAACCGATGTTCGGGCTGGCCATCGCTGCCGCTCACCGCGGCCAGGAACAGAAGCTGGCCGACGCGCTGACGCAGCTCTGTGAGGAAGACCCCTGCCTGCAGGTCGAACACCATCAGGAACTCAACGAGACCGTGCTCTTCGGACTGGGTGAAATGCATCTGCGCATCGTGTTGCAACGGCTGCAACAACGCTATGACCTGCAAGTGACACAATCGACGCCGGGCATAGCCTATCGTGAGACCATTACCAAAGCCGCCGAAGGACACTGCCGACACAAAAAACAGACTGGTGGTGCAGGCCAGTTCGCCGAGGTGTTTTTGCGTGTCAGGCCGTTGCCGCGCGACAGCGGCATACAGTTCAAAAGTGAAGTCACCGGTGGGGCAATTCCAGCCAACCTGATCCCGGCAGTGGAAAAAGGCGTGCTGCAGGCAGCCGCACAGGGCATCATCGCCGGTTACCCGCTGCAGGATCTGGATGTGGTGGTGCATGACGGCAAACACCACACTGTCGATTCCAAGGAGATTGCTTTTGTCATCGCCGGACGCAAAGCGTTTGTGGAAGCGATCCAGGCAGCAGGCCCTCAGTTGCTGGAACCCATCGTGGAACTGGATCTGACCTGTCCGGAGACAACCATGGGGGATGTAACCGGCGCCTTGGCAGCGCGACGTGCACGCATTCAGGGCAGTGGCAGCAGCAGCCATGGCATGGCCCAGATACAGGCGGGCATACCACAGTCCATGCTCAGCGATTTTCCCAACGAGCTGAAAAGCCTTACCGCCGCTGCTGGTCGCTACAGCATGACCTTTTCCCATTATGAAGCTGTACCACCGGAGTTGCAGCAGCGGTTGATGACGGCATACCGTCAGTCCTCACCCGAGGTGACAAATTCCGGATAGGCATCCATGCCACATTCGTGGCGGTCCAGCCCGGCCAGCTCATCGTAGCCGCTGACGCGGATACCAATGCTGTGTTTCAGCACTAGCCACAGCAACGCGCTGAGCACAAAGACAAAACCGACGATGCTGCCGATACCGATCAACTGGCCGCCCAGCGTGGCCTCGCCGTTGCTCAGCAGCACCGCCAGCACCCCCCAGATGCCACACACCCCATGTACGGCAATGGCACCCGACCGGATCATCAATGCGCAGGCGGTCAAGTGCGACCACCGCGAGCACCACCACGGCGCCGCCGGCGGCACCAATGAGCATGGCCAGACCAGGACCAGGCGACAGCGGGTCGGCGGTGATCGAGACCAGACCGGCCAGCGCGCCATTGACAATCATGGTCAGATCGGCCTTGCCAAAACGCAGCCTGGCCACCAGCAAGGCGGCAAGCAGCCCGCCGGCTGCGGCAAGATTGGTGTTCACCAGCACCGCCGCCACGTTGTTGGCCGACTCGATGCCGGAGATGCGCAGTTCAGAACCTCCATTAAAACCAAACCAGCCCATCCACAGGATGAACATGCCCAGCGTGGCCAGCGGTAGATTGGCACCGGGAATGGCATTGATGCGGCCATTGCGGCCGTATTTGCCACGTCGCGGTCCCAGTAGCAGCACGCCAGTGAACGCCGCCACCGCGCCGCACAGGTGCACGATGCCGGAGCCGGCGTAGTCGACATAGCCGGCCTGCTTGAGGAAACCGCCGCCCCAGCTCCAGTAACCCTGCCAGGGATAAATGATCCCGGTCATGAGCACACAGAACAGCAGAAAGGCCCACAGCTTCATGCGCTCAGCCACGGCTCCGGAGACGATGGACATGGCCGTGGCCACGAACACCATCTGAAACATGAAATCGGCCCTGGCAGAAAAATACAGCTCACCCTCCGAGACCAGAACGGCATCGGCGGCATGCTCGCCACCGAGTAACCAACCGAATCCCGGCCAGAAATTGTTGACGCTCTGCTCCGGATACATCAGTTGATAGCCGATCAACGCATACATGATACAGGCGATGGAATACAGCGCCACGTTCTTGGTGAGGATTTCCACCGTGTTCTTGCTGCGCACCAGACCCGCTTCCAGCATGGTGAAGCCGGCGGTCATCCACATCACGAAAATGGCGCTGACAAGAAAATAAAAAGTATCCAGCGCATAGCCCAGCTCAATGAGTCTGGCTGCTGCGGTCGTGGCTTCCATCAATGATCACTCCCCGGCACTGCCGCCGTCTGTCTGGCCAAGCAAAGACTGCCAACACCTGCCAATGGCTGCATCGGCATCAGTAGTATACCGATGCCACAGCAGATACCAACCGGTCAGCCCGACCCCGCCAGCCACCCCGGAAGCCTGGCAGCTGTGGCGGCGCGGTAGGCAGCGTATACAGAAGATGGGATAATGCCTGATTGATCACTTCACCACGAGCATGCCATGGCACACAAAAACCTGATTATCGAACACCGCGACGCCGTCGTGCAGATCACCGTCAACCGTCCGGACAAGCTCAATGCGCTGAATCTGGACACGCTGGTGGAGCTTGGCGATGCCATCGAGGACGCCACCGCCGACGACGGGGTACGCGCCATGATCATCACCGGCAGCGGCGACAAGGCTTTTGTGGCCGGGGCCGACATTGCGGAAATTCATGACCTGACGCCATTGCAGGCGCGCGACTTCTCCGAACTGGGACAGCAGCTGATGCGCCAGATCGAGCACTGTGGCAAGCCGGTGCTGGCGGCCATCAATGGCTTCGCGCTGGGTGGCGGCATGGAACTGGCGCTGGCCTGTCACGTGCGCATCGCCAGCGACAATGCCCGACTGGGGCTGCCGGAAATCAACCTCGGCATCATGCCCGGTTTTGGCGGCACACAAAGGCTGGTGCGCATGCTGGGCCGCAGTCGCGCGCTGCAGATGATACTCACCGGCAAACCCATCGATGCGGCCACGGCGGAACGCCACGGGCTGCTGGCGCATGTCTTCAGTGCCCAGGAAATGGCCGACCAGGCCTGGTGTCTGGCACAGTCGCTGGCGGCAGCGGCACCGATTGCGTTGCGCAACATCATGGAAGCGGTGCAGACCGGCCAGGACATGGCAATGGAGTCGGCACTGAGCATGGAAACCCAGCTGTTTGCGCTGTGCTGCAGCGCTCAGGACATGCGTGAGGGCACGCGGGCGTTTCTCGACAAACGCAAGCCTGAATTCACTGGCCAGTGATCGCCGGCGCCGGCGGATCGTTCCGGTAGAGTTTTTCACCAGCCTCGATGGCCACCGGCAGGTTGTTGCCGGGCGGCGGCAGCGGACAGGTGGAAAAGGCCGTGAAGGCACAGGGCGGGTTGTAGGCCTTGTTGAAATCGATTTCTGTGATGCCGTCCGGATTGGGATAATCGACATACAGAAAGCGACCGGCCCCGTAGGTCTGGCGGCCGCTGGTGGCATCGGTCATGACGATGAAGAGCTGCTCACTGCCCTCTTCCACCAGCGCCTCCAGCTGCAATGATTTGCCGTCCAGGCGAAACGCCAGTGCGCCGGGGTTGGGCATTTCCACCTCCTGTCCAAGCACGTTGGTGATGGTTTTGCTGGTACCCGGCGGATGTGGCAGATAATTGGCTCGCACGCGCCATTTAGGCTTGACGGGAAAGTAATCCAGACCCTTGAATGCGGTCAGCAACGGTGCCTCGCGATCGCGCACACGTATGGCCAGCTGCTCGCGGCGGATGACGTGAAAACTTAGATTGCCGGCACTGACCACGGTCGGCTCACCCTGATCATCCACCACCAGTGCCGCCAGTGGCACCGCTTTGCCGTTGACCAGCACGCCGCTGTCGTCGGCCGGCAGAAACGCCACCTTGCCATCGCGCACCGAGATGGTGCCCCAGTAATCCGGGCCGCCCGGCAGCTTCAGCTGCATGTCCGGCCCACTGCCCATGCTGCTGGAACCATCACGCAACCATTCAAAGCCGGCCAGCGCCAGCCAGCCATCCGGGTGCCTGAGCCTGGTTTCTCGGTTGATCTGCCACTGGCGTATCTCATGCTGGTAGATCGCCTCAGCATCCTGCCCCTGACGATAGTACTGCTCACGTCGATCCTCAAACACTTTTTGTGCCATGGCCATTTGCATCCAGCAGATTGTCAGCAGTATCACCAGCAGGCGTGCAGCAGGCATCTCGCTTGCGCGCACTGTCACCTGTTGCCGTTCAGACCCGTCCATAAACGTCCTCAAAGCGCTCGATATCGTCTTCACCGAAATAATTGCCGGTCTGCACCTCGATCAGATGCAGATCCTCACTGCCCGGATTTTCCAGCCGATGCAGTGTCTGCACCGGTATCCAGGCCGATTCATTCGCCTGCAGCGTCTGTTCCTCATCGCCCACGCGCACCCTGGCGGTACCGCGAATCACCGTCCAGTGCTCTGAGCGGCGCTGATGCCGCTGCAGTGACAGCACCTGCCCCGGTTTCACCACCAGGCGCTTGACCTTGCAGTCGTCGGCATCTTCAAGCACCGTGTAACTGCCCCACGGGCGGTATACGGTGGAGTGAAATGTGGCCGCGTCATGGTCTTCGTCGTGCAGCTGGCTGACGATGTCGCGCACTTCCTGGGAGCGCTCACGGTCGGCCACCAGCACGGCATCACCGGTGTCGACGATGATCAGGTTGGACACACCCACGGCTGCGATCAGACGCTGATCGGATTGTACAAAACAATCGCGCACATCCGCCAGCTTGACCGGTCCGCGCAAATGATTCCCCATGTCATCGGCTTCATACAGTTCGCTGATCGCTTTCCACGAGCCAATGTCGCTCCAGCCCAGATCCGCATCCACCACCACGACGTTGGCGGCTTTTTCCATGACCGCATAATCGATCGAGATGGATGGCAGCGCGGCATAGGCAGCAGCAGGCAACTCCAGCGGCATGGTTTGTGCTGCTGACAGGCTCTCCCACAGCGCCTGCACACCGGCATACAGCACTGGCTGATGCGCCTGCAGTGCCTGCAGATAGCTGTCGCAGCGAAAACAGAAAATGCCGGCGTTCCAGCGGTAGCAGCCCTGCTGCAGATAGTCCGTGGCGGTGGCCAGATCGGGCTTTTCCACGAACTGTGCCACCGCATGCGCTGCCACCGCCTGAGCGTCGCCGGCCAGCGCTGTGCCCAGACGGATGTAGCCATAGCCGGTTTCCGCATGCGTGGGCTGGATGCCGAAGGTCACCAGGTGTCCGTCGGCAGCCAGCGCGGTCGCCCGGCTGACCGCGGCAACGAAACTGTCGGGTTTGCGCACCAGATGATCGGCCGGCATCACCAGCATGCAGGCATCGGCACCGTGGCGCGCGGCAATGGACAATGCCGCCATGGCGATTGCCGGTGCCGTGTTGCGCGCGCTGGGTTCGAGAATAAAGCGGCAGTCGCTGCGGTCGCCTGAACTGTTACGGTCGCGGACCTGCTGATAGATGTCGCGGGTATAGAAATAATAATCCCGCGCGGTCACGGTCAGCACTTCGTTGGCATCGGCCACCGCCAGTGCCCGTTGCAGGGTGTGCGCGGCCAGCGACTGGCCATCGGCCAGCTGCATGAAGGGTTTCGGATGCGCCTTGCGCGAAACCGGCCACAGCCGGGTGCCGGCGCCACCGGACAAAATCACAGGTATCAGCATGGTTTTGGTTATCCGTTGGTTTTCTGGATTCGGCTTCAGCCAGGTTTTGCCGCTGATTAACCCGGCATACCACTAATTATGCCGGGTTAATGCCCGGCCGGTACGGTCGGGGTCCGCGCAGCGAATACCGTAGGTATCTCGTTGCCATGTTAATAGTGTGTCACGCGCACTGCTGCCATGCTGACAGCCAGTGCAACGTGGCACGACGAATCGCTGCGCGACCCTCTGGCCGCGCACCGAAGCGCTGCCGGAATGCGCTGCTGTCTAGTACCACCCGCGACGGCCTTTGCGCTGCCTGCGCATAATCGTCGCTGCCGCAGGCGCTGAGACTGCTGGCTGGCGGCAGTACCCCGGCAGCGGCCAGTGTGGCCTGAATCTCCACGGCGAAATCATACCAGCTCATGGCATCGGCTCCGGACAGATGGTACAGCCCGGCATTGAACGCCGGCTGAACCAAGGCGGCATCCAGCGCCTGCCAGCTGCAGCGGGCGATGTCCTCGCTCCAGGTCGGGCAGCCGATCTGGTCATCCACCACTCGCAGGGGCTGCGCGCTCATCAATCGCGCCGCAATGGTATCCAGGAAGTTGCTGCCTGACCCGCCATACACCCAACTGGTGCGCAGAATCAGGTGGCGACAGCCACTGGCCTGAATGGCGCGGTCACCAGCCAGTTTGCTGCGACCGTAGACATTCAGCGGTGCCGGCTCTGCATCCTCCAGATGGTTTGTCTTTTGGCTGCCGTCATGCACGTAATCGGTAGAATAATGCAGCAGCAGACTGTCCTGTTCGCGCGCCCGCGCAGCCAGCAGCGCGGGCAGTTCGGCATTCAGCTGCCAAGCCGCCTGCGGCTGCTGTTCGGCAGCATCCACCGCAGTCCAGGCCGCTGCATTGATGATGACATCAAAGCGATGCTGCTGCAGCAGCGTGCTGATGGCGTTCACATCGGCCAGATCCATGACCATGCTGTGCGCGCCCGCAACGCCTGACCCGGTGTCGGTATCCGGGCAAGGCCGGCGATACAGGCTGAGCAGATCCAGCGCGGGCGGACACAGCCGACGCAGGGCGCTGCCGATCTGGCCGCCAGCACCGGTCAGCAGCACGCTCACTGCCCAACGCCTGACCAGCGCGGCAAGCGCTGCGTTGCGATCTCGGCCAGCCGAGGTGCCTTCTCATCCTTAGCCGACAAGGCGGCAACCGGCAGTGGCCAGTCAATGGCAATGTCGCTGTCCTGACAGTGAATGGCGGCGTCGCAATCCGCAGCATACAGTGCACTGCAGTGATACATGAACAGGGCCTGCTCGCTGAGCACCTGGAAGCCGTGCGCGAAGCCGGGCGGAATCCACAGCTGGTGACCGTTTTCGGCACTGAGTTCAACACTCACCCAGCGCCCGAACGACGGCGAGCCAAGGCGAATGTCCACGGCCACGTCGAACACCGCGCCGGCGAGCACCTGGACCAGCTTGCCCTGCGCCTTAGGTTGCTGAAAATGCAGTCCGCGCAGCACCCCATGGCCCGACATCGAGACATTGCACTGCGGCATCTGCGGCGGCAGGCCCAGTGTTGCGTAGCGCTCTGCATGCCAGCTTTCCATGAACCAGCCGCGCGCGTCGCCATGGCGCTGCGGCTGCAGCAAGAGCACTTCCGGCAGAGCTGTGGCGGTCACCTGCATGTCAGCGATCAAAGCTGTCCGGTTCGGTCTGCGCCACCGCCTGCAGATATTCACCGTAACCACTGGCCAGCAGCGGTTCGGCCAGGGCCAGCAGTTGCGCGCGATCAATCCAGCCCTGGCGATAGGCCAGTTCCTCCGGACAGCTCACGCGCAGCCCCTGGCGCGATTCGATGGTGGCAATGAAACTGGCTGCCTGTTGCAGGGAATCGTGCGTGCCGGTGTCCAGCCAGGCATAGCCGCGGCCCATGCGCTCGACCTGCAACGATCCCTGCTGCAGGTAAATCCGGTTCAGATCGGTGATTTCCAATTCGCCGCGCGCCGAGGGTTGCAGGCTTGCGGCGTGTTCCGGTGCCTTGCCGTCATAGAAATACAAGCCGGTCACGGCATAGGCCGATTTCGGCTGCTGCGGCTTTTCCTCAATGCTCAGTGCGCGTCCCTGGCGATCCATTTCTACCACACCGTAACGCTGTGGATCACGCACCTGATAGGCAAACACGGTGGCACCGCGCTGGCGCTGATCGGCCTGCTGCAGCAGCTCCGTCATGCCGCTGCCATGAAAGATGTTGTCGCCCAGAATCAGACAACTGGGGCGGCCGCCGAGAAACTCTCCGGCCAGAATCAGCGCCTGGGCCAGACCAGCCGGCTCCGGCTGCACGGTATAGCTGATGCGCATGCCCCACTGGCTGCCGTCTGCCAGCAACTGCTGGAACAGGTGCTGTTCATGCGGCGTGGTGATGACGATGACATCGCGCATGCCGGCGCGCATCAGCGTGCTCAGCGGATAGTAGATCATCGGCTTGTCATACACCGGCAGCAATTGCTTGCTGACCACTCTGGTCACCGGATACAGGCGCGTGCCGGTTCCGCCGGCCAGAATGATGCCGCGCCGCTGCAGCCGGGCCGGGTTGCTCATCGGGGCAGCGCCTGGGCTGTGCTGGCGGTCGCGCTGTTGCTGGCGGCATGCCCGAAGGCGCGCGCCTGCCCCAGCCGCTGGCCCTGGTAGGCTGCCTGAGCGGCGGCCACCCAGTCAGCATGCTGGCGATACCATTGCACGGTGGCCCGCAAGCCCTGGGCAAAGTCGATCTGTGGACGCCAACCCAGTTCATCGCGCAGCCGGCTGGCATCGACGGCATAACGCTGATCATGGCCGGGGCGATCGCTGACATGACGAATCAGCTGCCGCCGCGAGCCCGCCTGCGGCGTCAGCTCATCGACCAGATCGCAGATCATTTCGACGATGTCGATGTTGCGCTGCTCATTGTCACCGCCTACGTTGTAGACCCGCCCGGCCTGACCGGCTGCCAGCATCGTCTGCAAGGCGCGCACATGGTCGGACACATGCAGCCAGTCGCGCACCTGGGTGCCGGCGCCGTATACCGGCAGTGGCTCACCGGCAAACGCTTTCAGCGTCATCAACGGAATCAGTTTTTCCGGGTACTGGTGGCTGCCATAATTGTTGGAGCAGTTGGAGATGATCACCGGCAGACGGTAGGTGTGGTGCCAGGCGCGCACCAGATGATCCGCCGCCGCCTTGCTGGCCGCATACGGAGAGTTGGGGCGATACGGCGAGGCTTCAGAGAAGCGGCCGCTGGCACCGAGGCTGCCGTACACTTCGTCGGTGGACACATGCAGCATGCGGAACTGCTGCTGATCTGACGCCGACAACCGGCTCCAGTAACGCAGCGTCTGTTCCAGCAATTGTGCGGTGCCATTCACGTTGGTGTGGATGAACACCTGCGGTGCATCGATGGAACGGTCCACATGACTTTCGGCTGCGAAGTGAATCAGCGCCTGTGGCCGGTGCTGCGCCATAAGCTGCGCCACCAGATCGGCATCGTTGATGTCGCCAGCGACCTGCTGCAGCCGCGCCGGATCAAGGTCTGCCAGCGTCAATGGACAGGCAGCGTAGGTGCGCAGATCCAGATTGACGATCTGCAGGTCAGCGTCTGCAGCCAGGCTGTCGCGGATAAAGTGACTGCCTATGAATCCGCAGCCACCGGTGACCAGCCAGCAGCGGTGCTGGGAGCTGCCGGAATCAGTGCTCATCGCTCAGAACGGGATGTCATCGTCCTCAAACGGTGCCGATTCCCCCTGCGGTGAGGGTGCATACGACTGGCCGCCACCGCCACCGCCACCGTTGTCGTTCAGCGGCGCGCTGCCGCCACGACCACCACCCAGCATCTGCATTTCATTGGCCTTGATTTCGGTGGTGTAGCGATCCTGACCGGATTGGTCCTGCCACTTGCGCGTCTGGATCTTGCCTTCGATATAGACCTGGCTGCCCTTGCGCAGATACTCACCGGCAATTTCACCCAGCTTGCCCCACAGCACAATGCGGTGCCATTCGGTCTGTTCGCGGTTTTCACCGGTGTTCTTGTCCCGCCAGCTTTCGGAAGTGGCCACATTGATGGTGGTGACCGTGATCCCGCCCTGGGTGGAACGCACTTCCGGATCCGCGCCCAGGTTGCCAACGATGATTGCCTTGTTGATGCCCCGTGCCATGCTCTTGTCTCCAGCTGTTTTCGTTACAATATAATGTGAGTTGCCACGGCATATTGTATGCCATCGGTCTGTCATCATGACCGTTGCCTGGCGCACCGCGACAGAATTGTCGCAAAGATTTCCCAAGCGGCGATCGCAGCCGAACAAAATAGCACGCCCGGAGCCATCTTTCACGTATAATCGCCGTTTATGTCAAGCTCCACCGAACATGCGGTCGCCCTCGATGCGATCTCCCATCTGACTTGCGACGACATGCTGGAAGTGGATCAGCTGATCCGCCAGAGTCTGCATTCGGATGTGGTTCTGGTCAACCAGATTGCGGAATACATCATCAACAGCGGTGGCAAACGACTGCGCCCGGTGTTGCATCTGCTGGCTGCGAAGTGCTGCGGTTACACCGGCAAGCAGCACATACGCCTGGCCGCCATCATCGAATTCATCCATACCGCGACCCTGCTGCACGACGATGTGGTGGACGAATCCGACCGCCGTCGCGGTCAGGATGCCGCGCACACCGTCTGGGGCAACGCCGCCAGCGTGCTGGTCGGTGATTTTCTCTATTCCCGCAGTTTCGAGATGATGGTCGATGTCGGCAGCATGCCGGTGATGGCCATTCTCGCCCGCGCCACCAATGTCATTGCCGAAGGCGAGGTGCAACAACTGATGCATCTGGGCAATGCCGCGCTGAACGAAACCCAGTATCTGCGCGTGGTCGAGGACAAAACCGCCAGGCTGTTTCGCGCCGCTGCCGAACTCGGCGCGGTGATCGCCGGCCAGGATGCAGAAACCTGCGGCGCCATGGCGCGCTTCGGCACCCAACTGGGCGTGGCCTTTCAGGTCATGGACGACGTGCTGGATTACACCGCCGATCAGGAGCAGCTGGGCAAATCGCTGGGCGATGACCTGGCCGAGGGCAAGACCACGCTGCCGCTGATCTACGCGCGCATGGCGGCCAATCCGGAAGATCGTGAACGACTCGACGAGATCATCAGCAACGGTCAGCGTGAACGGTTGACCGAAGTGCATGCCATACTGCTTGCCACCGGTGCCATCCGCCGCGCCCAGCTGCGCGCCGAACAGATCGCCAGCCAGGCGGCACATGAACTGCAGGCGCTGCCCGACTCGATCTACCGCCAGGCGCTGCTGGAGCAGTGTCAACTGGCGGTTCATCGCCAATGCTGATGGCCCGAATTCCGCCTGCAGCCAGCCCCTCCCAACACTGACCCGCGAAACCGCCATGGCCCACATTCAACCGTTACCGGCATCACACAGCCCGGAACTGCAGGAACACTTTGCCGTGTTCGAGAAAATACTGGGCTTTGTCCCCAACAGTCTGCTGACCATGCAGCGCAAACCGAAAATGGTCCAGGGCTTTGCCGCGCTGACCGAGTCCATGATGGGGCCGGACAGCGAGGTTGATCTGGGCTTCAAGCGGTTGCTGGCACATTTCGCCAGCAGCGCCGCCGGTTGCCGCTACTGCCAGGCACACTCACTGGTGGCCGCGCGCATTCATGGCATTGCTGACGACAAGCTGGCCGCGGTGTGGTCGTATCAGACCTCGCCGCTGTATTCCGATGCCGAACGCGCCGCACTGGATTTCGCGTTGGCTGCCGGAGCCGTACCCAATGCCGTGGACGATGCCATCATGCAGCGTCTAAAACAGCATTGGAGCGAGAACCAGATTCTGGAGATACTAGGCGTCATCAGCCTGTATGGCTTTCTCAACCGCTGGAACGACTCACTCGCCACCGAGCTTGAGGAAACCCCCAAAGCACTGGCCGCAGAGGTGCTGCAGGCACAGCACTGGGATGCGGGCAAACACGGCAATTGAGCGGCAACAACTAAGCCGGCAGCCATGGCGTCGGCGCACACACCCGCTGCTCGCCAGCTCAAAGCTGATTCAGGGGCACTTTCAGATAACGCACACCATTGTCCTCGGCTGGCAAGGCCGCACCCGCATTGATGTTCAATTGCACCGCCGGGATCAGCAGTTCCGGCACCGCCAGCCCGGCATCACGCTGCCGGCGCATGCTCACAAACGCCTCGCGCGTGGTGTCTGCGTTGATGTGAATGTTCTGCGCCAGCTCTGCCCCGATGCTGGTTTCAGCCATTGGTGCGCGGTCTGCCGGCGGATAGTCGTGACAGAGGAAGACGCGCGTGCTGTGCGGCAACTGATACAGCTTCTGAATGGAATCATACAGCAGACCGGCGTCACCACCCGGAAAATCGCAGCGCGCGGTGCCGTAGTCCGGCGCAAACAGCGTGTCACCGACAAACACCGCATCTGCAAACTGATAGCTGCAGGAATCCGAGGTGTGTCCGGGCGTGGCAATGACCCGTCCCTGCAGGCTGCCGAAGTGCAAGGCGTCCTGGTCATGCAACAGGCGGTCGAACTGACTGCCATCGACAGCCAGTTGTCCGTGCAGGTTGAACATGCCGCAGAAACGTGACTGCACCGCCACAATGCCTGCACCAATCATCAGCGGTACCGCCCAGTGGCCGAGCAGATAGGGCGCGGCGGAGACATGATCTGCATGCGCATGGGTTTCCAGTATCGCTCTGACCTTGAGGCCATGCGCGCGCACATGATCGACCAGCAGATCTGCGCTGCACGAATACAACCGTCCGGCGCGGTATTCGAAATCCATCACCGGATCAATCACCACGGCATCCAGAGTGTCCGGATCACTGACCACATAACTCCAGGTACCAGTGGCTTCATGCCTGAATGGTCGTACCCCGGGATGCTTGCAACTGCTGTTCATGGACAATATATTAGATTAGACTAAACTATATTACAAGCCCCCATCATATCGGCAACAGGAGACCATGCATGCCTCAGCAAACACCCGACAATCTGCAACAATGCGCAGCGCATCACTGCAATGCCATCAAGCTTAGCGATGGCTGCCTGTTCGGCTCAGCCCCGGACCCTTCGACGCTGCAGGAGCTGGCCGATGCCGGCCTGAAAACCGTTGTCGACTTTCGCCCGGCCAGCGAATGGAGCTGCCCGGACTGGCCGCAACGCGTGCAGGCAGCCGGCATGGATTTTCGGCATTTTCCGGTCAGCAATGTGAACGAAATGACCCCGACGCTGACCGCCGCAGTGTGGGAGCTGTGGCAGGACAGCACGGCGCAGCCATTGCTGATGCATTGTGCCAGCGGCAATCGCGCCGCTGCTGCACTGGCCCTGGCAGCGGTCAGGCATGGCGGCATGAACCCGCAGCAGGCACTGGTGCTGGGACAGCAGGCGGGCCTGACGAAAATGCTGCCGGCGGTACAGCAATGCCGCGAGTTTTGTCAGTGAGTTGAACGCTCAGGCGCTGAGCGCGGAGGCTGACTCCGGAGACCGCCTCAGCTGCATCCGACGAACCCAGGTTTGCCGACAGCCGGGTATCAATCCGGCTTGCAGAACTGCTCGTAGAGCTCGCCGATGATGCTGCTGACGGCAGGACTGGCGAGTGAGTAGTAAATGGTCTGCTGATCTCGCCGGGTCCGCACCACGCCACTGTGCCGCAATACCGCCAGATGCTGCGACAGGGCTGACTGCGACAGCGGCACCCATTCGTTGATTTCAGTGACGCAAAGTTCGTGGTCAAGCAGATGACACAGGATCATCAGCCGGTGCGGGTTGGCCATAAGCTTGAGGAAGTGTGAGGCTTCCTCGGCGTGCAGTGCCATTTCCTCTATGGTCATCTGCTTTTCCGGGTGCACCCGGGCTGCTTTGGCCGGTGCTGATCTGGTGATATCGTCCATTTGGGGAACCATCTTGCAGTGGCGGAATGGTCACCTGAGCCTGGCAGTAAAGAACACGCTCGGCTCCCGGCGACAATGATTCTTAGTTGTATTATCAGATCATTATATACCCGAGACACAATGGCTGGTCAAGCCATGCCCACCGACTTCATGGCTTTATCGCACTTGGCATTGACTGCCGGCGCAGTGAAGACCAGCGGCGGGACTGCGCCCGCCCCGGTTGATGCCTGCCATGGCGCTGTAGCAAAACTGTCGTCAAAACTTCATCAAGCTGTCAAGCACGACCAGCACAATTGCCCAAACCACAGCCGGAAGAAGCATGGACAACGTTCACGAACTGACCACTGCCCGCAAGGTGCGTTCGGTGTTTATTTCCGATGTGCACCTGGGGTTTCCCGGCTGCAGCGCCGATCATCTGGCCGACTTTTTGCGCTCCATCCGCTGTGAGAATCTGTATCTGGTCGGCGACATCATCGACTTCTGGTACCTGAAGAAAAAGCGCTACTGGTCACAGTCGCACAACAATGTGGTGCGCTGCATCCTCGGCAAGGCCAAGCACGACACCAACGTGGTGTTCATTCCAGGTAATCATGATGAAGTGCTGCGACAGTATGACGGTGTCACGCTGGGCAATGTCAAGATCATGAACCAGGCCGTGCATAAGGCTGCCGACGGTCGCCGCTATTTGCTGATCCACGGTGACGAATACGACTGTATTGTGAAGAACTCGCGCTTCATCGCCATGCTCGGCAGTGCCATGTACGACTGGCTGCTGTATGCCAATCGCCTGGTGAACGCCGTGCGGGCGAAATTCGGGCACGATTACTGGTCGCTGGCCAAGTTTCTCAAGCACAAGGTCAAAAATGCCGTCTCCTACATCAGCAGCTTTGAGAAAGCCGTGGTCACGGAAGCCCGGCATCAGCGCGTGGATGGTCTCATCTGCGGTCATATCCATCATGCCGAGATCTCTCGCATCGGGGAAACCCTGTATCTGAACTGTGGCGACTGGGTGGAAAGCAACACCGCCCTGGTGGAACTGTACGACGGCAGCATCGAACTGCTGCACTGGTCGGATCAGAAAGCGGTACTGAAACGGCTGCGGCCCATGGCCGACGATGCCGAGGTGGTGAGCACGACAGTGGTCGCCGACGATCACAACGACCTCGCCGCCTGAAGCCCAATGCCAACTGCACTGTCCAGCAGCACGCTGTCGTCCACCAGCAATCCGGACACAGCATGCCATCTCAGCATGCCGGTCCCGGTCGGCAGCGCGGCCGAGTCGGCCGTCAATTCACAGCACATTATCATTATCTCGGATGCCTGGCATCCGCAGGTCAACGGCGTGGTGACCACACTGGAACAGATCCGCGAGGCGCTGCTGGCACGCGGTCACCGGGTCAGCATGATCACACCGCCACAGCGCGGCACCCTGCCCTGTCCCGGCTACAGCGAGATCCGACTTTCCCTGCGCCCCGCACAGATCATCCGCAAAGCGCTGTCCGGCGGTGATTTTGACAGCATTCACATTGCCACCGAAGGGCCGCTGGGGATCGCTGCGCGCCGCCACTGCAAACGTCACGGTTTGAGCTTCAGCACGGCGGCACACAGCCGTCTGGACGAGTATCTGCGCCTGCGCCTGCCCATCCTGCCCGCCAGTTGGGGACGCAACTGGATGCGCCGCTTTCACGCCTCTGGGGTGAGCACCATGGTGCGCAGCGAATCGCAGCGCCAGCGTCTGCTTGATGACGGTTATCGGCATCTCACCCTGCTGCCAGGCGCGGTGGACACCGAGCTGTTTCGCCCCTACGACAAGAGCTTCTGGTCACTGCCCAGGCCGGTCGCGCTGTATGCCGGACGGGTGGCACTGGAAAAGAACCTGCAGCATTTTCTGCGCCTGGAATTGCCCGGCAGCAAGGTCATCGTCGGCGATGGCCCGGCACGCAAACGGCTGCAGCAACAGTGGCCACAGGCCCATTTCACCGGCTTCATGCATGGTCAGAGGCTGGCCCAGGCCATGGCGGCGGCCGATGTGTTCGTGTTTCCCAGCCGTACCGACACGCTGGGCCTGGTCATGCTGGAGGCCATGGCCTGTGGTGTCCCGGTGGCGGCCTACCCGGTGCCGGGGCCACTGGATGTGGTGCGCGATGGCATCACCGGCGCCCTGGATGATGACCTGCAGGCAGCTGTATTTCGTGCTCTGGGCTGCGCACCAGAACATTGCCGGGAGCATGCCGAAGGCTACGATCTGCGCGCGCTGGCCGATCGTTTCCTGCACGGGCTGAAACGCCCGCAGACTGACGCTGTGCTGGCAGTCTATAATGACTCACCGTGGCCAGCAGCGAATTTCCCAGCCGAACCGTCTACACACCCAGTGAACTGAACCGGGAGGTGCGCCTGCACCTGGAAGCGGGCTTTCAGGTGCTGTGGATCGAAGGGGAAATTTCCAATCTGGCGCGACCGGCATCCGGTCACATCTACTTTTCCCTGAAAGACGACAAGGCGCAGATTCGCTGCGCCATGTTCCGGCCCAGGGCGGCCTATGTCAGTGCCGACCTGGACAATGGCAAACAGGTGCTGGTGCGCGCACGCATCAGCCTGTATGAGCCGCGTGGCGAATACCAGCTCATTGTTGACAGCATTGAGGCTGCGGGTGAGGGCCTGCTCAGGCAACAGTTCGAGGCGCTGAAAAAGCAGCTCGACAGCGAGGGGCTGTTCGCCGCAGAGCGCAAACAGCCGCTGCCGGCCATGGCCACCCGCATCGCCATCGTGACCTCCAGCAGTGGCGCGGTGATTCGCGATTTTCTGCATGTGCTGGAGCGGCGCTGGCCGCTGGCCAGCGTACGCCTGTATGCCAGCGCAGTACAGGGCGAGCAGGCCCCGGCCGAGCTGCTGCAGGCGTTGCAGCAGGCCGATCAGTCAGGCTGGGCACAGGTGCTGGTGCTGGCGCGTGGCGGCGGTTCGCTGGAAGACCTGATGGCATTCAACGACGAAACGCTGGCGCGCGCGATCGCTGCCTGCCACACCCCGGTGGTATCGGCCATCGGCCATGAAACCGACTTCACCATCGCCGACTTTGTGGCCGATCTGCGCGCCCCCACTCCCTCGGCCGCTGCAGAGCTGATCAGCCCTGACCAGTTCAGCATTCGCGAACGCATCGGCGCCCGGCAACGGCGCCTGCAGCAGCAGTTTACCTGGATCCTGGGACACGCCAGCCAACGCCTGGATCATGCCCTGTTGCGGCTTGCGGCACAGCGTCCGGAGCGACAACTGCAGCGTCAGCAGCAGGATCTGCAGCGCCTGCAGGATCGCCTGCAGCGACCGCTGCAAGCAGGGTTCAGCAACTGGCAGCGTCAGCTGCAGCAGTTGCAGCAGCGCCTGCACAAGCTGCCACTTTCACAGCGTCAGCAACAGTCACAAACGCATCTGCATGGCCTCAACCGGCGGCTACAGGCGGCCTTGCAGCAGCAACTGAACCAGCAGCAGTTGCGCCTGCAGCAGCAGCAGCGCACGCTGCAGGCGATGGGACCACAGGCCGTGCTGCAACGCGGTTACGCACTGGTGTTCAGCAGCGACAGCGAGCAGGCGCTGTTTCGCCCGGAGCAATTCGACCAGGCCCGTGCCGTGCGCCTGCAGTTTCATGATTTTGCCGTCGCCGCCGACACCAGGGCACGCCCGCCGGGGCCGCCACATGACCAGGATTCCGAGCCAGACACAGCATCTTGAGCAGCTCATCAAGCGCAGCCGTTTCGTCGCGCGGGTGATGCATCTGCCGTCTCCCGAAACCTGCAGCGAACTGCTTGCGCGCCATCATGACGCATCGGCCAGCCATCACTGCTGGGCCTACAAATGCGGCGCACTGTGCCGCAGCAACGACGACGGTGAACCCGGTGGCAGCGCCGGCCGCCCGATTCTGGCCGCCATCACCGGGCAGGATTTTGATCAGACACTGGTTGTGGTGCAGCGCTGGTTCGGCGGCATCAAGCTTGGTGTCGGTGGTCTGGTCAGAGCCTATGGCGGCAGTGCGGCAAAGTGCCTGCATCAAACGCCGTCACAGCCACTGATCTCGATGGCCCGCATGCGGCTGCAATGCCGGCATGAACACATCGGCATCGTCCATGCCGCCTGTCAGGCGCACCAGGCCAATGTGCTGAGCGAGGACTGGCTGGCCGATCAGGTAAACATTGAGGTGGAACTGCCGAGAGCGCAATGCGCCACCCTGTCGCAACAGCTGTGCGATGCCAGCAGCGGACTGATACAGATCGGCGCCGGGGCTGCCCCGTCCGCTGGCTGAACAGTTACTGACTTGAACCGACCCCGGCAGCGGCGGAAGCTTCTGCGGCCGCATAGCGGGAACGCAGGATATTGATGCGCCGGAGGTATTCGGTGGTTTCCGCAAACGGTGGCACACCACCATACTGTTGCACCGCCGTCGGTCCGGCATTGTAGGCGGCCAGGGCCAGCTGCTGATCCTGATCGAATGCCTCCAGCAACTCCGCGAGATAGCGCGTGCCGGCAGCAAGATTCTGCGCCGGATCATAGGGATCGCTGACCTCCAGCATGCGTGCCGTGGCCGGCATCAGCTGCATCAGCCCCTGTGCACCAACCGGTGATGTGGCATCGACGCGAAACCCGGATTCGGCATGGATCAGCGCCCGCAGCAGGGCAGCATCAATGTCATATTGCTCGCTCAGGGCATTGATGCTGCTGGCATGGCTGTGCCGATCCAGCGCCACCGTGTGCCAGTCGATGGCGCGCTTGCAGGTGCCGTAGCAACCGATCACCTTCAGCGTGTAGCGATTGCCGGCGGGCTTGATGTTGGTGTAGTTGACGATGCCGTTTTCGTCGGTGTACTTGTACACCTGTGCCGCACCTGGCTGCGACCACAGCCCCAAAAGCAGCCATAAGCCAGGCCACAGGCTGGCAATCCATCTCCGACAAGGCTGCTGGGCTGTTACCAATACCTGCACAAGTATTGCCTCACTCAGGGCTACGGACGGATTCGCCTGCCAGGCAAAGTGGCGAAGGCATAGTCATTCTACATCGAGCCGCTTTAACACCGCAGGCGGATGCGTCCGTCGCCCCCAGCGGGCATGCCTCACGGCGTGCGTGGTCTGCGTTCTCGCTGCTTGCAGTAGTCCTGCTACAGCTGCGCAGCGACGCCTTGCCACACACGCCGTGAGACAAGCTGAATGTGGTAATACTTGTGCAGGTATTAGTATATGCATGTCTTCATTATGCCAGATGGCGCTGCCAAGTCGACATTCTGTTAGCATAGTGGGTGGTGGTCTGAGCGCCGCCACAACACCCATTGACCTGAACCACTTGCCTGAACCACTGCCGGATTCCATCATGTCAAACACCGTTATCGTCGCCCCAGTTCATCGCCTGCATGCCACACACATTCTGCTGGCCAGATCAACGCGCACGCTTGGCATGCTGCTGACTGTGCTGGCCCTGCTGTTGACAGGCTGCCAGCAAGGCGCGGATGCACCATCGGATGCCGTCGGCGATGAAGCAGCCGACACAGCCCGGAAACCTGCTGCCGAGGCAGCGGCAGAACCGGATCAGCCAGCCTCCGGGGAGGCGGACACGGCAGCCAGCAAACTTAACGCCATGTATGCCGGGTTTGATCAGGACATGATGGCGCTGAACCCGGTCAGAGCCACTTTTCGCGGCATTGACGGCTACAACGATCGCTGGGCCAATTCACTGGGCAGCGAGCATCGCCAGCGCGAACGGGCACTGCATGAGCAATACCTGCAGCAAGCCCGCGATCTCGGTGCCGATGCGCTGGCCAGTGGCGAACTCAGCGGGCAGGATCTGCTCAGTTACCAGATGTTTACCAGCGACCGCGAGATGGATCTGCGCGGCATGGCCTACCCCGATTATCTGATGCCGGTGAACCAATTCCGCAATCCGGTCAACTTCTTTGTCCAGCTGGGCAGCGGCAACAACGCACAGCCGTTCAAGACCGCTGAGGATTACCGCAACTTCATCCGTCGCGCTGAGGATTTCAGCGTGTTCATCGAGCAGGCCATCAGCAACATGCGCGACGGCATGGCACAGGGCTATACCCAGCCACGCGCGCTGATGGTCAAGGTGCTGCCACAACTGGCTGCACATCTGGTCGATGACGTTGAATCCAGCCTGTTCTACAATCCTCTGCGCAGCCTGCCAGAGGGTCTGGATGCAACAGAACGCGAACAGCTGATCGCCGACTACAGCGCCATGATCAGCGACACGCTGATCCCGTGCATCCGCAGCCTGCACGATTTCATCGAGCGTGAATACCTGCCGGCAGCACGCGAAACCGCCGGCATGAACCATCTGCCCGATGGCGATGAGTGGTATGCCTATCTGGTTGAACGCACCACCACCACCGATCTGACCCCCGATCGCATCCACCAGATCGGGCTGGCAGAAGTGGCCCGAATTCACGCAGAAATTCGTGATGTCATGGAGCAAACCGGATTCGACGGCGACATGCAGGCGTTTTTCGAGTTCACCAAAAACGATCCGCAGTTCCAGTTTGAATCGCGTGAGGCCATGCTGGCGGCCTACAACAGTCTGCTCGAAGAAGTCGATGCCGCCGCCGACAAACTGTTCAAGCTGAAACCGGCAGCCGCTTTTGAAATCCGTCCGGTCGAGGCGTACCGCGAGCAGAGTGCTTCTGCCGGCTCCTACCAGCGGCCTGCTGCCGACGGCTCGCGTCCAGGCATTTTTTATCTGAACACCTACGATCTCAGTGCCCGTCCGAGCTGGGGCATGACCACGCTGTTTCTGCATGAGGCCATTCCCGGGCATCACTTCCAGCTGGCCCTGCAGCAGGAACTGCAGGGACTGCCGGCATTCCGCCGTTTTGGTGGCGACACCGCCTATGTCGAGGGTTGGGGCCTGTATGCCGAAGCGCTGGGCAAGGAAATGGGCGTGTATGACGATCCCTACCAGTATTACGGCACGCTGACGGCTGAGTTGTGGCGCGCGATCCGCCTGGTGGTCGATACCGGCCTGCATCTGAAGGGCTGGAGCCGGGAACAGGTGCTGGAGTACATGTACACCAACGCACCGGTGGCCGAGGCGCGTGCGGTGTCCGAAGCCGAACGCTTCATGGCCATCCCATCGCAGGCGCTGGCTTACAAGATCGGGCAGCTGAAGATACAGGAACTGCGCGCCAGAGCCGAAGCCGAACTCGGCGCTGCGTTTGCTGTGCGCGACTTCCACGCCCTGGTGCTGGGCAGCGGCTCGCTGCCACTGAACATACTCGAACAGCGGGTGAATGACTGGATAAAAAGCCGCCAGAGCGGCAGCTCCAGTCTCGACAGCTGAGCTGCAACAGCAACCGGTCGCAAGCCGTGCAGGCCAGTTTTCTGTTTCATGACTATGAGACCTTCGGCACCAATCCGGCGCTGGACCGGGCCTGCCAGTTTGCCGCCGTGCGCACCGATGCCGACTTCAAGCCCAGCGGTGATCCGCTGGTGGTCTATTGTCAGCCCGGTGAGGAACGCCTGCCGCATCCGCAGGCCTGCCTGATCACCGGCATCACGCCGCAGCTGGCGCAGCGCGAGGGTCTGTGCGAGGCGGACTTCACCGCCGCCATCGAAGCCGCTGTCAGTGTGCCGCTGACCTGCACGCTGGGCTACAACAACTTCCGCTTTGACGACGAGTTCACCCGCAATCTGCTTTACCGCAATCTGTATGATCCCTACACCCATGAATGGAAAAACGGCAACAGCCGGTTTGACCTGATCGACCTCACGCGCATGTTCTCTGCGTTGCGACCCGACGGCATCAACTGGCCGCAGCATGAGGATGGCACGCCCTCTTACCGGCTGGAGGATCTGGCAGCGGCCAACGCGCTGGAACACGGCCAGGCACACGATGCACTGGCAGATGTGCGGGCCACCATCGGTCTGGCCCGCCTGCTGGCTCAGGCCAATCCAAAACTGTGGCAATGGGGACTGTCTCTGCGCGACAAGCACAAGGTCGAGCAACTGTTGGCGACCCATGAGCTGCTGCTGCACAGCTCTTCGCGTTACCCCGCCAAGCAGCACTGTACGGCGCTGATCACCCCGCTGGCGCGTCACCCTGACATCGCCAGCCAGATGATTGTCTATGACCTCAGTGTCGATCCACGCCAGTTTGCCGGACTCGACAGCGACCAGCTTGAAGACCTGCTGTTTACCAGCAGCGCTGACCTGCCCGAGGATTACCAGCGGCTGCCGGTGAAGACCATCAAACTCAACCGGGCACCGATGCTGGCTCCCATCAACACCCTGCCGGATGTATCCGGCAAGACGCCGGGAACGGATATCGAGGCCGCCCGGCGACACCGTGAGCACCTGCAGGCCGATGCCGCCCTGTCGCGGCGCATTGTGGGCCTGTTTGCACAGCGGCAGTTCCATGCTGTCACAGATCCGGACCGGATGATTTATCAGGGCTTTTTTTCCTCGGCAGATCGTGCTCTGCTGCAGCGACTGCGCCAGACCAACTGCCGGGACTGGCCACACCCACTGCCCGCACACGACGATGAGCGCATCCCCGAAATGCTGTTTCGCTATCGCGCCCGCAACCATCCCGACAGCCTCACGCCAGCGGAGCAGCAACACTGGCATGAACACTGTCGCCGTACCCTCAGCGACTGCGATCATCTGCCGCTGCAGGACTATCTGCAGCTGCTGCAGCAGCTGCGCCTGGATGCATCAACCACCGCCAGTCACGGCGATGCTGCTCTCAGCGTACTGGATCAGCTGCAGGCCTGGGCCCTGCAGCTGGCACGCACGCACGCAATCGATCTCAACCCGGATTATTCATGACCCTGCAAACCCTGGTCGAGCAGACCATCGCCCGTGTGGGCAAGCGCCTGATCGTCGGCACACCGCTGGGCCTGGGCAAACCCAACCCGGTGCTGAACGCCTTCTACCGCCATGCACAGCAGCATGCCGATGTAGAACTGATCATTTTTACCGCCTTGTCGCTGGCGGTACCGACCGCCGGCAAGGGGCTGCAGCAACGCTTTCTGGCCCCATTTCTGCAGCGGCATTTCGGTGCCGATTACCCGCATCTGGAGTATCTGCGCGATTTGCAAAAACAGCAATTGCCGGACAATGTCACGGTGCACGAGTTCTACCTGCAATCCGGCAGCATGCTGCACAATGACACCGCACAGCAGAACTACATCAGCAGCAACTACACCCACGTCGCCCGCGACATGGACAACATTGGCGTCAATGTCATCTGCCAGATGGTGGCCAGCAATGGCGATGCCGCCAATCCGCGCTACAGCCTGAGCTGCAATCCGGATGTCACGCTGGATCTGCTGGACCGGGTGGCCGCGCGGCGCGACCAGGTGGTCACCATCGCCATGGTCAACCCGGGACTGCCGTACATGGCCGGTGATGCCGAGGTGGGTGCCGACTTTTTCGATCATATCATCGATGATCCGGCGCTGTATCACCTGCCGTTTGCGGTGCCGCGCGGCCCGGTGGGGCTGGCCGAGCACATGATCGGGGTTTATGCCAGCACGCTGCTGCGCGATGGCGGCACCCTGCAGATCGGCATCGGCGCACTGGGTGACGCCATCTGTCACGCCGCCATTCTGCGCCAGCAGCAACCGCAATCCTATCAGCAGTTGCTGCAGGCGCTGAACATCGAGCAGCGCTACGCTGAGCTGCTGCGCGATCACGGCGGCAGCAAACCGTTCGTGAAAGGACTGTATGCGGCCAGCGAAATGTTCATGGACGGCTTTCTGCACCTGTATGAGGCCGGCATCCTGCGCCGTCAGGTGTACGACGACGTCGGTCTGCAAACCGTCCTCAACAGCTTTGTCGAAGCATGCCCCGCCAGCGACGTGCTGCTGCAGGCGCTGGCCGCGCATGGCGTCATCAACCATGCCCTGCGACCGCATGAGCTGGACTGGCTGCAGCATTGGGGGCTGCTGCATGTCGAGACCAGCCTCAACGATGAATACCTGAACCGGGGTGATCACAGCACCCCGGCGCTGATCGATCAGGAACGCGATTTCAGTGACCGCATCAGCCCGTTTCTTGGTCCCGGCCTGCGCCATGGCAAACTGCTGCACGCTGCCTTCTTCCTCGGCTCAAAGTGGTTTTACACCAGCCTGCAGGAGATGCCGGACAGCGAGCGGGCAAAGTTCATGATGACGCGCGTATCACGCATCAACCAGCTGTACGGCGGCGAGGAGCTGGATCGTGTGCAACGACACCGGGCGCGCTTCGTCAACACCTGCATGAAAATGACCCTGCTTGGGGCAGCGGTATCGGATCAGCTCGCCGATGCCCGCCTGGTCAGCGGCGTTGGCGGTCAGTACAATTTCGTCGCCATGGGCCACGCGCTGGATGAATCGCGCTCCATTCTCATGTTGCGCAGCGTGCGCGAAGCCATGAGCGGACTGGAAAGCAATATCGTCTGGGAGTATCCGCAACAGACCATACCTCGGCATCTGCGCGACATCGTCATCACCGAGTACGGCATTGCCGATCTGCGCGGTCAGCATGATGCCGAATGCATCAAGCGCATGATCTGCATCGCCGACAGCCGTTTCCAGCAGGCGCTGCGACAGCAGGCGATCGCTGCCGGCAAACTGGAAGCGATCTGGCAGGTACCTGCAGAATGTGGACACAATACACCTGCAGGACTGCAGCAGCGGCTGTCAGCGGAACTTGCTGCCAGCTTGCCACGCTGGCCGTTCGGCAGCGATCTGGACAGCGATGAGCTGGCGCTGGCGGCGGCGTTGAAATGGTTGCAGCGACAGCCGAAATGGAAGCTGCCATGGCTGGCGCTGCTAACCACGCCGGAGGTACAGCGACAATCACAACGGTTGCAAAGAATGCAGATGGAAACCGTCAAAGGGTTCAAAAACCGGCTGGAAAAACGGCTTTTGCGGCGCGCGCTCTATCAGCAAAAAAATTGACAGTCAAGCTTTTTCTGCTTAAACACAGAATATTTACTCACAAGCAGCGCCAGCGCTTGTATGACAGTCAAGTTACAAAATTTTTATCTTTTGCTTTCTCAATTAGTTGTCATAAAATCATGATTTAATTGATTTTATTGCAATGTGATCAATTTTTAGCCAATCTGCACGCAGTCAATGGCAACTTGGCTGCCGGCATTTCATACACAGACTTATCCACAGCCTTTGTGGATAATTGCCCGCAAAAATCATACATCTGCAACCGGCTTTTTCCTACAAACCGCCAGGCGATCTGCTGATGGTGACGACGCGGCTCAGATTCTAATCTGTACTCACGCCAATCAAGGCGGGGAGCCAGATCAGCCGCAACGCTGTATCAGGCGGACATTTCAATCATCGGGACCAATGTTCCCCAGGAGTACCATCATGTTGCAGACCATCAGAAACATCACCGCCATCACCGTTTTGCTGTGTGCCCTGATCAGCGGCATCACACTGGCCGCAGAACCGGTCAACATCAACCAGGCCTCGGCTGAGGAAATCGCGCTGAATGTGAAAGGCATCGGCAGCAGCAAAGCAGCGGCGATTGTCGCCTACCGCGATCAGAACGGACCGTTCACCCACGTCGATGAACTGGTCAATGTGAAAGGCATCGGCCTGGCCACGGTGGACAAGAACCGTGACCTGCTGCGGGTCAGCGATCAGCAGTAAGCGGATCACAGACTGTCGGTATACCGGCAAAATCTGATCCGCCAAGCCAGGACAACTGACACTGCGAACAATAACAACAACATTCCGGGGGGCCGGATCCGCCTGCAGTCTCTGCAGGCGGTTTTTTATGTTTTAGTGGGTTGCAGGCCTGTCTGGCCATTCTCCCGCTGCAATGATTACTGCGACGATCAACGCAAGCATGCCGGGAGCGACAAGGATCTCAGCGCATCGGCAGCCGATGATTGAATGCCAGTGCCAGGGTGTTTTTGTCGACGTATTCAAGATCACCACCGGATGGCACGCCCTGGGCGATGCGGGTCAGTTCTACCTGATGTCTTGATGCCAGTTCACGAATGTAGTGCGCGGTGGCCTCGCCTTCGATGCTGGCATTGGTGGCGACAATCAGCTCACTGATCAGATTGGCTGCCAGCTGCTGTTCGAGTTCGGCCATGCCGATCTGTTCCGGCCCGATACCGTCCAGCGGTGACAACCGCCCCAGCAGCACGAAATAACGTCCGGAATAGACCCCGGCATGCTCTAGCGCCATCACATCGGCAGGGGTTTCCACCACACAGCACAGGCTCTGATCACGGTTCTGGTTGCGGCAGATGCCACACAGCTCGGTCACGGCCAGATTGCGGCATTGGCGGCAGTGGCGCACTTCACTCATCGCCAGCTGCAGTGCTGCAGCCAGCTCACGGGCACCGCTGCGATTGCGCTCCAGCAAGTGCAGCGCCATGCGCTGGGCGCTGCGCTGGCCCACACCGGGCAGCACCTGCAAGGTACGCAACAGGTATTGCAGGGCGTCCTCGCCGGAGTCCTGCTGCGGCTGACCCTGCTGTGATGATGGACTCATGACCGCTGCTGGCTGGGGCGCATCGCCCAGAGGCATCGTGCTGGCGCAATCAGCCGAACAGTCCCGGCGGCAACGGCAGCCCACCGGTGGCATCACTGAGCTTTTCCTGGGTGGCGGTGCGCACTTTCTGCCCGGCGTCATTGAACGCCGCGGCAATCAGGTCTTCCAGCATTTCCCGATCATCCAGTGCTGAAGCATCCAGCTGAACCCGCTGTACCAGGTACTTGCCGTTCATCTGCACCTTCACCAGACCACCACCGGCCTGACCGGAAATGCTCAGATTTTCAATTTCCTGCTGTGCTTTCTGTACGCCCTGCTGCAACTTCTGTGCCTGTTGCATCATGTTGCCCAATTGTCCTTTGATCATAGCTGTGTTCCAAATCTCTGGTCAGTGCAGTGTAGAAGGTTTCACCGAGCCCGGCACGATTTCAGCACCAAATGTCTGCATCATGGCATTGATGGCTGGATCCTGTTGCACGGCGAGCAGCGCCTGCTGATGTTTTTCGTCATCGGCAGCGGCGGCCTCACTGGCAGGCGTGGTCAATGGTTCGTGGCTGAGTTCGATCTGTATGCGACAATCCCGCTGCAGACTGGCTGTCAGTGCCTGATGCAGCTCTTCCATGCTGTGCTCATTGCGCAGGTGCTCATCGTCTGCCGCCAGCAGAAACTTCAGCACACCGGCAGCGCTGTCAACGGTCTGCAATTGCAGATGGCTGGCCAGCAGCAGCGCAGGTCCCTGCAAGCCCAGACTGGCGCAACACTTTGACCACTGCCCAGGTTGCAGCGGCAGCTGGTCGCTGGCGGTACGCGGCGATGGGCGGCCAGCTGAGTCAGCGGCATGCGGCGGCTGACCGGGCAATTCTGGCTTGTCCGTCGTGCTGTCGATTGGTGTCGGCGCCGACGGCGCGGGGGTTGCAGTTGCATCAATGGCCGCATTAGTGGCCGCACTGCTGTCCGCCTGGTCGTCTTCAGACCGGGCGCTGTCGTCGCCTGCATTGCTGTCGGTTGGTGTTGAACACACTGGCGCGGGCCGGAACACCAGCATGCGCAGCAGCGTCATCTCCAGACCGACGCGTGGGTCCGGTGCCAGCTTCAGATCTTCCTGACCCTTGATCGCAATCTGATAAAACAGCTGCACATCCTCCACCGCCAGGCGCTTGCTCATGCTGCGCAGCAGATCCATGTCCGGTTCCGCGGGCAGATCATAATCCGGCAGCAGCTGCAACAGGCTGATCCGGTGCAGACTCTGGGCCAACTGAGCCAGCACCCGCTCCGGGCTGTTGCCCGCAGCATTGATTTCCCCACAAACCTCGATCAGCGCAGCGGCATCGCCCGCGGCCAGAGCTTGCAGCAGGCCGGTCAGGTACCGATCCGAAAGCATGCCCAGCATGGTCATGACCGCTTCCGGCTGCAGGCTGCCATCACTGTATGACAGAGCCTGATCCAGCAGGCTGAGTCCGTCACGCACACTGCCATCGGCCGCTGCGGCAATGTAGCCCAGCGCGGTCTCGTCAGTGGCCAGACCCTCGGCTGCCAGTTTCTGCTGCATGAAGCTGCGCAGCACAGCGGCATCGACGCGGCGCAGATTGAAGCGCAGACACCGTGACAGTATGGTCACCGGCAGCTTTTGCGGATCGGTGGTGGCAAGGATGAATTTGACGTGCGCCGGCGGTTCTTCCAGCGTCTTCAGCAGCGCATTGAAGCTGTGTCCGGACAGCATGTGCACTTCGTCGATCAGGTAAATCTTGTAGCGCCCGCTGGTGGGGGCAAACTGCACATTGTCGAGCAGATCGCGGGTGTCCTCGACGCGCGTGCGCGAGGCCGCATCGACTTCGATCAGGTCAACAAAGCGACTGGCATCAATGGCGACACAGGCACCGCACTCACCGCAGGGATCGGCGCTGACACCGGTTTCACAGTTCAGGCATTTGGCGAGAATGCGTGCCAGCGTGGTCTTGCCGACACCGCGCGTGCCAGTGAACAGAAAGGCATGATGCACGCGGTTGGCATTGAGGCCGTTCTGCAATGCCCTCACCACCGGCTCCTGCCCCACCAGTTCGGCGAAAGTCTTTGGCCGCCAGCGTCTGGCCGGCACCAGGTAGTCGCTGTCGCCGGATGTCTGCGTCTGGCTGGTCAGCAGGCTGCCGGTTGTTGCTGGGGATTCGGAATCTGCGCTCATGTGCTGTGTGTCGATATGGGAGGCGGCCCCTGACAGCCTTGACCCGGCACCCGAATCTGACTGCGACCGCTGCTCCCTTCCGGGCCTGACGGGGTTGACAGTTGATCGTCGCGGGCGGACCACCAGGAGCCACCATGAACGTATATGGTAACGAATTGCGGCATGACAATGGTCATCGCCGCAGCCTGCAGCAGTGCTGCAGGCTCTAGAAAGGGATGCTGGGTGAGCTCAGAAGCCGATGCGGTATTCCACGCCCCAGATGCGCGGCTCGTTGACAAAGCCGGTCAGGTTGTTGAAATCGATGCCACCGACAATGGTGGTGTTGTCGGTGATGTTGCGCACGAACAGGGCTGCTTCCTGGTTACCCAGATCCCACTGGTAACCCACTCTCACCCCGCCTTCCAGCAGCGACTCGCCGCGGAACTCGGCGGAATCGTAGAGAAAGAAATTGACGGCGGAACGATACGCCCAGTCAGTGAAGAAGAACACTTCGCCCTCACCGACGGGAATGCCATAACGCAGCGTGCTGTTGGCGACCCAGCGCGGTGCCTGCGGCAAGCGGTTGCCGTCGATCGAGACCGTGCCCGGCACATCTCCGGCCGGATCAAGCACGGTACAACCGCCGCCACAGGGCTGGATGAACAGTTGATCGTCCTTGATTTCGGTGTCGTTGAAACTGAGTCCGGCGGTCAAGGTCAGGTTCTGCGAGACAAAGGCCTCCACGTCCAGCTCGAAGCCACGGCCAACGGTTTTGTCGGCGTTGATCAGCTGGTTGAAGTTGGCCTGACCACCAACGGCGGTCAGTTGCTGATCATCAATGATGTAGTTGAACAGGGAGAAGTTGGCGCGAACGCGGTTGTCCAGCATCAGCGATTTGACCCCCAGCTCAAAGGAGTGCAGCACCTCGGTATCGGCCACCGAAATGGTGTCACCGAACAGCAGACGTCCCTGCACGCTGGGAGCACGGAAACCCCGGGCGATGCGGGCATAGTAGTTGACCGCATCGGTGGCAGCAAAATTGAGGCTGACATCGCCACTGAACTCGGTATCACGCGGTTTTGCCGTGAGCACGCCGGTGGCCCCTCCACCAATCGGCGATTGCGTGCGCTGGGCGCGGAAGTCCTTCTCGTCATGCGAGATGCGACCGCCAACCTGCAGCGTCAGCCGATCAGTCAGGTCAAAGGTGCCGGACAGAAATGCGGCCACCGTGGTCGCTTCCTGTTCCTGTTGCGCAAAACCGTCCTGCACGCCACCGGCCAGCGTGTTGAAGTTGAAGCTGTCGATGGTCAGGTCTTCAAAAAAGAAGTACAGACCACCCTGCCAGTTGATCGGGCCGGAGAAATTGCTGGCGATGCGGAATTCCTCGGTGATCTGGATGTGCTCGGGCAATCCATCGGCGGATTCAGCCGGAAAGGGAATGAAACCAGGGCCGAACGGCGGCGCAAAGGACGCGCCGAAGCCACCATCCACATCACCTCGACTGAGGATGTCGGCATGCTCGACACCAGTGATCGAGGTCACGGTGTAATCACCGGCTTCCCAGCTCAATGTCAATGAACCGCCAAATGCATCCAGATCCTGGAAGTTGGTGCCATCAATGGACACCTCCCGGCGCCTGAAATCATCCACCAGATCGTTGCTGCCGGGCTGGATGATGTTGGCACGGAACAGGCGCGCGGTACCATCCAGACTGCGGAAATGAAAGTTGGTCAATGCGCTAAAGCCATCGCCATTGTCATAGAGAAACTGCAGGCGGCCGGCGACTTCGTCATAACCTTCCAGCGCATCATCCTCGCCGGTGAAAGTGTTGTCGACATAGTCATCGCGACGCTGGAACAACACCGACAGGCGACTGGACCAGTTGTCGGACAGGGCACCACCCACAGCACCTTCAAAATTGACCATGTTGAAGCGACCATAGTTGATCTGGGCATAGCCATCGGCAACCTGACTGGGTTTGCGCGATTCCAGAATCACTGCACCCGCGGGTGTGTTGCGACCAAACAGTGTGCCCTGCGGACCGCGCAGATTTTCCACCCGTTCGATGTCAAAGATCGGAAACCCTTTCAGAATCGGGTTTTCCTGCACCACACCGTCGACCACGAAGGACACCGGCTGGGAGGCGTTGAGATCAAAATCGGTGTTGCCGAGACCACGCACATAAAAGCGTGGAAAGGCGCGACCGAAGGACGATTCGATCTGCAGGCTGGGCAACCTGGACGACAGCTGACGGATGTCAAAGCCACCGGAACCCAGCACATCCAGCGCCTCACCACTGAGCACCGCCACGGAAATCGGCACATCCTGGATGTTTTCCTCACGCTTTTGCGCGGTCACCGTCACCGCCTGCAGGGCCTTGGGCGATTCCTCGTCTTCTGCATCGGTGTCGTCCTGCGCCTGCGCCGCGACACTGGCCATGGCCAGCATGCTGATCAGCACGAGACTGATCCAGATGCGCACAGCACCTGCCCAAATGCCCTGACTGACGCCGGAGCTGCCACAGTTTTGATTGATATGATTCATGGTTCCCGCCTGAATATCAGTGAGTTGTAAACGAAAGCAAAAAAATCTATTAGCCCGGCAACCAGGCTGCCCGACCAGCCCTCGCGGACGGTCGAAACACTGATCGCCATATGTCTGTACTGGTTGGATGTGCCTTTGCTACCCTGCTGCACCTTGTCCCAGGTTTCTTTTCCAGCACTTGAAGCCGCAACTAAGATAGCAAAAAAACTGCGCGCATTACGATTTTTTTACAAATAAACCCGAATCGCATCAGCCACTTCATGCCTTATCCGGTCGATCCGGACCCACCGCCGACAGCCTCAGTCGCCGCCGGCGGCGCAGCAGCGGATCGATGGTGAACAACAGCAGCGACAGCCAGATCCCGCAGAAGGCCAACAGTCTGACCTGATCGAACGGCTCGTGAAAAATGAACACCGCGAGCAGAAAACTGATCGTCGGCGCCAGATACTGCACGAAGCCGACCACCGACAGATCCAGATTCTTCGCGGCGACATTGAATGCCAGCAGGGGCAACAGCGTGACCAGACCGGAGCCCATCAACAGCAGATTGATGGCGACATCGCCGTGACCAAACGCGAACGGCTGATCCGGACCAAGCCACAGAAACCAGGCCGCCACCGGCACGCTGAGCAGGATGGCTTCCCACAGCAGCCCTTTCAGTGGCCCCACTGCCAGTTGTTTGCGCACCAGTCCGTAAAAGCCGAAACTGACCGCCAGCGTGAGCGCGACCCAGGGCAGCTTGCCGATGTGCATGGCCATCCAGGTGGTCGACACCGCCGCCACCGCAAATGCCAGCCAGCGCAAGCGCGACAGCTGCTCGCCAAGAAACAGCATGCCCAGCACGACACTGACCAGCGGATTGATAAAATAGCCGAGGCTGGTGGCCAGCACCTGATCGTGAATCACTGCCCAGACAAACACCAGCCAGTTGATGGCCACCAGCGTGCCGCTGAGCAGCAGCATGGCCAGCTCCCGGCGCTTGAGTTGCAGGCCACGCCAGAATCCCGGCCCGTCACGCCAGAGCAGAAAGGCGCTGAGAAACACCGCCGACCAGATGATGCGGTGGCCGATGATCTCGGCTGCCGGCACTGCCGCCAGCAACTTGAAATACAGCGGTGCCACACCCCAGAAACTGAACGCGAACAGTGCCGCTGCCAGCCCGGTGGCCACAGGTGAGATGGTTTTCATAGGCTTGCTTCAGGCCGGGACAGTTACAGCATGATGACGGATTATGCCGGCGATGGTCGTTGGATGCGCAGCGGTGGCTGGAAAGCGACATACATGCCGTCAGCCTTCCTGACGCAGACCCACAAAGGTGCCGCCATTTTGTGCCGTCAGTTCGCGCATCAGCACAGCAAAGCTGATGCCGCTGTTGCTGACGCCGCGCGGCAGATACTGCGATGGAAAGCCGATGGCATGAATGCGCACCGATGGTTTGCCATCCGGGCCTTTCGGATTGAGCATGGCAACCCGATCCAACACCGGTTGCAGCGTGCTGCCACCAAATTCGTCACCAAACACATAAATGCTGAAGGACTCGCTGCGGCGAGCAAACATGCGCATGGCCGATTCGATGCCCTCCACTGGTGACGAGTTGGAAAATGGCTGCCACAGGCGCAGACGCTCGATCACCTGCTGGCGCAGCACCGGGGTGTCCGGGATCCACTGCCCGGCGTACTGCTGGAACATCAACTCGCCCATGTCGTTCATGATCTGGATGCCGCGCACGCGCGGGTACACCGACAGCACCTCCTCCACCTTGCGCACCACCGCAGGCCAGATGCGCTGCATGCTGCCGGAAGTATCGATGATGAAAACGATGTGCTCACTGTCGATGGGAATGCCACCGATGGCATCGTCACGGCGTTCACTGGATTGCTGCAGTCGGCGCATTTCCTCGGTCAGGGACTGTCGCGCTTGCGCCAGTCGCTCGCTGACTGTACTCAGGGCACGCTGATCCAGTGCCCGCTCGCCCTGCTCGCTGGCCTGTGGCCGCAGCGCCTGCAGGCGCTTTTGCATGGCTTGTTTTTCCGCCTCGATCTCGGCCAGGTATGCCTGCTTGCTGGCGATGTCCTGCTGGATCGCAGGTATTTCCAGCGCCAATTGCTGCGCGCGCTGCTGCAACTGATCGCGCGCTTCGGTTTCACGCACCGGCTCAGCGGTCTTGGTGATCACCAGCAGCATGACAATGGCACCAAAGCCGGAACTGATGACGTCCAGAAACGACAGCAGGTTGGCCTGCAGACCACTTTTGCGCCGCTTCAGTATCGCCATGATTGACTCACTGTCTGTTTCATGGCCAATCGTCCGGTGGTGACAGCAGCACGCCGCCGGTCAGTTGCGACAGCTGCCAGAAAGCACTGGCAGCAAACGGATCGCCCTCCATCGGCAACAGTATCGTGTTCACCGGCACCACCCTGGGCACCACCCGGATTGCCTCGCTGAACATGGTGAGACGGCGCCGGGAACTGACCAGACCCTGCTCATTGGCCATCAGCCCCTGGGTTGGCAGGCCATCGGTGATCAGGTAGATGTTGTCGGTGCGCGGGGTGATCGCAGCGGTGGCAGCGAAGGCTCGATACAGGCTGGTGCCCGAACCTGGCACCACCTGACGCAATGCTGCCAGCGCCTGGGTCAGGCCCGGTTCACCGGTCACCTTGAGCCAGGTACCGGTGGTGTCGGGCAGCACCGAGCGGGTTTCATTGTTGAACAGGTAGATCTGGAAACTGGACTCGCGCGGTATCTGCGCCGCCAGCCACTCCACCGTGGCCAGCGTGCGCTGCCATTTTGGTGCGGCGCGACGATCGTCGTCGGACATGTTGCGCCGGCGAATGGTGCCGACAATGGTCGGATCCAGCATGCTGGCCGAGGCATCGACCAGAAACAGAATGCGGCTGCCGCTGATCTTCAACCCGGTCAGATACTGCCGGTCACCGTCATCCAGTCGCTCAATATTGGCGTTGTTGTCCTGGCTGCGGGCCTGCTCGCGCAGGTTTGCGACCCGCTGCTCCAGCGCGCTGACCTCCTGTTGCAGGGATTTGACTCTGGCACGCTGCGCGGCCAGTTCTGGCGCTGGCGGCGCGTCGTCTTCCAACTGCTGCGACAGGCGGTCAATGGCGGCGCGCATGCCTGCCAGCTCGGCCTCAGTGTCGCGGATGGCCTGGCCGAGTTCGTCGGCCTGGTACTGGAATTCGATATGGCGTGCCTGCTGCTCGCCCACCGACGCCTGCAGCTCGGCGTAGGATTCCTGCGAGCGCTGTTCGCTGGCATGATTGATGATCAGAAACAGCAGGATGACCGACCCCAGTCCGACCGACATGACATCCAGGAAGGACAGGCTGAAAGTCAGTTCTTCGCGCCTTGCCATGGCCGCAGGCTCGCTCAGTGAACCTGTCGCAACAGCACGAACTGCTCGCCGGCAACCGTGATGCGATCACCGGCTTGCAGCGACGGCGGCGACCCGGTGGCAGCCATTGCCACCGGCTCGGCGTTGATCTGCAGGGCCGCCATGGCCTGCGCGGAACCCGGCTGCAGACTGACCCGACCATCGCTATGGCGCAGCAATCGTGCCACGCTGGCGGGTGCCAGCTGGCCAGGACCTGGCGGCGGCAGTTCCAGGCCAGCGTCATCAAGACGCCACAGCGACACGCCATCGCTGAGGTGCGTCGGCGGCAGTGCTGCACTGGTTGTTGGGATTGCACTGTTTGTTTTGGCATCGGCGTCGGCCAATGCCAGCACCAGGTGATGACGCACCGCGTCCGCATCATCACTGATCAGATCGGCGGCAATGCGCAGCAGGTGGCTGCTCACCGTGTCGTCGGCGACCACATGCACCTCAGCGTGCTGCTGCAGCTGCTCGACCAGCCCCGGCAATAGCGTCAATCGCTGCCGCAGCAGCAGCGGACGCTGCCGCGCAGCTGCCTGCTGTAACAGTGGTGCATACAATTCTGCTGCGGCGGCACTGAAGTGCTCCCGCTCCAGTTCAATGTTGAAGTCATGGCCGCCGGCGCTCAGCTTGAGCTGCAACTGCGGCTGTGTTGTCAGTCGCTGCAACCAGCCCGGCAGCTCGTCGTAAAGCTGCTGCTCACTGGCGGCGTTGTGCAGCGGATCATACCGGGTGCGTTGCAAAAACGCCTCCGCAATCATGTGTGCCCAGCGATCGTACAGCGCAGCCAGTCCATGACGCACCACATCAGTCTGCTGCAGCGGCGTGGTCGCCTCCGTGCTGACCTGGCCGGCACGGATCTGCAAGGGTTCCAGCAGCAGCCGATGCCACTGTGCATCGACACAGACCAGTTCGTCGTCAGCCGCAGCGGCATCGACCTGCCAGTGACTGGCCGCTGCCGCCACCGCCGACGCCACCACGCTGCGCACCGGCATGTCACAGGCACGGGCAATGCCGAGCAGGGTACTCAGACGCTCGGGATCGAAGTCCCCACCCACGGTGAGCAGCACCTGGTCATAGTCTGCCGCCAGCGGCGTCCACAGTTCGCGCAGGTGATACCAGGCCAGATCGGCGTGGGTGCGGGCCGGACCCAGTGCGCGCGGCAGTGGTGTCTGACTCAGTTGATGCCAGAAGCGATCACTGCCGGCACGCGGATTGGTGCGGAATTGCGCCGCCGCCTGCTCGCCGGTAAGCAGTTCGCCATGCTGCAAAAAAGCCAGCCCGGGCGACTGCCGCAGCAGGCCGCTGGCATCACTGATGCGGATGCCGGCGTCATTGATGTCGATCAGACAGCGATTCACACACGCACCTTCATGTGCTGGATCAGATCGCGATCACAGGCGGTCTGGGTGTCCAGCACCAGCCGCTCCTGCAGTTGTTGCAGCTGATACAGCGCAAACATCACCACGATACTGAGCAGCAGCGCCACCAGGGTGGAGTTGAAGGCCGTGCCCAGACTTGCGGTGACCCCGGTGATGTTGCCCTCCACCGCCTGATGCGCCAGCGCCAGTGCACCGCCGATGCCGCGCACGGTGCCGATGAAGCCGATGGACGGAATGGCCCAGGCGATGTAGCGCACCATGGCCAGCTCTGAATCCATGCGCTCGTGTTCGGCGGTGCACACCGAATCCACTGCCTCGGACACGTTCTGCAGGTTGTGGGTGGCCTGAAAGCGGCGCAGGGCGCTGTGCAGGGCACGTGCATACAGGGATTCGCGCGCCGCCGGCTCCAGTGCCTCGATGGCGCGGGCATAATCGCGCGCATCCTCGACCAGAATGCTCTGCCCCTCGATCACCGAGATCAGGTCGCGCTGCAACTGCTGGCGCTCGAAATACACATTGCGCAGCTTGCCGCCCATGATCAGCAGCGCCCACAACAGCAGAATGATGCAGATTTCCTGTTCCGGATCACGCAGGATGATCCACACCGAGCGCTCCTGCGTGGCCTCGGGGTTTTCGCTCAGCGCGATCTGCTCGGCCACCATCTGTTCCTGCGCCAGTGGCCGCACAATGCCGACGTAACTGGCATGCACCAGTAGCACGATGAGCAGCAGACCGGCCATCTGGAACATGAATTCACGCGACAGCCGATTGCTCTGGCGTGACTTGGGCATGCCGGCAGCCATCAGATGTCGGCCGGGAAATCGACCGCCCGATCGGCGCCGATCTGCTCGCTGGGCACGAAGTCCAGCGGTCCGGACTGAGCCATTGCGGTCTGCTCCAGACTTCTGTCTACAGTGTCCACGTCCCGCGGCAGTGATTCATACTCGGTCAACTCCGGCGCTGGCAGCAGATCCTGCTGCTGCGGCCAGAGCATGACCACGGCCAGCAGCAGGCTGGCGCACAAGAACAGTTTCGGTAAATGCTTCATGGTCACTCCGCGTAACGGGCTATGCGAAAGCCCAGATCGTCCCGGCCGGCGGCATCGTTGTCACGCCAGCTCAGCCGCAGTTCGGTAATGCTGGCATGCCGCCAACTGGCACCACGCACCACCCACGAACTGCCGGACTCAGGCCCCAGTGGATCGCGTTGCAGCCCGGCGGCGGCATTCAGCCCGGTGCTGTAGTAATCGTTGGTCCATTCCGACACGTTGCCACCGACATCATACAGGCCCAGTTCATTCGGGCGAAAGGCACCCACCGGGGAAGCTGCAGCCCAGCCGTCCTCATAGTTGGGCATGGCGGTCTGGGTCAGTTCCCGGGCGGCCAGATCGGCATAATTGCCGGCAGAATCACCCGGCGGCATGCTCATGCCCCAGGGATATTTGAGTTCGCGGTTGCCGGCGAAGCGCGCCATCCAGGACCATTCGGCCTCGGTCGGCAGGCGATAACCGGTGGTCACCGGCTGGATCAGCTGCAGTTTGCCTGCGACGTTGGCATACGCCGGGGTCAGACCGTCCTGCTCACTCAGCCAGTTGCAATAGGCGGCGGCCTCCTGCCAGCTCACCCGCACCACCGGCTGCTGGTCAAAATCCAGCGTCTTGTCATCAACGATACCGCTGGAGTGTGACGGCCTGAAGGCACGGAATTGCGCGTTGGTCAATTCCCGCTCGGCGATGTAATAGGGCCGGGTCAGCTCCACCCGACGCTGCACCTCGTTGGCCCGGCGTCCCTGCTGGCCACGCGCCGCACCCATGACAAAACGCCCCGGCATGATCAGCCGCAGACGCTGCCCGTCACCGGTCTCGATCAGCTGAGGATAATTCTGCAAGCGAGCCTGCAGTTCGGTTTCCAGCTGCACCGACAGAGTCTGGCGCCGGGCCGGATCCGGTGTCAGCGTGTGCTTCTGCTCGACATAACCGGGCTTGCTGAATATGAATTCGGTGGGCACCGCAGGCAACCGCAGCAACTGATTGGCGACTCCGGCGTCCTTGCCGGCGATCTGCAGGCGGGTGTCAGCCGGCTCGGCGCTGATCTGCACTTCGCCCAGAATCGGCTTCAGCTTGCCGTGGTATTCACGCACGCCGTTAGGCGGCACGCGGATGCTGGTGCGCAGTGTTTCATAGCCGGGTGCGGCAAGCACGATGTCGTTGCTGCGATCCGGCTCCACCTGCAGCGTTTGCGGCGTGCGACCACTGGCCTCGCCGTTGAGGCGGATGCTGACCGCACTGGGTTCACTGCTGACGCGGATGCTCGCCGGCGCGCGCTCCAGCACCACCTCCGGCAGCTGCACTTTTTCGCTGCCGGCAATGGTCACCGTTTCGGTCCATGCCCGATAGCCCGATTTGCTGACCCGGATTTCGTGTTCACCGGCATTCAGACCCAGTGTCGCCGGCGTGGTGGCCCGCGCCTCACCATCAATGCTGACCTGTGCCTCAGCCGGGGTGGAGCTGATAATGAGCTGGGCCTGTGGCAGCAGCGTCACAGTGACCTGCTGGGCCTCGTCCAGCCCGGCCACCTGCAGCGACTGACGCAGTGGCTGATAACCTTCAGCCTGGAACAGCAGCTCGTAATCACCGCCTTCCAGCAGCATGCCGGTCAATGGCGTGACACCTGCCATTTCGTCGTTGATGGTGAGTTCGGCAGGCACCGGGGTGCTGGCAAAATCCACCCGTCCCGGCAACGGCTGCAGCTCGAAAGCCAGCCGTACATCGCCCTCGACAGGAATGCTGATGCCAGTATCCAGAGCCGCATAACCGGGTTTTGTGGCACGCAGGCGATAGTCACCGGGCCGCGCCAGCAGGCGCTGATCCAGGTACCAGCTCAATCCGGAGACACTGACCTGTTCCGGTTCCGGCGTGATCACCAGACTGGCGGCACGCAGTGTGAACACATACCAGAGCAAGGCCGCTGCCAATGCACCGGCCAGCGGCAGCAGCCACAACGCCAGTGCCGGGGCCATGAAGCGGCGGCGGCGCTCGGGCGGCGGCTTGAATTCGGCTGGACGAATGGTTGGCGGCGGCTTGCGCGCAGAATCATTGCTCACGTATCGTTTTCCATGGGCTGCAGATCGGTGTCCGCAGACGATGTGGGAGGGCTCATGACATCGGCTTCGATCATCTCGGCCAGCAGCGCGCGCCACTCCCGGTACTGGAATTCGGCCGAGCCGGTTAGCCGCACAGTGTTGTCGCGCAGCGCCAGCGTGCGCGGCTGCATGTCATTGCCCAGTGAGCGTGCCAGTTCCTGCAGCGAAGCCACATGCATGTTGGTCTGGCGGCCTTTGTCGATACCGCTGGACAGCGAGTAGATGCCACCGGCAATGGCCACTGTGGACAGCGTCGAACCAAGATTTCCATCCGCTGCAGCGACACCGGCGATGCCGCCGATAATGGCCATGATCCCCAAAGCCTTGCGCGAACGCGCCTGATATTGCAACTCCCGCAGATTGCGGATTTCCTGGTAGCTGGCCGCCCGCCAGTTCTGGTAGGGCTCGGCCATGCGCTGGTGAAAATCACGGTAATACTGATCCAGCGTATCCACCATGGCTGCATCCCGCTGCGCGGCCAGATCTATGCGTGCCAGCAAGGGATCATCTGCTGGCGGCATGGCCCGCAAGCGCAGGCGGCCGCGCTCACGCTGTAGCAGCTCTGCATAGGCCTGCGGTGCCAGATCGGCGGCGAACCTGATCTCGGCAAGCTGCTGTACCGCAAGCTTGTCGACAGCTGGCAACTCCGCCCTGGCCGCGACCAGGTCGTTGGCAATGCGGTGATAGATGTCCTGAAACGGGTCATCTTCGACGGACGCAATCGCGGCACCGCGGCGACGGTTGTAAGTTCCGACATCGGCCACAGCCTGATACTGACGATCCAGCCAGACACGATCACTGGCATCCACTGCCAGGATCTGCAATCGCAGCTCATCACCGTGTGATTCAAGGATACGACCACTGATCTTCAGCTCGGCGGCAGGCGTTGCTTCGGGCACCACGCGCACATCCCCCCAGTGGCCGGACGCCTCCAGCACCTGGCGCAGATGATACGGAATGTAGCGCGCTTCAGCCGCCCTGATATCACGATAAATCTGCTGGATTTCTGGCGCTTCACCAGTCGGCAGATCGGCCTCGAACACCGTGACATTGACATTAAGCACATCGGCAGCGGGCAGTTCTGTGGTGGCCTGCCGCAGCGGTGTCAGAGGCTGCTCCGGACGCGGTGCCGGCGCCGCACAGGCACCCAGCAGCAGCACCGCTGCAAGCAGCAGGCTTGGAAACCTCACGCAAAGACGCCGTCGAGCCCGCGCAGAGTTATCCCGCGCAGAGTTATTCAGGGCCCCCCTAACCCAGGTCAGTGAACGGTGGACAGGCAGATGCATGGGCAATGATCCAGCCTCAGCTCTCAGCGCCGGGCGTTCTTGTATTGGCGATACTCTTCCCACAGTTTCTCACGCAATTCCGGGTCAGATTCGCTTTCGGCAGCCTCACGCAACTGGCGCGCGACAATGTCGTCATCGGCCCCGCCCGGAATGCCCGGCGGGGTTGGATAGCGCGCCGTGTTGTTGCCATTGCCAATGGATCCCACGCCAGACTCGCCGGTATTGACGGCACGGCCGGTTTCTGCACTGTCCTCATCCAGCGACAGTCCGGCACCGCCAATGCCTGCGCCACCGCCTGCGCGACCGGATTGTGAGCCAGCAACCGCAGCGCTGGCGTTGGCGCGGCGCAGATCGGCGTCAAAACTCTGCAGCGCCTGCAGATAACGCTGGTCGAGACCGGATTGCATCGCCTTCGCCTGATTCGTCTGGCGTTGATTGTTCTGGCCCTGAGCGGCTGCTGTCTGTCCTGCCTCCAGCATCGCGGCATTGCCAGCCATGGCTGCCGCTGCCGCCTGCTCGGCACGCGCCTGCATGGCGGCACTGACACCGGGTGTGGCGGCAGCCTGTTGTGCCGACTGCGCGGCAGCCTGCGCCGCCGCCCGAGCCGCATTCGCCGCCTGCTGCGCCGCCGCTGCCAATGTCTGATTCTGCTGCTGATGCGCGCTGCTGGCTGCGCCCTGTTCGGCTGCGGCAAGCTGTGCTGCTCTGGCTGCAGCCAGTTCCGCCGCGATTTGCGCCGCCTGGGAGGCAGCATCGGCGCGTGCTGCCTGTTCAACAGTCGCTGTCAGTGCCTGCGCCATTGCCTGCTGTCGGGCAGCAGCCTCGGCCTGGGCACTGTTCTGCGTGGTAGCCATTGCTTGCGCAGACGACTGTTCGTCAGGCGTTGGCTCAGCAGTCATCTGCTCGGCGCTAGCGCGCTGCTGTGCAACGGCTGCCTGCAGTTCAGCCAGCGCTTGTGCCGCCGCAGCGCTGGCGGCCTCTGCCGCAGCGGCGGCCTGCTCGGCGGCGGTGGCCTGCTGCTGCAGGCTGGCGGGATCTGCCTGCTGCTGCTGCTGCTGCTGCTGCTGTTGCTGTTGCTGCTGTTGCTGTTGCTGTTGTTGCTGTTGTTGCTGTTGTTGTTGCTGTTGTTGCTGTTGTTGCTGTTGTTGCTGTTGTTGCTGCTGTTGCTGGGGTTGCTGCTGTGCTTGCGGTAGCGGCAACGGCACGCTCAAGGACATTTCCGGCTTTTTTTCTTCCTGCTGCGGTTGCTGCTGCTCCGGTTTCGGTTCCGGCTTGATCACGGTCTGCTTTTCACCCTGACAGGCAGCCAGCAGAAGCATCGGCAACAATGCGGCGCATCGCAGAAAATTGGCTTGTTTTGATGATGAATGAAACATGATGTCCTGAAGATAATCGGTTGTCTCTGGCGTGGCGCATCCACGGACCTGCTGCCCCTGATCATGCTGCAGCAGCTTGGGCACCGGCAGCGCTGAACGCATCAGCACGGCGCCTCAGCATGATCACCCAGATTGACGGGCCCAATGACGGGTGATTATAGCAATACCAGTCAGGTCACCGGGGGATTGCCAGCCCCGACAGATGCCGAACCCAAGAGACCGTTTGCTGCCGCATATGTTTCAGCCGCCATGCATACATCAGTGTGATACATCCTGGCTGGGACAGCTGACGTGGCTGTGTTGGCCAGAACCTGATCCGGTTTGCAAGGTCTTTCAAACCTGTGTTAGGCTGATCGCAACAATGAAATATCAAGTTAATTCATTGTTAAATCAATGCTTTGCATTGGTTTTACTGTCACCATCGCGATTCCGTGATGGATCAGAGTTGTTCAACTCGTTCTATCAATCATTCATATCACAAGGAGCAAGCATGACATATTTCAACAAACTTATTGCAATGTTCGCCACCCTGCTGTTGCTGCTGTCGAGCAGCCTTTCAGCTCAGCAGTCCATGCCCCAGGATGCTGCGCCGCCTGCGGAAGTGCCAGTGGAAAAACTGGAAAAATTTGTCGACGCGCAGAAGTCCATTCTGGACATCCAGAAAAAATACAGCAACAAGATGGAAAACACCGACGACCAGAAGCAATCCGAGCAGTTGCGGCAACAGGCCAATCAGGAAATGGTGGTGGCGGTGGAAGAGGCCGGGCTGGATGTCGATTCCTACAATCAGATTGCCATGGCCGTGCGGGCTGATCCGGAACTGCAAAAACAGCTTGAAGACATGAACTGAGTGCCTGGAATTCGTGCTCAGGCCCAAGGCATAAGCTGACTCAAGCTGGCATGAGCCACGAAAGCCAGCATCGGCAGCCGTCGGGTCTCCCGGCGGCTCGTCGCGCATCATAGCACAGCGCGACCCGGCATCATTGTGAGGTTGCAGAATCACTGAACTGGTCTGCCAGGCGATCAATCTGTCCGCCCAGCACCGCATCCACCACCGGTGCCAGCGCCAGCAGATCTGCATCAGAGACACCGGCAACGAAATACTTCCAGTGCACCACCGTCTCACGTTCGCTACTGGCAGCCAGCGACCAGATCATGGTGCCATGCAGACCGAGCTCTTGCAATGGACCCAGTCCGCCCTGCATGATTACTTTGTCGCCCTTACTAATACCTGCACAAGTATTGCCTCACTCAGGGCTACGGACGGATTCGCCTGCCAGGCAAAGTGGCGAAGGCATAGTCATTCTACGTCGAGCCGCTTTAACACCGCAGGCGGATGCGTCCGTCGCCCCCAGCGGGCTTGCCTCACGGCATGCGTGGTCTGCGTTCTCGCTGCTTGCAGTAGTCCTGCTACAGCTGCGCAGCGACGCCTTGCCACACACGACGTGAGACAAGCTGAATGTGGTAATACTTGTGCAGGTATTAGTAAGCCAACTCTTGACATCCAGATGGCGCACCAGGTTGTCGCCCCATGCCTCGCACAGACAGTCGCGGTCCAGCCGGAGATTGCCGGCATCGCCGGAAAAACTGTGATCGGCATCCCACCATGATGACAGCCCCGCAGTCATCCGACTGAACACCGCAGTGGTGTTGGCAGGCAGCGTGCGTTGCTGAGCGATGATGAAGCCGTCGCTGCGGCTGACCAGCAACTCGGCACTGGCGACCTGTGCAGCAAACAGCATGGTCGCGCCCAAACCGGCATATGTACGCAGCCCTGCCTGGTGGCTGATCATGGCAGTGGTGCCGAGGACACTGCCGCGCGAGCGAAGGCGGACAGTGCAGCCGTCACCTTTTCCAGCACCTCGTCGCAGCCTTCGATGCCGTGCCGCCAACGCAGGAATTCCGGGTCGTTGTAGGCAAGCCAGACATCGCCCTGCGCATCCTCCCAGACCAGCATTTTCTGCGGCAGATCGATCGCCACCGACTGACTGCACTGCATCAGCGGCGTGCCCACGGCCGGATTGCCAAACATGACCACATGGGTGGGACGCAGCGACAGATCGACACTGTCGGCACCGGCGGCGTGATCGATCTCGGCAAACAGACGCATGCCTTTGGCCTGCAGATGCTGCTGCAATCGCGCCACCGTGGTGGCCACATCGTGTGCACTGCGCAGACTGACCAGACCGCTGTCATGCGCCGTGGCGATGCCAGCAAACGGCAGCAGAGACAACCACAGCAGGCAGCGCATTGCCAGGCGAGACCAGACTGATGACCCTCCTGGTGAAGTGGAATGTTGACCTATGCATTGATTCTTGATCATGCTTACCTCCTCAGTGAATGTTTGGCGGGACCGATGCATTCATTATATTGCCCCTGACCGTAACATGGGCCTGACCAGCTGCAGCGTCGCCTTGGCTGATTCATTGATTTGTTATTGACAGCGACAAACCGCTAAACTGTGGCCCAAGCTCAACACAACAATCAGAGCACAGCTCCAGGACCATTTCATGCACCCAATTTTTCACGTTGTCTTCCATGCTCGCCAGAAACATTTGCTGGCGATTTTTTCCCTGATCACGCTGCTTGCATACAGCCTGGCTGCGGCCAGCAGCAACAGCAAAATCGCGCCCTGGGTGCAACAGCAACTGGCCAGCAGTGGCAGTAGCGAGGCCATCCTGCGCATGCAGGCAGGCACCGATCTGGGCGACATCGACCGTGCGGCACCGCGCTTGCAGCGGCTACAGCAGATCACCGAACTGCTGCAGGCCACGGCCGCATCCAGCCAGTCTGCGGTGCGCCAGTATCTGCGCGACCACAACATTGAACACCGCAGCTACTGGATCAACAACAGCATCTGGCTGCGCGCCGATGCTGCCACACTGCAGGCCTTGAGCCAGCGTGATGACATCGCCTATGTGCATGCCAATCCCGGCGTGGCCGGGGATTTTCCTGCCCGACAGGACTCACAGCCGCTGATCCCGCTGGGTAGCATTGAACCCAGCATCAGCCTGGTCGGCGCACCACTGGTCTGGGCTGCAGGGCACACCGGCGAGGGCATTGTCATTGGCGGCCAGGATACCGGATACGAATGGGACCACCCGGCGCTGATCAACAGCTATCGGGGCTGGAACGGCATCGCCGCCGATCACAATTACCACTGGCACGACGCCATCCACACCGGCGGCAGCGACTGTGGTGCCGACTCAACCGAGCCCTGTGACGACAACAACCATGGCACCCACACCATGGGCACCATGGTCGGTGACGATGGCGGTAGCAATCAGATTGGCATGGCGCCTGGAGCGAAATGGATCGCCTGCCGCAACATGGACGAGGGCAACGGCACCCCGGCCACCTACACCGAATGTTTCCAGTGGTTCATGGCACCCACCGACCTGGCTGGCAACAACCCGGATCCGGCCATGGCACCGCACATCATCAACAATTCCTGGGGCTGTCCGCCATCGGAGGGCTGTACCGATCCCACCATCATGCAGACGGTGGTGGAAAATGTCCGTGCTGCGGGCATTGTCGTGGTGGTCTCGGCCGGCAATTCCGGCAGCAGCTGCGGCAGTGTGTCCTCTCCGGCAGCAATCTACGACGCCGCCTTTACCGTCGCCAACACCACCATCAACGACAGCATCGCCGGCAGCAGCAGCCGTGGACCAGTCACCGTGGACGGTTCCAATCGCATGAAACCGGACATCAGCGCACCAGGCACTTCGATTCGCTCTTCCATACGCAACGGTGGCTATGCCTCGTTCTCCGGCACCAGCATGGCCGGTCCACACGTGGCCGGGCACCTGGCGCTGCTGCTGTCGGCCAATCCCGGCCTCATCGGCCAGGTCGATTATCTGGAAAACCTCACCCGCAACACCGCACTGCAACTGACCAGCACACAGGATTGCGGCGGCACTGCAGGACTGGTGCCCAACAACGTGTTCGGTGCCGGACGCATCCAGAGCGATGTGGCACTGGATGGGCTGCTGCAGGAAGTCATTCGCAGCGACGGCTTCGAACAAGCTGGAGCACTCTGAAGCCACGGCGATGGAGCAGATCCTGATCGCCGACGATCATCCGCTGTTTCGCACTGCCCTGCGTGGCAGCCTGCAGCAGATCTATCCGCAGGCCGGCATCCTGGAAGCGGCCGACATGCCGCAGACGCGCGAAGTGCTGGAGCAGCATCGCGATTGCGAACTGGTGCTGCTGGATCTGCACATGCCGGGCAGTTACGGTTTCGCCGGGCTGGTTTCTCTGCGCAACCAGTTTCCTGCGGTGGCGACACTGATCATCAGCGCCAACGAGAACACTCAGACCATCCAGCAGGCCCTGGACTTCGGTGCCCAGGGCTATGTGTCCAAGCGCTCCACACCGGAGGAGATTGCCACCGCGCTGCAGGCGGTTAGCCGCGGCCAGTTATGGATTCCCCCTGCCATCGCGCGCCAACTGGACGGCTCCAGAACAGCACCACCCAGCATCGCCCAACGGCTGGCACTGCTGACACCGCAGCAGCACCGGGTGCTGGAACTGGTGGCTGAGGGCCTGCTCAACAAGCAGATCGCGGACCGGCTCAGCATTCAGGAACGCACGATCAAGGCGCATGTGTCGGCGATACTGGAAAAACTGGAAGTGCGCAACCGCACCCAGGCCGGGATGGCGCTGCGTCAGCTGGACATCGGCGACCCGGATCAGCAGCATCCGGCGGCATGACAATCCAGCGCCGGCAGCCATGGCAAAAGCTGCAAGCCGAACAATCCGCGTCTGATGCGCAGGCAGTAGCCTAACCTCAGCCTGCTGCTGTGACGCGACTTGCATGCGTCCAGATCATGCCTCGCGGCCATGACGCCGCATGGCCTGAATGTTCACCAGCCCAGTGAGAACAGCAGCAAGGCCAGCGCCAATCCACCCAGCGGCACGATCACCGTCAACGCCCCCATCGGGCCATAGGCCTGGCGATGGCTTTCGCCACAGATGGCACGAATGGTGGTGACCACATAACCATTGTGCGGCAGCGAATCCAGCGCACCGGATGAAATCGCCACGACGCGATGCAGCTGCTCTGCATCGACCCCTGCCTGCAGATAACCCGGAGCCAGTTCCGGCAGGGCAATGGCCTGCCCCCCGGACGCCGAACCGGTCAGCGCGGCGATGGCACTGACCGCCACGGCCGCGCCGACCAGCGGATCACCGGGAATACCCGTCATGCTTTCCACCGCCACGGCAAACGCTGGCGACGCCTTGGCCACGGCACCAAACCCGACCACTGCAGAAGTGTTGCCGATGGCCACCAGTGCGCCCACCGTGCCCTGATGAACGGCCTGGTTCAGCTGCATGAAATGACGCCAGCTGATCACCAGCGTGGTCAGGCAACCGGCCAGCAACGCCACCAGCAGGGCCGATTCCTGCAACCGGTCATGCAGCGCATAGGAGGTCGCCAGCACCACCAGCAGGGGCAGCACACCGGCCAGCGGATGCGGCAGCTTCCGCTGCACCAATTGTGGATCGTCATAGCGGGCGCTGAAATGCTCACCGCGCTGCTGCGCCCGGCGCAGCATGCTTTGCATCCACCAGTAGCCGGTCACCGCCATCGCCAGCGCAACCACAGCGCTGACCTCCCAGGCAGCATACGGCGTGGTGCCGAGGTATTTGATCGGTATCCAGTTCTGAATTTCCGGCGAGCCGGCCGATGTCATGGTGAAGGTGACCGAGCCGAAGCCGATCACACCGGGGATGAAGCGGCGCGGCAGATCGGCCTGGCGGAACAGCATCAGCGCCAGCGGATAGACCGAAAATGCCACCACAAACAGGCTCACGCCACCATAGGTGAGCACGGCACAGGCAATGACGATGGCCAGTGGCGCACGCTGGGTGCCGAAGCGCTGCACAATCCAGTTGGCCACACTCTCGGCAGCACCGCAATCTTCCATCAGCTTGCCGAACAGGGCACCGAGCAGAAAGATGAAGAACCAGGCGGCAACAAACCCGGTGAAGCCATCCATGTAACTGTTCAGAAAATTGCTCTCTGCCGCCTGCGGGAACACCGCCATGCCGGCACTGAGCGCGACCAGCAAGGCACACAAGGGTGCCGCCAGCAGCAGGTTCATGCCGCGGATGGTCAGCACGATCAGCAGCGCCAGACCGCCAATCAGCCCCAGCGCGCTCAGCACAGCAACTCCATTTTCATGTCAGTGGTCCATTGGATTCGCGTTCATCCTGCACCCACAGCGGCAGTGCTGGAACTGTACCAAGGTACAAGTTACGCCAGCCATGGCATGACGTACGCTTGCGCTCAACAAAAATTTAACCGTGCCTAGGAGCCTGTCGGATTTGACCGATCGTAGCGAAGGAAAGCTGGTTGGAGTCAGCTTTTTCGATCTTTTGAGGCGAATAGTGAGCCTATTCAACGATGAAGATAGGAGAATCTGGCCCAATCCGGGTTTTCTGCAGTAGATCAGTGTTAAGTCCGACAGGCTCCTAGAGCCCGGCCTGATAGCGTCAAACCATGGAGCCGATCATGATCCGTCCGCGCAACCTCATCATCACTGGCCTGTTGAGCCTGTCATTGGCCCTTGGCTGTCTGCTGGCGACGCCAGTGCTGGCACAATCCACTGCAGAGGAAGAGACCTCCAGCGGGGAAACCGACAACGCAGAGGAAGAAGAAAGCGCCTCGCTGGAAGGTCTCACTGTCACCGCGCGCCGGCGTGAGGAAGCGCTGCAGGATGTGCCGATCGCGGTCAGCGTGTTCTCCGGCGAGGATCTCAAGGAACTGGGCGCCCAGGACATCACCTATCTGTCGCAGGCGGTGCCCAACACCACACTGGAAATTTCCCGTGGCACCAACAACACGCTGACGGCTTTCATCCGTGGTGTGGGCCAGCAGGATCCGGTGGCTGGCTTCGAGGCTGGGGTCGGCATTTATCTGGACGACGTCTACCTGAACCGCCCCCAGGGCGTGGTGCTGGACATTTATGACGTGCAGCAGATCGAGGTCCTGCGCGGCCCGCAGGGAACACTGTATGGTCGCAACACCATCGGTGGCGCGGTCAAATACGTCACCAAACGCCTGGACAACGAAGCCAATGGCCGGTTGCGCACCTCGGTCGGCAGCTTTGGCCAGATTGATGCCATCCTCAGTGGTGAACTGCCGCTGAGTGACACCCTGGCCGTGGGTGGCTCGTTCGCCACCTTCAACCGCTCCGGATTTGGCGACAACCTGACCACCGGCAAGGAAAACTACAACAAGCAGATCATTGCCACTCGCGGCAGCATTGAGTGGACGCCCAGTTCCGAGCTGTTTGTGCGCCTGTCTGGTGACTACCTGCGCGACGACTCCAACCCGGTCGGCGGCCACCGCTTTATTCCCGGTCTGCTGTCCGGCGCGCCGGTTCTGGACGATGTGTTTGACACCCGTGGCGGCATCACCGGACCCAACAATGCCGAATCCTACGGTGCCGCACTGCTGGTGGAATACGACGTCAACCCGAACTGGCTGTTCAAGAGCATCACCTCGTATCGTGCCGACAACAACATCCAGCAGATTGATTTTGACGGCCTGCCGGCGGTGGATGTGGATGTGCCGGTGATTTACGACAACCGTCAGAGCAGCCAGGAATTCCAGCTGCAATACTCCGGCGATGTGGTCACCGGACTGCTCGGGTTTTATTATCTGGATGCCAACGCCTTCAACGTGTTTGACGTCGTCCTGGGCACCACCGGCGACCTGCTGGGTCTGCCCGGCCTGAATGCCTTGACGCTGGGTGACGTTGACACCAAGACCTGGGCGCTGTTCAGTGACCTGACCTTTGATCTGGGCCGGCTGTTTGATCTGGACACGGAGCTGGAACTGGGTGTGGGTGGCCGCTTCACCAGCGACAAGCGTTCGTCCACGGTGTTGCGACAGACGCTGGTCGGCGGCAACTCCTCGTTTTTCGGCGGCAACGCCGTGCCGATTGCCACCACTTCGGACTTCGCCGGCTCCGAGCGCTTTGAGGATTTCACTCCGCGCGTGACGCTGGCCTGGTCACCGGTGCGCGAGCACAACCTGTATGGCTCGTTCAGTCAGGGCTTCAAGGGCGGCGGCTTTGATCCGCGCGGTGCGACCACGGCGGCACCGGATTTCAACGGTGATGGCGTGGTCGATGACAGCGAGGTATTCGAATTCATGCGCTTTCTGCCGGAGAAGGTGGACACCTATGAAATCGGCCTGAAATCGGTGTTTGCCCAGGGTCGCATCAGCTCCAACGTGGCACTCTTCTACAGCGATTACAGCAACGTGCAGATTCCCGGCTCGATCGGTGTAGATGGCGACGGCGATGGCATCGCCGAGACATTTGCCGGGGTCACCACCAATGCCGGCGCGGCCGACATCTTCGGGCTGGAATGGGAAGGCAGCGCGCAGTTGGGCACCGACCTGTTTACTGCCGGCGATGCGGTGACTGCGGCCTGGGCGCTGGGCTGGATTGATGCCGACTTCAACGAGTTCATCGCCCTGGTGGCCGATCCCGCCACCGGCACCTCGGCACTGGAGGATGTGTCCGATCAGCGCGTGTTCCAGAACACCCCGGAATGGACTGCACAGCTGCGTCTGCGCTACGACTCGCAACTGCAGCTGTTTGGCGTGCCCGGCTATTTCAGCGCGATTGCCGCCTGGGCCTATCGCAGCAAGACCAACCAGTTCGAAATTCCCTCGCAGTTTCTTGATCAGCCGGCCTACTCGCTGTTCGATCTCAACCTGCGCTGGGTGACCATGAGCGGCAAATACGAATTCAGCATCCACGGCCGCAACCTGGCGGACAAGGAATACATCGCTTCCGGCCACATCTTCGTCACCCCGGATGGCTCTGCCGCAACCCTGGGCCTGGAAGGCGTCGCCAATGGCTTCTTCGGCCCACCACGCACCGTCACCGGCACATTCCAGGTCAACTTCTGAACCAACGCCAGCAAGTCCGGCAGCAAATCTGGCAAAGCATATGGCAACGAGGCATCCACTGGATGCCTTTTTTTATCTGCTACAACAGCGGTAGACGCTAAACTGAGCCGATGTTGTCGCCTTATCTGGTTCTGCTCGCCGGTCTGATCTGGCTGGGTCTGCTGTTTGCCGTGGCGCTGTGGGGCGAGCGTCGCTTTCACCTGCTGCATCGGCACTGGCACTGGATCTATGCACTGTCGCTGGCGGTGTACTGCACCAGCTGGACCTTTTACGGCACCGTTACCCAGGCAGCGCGCTCGGGCTGGCCGGTGCCTCCGACCTTCATCGGCACCATTCTTTTGTATCTGTTCGGGCTGGAGCTGCTGCGCCGGCTGATCAGCCTGGCACGCGCCCAGCACAGCTCCTCGCTGGCCGATCTGATCGCCACACGGCTGGGCAAGGATGCGCGGCTGGCGGCGGTGGTCACGGCTGTTGCGGTGTTCGGCATGCTGCCCTACATGGCGCTGCAGCTGAAGGCGGTGGCGATGAGCTACAGCATGCTGACGCGCTCGGATGGCGTGCTGGCGGCACCCTGGCAGGACAGTGCGCTGTACGTGGCGCTGGGCATGGCGGTGTTTGCCATGCTGTTCGGAACCCGCCGCGCTGCCGCCACTGAGCACAACCATGGCCTGGTGCTGGCGATGGCATTCGAGTCGCTGCTGAAGCTTGCCGTGATGCTGTTGCTCGGTGCCTTTGTGGCCTTTGGCCTGCCCCCGCTGGCGGACATTGCGGCACCGCTCAACCATGACAGCAGCGGGTTTCTGCCGCTGATCGTGCTCGGTGTGCTGGCCATGTTCACGCTGCCGCATCAGTTTCATGTCGGCGTGGTCGAGTGCCGCGACGCACAGCATCTGCGCACTGCACGCTGGCTGTTTCCGCTGTACATGCTGCTGATCGCCCTGCCGCTGCTGCCGCTGGCGCGGGCCGGCAGCGCCATGTTTGCCGGTCAGCCGGTGCCGTCGGATCTTTATGTGCTGGCGTTGCCGTTGGCACAGGGACATGAGACACTGGCCCTGCTCGCTTTTCTCGGCGGCCTGAGTGCCGCGACCGGCATGATCATACTGGCCACGCTGGCACTCGGTGTCATGATCGGCAACCACTGGCTGGCACCGTTGCTGGTGCGCACCACCTGGGCCAACCAGAGCGGCAGCGACCTGCGTGGACTGGTGCTGGCACAGCGCCGTCTCGCCATCCTTGTTTTGCTGCTGCTGGCCTGGCTGTACAGTCGGGCGCTGGCCGGCAACGATGCCCTGGCCGACATCGGCGCGGTGTCGTTTTCCGCACTGGCCACATTGGCCCCGGCGCTGGCCTATGCCATCTGGCGACCGCACACCTCGGCCACCGCCGTGCTCATCGGTTTGCTGGCTGCGGCGCTGATCTGGTGCTGGATTCTGCTGCTACCGATGTTGGCCGGCAGTGACGGCGCACAGTGGCAGTGGCTGCAGCAGGGGCCATGGCAGATCGGCTGGCTGGCGCCGGAGCAGATGCTGGGACTGGGCAACTGGAGCCGGGTCGGTCGCGCCGTGCTGTTGAGTCTGACCTGCGGGGTCATGCTGCCGCTGCTGCTGGACTGGGTCATCGAGCGTCGCGGTGGGCAACTTGTCAGCAACGAGAGCCGGCCGCTGCGCGCACCGGTGCTGCGCAAACTCGCGGCGCGGTTTCTGCCGGCGGAGCAGCTCAGCAGCCTGTTCGTCAATGCCAGTGCCGCGCACATCGAGGAGCAGGTGGAAACGGCACTGGCGCAGATTCTCGGTGCTGCCTCGGCGCGGCTGTTGCTGAAAACAGCGCGCGACCGTCACGACAAGCTGGATGAGGTGGTGGAACTGGTGGATGAAACCTCCGCCGCACTGCGCTTCAACCAGCAGTTGCTGGAAGCGGCGCTGGAGAACATGAGTCAGGGCATCAGCGTGGTCAACAGCGACCTGCAACTGATGGCCTGGAACCGCCGTTACGCAGAAATGTTCGGCTTTCCCGATGACTTGCTTCAAATTGGCCGACCGATCATCGATCTGCAGCGCTGGGCCATTGAGCACGGCTTTGCCGGCCGCATCGAGGAGGACATCGAGGCCATGTTGCAGCGCCGTCTGCGGCATATGCGTGCCGGCACCGGCAACGTCGTTGAACGCCATTTCCCGGACGGCAGCATGGTGGAGATACGCGGCAACCCCATGCCCGCCGGCGGCTATGTGGCCACTTTTACCGACGTCACCGAATTTCGCCGCAGCGAACAGCGGCTGAAAGACCTGGCCGGGTCACTGGAGCGACGGGTGTCCGAACGCACCGCCGAACTGAGTTCGGCAAAAAGCGAGGCCGAGCGCGCCAACCGCGCCAAGAGCCGATTTCTTGCCGCCATCAGCCATGATGTGTTCCAGCCACTGGGGGCCGCACAACTGTTCACCCACAATCTGGCCCAGCAACTGGAAAACACCGCGCAGATCGATACCGTGCGGCACATCCACAGCGCCCTGCAATCGATGGAGAATCTGCTCGGCAGCTGTCTGGATCTGTCGAAGCTGGAATCCGGACGCCTGCAGCCGGTGCTGGAAGAGTTTGCACTGGCGGAACTGCTGGATGGCCTGGTGCTGGAGTACACCGCGCTGGCGCGCGAGAAAGGCCTGCGGCTGCGCCATGTGCCGACCAGACTGTGGGTGCGCAGCGACCGCCAGTTGCTGCGCCGCATTTTGCAGAACTATCTGGCCAATGCCATCCGCTACACCGCCAGCGGCGAGGTGTTGCTGGGTTGCCGCCGCCACGGCGATGCGGTCAGTGTGCAGGTAGTGGACACCGGGCCGGGCATCGCGCCGGAAGACCAGACGCTGGTGTTTGACGAGTTTCAGCGCTTGCCACACGGCAAGAACAGCGCAGAGGGACTGGGGCTGGGGCTGGCGATTGTGCGCGGCATCGCCGAGTTGCTGGGCTATCCGCTGCAGTTCCGCTCGACACCCGATGCCGGCACCCTGTTTGGTGTGCAGGTTCCGCTGGCACAGCCCGGCCAGACCGACACGACAGCCAGCGCCGACCAGCCGGCCTTGCAGCTGCGTGTCCTGTGTGTGGACGACGATGCCGCCACGCTGCAGTCATCCAGCGAGCTGCTGCAAAGCTGGGGCTGTCACACCATGACCGCAGATGGCTGGCACAGCGCCCTGCAGCAGCTAAGTGCGTTTCAGCCGCAACTGCTGCTGGTGGATTATCATCTGGACAGCACCCAGCGAGATGCCACGCAGCTGCGCAGTGGCCTGGATCTGATTGCCCTGATGCGCAAACTGCTGGATCGTGACGTTCCGGCAATCATGCTCACCGGAGACCGCAGCGACAGCATCCGCACGGCCGTCGCCGCCGCCGGCGTGCAGTATCTGAACAAACCGCTGCGCCCGATGGCCCTGCGCGCCATGCTGCAGCAAGCACAATGGCAGCAGCCCCGCACAGAATAACCTGAGCAGACTGACCCACAAGCCATCACTGCCGGTGATTTACTCCGGCACACTCAGACTGCCATCAGCAAACACAATCCCGTCCGCGCCCGGATCCGCGCTGAAACCTGGCGCAGACATCGCTGTGCCGGGCTGCTGCCTGACCACCTGGCTGGGTGGCAGCTCGGCTGCTGTGCGCAGATGCGCCCAGGCCTGCTCCAGCGCAGCGAGAAAATACGGGTGGATGGCAACGATGTGCGCGCGCATGCCGGGCACACCGAGCAGGGCATCGAAATGCTGCGCGTGCTCAATTTCATAGTAGCGCAGCTTGCCGCCCTGCTGCAGCGCCGCCGCCACATAAGGACGCGAACTGTGATTGACCGCGATCAGCGCATCGGCACGGCCGTGCACGATCAAGACGGGAATGTCGGCGATGCGAGCGCTGGCACGGGTGGCGGCAATCGATTCTCGCAGTCTGGCATCTGCGTTCTGCCACAGGTCTCGCCAGCAGCGCGTGCTGGCAACCACCTGGTCCGCGCCGGCCAGCTTGCTGTCGCGGCCATCGACGAGCTCGATCCCGGCCGTGGGGGCGATGCCGCTGCTGCTGGCAAACCACAGCCCACGCTCTCCGCGCGTGGATGCACGCACCTGCCCGGTCTCGTCAACCACCGCATAGCCCACTCCGCATACCGGCACGCTGGCATCGTAACGACTGTAGGCCTGGGCATAGCCGGCATTGATCGCCGGCCACAGGCCCAGTGCAATGTTGACCATGCCCAGTTCACGCGCGGCAGCGGTCAGTTGCAAGGCATCCAGCCTGGCAGCAGCAGCGGCGGGTGCGTCGGCACCATCAGGCAGCAGGTCGGCCGCCTGCAGGGCCGTACAGTGCTGCTGCAACAGACCCTGTTGCATAACCCGCAGCAGGCCGAACGGCGACTCAGCGCTGACATCATGCAGCACCGCACAGGGCTGATACAGCCCCAGTTGCGTGGCATAGGCATACATGGGCAAAACCTGATCTGCAGCGATGCGCTGGCTGCCACTGCTTAGCGTTACCGCTGCCGCGGGCGGATAAATGTTGGGTTCGGCGGCGACCACGGCATCAATCAGGCGCTGCCGGTCCTGCTCGGCGGCCCGTAGCACCGCCGCACCACCGTTGGAGATGCCGGCAGCGATGGTCAGCGGCCTGGGCATGGCGGGGTAACGCTGCCGCAATGTCGAGATGGCGAACCTCGCAGCATCAAGCACCATCACGCCCCAGTGCGCTTCCGGGTTGTCGCCGCTGTGGGCATGCTTGATGGCCACCCGCTGTGCTGCAGCCAGGCGATCGCCGCTTGCTGGCAAATAGCCGTGCACGTTGTTACTGGCAGCCGTCACCGGGGTACCATCCAGTGCAATGCCTTCGCCGCTGGCAAAATCAAAGAAACCGGTGCCGGCACCCTTGTCGGTGTACACCACCGCGCAAGCGCGCAGCAATGCCCAGTCACCGGTGACCGCAGCGGCACCATAGACACCGCGCGACCCGGACGCGGCGCTGACCACCAGACAGGGTTGTGCGGGATCAAAGCTGTCCGGCAGCTGCAGCGCCACGGCGTGCGGATACTGCAGCAGAGGTGACTGACGCCAGGCCAGGATTTCTGTGCCCGGCACTGCGCGCAATGGGCCGTGCCAATCGCCAAAACCACTGCCGCTGACATCCTGCAGCGCACGGTAGTTGTTGTAGATGGCCAGCCGCCGCAGCTGCAGCGGATCGGGCTGCTCGGGCGCATCCACTGCCGGTGCCGACCCCTGTATGCCGGCCACTCCGAGACCGCTGCTGACCAGGTCATCAATGCTTCGCTCGATCTGCTGCACCGTGCGAAACGCGCCCGACGCAGCATCAGCCGGCCTGGTCTGGATCTGTTGGCAGGCGCTGAGGCTCAGCAGCACAGCCAGTGACATGATGATTGTTGTGGACTGCATGGTGGAACTGGCTGGCCTGGGTAGACTCCGTAAAACGTGGACAGTGCATCTTCCGGCATGGCAGCCCGCGGCCACCATTGTACGAACGTACCACGACGCTGAAGCACAAGCTTGCTAAGATCGTCAGCACCATCACTGCACAGGCACCCAACATGCTCAAAACCGTGCCCCGCAAGATTCTCATCACCGGTGCTGCCAGCGGCATCGGTGCCGGCATGGCGCGGCTGCTGGCGGCCAGCGGTCATCACATTGTGGTCAGCGATCTGGACGCTGCGGCAGCACAGGCAATGGCGCAGGAGATTGCCGCCGCCGGTGGAGCGGCGTCTGCGCTGGCGCTGGATGTCGGCGACCTGGCGGCCATTGCAGCTGCCGAGGCGTTGCAGCAGGTGGACGTACTGATCAACAACGCCGGCCTGCAGCATGTGTCAAGACTGGAACAGTTTCCCATGGAAAAATGGCAGTTGCTGGTGCAGGTCATGCTCACCGGGGTGGCCGCCCTGACCCAGCAGGTGCTGCCGGGAATGCGCGCGCGCGGTTTTGGCCGCATCATCAACATCGGTTCGGTGCATTCGCTGGTGGGCTCGCCCTACAAAAGCGCCTATGTGGCCGCCAAACACGGCCTGATCGGTTTTGCCAGGGTAATGGCGCTGGAAACCGGCGACACCGACATCACGGTCAACACCATCTGTCCATCTTATGTGAAAACCGCGCTGGTGGAAAAACAGATCGCCGCCCAGGCCCGGGAGCACGGCATCAGCGAGCAGCAGGTGATCGACGAAATCATGCTCAAACCAATGCCCAAGGGCTGTTTCATCGACCACGATGAGCTCGCCGGCAGCGCCGAATTCCTCATCAGCCATGCCGCCCGCAACATCAGCGGCCAGACTCTGGTCATCGACGGCGGCTGGACGGCGCGCTGAATCGACTCAGTGTCAGGGAAGCTCTGCAAAACTCTGCACCGGTGCGACGGCGTCCCATATGGATTTCGCACCGGCCATGCCGCGTATCTCTGCAAAGCTCAGCGATTCAGTCGCGCGCGAGCAGCTGCAGTGCCGTGGCCAGCGCCTGCTCGCCCGGCACGGCCACATCCGGCTGCACGCCGACCAGATCCAGCCGCGTGCCGTCAGGTGCGACATAATCGGCCACCGGCAGAAACAGCAGCAGATCGTCATCCACCGGCACGCGGTCGCCGCTGAGCATGGCACCGTCGGTAACCTCACCGACAATGGTCACGCCTTGTTGCTGCAGCAGATAGACGAACGGCTCGGCGGCGCTGCCGGTGTCGCCATCGGTGAGGATCAGCAGTTTGCCATTAAACACCGGATCGTTGTGCGCCGGCAGCTCCAGTTGCAGGGCACCGTCACGCTGCAGCATGTCGGCGAACGCCTGCAGGTCGAGAGTTTGCAGTGCGGCGATGTTTTGCCGTTGCGCCTGATCGGGATAATCACCGTGTTGCATGAACCAGCGCCGGGTGAGGAAATAGCCGGCGTTGAGTGACTCCGAGCGCAGATAGCGGCTGAGCGCGACCACCGATGGAAACGAGCCGCCGGTGTTGCCGCGCAGATCGATGATCAGGGCAGACAGATTCTGCTGATGAATCTCCGCCAGCTGCGCCGACACCAGTTGCGGATCAAGATCAAACCGCGCCACCCGCAACACGCCGACACCGGCCGCTGGCTGGGTAAATGTCAGTTCGGGCTCAGCGGCCAGCGGCTGTGCAGCACTGCTGCTTGCTGCCTCAACCTTGCCGGACGGTTTGCGTGGCAGCAGATGAAAATGGGTAAACGGCAGTGCGTCGGCACGCCGATTGAAGTGTCTGACAAACTGCTCCAGGGGCAACGACAGCATCGCTTCACTGCGCAGCTCGGCGAGGAATGACCGCCATGCGGCAGTTTCCAGCCAGGCCGGATTGGGCAGCATCTGCTGGCTGATCTGCTCGATGATATCGATCTGCTGTTGCCGCTGCTGACGTAATTCTGAGTCTGTCCCGCTGATCACGCTGCCAGCGCACAGCAATAGGCCCAGGAACAATAGGGCTAGTGTGATCTTGAACATGTCGTCCTCGCTTGTGGGGAATCAGCAGCAGATCATGTCAGCTGATTTTCTCGACGACCAGCATCGTGGGACGAATGTGCGAATTTTGTGATCAGGATGTCAGTTTCTGATCCAGCGCTGAGGAATCCGGAGGTGTAAGCCGGCGCAGATCAAAGCGGGCAGATACCGGAATGGTAGTCTGCACGTGCTGCAACTGCAGGCGACGCCGGCGAGCATTGCCAGCGACACCCTGCACCTGCGAAGGGTTGACCAGATAGGAGCGATGCACCCGCTGCAGTTGCGGCAGTTGCTGCTGCAATTCCACCAGCGTAAGTCGCAGCATGCGCTGTTTTACCGTGCTGCCCTGAACATGGCAGAGGGTGACGTAGTTCTGCTGGGCCTGGGCGTAGAGCACATCGTCAACTGCCAGCCGCAGGCGTTCGTTGCGGTTGTGACCGCACACACTGACCAGCCCGGTGCTTTCTGCCTGACGCAATGCCAGCGCGCGCAGGCGACGCTGTAGCAGCACGCCCGGCACCACCAGCAGCGGCAGATACGGCAGGCCGATGCGCAGCATCCATATCAGCGCGTCGTCCCAGACCGGTTGCCGCGCATTGACCGCGTAAACGTTGTACAGATAACTGGACAACAGTATCAGCAGCAACAGCAGCAACGTCGATTGCAGTGACTGCAGCATGGTCCAGTGACCATGTCTGCGCCGCGCCCGCCAGCGATTGAGTGCATGCACCAGCAGCATGGGCAGCAGAATGCAAAGCCCGTAGCCGCACAGGCGCAAGGTGCGCCATGGTGCCTGGTAACGATCGGTACCGGAAGGTTCCAGAAACACGATGATGAAGGCCAGCAGAGCACCGAGGGCAAGGCCATTGAGCAACGGCGCTCGCCAGCCCGGCAAAAACGCATACGGCTGCTGCCACCAGCCGCGCATGGCCGTTATTGTTGACAGCGTTGTGACCGTCCTGAAACCAGCATTCTGGCTCGACAGGAATTGGCGCCACATGTCAGTCGCTGGCTGCGATCAGCGACCTTTGCGCATGACAAATCCAATGATCAGCAGCAGCAGCACGGCACCGACCACGGCGGTGACAATGCTGTTGATCAGGCCGGTGCCAACGGCGACGCCAAGTTGCGCGAACAACCAGCCACCGATCACCGCGCCGACGATGCCGACGATGATGTTGACTACGATGCCCTGACCACCACCCTTGACGATCAGACCAGCCAGCCAGCCGGCGATGCCGCCGACAATCAACCAGATCAGGATACCTTCCATAATGAACACCTCATGACTGTGAAAATTAATGTCGACACAGTATCGCACAGCCACGTGCACGATTCATGTCAGACCTAAGACCATGTTGCGGATGATTGACGGTCGAGCAGATTTGCTATATAAATAGTTACATAGCTAGCTGGAGTGCATCATCATGTCATTGCTGCTCGATCTCAATCGCTGGATCCACGTGATCTTTGGCTTTCTGGGCCTGGCCGCGTTCTGGGTGCCGATCCTCACCCGCAAGGGCAGTCAGCCGCATCGCCGTTTCGGTCGCCTGTTTCGCTACTCGGCCATGGTGGTGATCACCGCCGCTGTGATCTCGGTGGTTCTGACGCTGCTGCGCTTGTCACAGGTGGGCCAGGGACCGGCGGAGAACCCGGTAGGCTGGGCGTTTCTGGTGTTTCTGGGCTATCTGGCGCTGGCCACCGGAGTAATGCTGTCGCACGGCATAGCCGTGCTCGGTCACAAACGCGATCTGCGTCAGTTGCGCACCCCTTATCGCCGGCTGCTGGCCTGGCTGTCCATTGCCGGCAGTGCGTTCGTGATCGGCTGGGCGCTGTACTGGCAGCCACCCAACGCCATGCTGCTGTATGCGCTGTCACCGCTGGGCATCGCCAATGGGGTGGGCATGCTGAAGCTCTATCGGATGCCGGCGGATGATGCAAAAACCTGGCTGTATGAGCACATCGGGGCCATGCTCGGCACCGGCATCGCCTTCCACACCGCTTTTGCCGTGTTCGGGGTCAATCAGTTGCTGCAGTTCGAACTGCCAGGCCTGCTGTCGCTGGTGCCGTGGCTGCTGCCAGCTGCCGTGGGGATTCCAGCCTCGGTGTTGTGGCAACGTTACTATCGCCGGCAAGCGCATGCGCCTGCAGCACACTGAGCGGTGCGAGCATGAGCCTGCAGCACATACTGCTTGGCCTGCTGGCGCAGCCGGCCAGCGGCTATGATCTGAAGCAGGCGTTTCAGCAGCGGCTGAGCCATTACTGGGCTGCCGAACTGGCGCAGATCTACCCTGCCCTCAAACGCATGCAGCGCGATGGCCTGTTGACCAGCAGGCAACAGGCCTCGGACAAAGGCCCACGCAAACGCATCTATCGCCGTACCGCTGCCGGGCAGCGGTGTCTGCAGCAATGGCTGCAATCCGGACCGGAAGTGCACAGCGACCGCCTCAGCTGGCTGGCCCAGGTGGCTTTTCTGGACACCGTGCCGGTCGCCGAACAGCTGGATTTTTTCCGTCTGTTGCAGGCCGAGTTCGAGCGCCATCGGGCGCAGTTGCAGACAATCGCAGCCGACTGGTCGGCACAGGATCCGGACTGCCCTGAGCATTTAGGGGGCAACGACCTGTTTGCTCACATGACCTTGCGCCTGGGCGTGACAAAATACACCACCATCATTGACTGGTGCAGCGAATGCCTGCAGCGACTGGAACATGCCGATGCCAAGCAAGCCGGTTCTGATCATCCAACTGCGTCCTGAAGACATCACCGCCGACAGCGAGCTGCGGGCGATACTGCGCTATGGTCAGCTGCAGGCCGGTGATGTGGTGCGGCTGCGCGCCGAACAGCAGGGCCTGCCGGAGCTCGATCTGGCTTACTACAGCGCGATCATCGTCGGCGGCAGCCCGTTTGACATCAGCACGCCTGAGGCGCAAAAGTCGGCCATCCAGCGCAGCGTCGAATCAGGCTTTATGCGCCTGCTGGATGAGGTGACCCGGCTGGATTTTCCTTTTCTCGGCTGCTGCTCGGGCAACGGCCTGCTGGCGAAGTACTGCGGTTCATCCATCTCCAGACGCTACGCCGAGGCAGTCGGCGGGGTCGACATCACGCTCACCGCTGCGGCGCAGCAGGACCCGCTGTTGCAGCACATGCCGGCCAGCTTCCGGGTCATGGTCGGGCACAAGGAAGCCTGTGATGAGACGCCGGCACAGGCCACGCTGCTGGCCACCTCGCCCGGCTGTCCGGTGCAGATGTTTCGCCTGCAGCAGAACATCTACGCCACCCAGTTTCATCCCGAAGGGGATGCCGGGGAGTTCATCACCCGCATCAACACCTATCGCCACAACGGCTATTTCGAGCCCACCGAAGCCGATGCACTGATCGCTGACGTCAGTCACGAACGCACACCGTGGTCGCACGAGATTCTGCGTCGCTTTGTACAACGTTATGTGTGGTGCAGTGCAGCGGATCGATGCTAAGATGTTGGTCGTCGGGCATCACTGCAAACGGCTCATTGCCTGATGTCATCGGCTTGACCTTCTCCCAGTTTCAGTAACCAGGCAACAGCATGTCCAAGCAACTCCGTCACGAAGATTTCCAGGCACTACTGCACGAGCCGGTGACGCTGACCATCGGTGAGATCTCTTTGCCTGCCACCATTGCCGAGGTGAATGTCAGCCAGCGACACGGCGATGCCGAGCGGGAGCCGTTTTCGGTGATACTGATTACCGAAACCGAACACAGCCACGGCCAGGCCATCTATGCCTTGCAGCACGAGCGACTGGGCAGCGTGGAACTGTTTCTGGTGCCGCTGGGGCCGAAATCAGGCGGCATGAGCTACGAGGCCATTTTTACCTGAAGCACAGCACCCCGGTCGCAATCAGTGCGTCGGGGTGTCAACCGGTGCCACCCACTGCATCAGATCATAAACGCCTTTGTCTTCGAGTCTGACGAAGCCCAGTCGATGATACAGACGCATCGCCGGGTTCTGTTTTTCCACGTGAATGCGCACCGGCAGTTGCCGTTGCTGCGCCAGAATCAGCACACAATGCAGCAGGGCACTGCCCAGCCCGTTGCCGCGCTGTGACGGCAACAGGGCAATGTCGATCAGGCGGATTTCATCACTGCGCTGTTCCAGATAAAGCCGTCCAGCTGATTCGCCATGGTGGCAGATCAGGCCGAAATCGGCGGCCGGAAACTGGTCCTGATAATAACTGTGCTGGGCGCTGAACTGCTGCTGCAGAAAAGCCTGTCGCTGTGCCTCGCTCCACTGCGTTAGCTGTGCCACCTCCTCCGCGCGAGTGCTGGCATACACCGCGAACAGCAGCGCCTGGTCTTGCTCCGAGATGGCGCGCAGCGTCACCGCTGCGGGCCAGTCCGGCAACTGTTGCAAGGCCTGCAACAGCACAGTTTCAGCCCAGCTGGTTGATCACCGCTGTCAGCCGTTGTGGCTGCTGCAGCGATGGCTGCAGAAACAGGCTCATGGCCGTGCCATCGGCAGTGCTGAGCTGATAAATGCCTTCCGGCATATCGCTGGCGGTGTGGTGCTGAAACTGCAGGAAATACTGCTGTTCACAACCGGCAGATTCGACCTGCTGCAAAACCAGTTCAACAACTGCCCCATGCTCCGGCAGGCGGGCCTGAAATGCGCTGGTCAGCATACTGCTGAAATAGCCCTGGCTCATCGGCGCGGCAGAGCATTGCGCTGGTGTTTGCATGGCTGCCGCAGCCAGCGTGGGAATCCCGGCACAGCCCAGCAGCAGGCAGCCGGCGGTGGTAAAGTCTCTGCGTTTCATGGTCATGCTCCGGTCAACTGCGGGAAGGATACAGACCCACCAGAGCAATAATGAAATTGATCGTGAGATAGGGCTGCATGTTGTTGTGTGGCTGACTGCCACCGGTGTTGGGCAGAGACTGCGCCGCCATCGGTGCGAGGTTGTCCGGGGCGGCATACAAGGCTGTGCCGCGACCGAAATAGCCACCCGCTGGACTGCGCCGGTCTCCGTCTTCCACCGACACCTCCATGCTGTGATTGTGCTGCGGCATCTGTGCTTCGGTGAGCGCAATCGACTCTGCGCCGCCACGCTGCCCCAGGCGACGGTCGGTCAGACCCGGCCCGCGGCCTGGGTGCATGGGCGCACGCCCTTCCATGTTGGGCAGCGCCGTGGTGGAGCGGCCATCACCGCCATAGGTGGTTCCGATCAGTGAAAACAGCGCTGTGTTCTGAGAAATCGGCAGCAACTGGCCATTGCAGAAGGCCCATCCCCTGGGGGCAAAGTTGCCTGCAAAAATACGAATTTCGGCGACAAACGGTTCAGACATGACGTGGTCCTCTTGTTATTGTTCATGAACAGGTTAATTGGCGCGATCAGTGGCGGGACGGGTAGATGCCGAACAGCGCAATGATGAAGTGAACGCACAGATAAGGCATCAGATTGCTGTGTGACCGACTGCCGCCCACCTGGCTGATGGCCTGTGAGGACAGCGGGATCGGGGACAGATCCTGCACATACACATCGGCCTGTGCCTCAGCCGGTGAATTGCCGACGGCATCACGCGTTGTCGCGGTGCCAGCTGTACCCTGAAACGGGTGACCGTGACTGGGCAGCTGATTGACCGTCAGGGTCTCCTGCTCACTGCCACCCTTGCTGCCCAGACGTCGCTCGGACAGACCAGGCCCCTGACCTGCATGCAATGGCAGGCGCCCGCGCATATCGGGCAAGCCGAAGGTGGTGCGGCCATCGCCGCCATACACGGTACCGAGCAGACTGAACAGGGCATCGTTCTGCGATACAGCCAACAGTTGGCCGTCACAGAAAGCCCAGCCTCTGGGTGCGAAATTGCCCGCGAACATGCGGATTTCTCCTACGAATGGTTCTGACATGATCGCGCTCCTCAGTTACGGGATGGAAACAGGCCCTGCAGGGCAATACAAAAATTCACGGCGAGATAAGGCTGCATGTTGTTGTGCGCCTGACTGCCACCCGCATTGGTCACCATGTTCGCACCCATGCCGGTGCTGGTGGAGTGGCCGGCATAAACATTGCTGGCAGCCTGGCCGAGCACGCGTCCGGTCGGATCATCACCCGCAGAAGGGTTGTTGGTGGCCATGGCGATGTGCGTGTGCTGTGGCATCTCGTTGACTGACAGCGTGTGAGTTTCCTCGCCGCTTTTCTGCCCCTCACGATGCCCGTTGCCGACATGGATCGGGGTACGACCACGCAGATCCGGCAGCGCAAACGAGGTTCTGCCGTCACCACCATAGGTGGTGCCCAGCAAGGAATACAGCGACTGATTCTGATTGATGGGCAGAATCTGCCCGTCACAGAAAGCCCATCCGCGCGGGGCAAAATTGAAGCCGACCATGCGTATTTCGGCCAAGAAAGGTTCTGACATTGTTGTTCTCCTTATGGTCCAGACTGATTCGGTTTTATGCTTGTTGTCCCAACGTCACTTCGACATGCACAGTGACGCCAGCCAATGCGGCCGGATTAGAAATCCGGCTGCTGACAGGTGCCTGCTCCAACGTCCGTGACGCCAGCGCCATCGAGGAAATTGCTCACACCCGGGTTGTTTGCCACTCTGCTGGCAAAGTTTTCAATGCGATGCCCCGACGGACTGGCATTGACATCAAACTCGACATCGACCGCAGTGTTGCCGGTGAACACCATGCAGTGCGTGGAGGTGCCGTTTTCGGTGTCCACGACCACTTCCACGCCGCCGGCAGGCTGGGCGTTGGTCACTGTGTTGTCGACAAAACGCATGTCCATGAAGGAGGTGTTCTCGATGTCGATGTCGACGACCTGGTCCAGCACACTGGTGTTGCCTGCGATCAGGTTGTTGGTCACGATGGCCTCCATGTCGGAGCTGTCCTCGGACAGCATCTCGATGGCTTCGCGGTTGGTGGAGCCAATCGGCACCACCTGGCCCAGTTCGTTGTTGGTCAGACTGATGTCGAAGTCCTGAGAGGCACCGCGGCTGGAGACAAAGAAAGCCTCGCGCGAGGTGTCGTCGATCATGTTGCCGGTACTCTCATGATCCAGTCGGGTGATGTCGTTTTCGGTGACGATGTCGATCACCCGGTGCCCCACCGCCGAGGTGCCGGTGGCCGTCGCTGCAGTCGGATAGCCGATGCGGTCGATAAAGTTGTTGTCGAAGCGGCCATCCAGCAGCTTGTTGTTGCCGCCGATGCCTTGCAGGGTGATCACACCAGCGTTGGCCAGCGGACGACCGATGTCACGCAAGGTGTTGTTGCTGATGTTGTAGTTCAGCGTGGCATCGGCACTCGCGGCGGCAATGATGCCACCCAGGCCACCCGTCGCACCCAGACCAACGGTGCCGTCGACGGCATCACGGAAGGTCGAGTTGTCCACCGTTACATTGACAGTACCGGTGCCGTTCGCATTGGCCTGGAAGCCGTTTCCGAACAGCTGCTCAAACAAACTTCCCAATATGACCTCGACTTCCATGTTGGAGCTACCAAAACTCTGCAGCAGCACATAGCTGCTGCCATTGGTGGCATCCTGGTTGGCGAACCGGGTAGCGTCGATGGTGAAGCGGGTCATGTCAGTGTTGGTGTTGCGCACTTCCAGTGCCTGCATGTTGGACACGTCGACGTTCTCGATCAGACTGTCGAGGCGAATGCCGTTGATGCCGCCCAGATCAACCGCTTCCCAGCCGCCGGCAGCCGGGTTGTTGATGTGCACGGCGTCGAGGAAGATCTGCGCACCACCCTGGCTCTCCACCGCATGGTCATTGGTTGCCAGATTGTTGCCGCCGGCGCTGGAGTCAACCGTATCACCGACGTTGAACAGATTCATCGAATGCAGCGAGACGTTGTTGGCATTGATCAGCAGCACGCCGTCGCCGGTGGTGTTCTGGATGGTGCCGCCGGAGCCGTTGCGACTCATTGAGCCATCACCAACGACGGAAAACAGACCACCGCTGGGGAAGTTGTTCAGGGCAATGCCGTTGAGGCCGCCGTTGGCATCCACCCGATCGATGAAAAACAGTCCATTCAAGCCGTTCAGGTTGACCGCCGTTGCATTGACCGTGGCCACATTCAGCTGCCGCACGTCGATGCCGGTGAAAGCGCCGCTGCCGAACAGGCCCTGGACGCCGGATGCAGGCGCAATGTTGAAGCCGCGCGCCAGCGCGCCATTGGCCAGTGTGACCTGACCCTGTACCACCGGGCGGGTGCCGGCCACGGCCGGCCGCGCGTCCAGCGTGCCGTTGCCGGGCACCTGCACGCCGAGGAAGCCGTCAAAGCTGTTGCCACTGGCGCCCTGCCCGATCAGTTGCTCATTGGTCACGAAGTTGTGGCCACCGGGGTTGTTGCCCGAGGCCAGGAAGATTCTGGCGCCCGCAGCACGTCCGCCGGGCAGGTTCGACAATGCCTGCAGAGGACGATTGAGGCTGCCATCACCACCTGGTGCCGCGCCTGAGTTGACCACCCACAGCGCCGGACCGGTGACAGTGACATTGACCGTGCCGGTGGCGCATTGCACCGGCCCTGCCGTGGTGGCGCTGTCACAAACTTCATAGCTGAAGCTGTCGTTGCCAGCGAATCCGCCGGGCGGATCGTAGCGGTAGGTGCCGGTGGCGGCATCGGTCAGCGTCAGCAAGGCGCCGTTGGCCGAGCTTGCCGCCAGCGGCGATACGCTGAGTGCTGTGTTGGGGTCGTCCACATCGGCCGCGCCGTCCTTGAGCAGTTCGCTGTCGCCGCCACCCAGGGTGATGCGGACTGCCGAATGCGTGGTCAGCGTGTGGTTGACCACGGTCGGCGGATCATTGACCGGGGTCAGCGTGATGGTCAGGTTCTGCGCCGGACTGCTGTCGACACCACCGTCGGCGGTGCCTCCATCGTCCATCAGCACGACACTGAAGCTGGCGCTGCCGAATGCGTTTGGTGCGGGGGTATAGCTGAGGTTGCCGGTGGCGGCATCCATCGTGGGCGCAACCGTGAAGCCCATGGTGCTGTCGCTGGCGGTCGGGGTCAGATTGAAGCTGAGGCCCTGAGCGGCTTCATCAGCCGGGCCGGCGCTGATGTTGAGGGCACCGCCGGTGATCACGCTGCCGGGGTCTTCATTGACCGCAGGCGGTGCGCCAATCACGGTAAAGCTCGGTGGGTCATTGACCGCAGCAATGGTGATGGTGAAGTTTTGCGGCGGTGAGGTGTCGACGCCACCATTGGCGGTGCCACCGTCGTCCATCAGCTCCAGGGTGATGGTGGCGCTGCCGTTGGCATCCGCGGCCGGAGTGAAGCTCAGGGTACCGTCAGGCGTTACCACAGGTGGCGCGCTGAACAGGGCAGGAGCGGTGTTGCCGGTGATGTTGAACATCAGCGTCTGGCCGACATCGGCTGGCCCGCCCGGACTGATGTTGCTGGCCCAGCCGACGATGCTTTGTGCGCCCGCATCTTCCAGCAGGTTCTGGTCGGCACCGACGGTGAAGCTGGGCGCGCTGTTGACCGGCACAATGGTGATGGTGAAGCTTTGCGGTGGTGAGGTGTCGACGCCACCATTGGCGGTACCGCCGTCGTCCATCAGTGCCAGCGAGACATTCGCCGAGCCGGTCTGACCGGCCGCCGGGGTAAAGCTCAGCGTGCCATCGGCGGCCACCGCCGGCTGTGCACTGAACAGGCTCTGGTTGTCGTTGCCGGTGATGTTGAAGGTCAGCATCTGACCGGACTCGTCCGGCGGCCCGACGCTGATGCCGGTGGCCCAGCCATTGATGACCTGGGCACCGCTATCCTGACCGGCGCTGGGGTTGGCACCAGCGGTAAACGATGGCGCGTCATTGACGGCATTGATGGTGAGGCTGACCGTGGCCATCGCACATGCGGCCGGCGGTGGTGAGCCATCGTCGCAGACTTCATAGACAAAACTGTCGTTACCGTTGAAGTCCGCATCGGGTGTGTAGCTGATCAGGCCGGTGGTGGGGTTGACCGACGTCATGCCGTTGGCGGCAGGAGTGGTCACGCTGACCGAAGCCGGATCAATGTTGCCATCGATGTCGCTGTCGTTTGCCAGCACATCGATATCGATGCCAACGTCTTCGTTGCCGGTGGCGCTGTCATTGCCGGTCGACGGAGGATCATTGACCGGGTTGACCGTGATTGTGAAGCTGGCCGGAGTCGATGTGTCGGCGCCGCCGTTGGCGGTGCCGCCGTCGTCGCTCAATGTCAATGTGATGGTGGCTGCACCGTTGGCATCGTCGGCCGGGGTGAAGCTGAGGTCACCAGTGATCGCATCGACAACCGGGCCGGCGGCAAACAGACCGACATTGTCGTTGCCGGTAATGTTGAAGGTCAGCACCTGACCGGACTCATCGGGTGGCCCGGCGCTGATGCCGGTGGCCCATCCGTTGATGGTCTGCAGGCCGGCGTCTTCGTTGACGACCTGGTCGGGCCCGGCGGTAAATGTGGGCGCATCGTTAACATCGTTGATGGTGATGTTTACGGTCGCTGTGGCGCACTGCGCCGGCAACGGCGTGCCATCGTCGCAGACTTCGTAGACGAAGCTGTCGGCGCCGTTGAAATCGCCGGACTTGGTGTAGGTGATCACACCATTGGCGGGGTTGACGCTGGTGCCACCGTCAGCGGGTGGCGTGGTGACCGTCACCGAGGCCGGGTCAAGGTTGCCGTCGATGTCCGAATCGTTGGCCAGCACATCGATGTCGACCTGGATGTCCTCGTCGGTCGTCGCGCTGTCTTCCACGGCGACCGGCGCATCGTTGATTGCATTCACGGTGATTGTCACCGTCGCTGCCGCCGAGTTGGTCTGGCCATCGTTGGCAAAGTAGCTGAAGCTGTCGCTGCCGTTGAAATCTGCATTCGGGGTGTAGTCGAAGCTGCCGTCGGCGTTCAGGGTAAAGCTTTGCGCATTGGCCGGGCCGGCAGCAAGCACCGCGGTGATCGGGTCCGTCTCGGGATCGCTGTCGTTGGCCAGCACGCCCGGAGCGGCCACGTTCAATGCGGTGTCTTCATCGACACTGAAAGCGTCAGCGTTGGCCACCGGGGCCAGGTTCTCCAGATCAGCCGCGTCCACGCGCAGGAACAGACGGTTGTTCTCCACCGCCGCAAAGGCGCTCAGCAGTTCTACGTTGGCGGCACCGTCACTGGCATCGTCCGCCGGATCGGTCGCCAGCGGGGCAATGCCAGCCCAGTCGCTGACATCACCATCGCTGACGAAATTCATCGCCCACGCTGCCACACTGACCAGCAGCAGCGCACTCAGCGTGCCCAGCCGACCCCAACGACGCTGCATCAGCCAGCCGGCCAGCAGCAGCATGGCGATCAGCACAGCCAGTCCGAGCACACCCAGGGTCGGCACTTCCACCGGCTCCACCGGCAAACCAATGAGTATGTCTGCGCCACCGGTGCTGCCGTCGGTGCTCGCCAGCACGTCCGAACCGGTGCCGTTGTCGGCCACATAGACCAGTCGGATCTGATTGACGATGCCAGGATCCAGTTCCGCCAGACCCACGCTCAATTCGATCACATCGCTGGCAGCAGTGCCCACATCCAGACCCACCGGATAACCGCCACCGACACTGCCCAGCGACTGCAGGCTGCTGCCGACGCATTCGGCCAGTTCGACATCGGTCACCTGCAGGCTGGCAAGCTCCACGCTGGCGCGCAGACGACGTTCAAAACCCGCTTCGGCCACGCCGCCAGCAGGGGTGACCACACAGCCGGTGGCGGGGTCACGGTCAAGATCGATCAGCACGTCATAGCTGACAGACTGTCCCACTGCAGTCAGTGGCAGGCCGAGCAGGACCAGCACGGCAGCGATCGATTTGACTAAGAATGAATTGCACTGCATGAATTACCCCGGTTGTATTGACAACAAACTGTCCTGATGCACGAAGGCACAAACGCAGAGCACCTGTTCGCGCTACTTATCACCTATGCAAGTGACTTTGCGGGGGCAAATCTCGCACCCGCAGGTAAAATAATGCCACCGTCATCAATCCGGCTCGCCCGATTCCATGCCGTCGGCAAACTGAGCCACGATGTCGGTGTCGGAATCGCTGTTGTTGCCGGGGTCGGTGTCGGTCACACCGGCGGAGGCGGCTACCGTTGCTGTGTTGGTGATCGGAATTTCATCCTGATCCAGCAGTTCTGCCTGCAATGCAATCACAATGCTGTCGGCGGCACCAATGTCGACCAGTTCATCGATGTCACCGACTCCGCTGGCGGCACAGGCCGAAGCCGGGCCAGGGCTGCAGCTCCAGCTGGCATTGCCCAGTCGCATCGGCAGCAGGTCTACGATGTTGGCACCCAGAGCGGCGCTGGGACCGAGGTTGCTGACCGTCAGCACATAGTTGATGGTGCCACCGGTCGGCGCCCAGATGCTGTTGGAAACCTTGTCCATGACCAGATCAACCACGGCCACCAGCGTGGTCAATTCGCTGTCGCTGTTGTTGCCGGGTTGCGGATCCTGGGTGCTGCTGGCGACCGTCGCGCTGGTGCTGAGCTGACCGCTGCCGTCGGGATCAGCGTTGACACTGACAACAACCGTGCTGCTGGCACCACTGCTCAGACTGCCCAGACTGCAGGACGGCGTGCCGGACGGATCTTCGCTGCAGCCGCTGGTTGCAACCGGCGTCAATCCGCTGGGAAAATTGAAACTGATGACAACATCATCGGCCGTAAAGCTGCCATTGTTGGTCACTTCAGCGCTGATCAGCAGCGTACCGCCGGCCACCACAGGATCGACACTGTCTGACAGTGAGATGCTCAGATCAGCGCTGGGTGTCACCCCACCCAGATCCTCGAACTGCATGCGCACGCCGGAGGCGTCGTTTTCCGGCGTCCAGGCTTTCACGAAGCGGTTGTTCGAGGTGATGATCAGCATGGTGGTGTCGGGATCGGCGGCCGGATGGCCAAACGTCTGCAGGTCATACGCTGCGGCCTGGGCATCGGCCAGCACCACGTCCGGGTAGAACTTGTTGACCGAGCTGCGCTGCGAACCATTCTGCAGGATGAACTGGTGACTGAGACCCAAGCCGCTGAGCTCGGTCAGCAGATCCACCAGGCTGTCACCGTCAAGATCGATCCCGGCTCCGCTGGCGATGGTGGTGGAGGGCACTTCGGCCACTGTCACGTCCTCACAGGAAGGTGCGCTGGCACCGCCGGCGTTGGCGACGGTAAGGCATACGGTGAAGGTGCCGGCATTCGCATACACATGCGAGACATCGGGTGAGGTTGCACTGCCGCCGTCGCCGAAGTCCCACAACCATGAGGTTACCACTCCGGCGGACTGATCAGAGAATTCAGCAACCAGATCAAAACTGCTAAAGCTGAAATCGGCCACCGGCGGTGGCGGCGGTGTGCCCAGCAGTTCGAACACGAAGCGCACGCCTGAGGCATCGTTTTCCGGGGTCCACAGCTTGTAGAAGAAACCGTTGCTGCTGCTGACGATCATGGTGGTGTCGAAGTCGGCTTCCGGATGACAGAACAGCTGGGTGGAAGTGGCGGCAGCCTGGGCATCGGCCAGCACCACGTTGCGGTAATCCTTGAGCACGGCACCGGCCTCGGCGTTGTTCTGCGGCGCAAAGCGATTGGGACTGTCAACACCACAGCCGGTGTCCGCTTCGACCAGAATGTCGTCGAGTCCGTCGCTGTCCAGGTCCAGGCCCAATCCCGATGCAACCGTTGTCGATGGCTCTTCGGTGATGGTCACGTTCTGACAGACCTGCGCTGAATCACCACCGGCGTTGCTGGCAATCAAACAGACGTTGAAGCTGCCCGCACTGGCATACACATGGCTTGTGTTCTGGCTGTTGCTGCTGTTGCCGTCGCCAAAATCCCAGTCCCACGAGGCCGGCGATCCGGTCGAGGTATCGGTGAAGTCGGCGACGATGTCGAAGCTGGAGAAGGTGAAGCTGGCGGTTGGTGGCGGTGGCGCACCAGAGCCGACGAATTCCCATTCCACGGTGATGCCGGAACCCGTGTTGGGGCCCTGATCGCGCAGTTTGTAGAACTGCTGATCGGGCGTTTTGTAGATGAAGATATCCTGGAACACGCCAGGAAACGACTGCGGGACCTGGCTGCCCTTAGGATCAGTATATTTCAGCCCCTGGACCAGCCCCAGCGTGACGTTTTCCCACGCCGTACCTGGTATCTGTTCGGCCAGCTTGGCAAGCAGGGTCCCGTTGATTTGTCGGATGGCGGTGATACTGCCACCAGACACTGCTTCCAGGTCGGCGGTTGAATCAGTATTGAAATCCAGCGTGCTGCCGGGTGCCAGCAGCACAATCACCGCTGCAGCCGGTGTACAGGCCAAACCCAGCAGCGCTGCAATCAACAAATGTTTCAGCTTTTGCATGGTCATGTGTTTATCCCCCGGGGGTCAATGTCTGGTGAATGTTGCCGGCACGGCCATGGCAGTGCCGGCAACAGCATGGCAGCATGGCATCAATGTTCTGCCCGCACCTGTTCCATGGCCGGGCGGAACATGGCATCGTCCTGCACCCGCTCTACCGTGGTCACACGTGCGCTCAATGCCTCGATGTGCCTGACCAGTTCGCTCTGTGCGGCGGCGAACTCATTCAGGCGCTCAATTTCTGTGCGCAGCCTGTCGATCTCCTGGTCCTTGCGATCCAGCTCCTGTTTCAGCCCCTGAATTGCCGCCAACGCCACACCACTGGTGTCGATGGTGGCAATGCTGCGGTCGCTGCTGCCGAGTCCGAACTGGCGGAAGAAATCCTGCGCCATCGGACCCAGATGCAGCACCTGCTCGTCCTCCTTGTAAGCCCAGGTGCTGATCGGCAGTTCGCTGACCCGTTCCAGCACATAGGCCGGATCGACCGGGGTGATGTTGGTCTTGCGGTTGACATCCGAATTCTGCGTCAAGGTACCACTGATGGTCAGATTTCCGGTGCCGCGCGACAGGCTGAATTCCGTGGTGCCGGAATCCTCTTCGGTGATGAAAAAGCCAAACCGGGTGGAGCTGATCTGCCAATCGTGCAGATCGCCCGAGGTGTCATCGAACTGGATCGTGCTGGCACCATTGTTGGCCAGCAGCAGCAGCTCACGGGCCAGATTGATGCTGTTGACCTCCTCGATCCTGACCGTCGTCGCGCTGCCGTCACCGCGCACCTGCAAAGGATGATCGGCGGTGGTCAGGCCCATCCCCATGCCGACATTGGCAGAAAACGTGGTGAGGTTGTTCAGCCGCGTACCGGCCTGTTCCAGCACCAGCGCGTCGGTGGGCGAATTCGGCCTGATCTTGAACGGCAAACGACTGCCGTTGGTGACATCGCGCACAAAGAAATTGGTCTCGTTGCCGGCCAGGTCCCAGACCTGCGGCGTGAAGCCGGAGCTACCGTTCTGATCCAGGCGAACCGTGGGCGAATCGCCGTCAACAATGTGCTGTTCGACCACTGGCGTGCTGGTGCCAAGACCCACGTTACCGGCATCATCGACATACAGGGCATTGCTGGGCGCGGTGGCCTCAATGGTGAACGGAACACGCGCGTTGCTGATGTCCTCGATGGCAAACTTGTTGGCCCCGCCATTGGTGGAGTCGTTGGCGGTCAGTTGCCAATCCACATTGGGAAAACTGCCGCTGTTAGAGGTGTCGTCAAACTTGATGCGCAGATTGTTTTCCTTCAGCCGGATGGTATCGAATCCGAAGACCTCGCCGTTGGTGCAATCCTGACCAACGCACTGACTGCCGATCACGATCTGGTTGTCAGCAATAACCTGGTCACGGGTGGCATCGTCATCGTCAACAAATCCGACATCATCCATGCCGGCTGCGCCAGGGCGCGACGCCTCACCAGGTCCGGTTTCGCCTTCACTTGCGCTGGCCTCAACCAGCCTGGGATCGGCAGCACGGCCATTGACGATGGTGAAATTGCCAGCGGCTCCGATGACGGTGGCTTCATCAATCTGACTGAGACTGTCACGAAACGCCAGCGGCCCGGCCTTGTCCATCACCTGCAGTTCATAACGATAGCTGCCATCGGCCAGGCCGCGCAAACTGATTTCGATCGCCCGACCAGCGCGAAAACGGCTGCGCTGCAGATAACCGGAAGGCCCTTTGACGATCACATCCACCGCGCTGTCCAGGGCGGCTCGATCCAGTGGCTCGATCACCAGTATCTCCGGTAGCACGTGGCTCTCATAATTCAATGTCTGTGCCAGCACAGTGGTGCTAAAAGCCAGTCCCAATCCGATCAGGGCGAGGCTGATGTTGCTGCGCAGATTGTCCAGATTTCTCATGTTCTCTACCTCTTGCTATGCGGACGATCTTGCCCGCTGATTGTTATTAAAGTGTTGCCAATGCAGGCCCGCGATCAGCAACAGCAATGCCAGCAGCAGTGCCAGCATGCCGGTACCGAGCGCAGGCACCGGCTCTGGTTCGGCAAGCGCCTGCGACACCGGCCCACCCGGGTCGTTGATGATGCCATCGTCGCCGCTGCTGTCGCCAAGCGCGTTGTCGGCCAGCAGCAGGGTCCAGACGTTGCCGTTCACAGTGGCACCGGTGGGCGCGCCAGCGGTGAAATCAAACCACTCACTGGTGGTCGGATCACCGGGCGTGGTCGGACCGAATTTGAAATAGCTCTGGCTGAAGCCGCTGTCTGCGGCATGGAAGATGATGTCGACGCTAGCGTTCTCACACGGCAGCGCAAAGCCGATCAGGCCGAATGGAAAGCTCACAGCTGGCGGCGGTGGGCTGGACTGACTGGACGCCGCCAGGGCCTCGACATCGTTGATCGTGCTACACCCGCCGCCGGCAACAACGGTGACGAATGCGCCGCCATCGAAAGAGGGCAGCGATGCGACGTCGTCCTGAATGCCGTCCGGAATCCCGTCGTCATTGCCATCACCATTGTTGGGTGCCAGGTCCTCGACCGCAGCCGGCACACCATCACTGTCCTCGTTGACCACCAGCGTGGCGCTGGCCGGGGGACTGGTGCCGAGACTGGAATCCAGCGGACTGCTGGTGTTGAGCCAGGTGCCCGGCTGCGCGCCGACGATGTCGACGCTGATGCTGCAGGCTGCGGCGGCGGCAACGCTGCCACCGCTGTAGTCAATCTGGGTACCACCGACGGGCGCGGTCAGCGTGCCTCCGGTACAGCTGGTGGAGTCATTGGCCGGGCTGGCGATGCGCAACCCTGCAGGCAGCGGATCTACAAAGCTCAGGCCGTTGGCGGCAACGCTTTCAGCGCTGTTGTCGATGCTGAAGGTCAACTGACTGACACCGCCGGCGGCCACCGGGGTTGGCGCAAAGGACTTGCTGAACCCAGGTGCGGTGCGCACGGTCAGCGTGGCAGTTGCCACCGGACTGCTGCCCAGGCTGGAGCTTAGCGCCGAAGTGGTGTTGACCAGCATGCCGGCGGCGGTGGTTACCACGTTGACGCGAATCTGACAGCTGGCGCCGGCGGCAACCAAACCGCCGCTGAGCTGCACATTGCTGCCGCCGTCGGGCGCAGTCAGTGTGCAGCCACAGCCGTTGCTTGCGTTCGCGGGGCTGGCCAGCTGCATGCCGGCTGGCAAGGGATCATTGAAGCTCAGTCCAGAGGCGTCCAGCAGCGCTGCGCTGTTGTCGATGATCAGCGTCAGTTCGCTGATGTCGCCCTGCGGCACGCTGTCCGGATTGAAGCTCTTGCTGAACCCGGGCACGGGCGCAGGCGTGACGGTGAGGTTGGCACTGGCCGGTGCGCTGCTGCCGGAGCTTGAACTGAGCGTACCGGTGACGTTGTTGAACACACCGTCGAGCAGCGCGCGCACACCCACCGACAGCGTGCAGCTTGCTCCGGCGTCAACGTTGCCACCACTGAAGGCAATCGAATCCGACCCCGGCGCCGCGCTGATGCTGCCGGCGCAGCTGGAGCTGGGGTTGGCCGGATCGGCAAGCACCAGACCTGCCGGCAGTGGATCGGTAAAGCCCAGCGCGGTGGCAGGCAGCGCGCTGGCGCTGTTGTCAATGGTAAAGGTCAAAGCGGTGCTCGCGCCAGCGACAATCGTGCTGGCAGCGAAGGCTTTGGCAAACAGCGGTGGCGGCTCCACCGTCAAAGTTGCGGTGGCAGGCGGGGCAACCACCAGTCCGCCGCTGGTCAGCGCGGAACTCGCACTCGGAAAACTGCCCGGCACCGCAGTGGCGGGAAGCTGCAGCGTGACACTGAACGAGCAGCTCGCGCCCGGCGCAATGCTGGCGTTGTTGAGCGTGATCAGGCTGCTGCCAGCGAGCGTGGAACCGGTGCCGCAAAGGTCGGACTGGGGCAAGCCTACCGCGACCAGCCCCGGGATCACGCTGCCAAGGTTGTCGGTGAATGCCAGACCGCCGGCCGGATTGACCGGATCCGGGTTGCTGATCGTGTAATCAAGATTCACCATGCCGCCAGCCACCGCCTGGCTGCTGAAAGCCTTGCTGAACAGGAGATTCTGCAGCAGCAGATCGGCACTGGCCGGGTCGCCACGCACCGCCAGGCCGCCCAGCGTACCGCTGACCTCGCTGGTGACATTGGTCACGCTGCCGGTGGACGGCAGGCTGGCGGGGAGTTGCAGCGTGACATCGAACACACACTGGTCGCCAGCGGCCAGACTGCCGCCGGCAAGCGTCAGCACTGAAGTGCCACTGAGCTGCGATCCGGCACCACAAATGTCGTTGACCGGCAAGCCCGTGGCCAAAAGACCGCTGAGCGCGGCATCCAGATCGTCGGTGAAGCTGATGTCGGAAACCACCGAAACGGCATCCAGATTGTCCAACGTGAATTGCAGCGTCACGGAGTCGCCGGGACCGGCCGGATCGTCGGTGAATGCCTTGGTCAACTGCAGCCGCAGATCATCAACCATCAGTACATCGGTCGCCGGCGGCAGCGTAATGGTCGATCCGGCGACCGTCGCGGTCAGATCGGAAGTTGCGCTCTGGTAATCGTTGGGCACGGCAGCGGCGGGCACATTCAGGTCGATTGTGAACGTGCACGACCCACCGGGCGCGAGGCTGCCACCGGTGAATAACAGAAAGCTGTTGCTGGAGAGCCCCGTCACCTGCGAGCCCATACCACAGGGATCGGCCAGCGGCAGGCCGGTGGCGGCCAGGCCGGCCAGGGTGTCGACGAGATTGTCGGTGAACTGGATCGCGCTCGCCGCCTCGGTGGTGCTGTCGTTGCGCAGCGTGAAGCTCAGCGTCACGGTGCCCCCCGGAAGCACCGGATCATCGATGAACGACTTATCGAAACTCAGGCTGGCAATGTCCAGCGTATCGGACGCGGCCAGGCCGATGGCGGTTTCGCCCAGCACCGTTGCCGCGGGCGCCGAAGTCGTGTTTGGATACGGACCAGGGGCGGCGCCGGCCGGTACCTGCAGGGTCGCCACGAAAGTGCACGTTTGCCCCGGCAGCAGGCTGGCCCCGGTCAAGATCAGGGTTGTGGTGCCGCTCAATTGTGAACCCGCGCCGCAGACATCGTTGGCTGGCAGACCGATCGCGGCGAGGCCGGACAGCGTGGCGGCAAGATCATCGGTGAAGGTGATGCCGGTCGCGCCGGCCTGTGCGTTCTCGCTGTACTGCAGGCTAAATTGCAGGTCTACTGTCTCGCCGGGTTGCACCGGATCGGCGAGGAAGGTCTTGGCCAGTGTCGGTGCCCCCAGAATCTGCAACTGGGCGGCGGCGGCATTGCCGGTCAGTGCTACAGCGTCCACCATGCCACTGATCGGGCCGGTGAGATTGGTAATGACACCAGGCGGCAGACCGGTCGGCAAATTGACACCGACCTGGAACGTGCAGGACGCGCCCGGTGCGAGTTCGCCGCCCTGAATCAGAAGGCCCTGTGCCCCGGCATCGAGGGGGGCGACGTTGATTGTCGAAGACGCGCCGCAGAATCCTGCCGCCGGCAGCGTCACCGGAAGCGGTGTGGGCAGGAAGTTGGTCAATTCATCGGTAAAGGACAGGTCGGTTGCAGTTGCGGTCGTGCTGGTGTTCTCAATGGTGAATTCAATTGTGGTGGTGCCACCGGACGGTGCCGGATTTACGGTGAAGGTTTTGCTCAGCCGCGGCGCGGCGAACACAAACAGATCGTCGCGTGCGATATTGCCCAGCAGCGGCTCCGCGCCACCGAAATCGGCTTCGATGGCCGAGCTGGCATTGGCATAAATTCCTGGCGTGGCATCAGCCGGCACCTGCAGAGTCACAACAAAACTGCACTGGCTGCGTGCGTCCAGCTGGCCGCCGGTAAAACTGAGCAGGGAGCTGCCGGTCAATTGCGAACCGGCACCGCAACTGTCGGTGGCTGGCAGCACGCTGGCCACCAATCCGCTGAGCGTGGCATCCAGATCGTCATCGAAGCGGATGTCACTGGCGGCTACGAGCCCGTCGCGATTGAGGATGGTAAAGCGCAGCTCAACGCTGTCGCCCGGTGGTACGGGGTCGGCCAGAAACTCCTTGATCAGCAGGATGCGGCCACCCTGTGAATCCAGCGATGCGACCGCACGACCATTTTCGAGCACAAAGCCCAGCGGCGGAGCCGAAACCATGGTTCCACTAATGTTGTCCAGCACACCGATTGAGGCGGATACCACGTCGACGCCGATTTCACAGGTTCCGCCAGCGGCCACCGCTGCCTGGTTGGGAAAGGCTGCCGGGGGCAGGCTGATGACGCCGGTTCCCGGCTCCGCAATTACGTCGCCGCCAGTGAAGTCGAGCGGAAACGGCTGGGTGATTGATGCGTTGCAAGTATTGGTGAGGTTCGCCGGATCGGCAATCACCAGTCCGGTGGGCAAGGTGTCGCTGAACTGGATATTGGTCGCCGCAGATGTATTCAGTGAGTTGTCGAAAGTGAAGGTCAGGCGCTCACGCTGACCGATGACGGTGGTGGAGGTGGAAAAACTTTTACTGAATCCGGGCCGGTCGGCGGCAATCACCAGATCGGCGCTGGCGGAACCGCTGTTGCCGGCACTGGAGGTGAGGTCGCCACTCACATTCATGAAGGTGCCGGGCATCACGCCGGTGACCAGCACCTCGATTTCACAGCTCGCGAAGGCAGTGACCGAACCGGCAACAAAAGAGATGTTCGCGCCGGCCAGAACATCGAAGGTCCCGGCACCGCAGCTTGACATGGCGCCGTCGGGCGAAGCAAGTATCAGACCGGCCGGCAACATATTCACAAATGCCAGATCGCTGACCGGTGCCCCACTGGTTTCAGTGATGGTGTAGCGCAGCACGGCGGTGCTTCCCGGGCCGATGGTTCCGGGATCAAAACGCATGGAAAATGCCGGCACCGAAACACCATTGATCTGGGCTGTGGCATCGGACACAGCGCCTGTGCCCAGCAGCAGCAACATCACCATGGCCGCATTGATCATGCCGTGCATGCGCTGGGTGACGACATGCAAGCTTGTTGTGCTCACGCTGCCAACCTGCTGACTGGCACCGCTGCAGGCGACGGCGTCTGCCGCTCAGCCTGCGCCATGGACACGTGGCAGCTGGTCAGCGCGAGGCTTAACCCATGGGAAATAACCTGTTGACGATGATCAAGCAGGGCTGGCGGACTGGTCATGTTCATGATCACCCCTCAAGAAGTGACTTCCATGTTGTGTCAGTGCTCGACATCATGTCTGCCATGACTGGCAGCAGGCTCTCACCCGCCTTGGCACAATGCGATACTGACGTGACTCTGGTTTGATTATTTTGTTTTTCTATTGCCGCCAGCATAGCAGTATGGGGCCCTGCTGAACAGCCCTTGTTGATGTATTCTTCACATTTTTCCTGCCTGACACATGCTGCACCAGCAAGCCGACCATGGACTGCCTGAGCAGTCTCTGACTGTCACAGGAATTCCGGTGGTGTAAACTAGGCAGCCTCCCTGTCCACTCAGAAGAGAAGCGCTTATGGCCTGTCGCCAATCGACCACAGCAGAGCTTCCAGGCATCAGAGTGTTCTTGGTGTGGACCCTGCTCGGCCTGGTCTGTGCTACAGCCGACATCGCCGGTGAAGATGCCCACGCAACAAACCCGGCACAACGCAGTGGTCAACCTGAGTTCAGCTTTCAGGCTGTAACTCTGGCAAGCTATCTGCCCTCCCCCGGCATGGGCAGCGGCATTGCCGTGGCCGATTTTGATGCTGACGGCGATCCGGACATCTTTCTGCCGACCGGTGCCGGCGTGCCCAATCAGCTGTGGCGAAACCGTGGTGACGGCAGTTTCGATGAAGTGGCATCAAGCTTCGGGCTGGACGATCTGCGCCAGGCGCGCGCTGCTCTGTGGCTGGATTACGACGGCGATGGCGATCTTGACCTGTTCATCGCGCGCGATTGCTTTGCCAGCGGTCAGAACGTCCCAGCCACCGGCAGTTGCGGCGAAGCTGTGCTGTCCCTGTTCGAGCAACGCGCTTCGGGCTTTGTTGACATTTCGGCACAACGGGGACTCATTACGCAGGCGGGTCAGCTGGCAGACGGCTTTCATTCCGGTGGCCTGAGCGCCGCCGATGTCAGCGGTGATGGCTTGCCGGACATCTACGCAGCCCGCTGGCAAACCCGGCCCGAACTTTATCTCAGCGACACGCTGTTTATCACCGGCAAGGGTGCCGGGTATTCGCTGGGCAGCGGACTGACCACCATCGCCGGACAACAGGCCGGCTACTGGCAGGGTCTGATGCATGATTTTGATCGTGATGGCAGCATGGATCTGTTCGTCAATGTGGACTTCAGTGCCAATCAGCTGTGGCTGAACCGGGGTCTGCTGGAGTTCGACGACATTGCGGTGCCGGCCGGTGTGGCCTCGGCATGGAACGAAATGGGCGTTGCCGCTGGTGACTATGACAACGACGGCGATGTTGACCTGTTCGCCAGCAACATCTTTGACTGGATCGGGCCATCTGCCGGCAGCCACAACCTGCTGCTGCGCAATGACAGCCACAGCGGTCAGGTGCTGTTCACCGAGCACGCCCAGGCACTGGGCGTGGACGATGCCGGCTGGGGCTGGGGCGCGACCTGGCTGGACGCGGACAACGATGGCGATCTGGATCTGGCAGTCACCAACGGTTACTGTCAGCCGCCGCCAGACGTCTGTCCGGCGGAGTTTGCCAACGACCGCTCTCGCCTGTTTGTGCAAACCGGCCCGGGCAATGCCCTGGTTGAAGCGGGTGAGAGCGTTGGTTTTGCTGATCGACTGACAGGCGGCGGGTTGATCGCTGCGGACTTCAATGGCGATGGCCGCATGGATCTGCTGCAAACCGCAATCGACCCGGATACCTCAGCCAATCCACTGCTGCGCAGTGAGCGTCTCACGCTGTATCTGAACACGGCAAGCGGCGCTGGAGACAATCACGGCTGGCTGGCGGTGCAGCCACGCCTGCGCGCCGCCAACTCGCATGCACTGGGCACCGAACTGCGTCTGTATCTGGACGATGGCCGCATGCTGACACGCTGGATTCATGCCGGTGAAAGCTGGCTGAGTCAGGCACCGGCCAGGGCCCACTTCGGCATTGGCAATGCCGGCATTGAGCGGCTGGAAGTCGACTGGCCCGAGCTGGGGCAAAACCCCGGTGGCGCCTGTCCCACTGGTGGCCTGCCCGACAGTGGCCACTGCACCGGCACAGGCGATGCACAAGATGCGAGCGGCGGCACCAGCGTTTTCCTGTCACCAGCGACCGGCACGGTCCTGCACATCACCGGACCTGAGACCCTGCTGCGCACAGGATTTGAAGACCCGCTCAGTCGCTAGCCCGCATTATTCATGAGTCGACGTCGCGAGATGCTGCCAGTGCCTGTAGCTGTGGCGTTTCACGACCGAACGAACCGCAGGCGTACTTGACAGTACGTTGAGGATTCGTGACCGAGCGAAACGCCGCAGATGCGGGTATTGGCGGCATCGCAGTAGTCGGTTTCATGAATAATGCGGGCTAGAACAGTCGCTGGGTCAGGCGCAGCCAGAACGTGGTACCCAGCAAGCGATAGGTGGAGACGTCAGTGTTGCCCTCGTCGGCGTTGACCAGCAGCGGCGGCTGATCGTCAAACAGGTTGTCCACGCCCAGCATCAATGCGGTGCGGCTGCGCCATTCATGACCCACGTAAACATCGTGGTACAGGGTGTGTCCGACCCGGTTCACGGTGCCGGGAAACACCTCGCCTCCGCGCTCCGCGATGGCACCGATCCATTGCAGGGCATAGCCTGCGGTCCAGCCGCCACGGCGCCAGTCCAGCCGGTAATTGCCCTGCCACTCGGGGATGGCACCGAAATTGTCCTGGTCAAACCCGCCGGCACCGACAAACGGCTCGGCACCGGGAAAGGCGACCAGATCTCGCTCCAGCACGTGGCTGATCAGCGCGCGGTGGCTGAAGCTGCCCAGGCTGCTGTCATGCCGGTAGCGCAGATCAAGATCCAGGCCTTGTGCGGTTTCAGCCGCCAGGTTCTGCAGTTGCGCCTGCACACTGGTGATGCGGCCATCATCGGCACGGTTGATGCGATCACAGAACGCCGCCGCACCGGTGGCCAGACACTGTTCCAGTATGGTGTTGGCACCGAGACTGGCAATGCCATCGTCGATGTCGATGTTGTAGTAGTCCAGACTCAGCTCCAGCGCCGGCAATGACGTTGGCAGCCAGGTGAAGCCGGCGGTGATCACTTCCGCCTGTTCCGCGTTTAGGTTGATGTTGCCGCCGGACAATTCCGGCGTCTCCTCGCCGTTCTGGCTGAAGCTGCCGTCGGCCGGTACGCCCTGGGCCACGCAGCGCTCGATTTCGGTGCCCGTCAGCGTGCTGAAATCGGCGCAGGGGTCGGTGACGATGGGGTTGGCCTGGGTAAAGCCGCCAAACAGCTCACCAACGTTGGGGGCACGGAACGCCTCCGACCAGGCCGCGCGCAGCCGCAATGATTCCACCGGTGTCCAGTACATGCCGGCCTCGAACACGGTCTTGCTGCCAAAATTGGAAAAATCCACCAGCCGCGTGCCCAGATCCAGAGTCAGCGACTGTGCCCACGGCAGATCGCGCAGCAAGGGCACGCCCAGCTCCAGATAGGCCTCCTTGCTGTCAAACTGCCCGGCGGTGATCGCCCTGGCACTGCCGCTGGTGTTGCCAAGCACGGTTTGTGCATCCGGCACGTCGGCGGCCTGCTCTTCGCGATACTCAAACCCCAGCGCCATCTGCATGCTGCCGGCCGGCAATGACAGCAGACTGCCACTGAGGTTGGCACTGGCCACGGTCTGTTCATTGAAGCCACGATCCTGCAGATCGGTGTCGACAAAGTCCAGCATGTCCTGGCTGATGCTGCCGGCACCACCAAACAGGTTCAGCGGCACGCAATCGGGCAATGGCGCGGCCGGCGTGCCGCACACCGCATTGCCATCGGTGTCCAGAAACGACGGGCCCAATGCCACTCGCAAGCGCGAATCCAGCAGGTCACCGGTCTGCAGCTGATCCACCGTGTTGCGGCCACGGGTGATGCTGGCGTCCCAGAACCAGCCAGCCAGCAGGCCATCGGCACCGACCACAAAGCGCCAGGCTTCGTTGTCCTGAACAAAGTCACGCGGCCCGGCTTCGATCAGCCGTCGTCGTACATCGGTGAGTGTCTCGCCGAAAGGGTTGAACAGATTGTCGGCGCTCACCGCCACATCCTGCTCGCGATTGGTGAAAAACGGCAGTGGCGCAAGCCGGGTGCGTGAATCGCGATCATGATAGAACGCCTCGGCAAACAGATTCAGCGCCGTGCTGAAGCGATATCGGCTCTGGGCAAACAGCGACAGGCGCTCCGACGGCTGCTGCAGATCCTCGAACGGGTTGAAGTTGAAACGGTCGGTGTCCGGGTCACTGTTGTCGCCAATCCAGGGTCGGAAATCGCTGAGATCACGGCCATCTTCTCCGTCAATCAGCGTCAGGCGCCCCAGCGAAGTGCGGAAATTGCCCTGCGGCGGTGCCGAACTGCCATCGAACACCGGTGTGTTGTCCGGTCCGGTAAAACTCAATCGGCGTTCGGCAAAGGCGCGTTCGCCCTTGCCCACCGAGGTCTGATCCACATACTCGGCGCCGAGAAAATACTGCCAGCGCTCACGCTGCTGGCCGAATACCAGGCTGACCTGTAGCGACTCTGCATCACCGCGACTGCTGCTCAGGCCCTGGGCATTCAGTTCCAGGCCGTCGGTCTGCTGGCGGGTGATGATGTTCACCACTCCGGCCACGGCATCGGCACCGTATTCCACCGAAGCCCCCGACTTGAAAATTTCCACCCGATCCACCGACGCCATCGGCAGCATGTTCAGATCGACTATGCCGCTGGCACCGTTGCCGCCGGGCACAAAACGCCGCCCGTTGACCAGCACCAGCGTGCGTTGCGCCCCCAACCCACGCAACTCAATCGAGGCAATGCCACGTGACAGACCACCGCCCTCACCACGCGCACCGGTGCTGGTGTTGAGCGGAGACCCGGCCATGAACGGCAGCTGCTGCAGGAACGCACCGAGAAACTGCTGACCGGAGGTTTCCAGCTGCTGACGATCGATCACGGTCAGCGGGTAAGCGCCGTCGGGCATGTCCATGCGCAGCCGCGTGCCGGTGACAGTGATGTTGTCCAGCGCTCGCTCATCGGCATCATCACCAGCCGGCGTAGTTTGCGCCGGCAGCGCCAGCGCCAGCAGCAAACCCGGCAGACACAGCAGACTGACAGCAATACGTGGACAGATCGAAGGGCGATCGCAATCGGTAAACGGCTGACTGCAGGAGGTTGTGAGGCGCATAGGGCGATACTGATAACGATTCAACGCGCCATTATGGCCAGCCTGGCTTAAGTGAAACTTAAGCGATGCGGATCAATGCGACAGTCCACAGATGAATGCGATGAAGAATTGTCACAAGCCTCTTCTCCAAGCAATGAAATGGCTGTGCGATCTGCTAAATCTGTGGCTTCATTGTGTTCCCAACAATGAAAATCATACCTGCCCACTCTGCAACCGACAGCTGATCATATTGTATTGCATCGGCAGATTACGCCGAAGTTACGGCATGCCTGCAAACTGATCACAGCGCATTCCGGAGCCACAGTCGTTGCGACGCGTTTCTTGAACCGACTGCGCGACGCAGCATGCCAACGCTCACGCCGCGTGACCAGGAAAGCTGACCTGTACGCACAAACCAGCGCCCTGCCCGAGCGTCAACAGCTCCACCTCGGCGGCATGCAGCGCAGCGATGCGCTGTACGATGCGCAGTCCCAGGCCGTAGCCGGACTGATCCGAGCGCAGTTCCGGCGGCACGTTCACCGATTCCTCTGCCTGCACGAAGCGCTGCAGCTGGTCGTGTTGCTGCGGGCTGAGTCCAGTCCCCTGATCGGTCACCGAGAGCAGCAGCCGCTGACCCTGCGGCCGGATGTCTACACTGACCTCACCCCCGTGATGACTGTGGCGAATGGCATTGTCCAGCAGATTGCGCAACAGGATGGACAGACTGACCGCCTCTCCCGGCAGGCTGCAGCTGTGCGCGGTGGCCTCCAACACCAGCTCGACACCACGCGCCTGTGCCGGTGCCGACAGGTCGGCCATCACCTCACGCGCCAGTGCCGCCAGATCCACCGTCTGCCAGTGCTGCCGCGACATCCCCGCAATGCGGGCGAGCTGCAGCAGCTGATCGAGAACGCGTGCAGCACGCTGGCACTGGCGGGCAATTTCGCTGCAGGCGCTGGCCGTGTTCGCATCGTCACTACGGGCTGCGGTCAGCTCGGCGCGGGTCTTGATCACACTCAAAGGCGTGCGCAATTCATGTGCCACGTCGGCGCTGAAACGGCGTTCGCGATCGAATGCTGCAGCCAGCCTGAGCAACAGCTGATTAAGCGCATCGACCAGCGCGCTGACCTCGTCCGGCGCCGTGGTCGCCACCGGTTCCAGCAGGTCTTCGCTGCGGGCGTTGATCTGCGCCGACAGCTGCCGCAGTGGCCGCAGCCCGTGGCCGATCACCCACCAGCACAGCAGTCCGGCCAGCGGAATCAGGCTGAGCATGATGCCGTATTGTCGCCACACCATGCTGCCGATGAGCTGACGACGCACATCGTCACGCTCGGCCACACGCACGGTGAAACCGCGCTCGGCATCGCGCAGGGTGTAGATGTGCCACAAGGTGGCCGCAGCGTCGTCCTGGCGCTGTTCGGCAAACCCCGGTGCGGCGCTGGTCTGCAGCAATGGCGGCGCATTCGGTGACGCCACCGCCAGGCAGTCGCTCTGCTGTGCCGGCGGCGGCTCATCGCAGAGGATGGTGTAGGCCAGTTCACGACGGTCAGCGTCATCGGTAGCGACCGTCTGGCGGCGCAGATAAACGCCGGTCATCAGTGGCAGCAGGCTTTGCAGTTCGGCACGGAACTTGTCGGCATCCAGCTGTTCGCCGGCGCGTGGTTCGGTCTGGCTCCATAACAGCATGATCGCAGCGCTCTGCTGCAGATGGGCGTCAAACACCGATGCCAATTCGGCTTTAGCCGCCTGCCAGCTGACGATAAACACCAGCACCAGCGCCAGCAGCAAAGCCAGCATCAGCCCGAGCAGCAAACGCGTGCGCAATGAGCTGATCACGGCAGGCTGGCATCAGGATTGACCAGCAGGTAGCCAACCCCGCGCATGGTGCGGATGGTTTCGGCACCGAGTTTTTTGCGCAGATGGTGCACATGCACTTCCAGCGCGTTGCTGGCAACCGGATCCAGCCAGCCGTACAGGGCCGTCTCCAGCCGATCCCGGGTGACCACGCGGCCGGCGTTTTCCAGCAGCAGTTGCAGCAGGGCGAACTCACGTCGACTCAGATCAATCTTGCGATCTGCCTGCATGACCTGCCGCGTCTCAAGATCCAGCCGCAGCGCACCAGATTGCAGCACACTGGCCACGGTGCCGGAAACGCGCCGATGAATGGCGCGCAGCCGGGCCAGCAACTCATTGAAATCAAAAGGTTTGACCAGATAGTCGTCGGCCCCGGCATCGAGTCCTGAGATGCGGTCCTGGGTGGCGTCTCGGGCAGTCAGCATCAGCACCGGCAGTGTGCTGCCGGACTGGCGCAGACGCTGCACCAGATCCATGCCGGACAAACCCGGCAGGCCAAGATCGACAATGGCCAGATCGAACGCACCAGTCTGCAGCATGTGCAGGCCGGCATCACCCCGCGTGACCTGCTGCACACGATAATCCGCTGCCGTCAGGCCGTCACTCAGCGCCTGTGCCAGCGCCAGATCGTCTTCAATCAGACAAAGGTGCATGGCGAGCGTGCTGGCGGGACTGAAGGCATGATCCGATTATAAGAGATTGCTGCGGCCTTGAATTGCGCATCCTGTCGCTTAAGGCGTGACTGCCGTATTACTGACAGCACCGCTTATCATCCGACCGCGCAACTTCGATGGAGGAGGCCGTAAACAAGCGTCGGCATTTTCGAGAAAAATGCGCTTAGCACTGGATTATTCTATAGGTTCCTCACTTTCCGGTATTGTTCTGCTGAACGAAAAAATCAGTATCGATCCAGTTTCCGGCGCCTTCCAGCGCACGTGTCACCGATCAGATGGTGTTGTAAGCGCGACCGGGCAGCAACACAGCAGCTGATCGAATCAGCAATCCGGAATTGGCATTCGGTGGCGATGCCGGTGCGGCAGCAAACAGCCCGTATGTCTTTGAGATCAGCTTATCGGATGATGATGCCTGACCCACTTCGCCGATAGGTTTGCCATCATATTCGCATGCATCAAATTCGACTGGACTATATTGAGGCGTCTGAGTCATTTACGAGCAGGTCAAAAAAGCCGCCAGTGGCCGCTTTTTCTGGTTAGTGCAGGGTTTCACTGCTCACTGCCGAAGTATCCCGGCAGCAATGCAGAGTTGCATCTCGCTGCTCAACGCAATTCCACAGGATTTTCGAATCCATCTGCAAACACGCCTGATTGCGTGGTCGTTTCATCACTATTGTTAGCTGGATCCGGGTCAACAGGTGACGCAGGTGACACGACCAGTGCACTGCTGGTCAACGTTTCTGATGCGTTCGCTGTTACCGTGCCGGTAATGCTGAACAACACGGTCGTGCCACTGGCAAGATCAACTGCCACATCAATGTCACCACTGCCGGAAGCAGGGCAGCTTGCCCCGGCATCCGCCTGGCAAGTCCATTCCAGATCCGACAGCGCAGCATCCACAGAAGAAGTAACATCGGCCGCACTCACGGTAAGCGGCCCGAGATTGCTGACCATCAGCAGATAAGTAAAGCTTTCACCGACCGCCGCAAAGTCATTCAGCGGCATCAGTATCAACTCAAGATCAGCTTCATTGTCCAGGCCGGTACCGCTGAGCATCACATTCAATTCGCCGTTGCTGGCATTGGACTGAACCGACAACACCGCCTCGAATGTCTGCGCTGTCAATGGCGCAAAGTCGAGATTGACCGTACAGGATTCTCCGGCCAGCAGAGTGGTTCCAATACAGCCTTCAAACGAGATGGAAAATGGATCCGGATTGCTGCCAGTCAGCGCCAGCCCGGTGATATTGAGCCCACCGGCACCGGTATTGCTGAGATTGACCGTCGCGCTGGCCGTGTCATTGAGCGCGGTCGCCGGGAACGTCAGGGCGGCTGGATCGGCCGTGATCACCGGGGCGCTGCCGATGCCGGTCACGGCAATCAGGGTCGGGCTGGCTTCCAGATCCGACGGCACTTCCAGCGTTGCACTAAAGCTTCCAGCCACCAGGGGTGCGAACTGAAGTTGCAGCTGGCATTGCGCACCCGGTGTCAGCGTGACGCCACTGCAGCTGTCGGCGATGATGGAAAACACACCATCGACATCATCCAGCAGCTGCAAGGCACCCAGTGCCAGTGGCGCTTCCCCGACATTCTGCACGATCAGGTTGCGGGTTGCCGTCGTATTGATCAAGACACCGGCAAAGTTCACCGCAGACGGTGTAAAGCTCAATTCAAGAGCACCATCGCAGGGTCCGGCCGGACTGGTGTTCCAGGGCTCGAAGACGACATTGCCGTTGACTCTGGCACCATCACCGTTGCCGGCACCGGATGGACCGCTGGCATCACCCCACCAGTTGCAGGTCGCAGCAATGACGCCTCCAGAGCTGGCACCACCTGAAGTGGCGGCGCCAAATCCTGATGGATTGCCGTTGTCCAGGATCTGATTGTCGGTAGCGCTGATGGTGCCTCCATCCCTGGTCGACAACGCAGTGGAGGATCCGGCGCTGCTGGCTGGCAGTGTGATCAGTGAGTTGGTGATGGTGACATCGGCGCTGCCATCCCCAATCGTGGTGGGTCGCAGTGCCACCACACTGAAACCGGTGCCCTCTGAGCCATTGGCGGTGAAGGTGGAGTTGTCGATGGTTGCGACAACCCGGCCTGCCGCATGGACGCCACGCGGGTTGTTGTTGCTCAACGTGACGTTGCTGATCGCCGCTGTCTGCAGCGGGCCTGTCAATCCCACGCTGAAATCTGACAGTGATATGCCGGCCGAATTGGTGGTCAGATTCTGCACGCCGTCAATCGCAACATTGTCGATGACCAGATCAATGCTGTCGGTAGCGCTGGAGTCGGATCCGGTAAAGGCATAGATGCCAGCCTGAAAACTGCCGCTGCCGGAGAAATCACTGATACTCAAGTCGCGGATATCCAGTGCAGACGCACTGAAATCGACACCATCCAGAGTGTTGACCACAGCGATGCCCTGCATGCTGCCGGTGATGCTGCCGGCCTCTACCACAGGCCTGCTCACAGTGTTGACGGCATGTGCCAGCACGCCAAAGAAACCATCGGCCAGCACATTGTTCTGCAACAACAGAGCGCCGTTGCCATTGATGCTGTCAACAAAGATGCCGGCACTGGGCTGACCGGCAAAGGACTGACCGGACAGTGTGATGCAATTGTCGGCCAGGCTGATGCTGGTGCCGGTTGCCACGGTGGCATTTTGTACCAGCACACCGGCCTGCTGTGCGGCAATCAGGTTGTTGCTCACCGCAAGTGGTGCAAATCCACCGCTATTGTCGACGCCGGCGACGGCATTCAGAGCAAATCCGTTGATGCTGACATCGGCCGCTGCAATGGTGATGGCGGCACCCGCCGGGTTATTGATCTGCGTCTCCGCCACGCGCGTTGTGCAGCTCATGGCATCGGCATTTTCGCCGATCAGCTGCACCGGCTGGCTCAGGCTGACCGGTGCATAATCTCCGGTGGCAACGAACACTTCGGCATTGACTGCGCTCACCGCCAGCGCCTCGGCCAGCGTGGCGAAGGCATCCACACCGACATTCGCAGTAACCGGGCCGCTCAGGGCATTGTGTTCGAAACTGACTTCATCACCAAAGCTGTTGCTGGCGAAGTCGTCATCGACGAACACGGTGGCACCGCCTATCGGCGTGTCGATCAACACTGTGGTGGTGGCGGTCTGACCATTGTTGACGGTCGCCGTAATGTCGTTGGCAATGCCCTGGTTGTTGCCGGTGAAGACACTGCCGGCCAGGCCTGCAGTCAGCATGTCACTCGCTGGTGCTGCGCTGCCGAAGGCACCGCCGGCAAAGTCGACGTCCAGCACATCGGGAACCGTGCAACCGGCAAGCGCGGCAGCGTTATCACCATTCACTGTGTTTTGCAGTGACGCCGAAAGCGTACTGCTGTCACCGACGCCGATGCTGACCGGATCTGCCTGCAGCGCAAACAGCAGCCAGTTGCCACCATCGACTGTCGCGCCGCTGATCTGATCACAACTGCCTGCCCCGGGCCCGTCATTACAACCCCACCAGTTGACGCTGGCGTCCGAGGGCACGGCCTGATCGGCATTGATGTTTTCAATCCCGGCAATGGTGTTGCCGCTGATAATGTTGCATTTGAAATCCCCTGACCCATTGGAATCCAGGCGCACTCCGACAGCATTGTCGATGGCACTGTTGCCGATGAAGGCGAGCGGCCCGCGCGCACTCCAGTCGGCACCAAAGCGGCCCGGCAGCCACTCATAACCCACGTTGGCACCGCTGATCTGGTTGCCGCTCCAGACCGAACCATCGTCGCTGGTCGCGGATGACTGCGCCGTGATGCGATAGCCGGCCTGCAGATTGTTGAGCGGATCATTGGCGGGATCAAGATTGATAAAGCGGTTGTTGCGCACGATGATGTTGCGCTCGACGGCATTGCTGTTTTCCCAGATACCCAGTATCGACTGCGGGTTCGCCGCAGGGGCGTTCAGCACCCTGACCAGATTGTCTTCGATGACCAGGCCCTCGTACGCACCGCTGCTGGTATTGGACTGCATGGCCACATTGGAGGAGGTGGTGGAGGCAGTCGATGAGCCATCACCGGGAATGTCAATGATATTGCCGGCGATAAGCTGATTGTCGCCGAACGAAAAGTGAATGCCGATGTTCTGGAAAGCCTCACCTGCGACCGTACTGCCGGCGATGTCGGTGGGCATGATGATGTGATTGTTGATGATGCGGGTGTTGTCGTAGGCGTTCACGGTGCTGCCGGCAAAAAAGATGCCCAGCGACAGATCAAAGCCTTCAATTTGCAGATTGGAGAATTCCAGATTGCGATTTTCCGCGCTGAACACCACCAGAAATGCCTCCAGATCTTCACCCGCCAGATCACCAGGCCCGACGATCACGGCATCGCCCTGACTGGATGCAGTCATTGTGATGCTGTCACGGCCAGCCGGATAGGTGATGCTGAAATCGTCACCGGTCTCAGCCGTTGCATCGGAACCATCAGCCCAGCTGGCAAAAGCATTCGGCTCCACCCAGTCGAAGGTACCGGACAAGACGATGACGTCGTCATCCAGTGCCATCTGCACGGCGTTGTTGATGCGGGTGTAATCGTTGTCGGTGGCTGTGGGCGTGTCCCCGGTCTGAGCTACCGACTCGATCAGCCCGGGACGCATCTGGGCGGCAGCCCAGGCCACCATGGATTCGCCATGCACCTCGACGCCACCGGTATCATCCGCAGCTGCGGTCGGATACGGCAGAATCTGCCCATTTGCCTGCTGCTGATCAATCAGATACTGTCCGGCACTGGCAATCTGTGCGGCAAAACCGTCACGATCCAGCAGATCCAATGCCAGCAAAGTGAATGCCGTAACCTGACTGTCCTGATTGCTGGCATCCAGAGGATCCGCCGAAGAATTGAACAGGACGCCACCGCTGGCCTGCTGGAAACCCAACAGCAGATTGGCCAGTTCCATGGTGTTGTCCGCTGCCGCCCATTTGCCAGTGGCCGGATCCAGTTCAGCACCGACTCTGGCTGCGGCCCACACCGCACCAGACAGACCCACGAGATCGTTGTCAGCACCAGCCTGGGGTACACTTTCAAGGGATTGCAATATGCCATCGATAAACGCTTGGGCGATCTGTGTGCGGCCTTCAATGTGTGCAGCCACCACTCCCCAGCTCAGATCCCAGGCCACCACTTCAGGAATGCTGGCGCGACGCACAAACTCGGCGGCGACAAAATCAGCCGCATCCCAGTTGTTGTCGGGGCCATAGGTGCCGGCCTGCAGCCGGTTCCAGAAATCGCTCACCACCAGATTGCGATATTGCTGGTCACCGGTGGCGCGGGTCAGTTCGACCAGAAACAGAGTGTCGGCTCCGGTGAACCGCTTGATTGATGTGGCAGGAAAGTTGTTTGGGTTGGCCAGCAGGTAATCGCCGGCTGCAGTGGCGGCAGCAATGTACGCGGGATTGCCGGTGCGGCGAAACGCCTGGATAAGGCCATAAGCCGTTGGTGCCTGGGTGTTGGTGAATACGCTGGTGCTGCCCGCTGTCCAGGGGAAGCCTCCACCTGGCTGTTGCTCGGTCAACAGCCAGGCAGCGGCGTTGTTGATGAAATCCAGCGCGGGTGATGTGCGTGTGGCTGCAGCCGATCGAGCCAGACCATGACTGGCCGGACTGCGCAGTGTGCCACCGGCAGTGCGGGCCGGAGCTGCCAATTGCTGCGCAGAGGAATGATGGGCAACCAGACCGGATGCGGATTGGAAGCCCGAATCAGGCAACCGTTCCTGTTGCATCTGCGCCAGTGCCGGATGTACCTGCATGATAAAGCAGAACATCAGGCCTGCAGTCATGCCGTAGCACGACCTGGTTGCCCATAGGGCTGCCCCCCGAACTCGTTTGGCAGTGGCAGTTGCGCCAATGCCAGATGGTGATGATGCAATGGTTGTCTGGTGTGGTGTTCTGTCGATGTCTCGTACTGAACTATGAAGCATGAATGATTTTCCCTAAGTGTATTGATTCAGGAACATCCATGTTGTCAACCACAGCAACGGTATGTCGTATGCTGCATGCCACGATCCATTGGCCTGAGCTAATGTACCGGGCGAAGCTCGACCATTCATCCCCCAAATGGGGTATGCGAGCGGATCAGCGGAAGGGAATCAGCAACTGACTGATGCGCCGCACCAGTTCCAGCTGCGAGTGACACTGCGCCTTGGCCATGATGGATTTCAGCTGCGCCCGGACGGTGGCCACGCTGACCCCCCTTGCGGCGGCAATTTCGACCGGTTTGCTGCCGTTAAACAGACAGGCGGCGACCTGCCCTTCCGCCTCGGTGAGCCCGAACAGCCTGGCCAGCAGCTCAGCCGTTTTCGCATCGGCCACAGCGGCATCGGCCACCGTGACCACAATCTGAAAGCACAGCAGGTAACCGTCAAATGACGGCAGCAGATAGATGTTGTGTGCTGGCAACGACCTGCCGCCATTGCAGCCCGGAATGGCCTCGGGCTGCAGACCTTCAGCACTGGTATTGATGCTAGCATAGGCCTTGAGCTTGTGCAGCAACTGCTCCTGCACACCGGCATGGTGATAGCTCAGACAGCCCTGCTGCTCGCTGAACATGGTCGCATCGTCCAGCAAGGCGGCGGCGAGCGAATTGTGATCCAGCAGCCGCAAGCTCTGATCCACCAGGAAAATGGCCACCGGCAGCTGCTCGGTCAGTGGGTTGTGAATCTGCGCCTTGCGTTTCTGCTGTTCCAGCTCCAGCGTCAGTGCAACGGCGTTGTGCAGATGTGCACGCACCGGTTCCAGCATCTGCTTGTGCCGGGCTGTGTATTTGCCATGCAGACGCAGTCTGGGCAGACCAAACGTGTAGGCATGCGAGCCGCCTACCCGACCGAATACACCAATGGCATCGCCAAAATCCAGCTGTTTCCAGTAATCCTGATACAACTCGGTGGCCTCGAAAGTGTCGCGCCGGATGACATCGTCGGAGAAGTTCACACCCGTACTGATCTGATTGCGCACAAAGCGCGCCTGCCACGGGTCAATGCTGCCGAAATGCTCGGTGTAGGCCTTGCGTGCATGCTCCGGATAGTCGTTGATGGCCAGTGGAATCATTTCGCCGCTGCGGACGTTGCGCAATTGTGCCAGACCACCGGCTGCCCCCAGTTCCTGCTGCAGACAACCGAGTGCACGCGAAAACGCCTGCTCCGGCCGGCTGAGGAGATCATGGTATAAATGAAGAGTGAATTTTTCCTGATCAATCAACGTGGACAACTGTCGCCCCTGACGCATACATCTCTATGAATTATGGCATAAAAATCTCTATGCATTCATACAGAATATCAATTACATTGTTACGGAAAACTGATTCAGCCAGCATAACTCAAGCCTCTGGTGAATGAATTTGGGAAAGCGGTGTGGCCAGGCGATGCTTAACATAGCACCACAGGGATTGACCAGACACCGGTGACTCAACCGGCCACGCCAAGGCCCTGCTGCTTGAGCGCCTGAATCTGATCCCTGATATCTGCCGCGCGCTCAAACTCCAGGTTTTCCGCCGCGTCGTACATGGCCTGTTCCAGCGCGGCAATGCTGTGTACCGCCTGACGCAGATCCGTCGGCTGGTCATAGCCACCTGCCGACTCTGCCACCTTGCGTGCGGACGCCGCGCGGCGTTCGGATTTCTGTCCGGGGTTGTTGTGCGCCGAGGCCATGATGTCGGCCACCGACTTGCTGATGGTCACCGGCTCAATGCCGTGCTCCAGGTTGAAAGCGATCTGCTTGTCGCGTCGCCGGTTGGTTTCGTCAATGGCTTTTTGCATGCTGTTGGTGATCTTGTCGGCATACATGATGGCACGACCATGCACATTGCGTGCCGCACGCCCGATGGTCTGGATCAGCGAACCAGCTGAACGCAGGAACCCTTCCTTGTCGGCATCAAGTATCGCCACCAGCGCCACTTCCGGCATGTCCAGCCCTTCGCGCAGCAGGTTGATGCCCACCAGCACATCGAACTCGCCCAGGCGCAGATCGCGGATGATGTCGGTGCGCTCGACGGTGTCGATGTCGGAATGCAGGTAACGCACGCGAATGTCGTGCTCGGCCAGGTATTCGGTGAGGTTTTCCGCCATGCGTTTGGTCAGCGTGGTCACCAGCACGCGCTGACCGGCAGCGGTGCAGAGGCGGATTTCCGACATCAGGTCGTCCACCTGGGTGCCCACCGGGCGCACCTCGACCTGCGGATCAACCAGCCCGGTCGGCCGCACCACCTGTTCTGCCAACACCGTTGACAGCTCCAGTTCATAGGGGCGCGGCGTCGCCGACACATAAATGGTCTGTGGCGAACGCTCGGCCCACTCCTCGAAGGTCAGCGGCCGGTTGTCCAGCGCCGAGGGCAGCCGGAAGCCATACTCGACCAGGGTTTCCTTTCGCGAACGGTCACCACGGTACATGCCGCCGATCTGCGGCACCGTGACATGGCTTTCATCCAGGATCAGCAGGGCGTCATCGGGCAGATAGCTGAACAGCGTTGGTGGTGGCTCTCCCGGCTGACTGCCGGTGAGGTGACGCGAATAGTTTTCCACCCCGGTGCAGTATCCAAGCTCCAGCATCATCTCCAGGTCAAATCGCGTGCGCTGCTCCAGCCGTTGTGCTTCCAGCAGCTTGTTGTTGTCGCGCAGATACTGCAGCCGCTGACCCAGCTCCAGCTTGATCGACTCGATCGCATCCAGCACCACCTGGCGTGGCGTGACGTAATGCGATTTGGGAAAAATACTCAGCGCCTCGTGTTGTTCCAGCAGCTCGCCGGTGAGCGGATCAAACAGCGCCAGAGTGTCGACTTCATCATCGAACAGCTCGATTCTCACCGCCTCCATGTCGGCATCTCCCGGGAACACGTCAATCAGGTCGCCACGCACACGATACGTGCCCCGGCGCAGCTCCATGTCGTTGCGGGCATACTGCATTTCTGCCAGTTTGCGCAGCACATTGCGCTGATCCATGTGCTGACCACGCCGCAGCTGCAGGCTCATGTTCATGAACGAACTGGGGTCACCCAGCCCGTAAATCGCCGACACCGTGCCGACGATGAGCGCATCGCGCCGGGTCAGCATGGCCTTGGTGGCGGCCAGGCGCATCTGCTCGATGTGCTCGTTGATGCTGGAATCCTTCTCGATGAAGGTATCGCTGGAAGGCACGTAGGCCTCGGGCTGGTAGTAATCGTAGTAGCTGACGAAATACTCCACTGCGTTGTGCGGGAAGAACTCCCTGAACTCACCATACAACTGCGCTGCCAGCGTCTTGTTCGGTGCCATGATCAGTGTCGGCCGCTGCAGTTGTGCAATCAGATTGGCCATGGTGAAGGTTTTGCCGGAGCCGGTGACCCCCAGCAGGGTCATGTGCCCGGCTCCGCTGCGCGCACCTTCTACCAGCTTCGCAATCGCCTGCGGCTGATCACCGGCCGGTTGAAATTTTGACGCCAGCTGGAAAGCCTTGGATGTGGCTGCCAGGGGCAAATCGTGATCGCTCATCAGACTCCGGAAGATTGCTGTGATTGGCTGAACTGCGTCGCTGTTGCCGCTGCTGTCGCGGTGTATTCAGATCGGTCGACTTGCTATTATACTCACACCATTTCGTTAAACCTTTGTCTCGCCAACCGCTGTGGATGCACATGAGCTCACCCCATTTACAAGTCGCCGACCGTTTGTCACTGATCAAACCCTCGGCCACGCTGGCTGTGGCTGCCCGGGCTGCAGAAATGCGCGCGGCCGGTCACGATGTGATCGGTCTGGGTGCCGGCGAGCCGGATTTTGCCACCCCTGAGCACATCTGTGCTGCCGCCACCCGGGCCATGGCCGAGGGCCAGACCCGCTATACCGCAGTCGACGGCACCGCAGCGCTGAAACAGGCGGTGATCGAGAAATTCAAACGCGACAACAATCTGCACTATGCACCGGAAAACATCATCGTCAGCACCGGTGCCAAACAGTCGTTGTTCAATCTGCTGCAGGCACTGATCAATCCCGGCGATGAAGTGATCATTCCGGCACCGTGCTGGGTGTCGTATCCGGACATGGTGCATCTGGCGGAAGGCCAGCCGGTGCCGGTGATGGCCGGACCGGAACAGCATTTTCGCATCACCCCGGAACAGCTGGAGCAGGCCATCACACCGCGCACGCGGCTGCTCATGCTGAACGCCCCCAACAACCCCACCGGCATGGCCTACAGCAAGGCGCAGTATCGTGCGCTGGGCGAAGTGCTGCAAAGACATCCGCAGGTGGCGATCAGCAGCGATGAAATCTATGAGCCGATCTGCTGGGGTGAGGAGGGCTTCATCAGCTTTGCCAGCGCCTGCCCCGAACTCATCGAACGCAGCTTCATCGTCAATGGCGTGTCCAAGGCCTACGCCATGACCGGCTGGCGCATCGGCTACCTGGCTGGTGATGCCACCCTGGTGAAAGCGATGAAGAAGCTGCAGAGTCAGTCAACCTCCAACCCCTGCTCCATCGCCCAGGCTGCCGCAGTCGCGGCACTGCAGGGCGACCAGCAGTGCGTGCGCGACATGTGCGCTGCTTTCAGGCATCGCCATGACTGGCTGATTCCGGCACTGAATGATCTGCCGTACATCTCCTGCCTGCCAGCCGATGGTGCGTTTTACGCCCTGCCCGACTGTTCCGCTGCCATCGCCCGCATTGATGGCGTGGACAATGACGTGCAGTTTTCTGAATGGCTGCTGGAACAGGCGCAACTGGCGGTGGTGCCGGGCAGTGCGTTTCTGGCGCCGGGGCATGTGCGCCTGTCCTATGCCACCAGCATGGACAATCTGCAGCAGGCAGTGGCCCGATTGCAGCAGGTGCTGGAAAAGCTCTGAAGCCGGCTGCTCAACCCGGCTGGTTACCGCTCAACTCTCACCCCCGCCTCGGCTGGCAGCGCGCAACTGCTGCAACAACTGCGCATGGCGCTGCTGGCCGTTCACATCCACATTGCGCGGGTGCCGGGCAATCCAGTCCAGATAGGCCGCTGGCACCCCGGCATGCCGGGCACCGTGCTCGATCAGTTCGGCATACCAGTCATGCGGCAACAGTGAGTCATCGGTCCAGTCGGGCATGGCCAGATAGGCGAAGCAATCCAGTGTCTGCGGCTGCGGCTGCGCCAGCGTCACCTGCACGGTGACACAGTTATAGCCGTCACCCTCGAACTCGTCCAGCCGGGTTTTCATGCCGGCATCCAGCCGATACACCACACCCCAGGCATGGCTGTCGGCGCAGCGCAGCAGATTGCCTTTGCCGGAGCCGTCCTCGCCGCGTTTGTGCAGGGCCAGACGCCAACCGGGCAAGGCCACGGTAGCAACGCGCTCGATCACGCCCAGTCGCGCGCCGATGCGCAACGGGTGCAGGTTGGAACCGTAGGCCAGGTAATGCAGCTCAGTCATCGTGCAGGCTGAGCGGTACCGGGCGGTTGTCGTCGCCGACAGCCACAAACACCATTTCTGCGCTCACCGCCAGATCCTGACCGCCCAGGTACATGTCCTCGCGGAACAACTGCACGCGGATGGTCATGCTGGTGGTGCCGACCCGGGTGACTTTGCCGACCAGCTCGACAATGCTGCCTTCGGGAATCGGCACCTTGAAATCGACCCGGTCCATGGATACCGTCACCGCCTTCTGTCGTGAAAATCGCGTGGCCACCAGAAAACCGACCTCATCCATCCACTGCAAGGCTGTTCCTCCATACAGGGTGTGGATGTGGTTGGTGTCCTGAGGAAACACCAGTTTGGTAATGCGCGTGGTGGAAGCCTCAACCCGCTTGCTGAAATTGCTCATCGTGGTTTCCCGTTGGCAAAGTTGCCGGCATTATACCAAGCGCGCTCATATGCCTTACTGTGAGCGCAGCACCTGTGCGGCGGCATGCAGCACTGCGGCAACGCGCACGGCATCCTGAATGGCACTGGCGGAAATGCCGGCCTGCTGCAGCACTTTCTCATGCGCGGTAATGCACATGCCGCAGCCGTTGATGGCAGAAACCGCCAGTGAGTAGAGCTCAAAGTCCGCCTTGTCGATGCCGGGATTGCCGATGACCGTCATGCGCAGACGCGCCGGTAGCTGCTGGTATTCGTCGTTGCCGGCCAGATGCAGAAAGCGATAGTAGATGTTGTTCATCCCCATCAGCGCGGCGGCCGCCAGCGCGGCATTGCTGTGCGCCTCGTCCAGATGTGCCGAGGCATCGGCCTGCACCGCCTCCAGCAAAGGCTTGTGACCACAGGCTGCAGCGCAGGCCAGTGCCGTGCCCCACAGTTGCTGTGCATTGAGATTCGGACTGCCATCCTCACTGATGACGCTGCCCAGATTGACGCGAATGTCCTTGGCATAATCGGGAATGGTCGCTTTGATATCGCTGATCGACATATCTACCTCGTGCATGATCAATTTGCATCTAACAATTTGCAGCTAAAAAGAGGCCGCCCGGTGGGCGGCCAGAAAACCGGAGCAAAATCGGTGTGGGATCAGGCCACTTTGAGTGTTTCTTCACCCTTGGTCCAGTTGCACGGACACAACTCGTCACTCTGCAGCGCATCCAGAATGCGCAGGGTTTCCTTCGGATTGCGGCCCACGTTCATGTCGGTCACGGAGACATGACGGATAATGCCTTCGGGATCGACCAGGAAGGTGGCGCGCATGGAAACACCTTCTTCCGGGTGCAGAATGCCCAGCGCAGAGGACAGCTCACGCTTGATGTCTGCCAGCATCGGGAACGGCAGATCGCGCAGATCGTCATGATCACGGCGCCAGGCCATGTGCACGAACTCGGAATCGGTGGAGCCGGAAAGAATCTGGCAGTCACGGTCGTCGAATTCGGACTTCAGGTCACCGAATGCCTTGATCTCGGTCGGGCAGACGAAGGTGAAGTCTTTCGGGTAGAAGAACACCAGCAGCCATTTGCCGGGGAAACTGTCGTTGCTGATGTCGGTGAAAGCATTCTGGATGTCGGTGGACACAGTTGCTTTGAGATTGAACTGGGGGAACTTGTCGCCAATGGTTAACATGTCATACTCCTTTGTGCTAGTGGGTTTAGAGCCAATGTGGTGTCATTATCTGTCAGCCTGAACTATAGATCAAATTGAATGATTTGATTGTATCAATAGTCACAGGCTATAATTTATTGCATGAACCTGCGCGCGTTACAATATCTGGTCACTCTGGCAGAATTAAAGCACTTCAGCCGCGCCGCCGAAGCCTGTTTTGTCAGCCAGCCCACTTTGAGCACGCAGATCCAGAAACTGGAGCAGGAGCTGGGCGTGCAATTGCTGGAACGCAGCCCACGCAAACTGATGCTGACGCCGATCGGTGAGGACATCGTCGCCCGTGCCCGCAACATCATTGCCGAGGTGGCGGCCATGAAACAGCAGGCGCGGATGAGCCTGGATCCGGGTTCCGCCAGCCTGCGGCTGGGCATATTCCCAACCCTGGCACCATACCTGCTGCCGCACGTGGTGCCGGTGATCCGCCAGCACTACCCGCAGCTGTCACTACAGTTGTTCGAAGAGAAAACCGACAACATCATTCGCCTGCTGGGCGAAGGCAAGCTGGATGCCGGTCTGCTGGCGTTGCCGGTCGATGATCATCGACTGGATCACATCGAGCTGTTCACCGAACCGTTCGTGCTGGTGACGCCGATCGATCATGAACTGGCACATCACGACAGCGTCACCATCGCTGATCTGCAGGATCATTCGCTGCTGTTGCTGGAAGAAGGCCACTGTCTGCGTGATCAGGCACTGGAAGTGTGCAAGCTCGGCGGCGTCACCGAGCGGCTCGATTTTCACGCCACCAGCATGGAAACACTGCGCCAGATGGTCGCCGCCGGCACCTGCATCACGCTGATGCCAAACATGGCGGTGCAGCCGCCGGTGCCACCGAACCGCGACATCAAAGTGATCCCGTTCACCGAACCGGCCCCCAGCCGCAGCATTGCCCTGTTCTGGCGCAAAAGCAGCGCACTGGCGGATTTTCTGCGCGAACTGGCACCATTGTTTGCGCAACTGGACAAACAGCTGCTTACCACCACCTGACTGCCACAGTCAGATCGGTGGTGCCTGCACCTGCGCCGGCAGCTGCCAGTCAATCGCCGCCTGGCCATGGCTTTGCAGCCAGGCATTGCTCTGTGAGAAATGCCGGCAACCGAGAAAACCGCGATGCGCTGACAACGGCGAGGGATGCGGTGCCTGCAGCACCAGGTGTTTCTGCCGGTCAACGATGCTGCCCTTGCGCTGAGCGTAGCTGCCCCAGAGCATGAACACCAGACCATCCCGCTGTGCATTGAGCGCGGCAATGGCGGCATCGGTAAAGCGCTCCCAGCCACGGTTCTGATGCGCCCCGGCCTGGCCGCGCTCCACCGTCAGCACGGCATTCAGCAGCAGCACGCCCTGCGCTGCCCAGGGCAGCAGGCAACCGTGCTGCGGTGGTGCAAAGCCCACATCGCTGTGCAGTTCGCGATAGATGTTGTGCAGGGAGGGTGGCACTTTGGTGCCCGGCAGCACGGAAAAGCACAGCCCATGCGCCTGACCCGGCCCGTGGTAGGGATCCTGGCCGATGATCACCACTCGCACCTGGGCAAAAGGTGTGTGGTCGAAGGCGGCAAAAATGTTTTTTGCGACAGGGTAAATTTGCGCACCTGCCTCAATGCGGGCACGCAGGAATGCGCGCAGCTGCTGCATGTAGTCCTGTTCGAACTCGGGCTGCAGCTGCGCCAGCCAGCCTGGCTCCAGCTTGATGTGTTGGCTCATGTTCGGGAGCAATCGGTCATGGATCCGGTTAGAATAATGTCACGAATGCATGCTCTCAAACATTTGCAGACAGCATGCAGCGATCCAGCTTAAACCAACGGACCATCCATGACCATCCAGACTGACGCATTGATCATAGGCGCCGGCCCCTGTGGCCTGTTTCAGGTGTTTGAACTCGGCCTGCTCAACATTCACGCCCACATCGTCGACAGCCTGCCGCAACCGGGCGGCCAATGTGCCGAGTTGTATCCGGAAAAACCGATCTATGACATTCCCGCTCTGCCGGTGGTCGGTGCCCAGGAACTCATTGATCGGCTCATGCAGCAGATCAAGCCGTTTGACCCGCAGTTCCATCTTGGTCAGCAGGTCACCGAACTGCAACCGCAGGAAGATGGCCGCTTCCGCGTCAAAACCAGTACCGGCACCGGGTTTGACGCCGGCAGTGTCATCATCGCCGCCGGTCTCGGTGCGTTTTCACCGCGCCAGCTCAAGGCTCCGGGTGCCGCCGAATTCATTGACACCAGCATCCACAACAAGGTCATAGACCCGACCCGCCTGCACGGCCAGAAACTGGCCATACTCGGCGGCGGCGACTCGGCGCTGGACTGGGCACTGGCGCTGTGCGAGCAGGCTGCGTCGCTGGCGCTGATCCATCGCCGCGAGGACTTCCGCGCCCAGCCGGCCTCGGTCAGCAAGATGCAGGAACTGGTGGCGGCAGACAAAATGTCACTGCATGTCGGCAATGTCATCAATGTGCTGTCCAGCGATGGTCGCCTGCACGGCCTGGAACTGATCAACCGCGGCGGTGAAAAAAGCCGGGTCGAGTGTGATCAGGTGCTGGTGTTCTGGGGCCTGGCGCCGAATCTCGGTCCGATCGCGGATTGGCACCTGGAACTGGACAAGCGCGCGCTGCAGGTGGACACGGAAAAATTCCAGACCAGCATACCCGGCATTTTCGCGGTCGGCGACATCAACACCTATCCAGGCAAGAAAAAGCTGATCCTGTCCGGCTTTCATGAGGCCGCGCTGGCCGCATTCGGTGTGCAACAGCACCTGCACCCGGAGCAGAAAGTGCGACTGCAGTACACCACCACCAGCCCGATCATGCACGAGCGTCTGGGTGTGGCCTGAAATCATCCAGCAACATTGCGGGTTTATTGCTATATTGAATCGCCCCGCCCATCGCCACAGCATCTCATGCCGACAGGCATGTAAAATCATGCTGCGCTGCACAGGGATGAATGATTCATCAACTCACGGAAGATCACCATTATGAACAGAACCATCCCTGTCTTGCTGCTGGTCTGCAGCAGTCTCCTGCTGATGCCCACATCCGCGCATGCCAGCAACGCCAGCAACAGCGACCGTCAGCTTGCCCTGCAAACCATCGGCAGCGCCCTGTCGCTGGACGCTGCGGAGCTGGAACAGATTGAAATCACCGACATTTACCGTAGCCGCCACAACGGTGTGCTGCATGTGTATTACCGCCAGCGGCTTGACGGCATTCCGATCATCAACGCCCCTGGCAACCTCAACCTGACCAGCGATGGCCGCCTGCTCAGCAATCACTCCAGACTGCTGACCGCGCTGGACCAGCGCAACCCCGCCCGCACCCCGCTGCTGGCCGCCGACCAGGCCGTGCTGGCACTGGCTGCAGATCGCAATCTGCCAGCGGTGAGCGCACTGCAAAGCCTCGACAGCGCAGGTGAGGCACGCCGATTCCTGCAGCCACTGCTGTCGCAGGAGCCGATCAAGGCGAACCTGGTCTACCGTGTGGAAGACGATCAGCTGCGGCTGGCCTGGGCGGTTGAGATCAACAGCATGCATGTGGACAACAACTGGTGGCATGGTTGGGTCGACAGCCAGAGCGGACGCGTGCTGGCAGTGGAGAACTGGGTCAATGATGCCAGCTACCGCGTGTTTGAAATCCCCAAGGAAGCGCCGATGGATGGCCCGGAAACGCTTGCCGTTGATCCAGAGAACGCGGTCGCCTCGCCATTGGGCTGGCACGACGACGGCAGCACCCAGTTCACCGACACCCGCGGCAACAACGTGCTGGCGCAGGAAGACACCGACGCCAACAATGGTGGCGGACGACGCCCGGATGGTGGCGCCGGATTGCTGTTTGACTTCCCGCTGGATCTGGCCACGCAGAACCCGCCGCAGTATGAGGATTTTGCCATCAGCAACCTGTTCTACTGGAACAACATCGTGCACGATGTGCTGTATCAGTATGGCTTTGATGAAGTCTCCGGCAACTTCCAGACCAACAATTTCGGCCTTGGCGGCAACGGCAATGACGCCGTGCGTGCCGATGCGCAGGACGGCTCCAGCACCAACAATGCCAATTTCGGGACTCCTCCGGATGGCTCGGCACCGCGCATGCAGATGTTTGTCTGGACCGGTGCCAGCCCTGCCGTGCTGGCGATTGACAGTCCACCAGCGATTGCCGGTGACTACACCGCAGCACCGGCCGGTTTCGGCACACCGATAGATGCCACCGGCATTGCTGGCACGCTGGAACTGGTCAGCGACGGCAGCGGCAACCCGACCGAAGGCTGTGCCGCGCTGGTCGATTTTACCGCCGGCAACATCGCCGTGGTTGATCGCGGCAGCTGTGAGTTCGGTGCCAAGGGTGTGAACGCGCAGAATGCAGGTGCCATCGGCATGATTGTGATCAACAATGCCGCCGGCAATGGCACGATCAGCATGGGTGCCGGTGCCCAGGGCGGGAATGTCAGCATTCCGGCCGCCATGATCGGCAACGACGATGGCCAGATCATTCGCGCGGAACTGGGCGGCGTGATCAGCGGCAGTCTGTCCAACCCCAATGGCCCGGGACTGGATCGTGACAGCGATCTGGATGCCGGCGTGATCGCGCATGAATATGGCCATGGTCTGTCTAACCGACTGACCGGCGGCCCGGCCAGCACCAGCTGCCTGTTTGGCGCTGAACAGCAGGGCGAAGGCTGGAGTGACTATCTGGCGCTGGTGTTCACCCACGAAGCCGGTGACACCGCCGACACCCCGCGCGGAGTCGGCCGCTATCTGATCTTCCAGGAGAACAACCCCGTCGCTGGCATCCGGCCGTTCCCGTATACCCGCGACATGTCGGTGAATCCGCTGACCTACGGCGACATTGTCTCCGCCGGTCAGGCCGGCAGTCCGATTTCCATTCCGCATGGCGTCGGCACGGTGTGGAACACCATGCTGTGGGATATGTACTGGAACCTGATCGACAAACATGGCTATGACCCTGACATCTACAACGGCACCGGCGGCAATAACATCGCCACTCAGACGGTGGTGGATGGCCTTAAGCTGCAGCCATGTGGTCCGACGTTCGTCACCAGTCGCAACGCCCTGCTGGATGCCGACCTGGCCAACAACGGCGGTGCCAACGAGTGTGAAATCTGGGAAGCGTTTGCCCGTCGCGGTGTTGGCTTCAGTGCCTCCGACGGTGGCAGTCCGAACACGCTGGCGGTGACAGAGTCGTTTGATCTGCCGCCTCAGTGTGCGCCACTGCAGGAAGTTTTCCTGGTTGACGGCTTTGAAGATCTGCCGCCGCAGTAAGCGGACTGCCAGGTTGCCATGAAACAAACTGCGCAATCACCCGGCGGTCACTGGCTGGCAGGCACACTGCCAGCCGCATTGCTCGGTCTGGCCCTGATCGTTGCCGCCGCCATCGGCGGCAACGCCCTGCTCGACTTCAAGCGGCTGGACCGCTACGTCACCGTCAAGGGGCTGGCTGAACAGGAGGTGCAGGCCGACCTGACGATATGGCCGATCAGCTATACCGTCACCGCCGATTCGCTTAACGAGTTGCAGGCGCAGCTGGAAGCCGCTGCCGACACCATCACTGCCTATCTCAAGCTGCATGCATTCAGCGACCAGGACCTGACCCGGTCACCACCGCGGATCACCGATTTCTATGCCCAGTCTTACAGCAACACCCGACCACCGGAACGCTACCAGGCGGTCGGCAACATCACCGTACAGAGCCAGCAAATCACCGCAGTAAAGACCGCGCTGCAGTCCATCGGCAATCTGCTCAGCGACGGCATCATGCTGGCACAGGATTACAGCTTCGGTGGTTCGGCGCAGTTTCTCTACACCAGTCTGAATGACATCAAACCGGCCATGATCGCCGACGCCACGGCCAACGCACGTGAAGCGGCGCGGCAATTTGCCAAAGATTCCGGCAGCAAGGTCGGTGGCATACGCACTGCCAATCAGGGCCTGTTCACCATCACTGAGCGCGACAGCAATTCACCGGATGTCAAAATCGTGCGGGTGGTCAGTACGGTGCAGTTTTACCTGCGCGATTGATCCTGCAGCCAGACGCTCAAGTCGCTGAGCAAATCCTGACTGGCGGCATCCATGGCTCTCGCTGCACTGTCTGCTGAACTGATTTCGGCATCGTGGCGCACCTCAAACAGCCGACTGCTGTGGTCGTCATCGCCAGCAGACCAGGTCGCCAGCAGGCTGATGCGGGCCTGCGCCTGTTGCGCCGCATCGATCTCGATCTGCATGGCACGCAAGGCCAGCGTCAGGCTCCCTGCAGTTGCGGTCGACGGCACCGCCACGGCCACACCAGCAGTTTCCAGTGACTCGATCAGCGTCTGCCGAAGCAGTTCCGGTGCCGGCATCGCCCAGCGAAAATCCGCCAGCGGCTGCACCCGGCTGTTGGCCTGCATCACCCACAAACGCTGACTGTCCAGCAGCCGCGAACTGCTGATGTTCAACGCCAGCGCCAGTGGTACAGCAGCAGGCTCTGCCGCAGTCTGTTGCAAGGCACTGAGCCGATACAGCAGTACCGGTTCCGACTCACTGCTGATGCTGACGCACCCGCTAACTGCCAGCAGTACGACAATGCCAATCAGGCCATGATACGTTTCACGCAAGCTCAAGCGCATAATCTCAATCCATGAAGCAAGGGAAAAGTGGGCTCATTGTGCTGGCTGATACGGTTGCACATTGTCACCATTGAACAGATAGGCGGCCGGATTGTCTTCCAGCTTGAGCAACATCGTGTCCAGCCGTTGCAGCAGGCTGCGCATGTCCTCCAGCGCCGGACCAACCTGGGTCAGCCCCTGCCCGGCGAACTGGCTGATGGCATCACTGTTGCGCTGCAACAGGGCGCGCATTTCCTCAGCCAGCTGGCGGGCTTCTGCGGCAGCGTTGCGCACGTCAGCCCCGGTCGCAGCCAGGTCATCGCCAAGCTGCTCGCCATGACGCTCCCAGAACGACAGCAACTCATCACTCAATTGCTGCAGCCGCTGCATGCTGGTCTGCATGCCGGCACTGGCAGTGTTCAGATTGCTCAGCGTGGCGCTGATGTGATCTCGGTTTTCGGCCACGGTGGTGGTCACCTGCTCGATGTTGACAATGGTCTGCTCGATGCTGCTCAGGGTCTCATCGGTGATCAGCTCGTTCATGCGTGTAACCAGGTCATTGATGTTGGAAAACACACTGCCGCCGCTGCTCAGCAGGCTCTGCAGCTCAGAGGTTTCTGCCACAATCAGGGGAATATCGCGTGCGCTGCTCTGGCTCAGCATCGGGCTGTCCGCTGAGCCACCTTCCAGTTCGATGTAGGCCTGCCCGGTAAAGCCCATGAAGCCCAGCGTCGCGCGGGTATCGCTGCGCACCGGTGTGTCCTGATTGACCCGCACCCTGGTAATTACCCGCGACGGGTCCGTGGGATCAACCTTCAGCTCGGTGACCTCGCCGACCTGAATGCCGTTGAACAGTACCGGGCCGCGCTGCCCCAGACCGGTGATGGCCTCCTCGAAGACGATGTCGTAGTAGTCGAAATCGCGATCGATGGAATATTTGCCCAGCCAGACGACAAACACGAACAATGCCAGTGACACGGCAATCGTGAATGCGCCAATAAGAATGTAATTCGCTTTCGGTTCCATGCCTGCCTACTATAGCCCAGTGTCGCTGGTGTCGCCGCGGTCAACCTGGCCGCGTCTGCCGCGCGGCCCGGAGAAATACGCCTTGATCCAGGGGTGGTCAAAATTCGCCACCTCGTCCAGTGTGCCGATGGTGATCAGCCGGCCCTCACCCAGCACGGCAACACGATCACAGATCGCGTGCAGTGTATCCAGATCGTGGGTAACCAGAAACACCGTCAAGCCCAGCGCATCACGCAGCGTCTGCAGCAGTCGATCGATGGCGGCAGCCGAGATCGGATCCAGCCCGGCAGTCGGTTCATCCAGAAACAGAATCTCCGGATCCAGGGCCAGTGCCCGGGCCAGACCGGCACGCTTGCGCATGCCGCCGGACAATTCCGAAGGATACTGATTGGCGGCCTTCAGCGGCAGTTCCGCCAGCAGCATCTTCATGTCGGCCAGATCCTGCAACAGGGCATCACCAACCTTGTAATGCTCCTTGATCGCCAACTGGATGTTTTCGGTGACGGTCAGGGAGCTGAACAGGGCCCCATCCTGGAACATCACTCCGAGCCGCAGATCACACAGGTTGTCGCTGTCATCCAGCATTTCACCCAATGGCTCACCGAACAACTCGATCACTCCGCTGCGGATTTTCTGCAGGCCGACGATGGAACGCAGCAGCACCGATTTGCCACTGCCCGAACCACCGACAACACCCAGTATCTCACCCCGGCGCACATCAAGATCGAGACCATTGTGCACCACATTCGCACCGAATGCATTGACCAGATCGCGCACCCGGATGACCGCATCATCAGGATCTCCGGCCGGCGTCTGCTGCGTGTCGGTCACAGACCCAACTGTTCGAACAACACGGCGAACATGGCATCGGTGGTCAGCACCAGAAAAATTGACTGTACCACCGACGAGGTGGTGTGCTGGCCCACCGATTCGGCACTGCCGGAGACCTTGAAGCCTTCCAGGCAGCCGACCACTCCAATCAGAAACGCGAACACCGGCGCCTTGGAGATGCCCACCCAGAAATGCTGGATGTCGGTGAAGTTGTAGATTCTGCTGGCATAGGCGGCCGGGGAAATGTCCAGCACCAGTGCCGACACCAGCATGCCACCCAGCAGGCCGGACAGCATGCCGATAAAGCTCAACAGCGGCAGGGTGAACAACAGTGCCACCACTCTGGGCATGACCAGCACGCAGACCGGATCCATGCCCAGTGTTTTCAGCGCATCGATCTCCTCATTGCTTTTCATCGAGCCGATCTGGGCGGTGAACGCGCTGCCCGAGCGCCCGGCCAGCAGAATCGCTGGCAGCAGCGTGCCGAACTCACGCAGAAAAGCGTAGCTGACCATGTCCGGCGTGTAGATGGTGGCACCAAAATCGCGCAGCACCGAAGCGCCCAGAAACGCCACCGTGGAGCCGACCAGAAAACTCAGCAGGGCCACGATCGGCACCGCATCAAGTCCGACGTGCTCCATATGAAAAACCAGCGAGGTCCAGCGCAGCCGCCAGGGCTGCAGCAGGTTGCGGATGGTGGTGGTGATGACCACGCCGATAAAATGAGTCAGCAGCTTCAATTGCTGTGCAGCATCCACCACCCACATGCCGATGCGCTGCAACAGATCTTGCAGCCAGCGGTCGGCGGGTTTGCGACTGCGATCACCATCGCAAATGGCTGCGGCCAGTGCGGTCAGAATCATCCGGTGTGCTTCACTGACCCGGTTCAGCTTCTGCGGCAGCGCCTCCGGTCTGGGCATGCCCAGCAGTTGCAGCAGTAAGAGTGCACCGGTGGTATCCAGGCGCTGCAGCGCATGCAGATCCAGTGTGCCAGGCTGCCGCGCGGAGCGGCCTGCGTCCTGGCTCAGTGATTCCAGTTGCTCGACATGCCGCAACACCCAGTCACCACTGATCTCTGCAACCGCAGACGGTTCATGAGCTGAGAAGTGCAGTGCCGGCTTGCTCATCATGTCCTCCCAAATCAATCATTATAACGATCACGCCATCACCATCCTGTCACGATCGCCCTGTCACGACCGCCCTGTCACGATCGGCGATAGCCTGGCGATGCGCCAGTATGACCAGGCCAGCCCCGGGGTGATGCCGCTACAGGGCTGGTCATGCCCGCTGCCGGTACGTCTTTGCAGTCGTTGCGCCAGCACCCGGTTGTCGGCCTGCCACATGCGTCGCTGCCAATGCTGGGCAGCAGGCAACGGCTGGCCGGCGGCATCAGCCGTACTCAGCTGCGCGTCCACAGCCAGCAGATCGGAGAGCAGCGCTCCCGGACAATGCCATGGCGGCAGTGGTTTTTCATGCGCTGGCGCATCCGATGCATGCCGATCTGCATGCGGTGGCGGCATGGCATCGAGCTGCAGACCATGTCTGGCGCGCAGCGTCATCGGCAGGTTGTGATACAGCCAGTTGCGCTGTGGCAACGTGTTGATCTGCTGCAGCAGCAGCCGTCGGGCATGCACCGAGGCTGCCGCCGGATTTGCCTCATCCTGTGCTGCTTCCCATGCAATGTGTTGCGGCAGCTGCGCCGGGCACTGCAGCCAGATGTCCAGCCAGTCCATGGGACGTGCCAGTCGCCAGCACCAGGCCCTGAGCGCAGCCACATCAGCCAGCACCGGCGGCTCCACTGTCCGCTGTAGATCCTGCAGCCAGTCGACCAGAGGTATGCACTGAAAAAACGCGCTACGGCTGTCGCGGCGCAACTGCTGCAGGGCCGGATGCTGCATGCTGGCGGTATCCTCTGCAAGTGGTGACTTTACTTGCTGCAGCAACTGCTGCATGGCATCGGCCCACCAGCCCAGCTTGTGCGCAGCCACCTCTGACGATGAGCTGTCCATGGCAGACTGCAGCATGGCAGCCAGCACACCTGACAACAGCAGCAGATCATCACGCCGGTCCGGGGGCAAAAACGCTTCCAGCAAAGGCCATTGCGGGTGCTGTCGCAGCATCTGCTCGCGACACCAGATTCTGGCTGCCGGCAGCATCCGTCTTACTGCAGCGATGCAGAGCCCGGCACGCTGTGCTCGCCGGAGGCAAACAGCTGGGCGATGTCGACGCGGTCAAAACGGTAGATGCGACCACAATGTTCACAGTCTACCGTGACCTCACCGCGTTCTAGCAGCAATGCGGTGATGTCGTCCTGCCCGAGCTGCAGCAACACCGACGCCACCCGTTCACGCGTACAGGTGCAGCGATACTGGGGTTGCCTGCGCTCAAACAGCAGCAGTTCATCTTCAGCAAACAGGCGCGCCAGCATGGTCTGCGGTGGCTGCTGGTGCAGTTCACCCGGCTGCAGCGTATCCAGCATCAGCCCCAGACGATGCCAGTCATCGGCAGCCATGTTGCCGGGCATGCGCTGCAGCATGATACCGGTCGGTCGCTGCTGATCAAAATGCAGCATAAACCGGGTCTGCAACTGTTCTGATTGGGCAAAATAATGCTCCAGCGATGCCGCCAGGCCGGCATCTTCAGGCAATTGCCGGTGATCGCTCAAAGCCACCATGCCCTGGGACAGCATCTTGTCCTGATCGTACAGCATCAGTGCCAGCACACCATCGTCGATGGCCGGCAAGGCCGACGGCAGTTCACCGGATTCGCTGCAGGTGGCGGCCGCGCGCACATGCAGTTGCTGATCACAATCGGCAGTGAGCAGGCGCAGCGCACCGCTGCCCCGGATCTGCAGACCCAGCTTGCCACGGTCCTTGATGCCGGCCCGCAACATGCTGATCGCCAACAGCGACTGCGCCAGCCAATCGGCCACCGGTGCCGGATAATTGCGGTGCGCGGCCAGCTGCTGCCAGCATGCACCAAGGTCGGCAATGGCCCCGCGCACCGGCAGGCCGGAAAAGCCGAAACGCAAGACGTAGTCGCTCATCGACACGCCGAAGACAGTGTATCGGGCTCGCTGTCCTGATCGGGCGGGTTCTGGTCGCGCTGAACTTGCTGTGATTGGTCGCCGTCTGACGCATCAATAATTTGTTTAATAAAATCATGCATCTGATTGATTTTCATAAAAATGTAATCAGCCACATCCTGACCGAACTGGTCCGCCTCACCATAGCCCCAGGCCACCGCTGCGGTGCTGCAGCCAGCCGCCTGCCCGGCTTCAATGTCACGCAGATCATCGCCCACCATCAGCAGTTGCGAGGCTGGCAGTTGCACTTGCTCCGCAGCCATCAGTACCGGCAGCGGCGAGGGTTTGGCGGCTGCGGCGGTGTCACCGCAGATCACCGCCCCGGCACGCTGATCCCAGCCCAGCGAGCGCAGGATGGGCAATGTCAGGGACTCGTACTTGTTGGTGACAATGCCCCATGGCATTCCAACGGCCTCGATCATCTGCAACATGACCTCGATGCCGGGATAGGCCTCGCTGTGGCTGCAGCCCAGTTCGGCATAGTGGTGCAGGAAATCGCTTTTTGCCTGTGCCAGGTCGGCCCCGGACACGCCGGGCAGCCCCAGCTCGAGCATGCCCTGGGCACCGCGCGAGACGCCTTTGCGCACCGCAGCCACCGACACCGGCGGCAGATCGAGATCGGCACGCACGCGGTTCAGGGCGGCGGTCAGATCCGGCGCGCTGTCCAGCAGCGTACCATCGAGATCGAACAACAGTCCTTTGATCAGCCGGCTGGTCATCTCAGTGATCCGGTTTGCGGGCATGCAACAGGTAATTGATCAGCGGCCGTCCGCCGACACTGGCCCGGCGCGTCAGAGGATTGTAATGCAGTGCGCTGATGTCCATGACCTGCAAACCGGCCTGTCGACACCACGCCGCCAGCTCCGCAGGACGGATGAAGCGCTGGTAATGATGGGTGCCGCGCGGCAGCAGGCCGAGCACATATTCAGCCGCGACGATGCCCAGTGCAAATGCCAGCGGGTGACGGTTCAGGGTGCTGAAAAACAATTCCGCACCGGGTCTGGCGATGGCGGCGCAGGCACTGACCACGGCCGCCGGATCAGGCACATGCTCAAGCATCTCCATGCAACTGACCACATCCATGGCCGCTGGCGCTACCACAGCAAAGTCTTCCACCGTGCTGTGGCGGTAGTCCACCTCGATGCCGCTCTCCATGCCATGCAGGCGCGCAACATCCAGCACTTCGTCGGCAATGTCGATGGCGGTGACCTGCGCGCGCTGACGGGCAAGACTTTCAGCCAGAATGCCACCGCCGCAACCCACATCCAGCACCGCACTGCCGTTGAGGTTGACCGCCCGCATGATGTAGGACAACCGTGCCGGGTTGAGGTCATGCAGCGGCCGCATCGGTCCTTCACGATCCCACCAGGTGCTGGCCATGGCGGCAAACTGATCTCGCTCATGGGCATCGACATTGTCGGCCTGTGTGCTTGTGCTCATGGCTGTTGGGTTCCGATTCGCTGCTGCCATTTTTTCGTGCTCTGTCTGATGCGCTCGATGTCCAGGGTCTGTGGTTCGCGATCTCGCAAAAGCTGCCTGCCTGCCACCCAGACATGCCGCACCTGCTGTCGACTGGTGGCATACACCAGATGGGAGAAAATTTCGTGCATGGGCTGGGTATCGGGTTCACTGAGATCAATGCTGCAGAAATCAGCCTGCTTGCCGGTTTCGATGCTGCCGATCCGATGCGCCAGATTCAGCGCACGGGCCGCATTGATGGTGATCATCGCCAAGGCCTGACTCGCCGGCACCGCTTCCGGATCGGCGCTGACCCCTTTGGCCAGCAGGGTGGCGGTGCGCAGCTCACCAAGCAGATCCAGATCGTTGTTGCTGGCGGCACCATCGGTACCGACCGTGACGTTGACCCCGGCCTGTTGCAGCTTCCACAGCGGACAAAAACCGCTGGCCAGCTTCAGGTTCGATTCGGGACAATGCACCACATGCACGCCCGCCTCGGCCAGCAGCGGCATGTCGGCATCTGCCAATGCGGTCATGTGCACCGCAATCAGACGCTCATTAAGCAAGCCCAGTTGCTGCAGCCGCGGCAACGGCGCGAGACCAAACTGTGCTTTGCTGTCGGCAATTTCGCCGCTGGTTTCAAGCAGATGCAGATGAATGCGCAAATCGTGTTCAGCCGCCAGATCGCGCATGCGCACAAAATCCGCATCGCTGACCGAATACGGCGCGTGCGGAGCAAAGCTCATGGCGATCAGTGCATCGTCCTGACAGCATTGCTGCAGTGCCATGGCGCGCGCAAAGTAGCCATCGCTGTCTTGTGCCCAGGGGGTGGGAAAGTTGATCACCGGCGCGCCCATGACCGCACGCATGCCGGCGGCGCGGGTCACCTCGGCGGCGACATCGGGGAAAAAATAACTGTCGTTGTAGCAGGTGATGCCACCGCGCAGATATTCCAGGCAGGCCAGGGCAACCCCGTCGCGGACGTATTCCTCGCCCAGCCAGCGCTGCTCGGCCGGCCAGATGTGATCATGCAGCCAGGTCATCAGCGGCAGGTCATCGGCCAGGCCGCGCAGCAGGGTCATGGCCGAATGCGTGTGCATGTTGATCAGTCCGGGCAGCAGCACCTGATCGGGCAATGCCACACGCTGCACTTGCGGATGGCGCTGGGCCAGTTGCGCGACCGGCAGAATGTCGGCAATGACATCGCCACTAACCACCACCGCATGGCCGGTGAGCACAGCACCGACCGGCTGCATGGTGATCAGCCAGTCGGGGATCAGCGCATACTGCCTGCTGTCGGCGGTGACCGTCACTCCTTGACCCGGCCGACGTATTCCGCCTTGCGCGTGTCCACCCGGATCACCTCACCTTCGCTGACGAACAGGGGCACCCGGACCACGGCACCGGTTTCCAGCGTGGCCGGCTTACCACCACCGCCGGAGGTGTCTCCACGCACGCCGGGGTCGGTCTGGGTGATCTGCAACTCGACAAAGTTGGGCGGCTCTATGGTCAGCGGCTGGCCATTCCACAGCATCATGCTGCACATGTCCTGCTCTTTCAGCCATTGCGCATTGTCGCCGATCTGGGCGGCATCGGCCGCGTACTGCTCGAAAGTTTCCGGGTGCATGAAATGCCATTGCTCACCATCGTTGTACAGGTATTGCACCGGCGTTTCGAAAATGTCGGCGGCATCCACCGAGTCGCCCGATTTGAAGGTGCGCTCCAGCACCCGGCCGCTTCTCAGATTGCGCACCTTGACCCGGTTGAATGCCTGCCCCTTGCCCGGCTTGACGAATTCATTGTCGACGATGTTGTAGGGGTCTCCATCGAGAATGATCTTCAAGCCACTGCGAAATTCGTTGGTACTGTAACTGGCCATGTCTGGGTCTCTTGCTGCGGTTGAATGCAACCCTGCCGGCAGTCATCTCGACCCGCCTGCTCGGTTACAATGAATTCAGGAACCTTTGTATTTTACTGTAAACCATGGCCATCGTCAGCCCGCACGCCAGAGCCTGTGATCCCGCTGCACACGCTGATTGGCAGACGCAAATGCAGCAAGCCGTCAGCGACCCGCTGCAACTGTTGCAGAGGCTTGGTCTGGAATTCTTGCTGCCGGAGCTCAGCGCCAGCGCCGCACGCCAGTTTCGTCTGCGCGTGCCGCTTGCCTATGTCTCGCGCATGCGGCACGGCGACAGCAACGATCCACTGCTGCGACAGGTGCTGCCGTTGACTGCAGAAATGCAGGATGTGGCGGGCTTCAGTGACGATCCGGTCGCCGACCAGGCGCATCTGCGCGTGCCCGGCCTGATTCACAAATACCATGGCCGGGTCCTGCTCATCTGCACCGGCAGCTGCGCCATCAACTGCCGCTACTGTTTCCGTCGCGCGTTCCCCTACAGCGACAACAGCATCAGTCCGCAGCACCTGCAGGCCGCACTGCGATACATCGCCGCCGATGACAGCATCCACGAAGTCATTCTCAGCGGTGGTGATCCACTGTCGCTGGCCAACCACAAGCTGGTGCAGCTGGGTGCCGCCCTGCTCGCCATCGGGCATGTCCGCCAGCTGCGTGTGCACACCCGGCTGCCGGTGGTGTTGCCGGACCGCGTTGACAGCGGTCTGTGCGACTGGCTGCAGGGGTTACCGCAACCGGCCGTGGTGGTGCTGCACTGCAATCACGCCCGGGAAATCGATACCTCAGTGCGCGCCGCCTGCCAGCGCCTGCGCGCTGCCGGTGCCATGCTGCTGAATCAGGCCGTGCTGTTGCGCGGTGTCAACGACAGCTGCGCCGACCAGATCGAGCTGGCACAGGCTTTGCTGGGTTGCGGCGTGCTGCCGTACTACCTGCATCAGCTGGACCGGGTCAGCGGTGCCAGTCATTTTCTCGTCGCTGACGATCGCGCGAAATCCATCCATGCCGGCATGCGGGCGGCATTGCCTGGCTACCTGCTGCCGCAACTGGTGCGCGATGTGCCCGGCGCGGAGGCCAAATCACCTGTTTGAGAGGGTCCCGATCATTTCACAAAAAGATGCTGAAATGTTCAGCGTTTCATGGTATAAACATTTCACAATAGACGCATAACTGTCTGATTTGCTGCGAACATGCCGTGCAATCAATGCTCAAGCAAGGACAGCAGAGCAAATCTCCGGACTGCAGGTGACACATCATGGACAAGCAATTCATCAGCCAGTCGATACTGGTGGTGGACGATTCGCCGACGACATCCCAGTTTCTCAAGCAACAGCTTGCCAGCGACGATGTGCGGGTGCATTTCGCCGACACCCCGGAAGCCGCACACAATCAGCTGAAAGCCAGCACTGCCGCCAGCGAGCAGCTTGGCCTGCTGGTGCTGGGTGCCGAAATCAATGCTGCCGATGGCAACAGGATCATCGCCTCACTGCGACAGTTGCGCCCGCAATGCGCCTGGATCAGCCTGCTCGACTGCGCCATTGCGGCCACTGATCTGCAGTCGCTGCTGCATACGCGGCTGCAGGACCAGCCGCTGGCCATCATCGCCAGCGACAACGACAGCGTCCTGCTCGCGCATGTTCGCAACCGCCTCCAGCTGGCGCGCAATCAGTCCACCATTCAGACCCTGCAGGAACAACTGCAGAGCATTCAAAACCGATTCGAACATCTGCTGGACACCTCCTCCGAGGCCATCGCGTTTGTCGTCTCCGGCTGTCATCTGTATGCCAATCCCAGCTTTCTGGAACTGGTCGGCATGGACAGTGTGGAGCAACTGGGCCGGCATTCGCTGCTGGAACTGCTGGTGGCCGCAGACAAGAAGACATCCATCAAGGACTGTCTGCGCGAGCTGGAGCACCACGACAAGGACACGCTGGAAGTTGCCGCCGAACTGCAGGTCAGCACCAGCGCGGCACCGGTACCGGTGAATGCCCGGCTGCAGCGCGCCAGCTATGGCGGTGAAAACTGCATACAGGTCACACTGACGGAAAAGCCGGCGGTGAGCGTGGTCAGTGGCGACCAAGCTCTCCCCGGTTATCTGCCGAAACAGGCATTTTACGAAATGTCTGCCCAGGTGCTGCAGGATACCGCGACCGAAGATCACGCCCATGCTGTGCTGTGCGTGCGGTTGGACAAGTTTACCGACATTCAGGAGCAGGTCGGTCTGGTTACCAGCGAACTGATGGCGCACGAGCGCGCCGCAGTGCTGCGCAGCTGCGTGGACGAAGAGCATGATCTGCTCACCCACTACAGCGAAAACCTGTTTCTGGTCAAGGTCACGCGCGCACAGCGTCCCGCCATTGAACAGCTTTGCAAACACATCGTGACCGCATTCTCGGAACAGCCCGCCGAAGTCGGCGAACACAGCCTGCCGGTTACCTGCAGCATCGGTTACACCATGGCCGGCCGGCAGAACCATGACATCAACACGCTGATTCTGGAAGCGGCCCGCGCCGCCCGCCAGGCCGAACAGGCTGGCGGCAACAGCAGTCAGCGCTATCGCCCCAATCTGCGCAGCGTGGACGAAGACAGCAGCCGCTCACAGTGGCAGGAGCGCCTGAGGCACGCGCTGGACAACAATGAATTGCTGCTGTCGGTAACCCGCATCAGCGACATCGGTGACGACAGCCGGCAACTGGCGAGCGTGGATCTGTGTCTGCGCGACAATGAAAGTGACACCCACATCTACAGCGACGCCTGGCGCAATGCCATCCAGGGCAGCGGATTGCGCGCCGAACTCGATCGCCAGATGATCCGGCTGATCATGCAGAAACCGGATCTGCTGCAGCAAACCCTGTTTTTGCCCATCTGCGCCAGCGAGCACGATGGCAAGGTATTTGCCGACTGGCTGCAGGCCAGTCTCAAGCATGTCACCTATCAGGGCACCGGTCTGGTGTTCATGCTGGACAGCACCGATCTCGCCACCAACATGCAGCCGGCGGTCATGCTCAAGCGTGCATTGGCCAATCTGCCGGTGCACTGGGGGCTGGACCTGTACGGTGCCACCAGCAATGCCGAACAATTGCTGCAGCACCTGCAGACCGAATATGCCCGCCTCTGTGCCAGCGTGCTGCCCAAAGACAACAGCAGCGCTGCAACAGATCAGCTGACCCGGCTTGCCACCGCCGGCAATCAGCACCAGGCAAAGATCATCGCCTGCTCGGTAGACAGTGCCGCCGTGGTGCCAACCCTGTGGCAGGCCGGCATCAAGCTCATCCAGGGTGAATTCATCCAGCAGCGCCCGGAGATTCTGGAGGCCTGAAACGCCCATCGTGTGCGCAGTCGGCTGTGGCCTACACCGGACGCTTTGCGCCATCGCCGACCGGAGCCCTGCATCTGGGTTCACTGGCTGCTGCGCTGGCCAGTTTTCTGCAGGCCAGACACCACTCCGGCCGTTGGCTGCTGCGCATCGACGACATCGATCCGCAGCGCGAGCAGCCCGGCAGTGCGTCAGGCATCATCCAAACCCTGCATGAATTCGGGCTGCAGCCCGATGCGCCGGTGATCTACCAAAGCCAGCGCAAGCACCTTTATCAGCAAGCCATGGAGCAGCTGCTCAGCAGCGGGCATGCCTATCCATGTGGCTGCAGTCGCGCGGTGCTGGATGAGCAGGGGCGCTATCCCGGCATCTGTCGACATGGCCTGCCCGAAGGTGCCAGTGCGCGCAGCATCCGGGTCCGCTGTGACGGTGCGGAGATCGATTTCGACGATGCCATAGCCGGACCGCAGCAGCTGCAGCTGGACGAGCTGAGTGGAGACTTTGTCATCCGCCGCGCCGATCACTGTTTTGCCTACCAGCTGTGCTGTGCCGTGGACGATGCTGCGCCTGGCATTACCGAGGTGGTGCGCGGCAGCGATCTGCTGGCATGCAGTGGCAAACAGATCCATCTGCGCAGGCTGCTGCAGCTGTCCTCCCCGCGCTATGCCCACATTCCGCTGATCACCGACCGGCAAGGGCGCAAACTCAGCAAAAGTGCAGCCGATGACCCACTGCAACAAGGTGAGCCAGCCGACGCCATGCGCTTGGCGCTACAGCATCTGCGACACGCGCCACCAGCCCAGGTCACCAGCGTGGATGGTATGCTGGCATGGGCGTTGCAGCACTGGCAGCCGGGCAGACTTTCATCCGCATGGTCATAACACGTATACTGCATGACATGTTTCTCAGCACGCTTCTGCCATGAACTCCAATTTTCTTGAATTCGAACGCCCGATCGCTGATCTGGAAGCCAAAATCCAGGAATTGCGCGGGGTGGAAAATGCCGATGCCATGGATCTGGATGATGAGATCCGCCGGCTCGACAGCAAGCTGAAATCACGCATCGAGCAGATCTTTTCCGATCTCACACCGTGGCAGGTGGCGCAGTTGAGTCGTCATCCGCTGCGACCGCATACCGCCGATTATGTGCGCCTGATCTGCGATGAATTTCATGAGCTGCATGGCGACAGGACCTATGCCGATGACCCGGCCATCATCGCTGGTATCGGCCGCATCGGCAAACACGCGGTGATGCTCATAGGCCATCAGAAAGGTCGCGACACCAAGGAAAAAATCCGCCGTAATTTCGGCATGCCCAGACCGGAAGGTTACCGCAAGGCTCTGCGCCTGATGCAGACCGCCGAGCGCTTTTCGTTGCCGGTGGTGACCTTGATCGACACCCCAGGCGCGTATCCAGGCATCGGTGCCGAGGAGCGCGGCCAGTCAGAAGCCATCGCCAAAAATCTCAAGGTCATGGCGCGGCTGCGGGTACCGTTGATCGCCACGGTGATCGGCGAAGGCGGTTCCGGCGGCGCGCTGGCCATCGGTGTTGGCGATCGCATCAACATGCTGCAGTTCGCCATCTACTCGGTCATCTCTCCGGAGGGCTGCGCTTCGATCTTGTGGAAAAGCGCCGAACGTGCCGAGGATGCCGCCACCTCACTGGGCATCACCGCACAGCGTCTGCAGCAACTGGGGCTGATCGACAGCATCATCCCGGAAGCCGCCGGCGGAGCCCATCGCGATGTGGAGCTGACCGCCACCAGACTGCGCGACACCATCCTCAAACAACTGGATGAACTGAGCCAGGCTGAGGTCGAAGAGATGCTGCAGCGGCGCTACGAGAAACTGATGAAAATGGGCAGCCTGCAGCAGGGTTGATGTCGGTTTCCGCCGGCCACAACAAGCCACCATCATCTGCGCATCCGCTGCAGCAACGTCTGTTTGCCGCACTGCAGGCATGCTGGTCGCCAAGTGCTGCCGACCGCCAGCCACCGGCCGTGGTGGTGGCCTACAGCAGCGGTGCCGATTCCACAGCTTTGCTGCATGCTGCCAGCTGTTTGCACGACCTGCTGCGGCTGCGGCTGCGGGCACTGCACATCAACCATGGCCTGCATCCCGATTGCGATCGCTGGCAGCAGCTGGCGATGCAGCAGTGTGCTGCGCTCAAGCTGCCACTGACAGTGATCCAGGTGGAAGTGGATAGCACCGCTGCCAGCCTGGAAAATACCGCCCGCGAGGCCCGCTATGCGGCGTTCTGCACGCAACTGCAGGCTGATGAAATCCTGTTGCTCGCACATCATCAGCGTGACCAGGCAGAAACCGTGCTGCTGCACCTGCTGCGCGGCAGTGGTGCTGCAGGCCTGGCAGGCATGCCGCAATCCAGACCATTGGGCGACCGCGGAGCCATGCTGTTGCGCCCCTGGCTGCATTGCAGCGCCCGGCAGTTGCGCGATTACTGCCGCGAACATAATCTGAAGTTCAGCGAAGACAGCAGCAACCTGGATCCACGCCATGACCGTGGCTGGTTGCGCAGCGAACTGCTGCCACTGCTGGAACAGCGCAAACCCGGCGCCATCGCCAACATCGCACTCAGTGCCCGCCTGCTGGAACACACTCGCAGGCTGGCTGCAGCACAATTGGATCAACTGCTGCAGACGCTGCTGCCAGCCACAGGCTCAGCCACTGCAGACAACAGCCTGGACATTGCTGGCCTGTTGCAGCATGAACCGCTGCTGCAGCACGATCTGCTGCGCAACTGGCTGCGATCGCTGCGGCTGCAACCACCGCCTCGACAACAGTTGCAGACACTGCTTGAACAGCTGTCTACGGCAGCAGCCGATCGACATCCGAGTCTGCTACAGCCAGATTACGTGCTGCAGGCCGATCGCCAGCGGCTGCATGTGCATGCGCGCTCGCAGCCTGTCGCCAAGGGGCTGTCATGGCAAACACCGCAAGCCCTGCAGCATGCGCAGTTCGGTCAGTTGCAACTGCTTGATGCTGCACCCAACAGAGCGGCACGGCAGTTCGAAACAGCCATCACGACCGGGCTTACGAACTGGCCCCGGCTGCAAGTGACTGCACGCATCGGTGGCGAACGCATCCGACTGCGTGACGGCCATCATCACCGCGTCAAGTCGCTGCTGCAGCAGGCGAACATACCCGTCTGGCAGCGTGCCCGCTTGCCACTGATCTGGCACCGCAACAGACTTATTGCCGTGGCCGATCTATTTCTGCACCCGGCGCTGCATCGCTGGCTGCAGCGGCGCGGTTTACAATTGCAATGGACCCCGGCGGCAGCCCTGCCCCGGCATCAACCAGATAAACGGAATCATCATGAACAAGCAAGCAAGCTTTGAAACATCACTGCAGGAACTGGAACAACTGGTGGAGAAGCTCGAACAGGGGCAGCTGCCGCTGGACGAGTCACTGAAGCTGTATGAACAGGGCATGGAAACAGCCCGACACTGTCAGCAGCAGCTTGATCAGGCCAGGCTGGTGCTGGAAAAGCTGGGCCAGCAGGCCGCATTGCCCACTAGCCCAGCAGACGAAAAGTCAGATTGATTCTCTCTTGTGTGAGTTGCCTGCGACGAGGCAAGGCATGCTGCCAGCATTGCTGCGTGGTTCCCGCCATCAGCAGCAGACTGCCATGCTGCAGATGCAAGCTGATCTTGTGCCGGTGATCGTCCTTGCGGCGCAGGACAAAATCCCTGCCGGCCCCCAGACTCACCGAGGCGATCAGTGGCTGCCCACCCAGACTGGGCTCGTCATCGCTGTGCCAGCCCATGTGGTCGTTGCCGTCGCGATAACGGTTGCACAGCACACCGTTGAAACGCTGCTGCAGGCTGGCTTCCAGCAGGCGTCGCAGCTGGAGTAAGCACTTAGGCCAGGCCAGAGGCTCACAGTCACGACCACTGTAGCGATAGTGCACGCCGGGATCGGCGAACCAGATGCCCAACCGCGGCTCGGCAACGCGGCGACCAAACAGGCTGATGTGATGCTGACGCCAGTGCGGCCAGGCCTGTGCCTGCCGGAACATCAGGTCCGCAGCATCCGGGCTGAGAAAATGCTCACAACTGGCAATGCTGGCACCATGCTGGTGTTGCCAGCGCAACGGCTGGTCGCAGACCATATGCGCTCTGTCACTCAGAGGTTCTGGCATATCGCAGCCGTGCGGGCAACAGCACAAAAACCACTATCGTAGCGAAGGAAAGCCGGTTGGAGTCAGATTTTTCGATCTTTTGAGGCGAACAGTGAGCCTATGCAACGATGAAGATCGGAGAATCTGGCCCAATCCGGATTTTCTGCAGTAGATCAGCGTTAAGTCCGACAGGCTCCTAGCCCGCATTATTCATGAGTCGACGTCGCGAGATGCTGCCAGTGCCTGTAGCTGTGGTGTTTCACGACCGAACGAACCGCAGGCGTACTTGACAGTACGTTGAGGATTCGTGACCGAGCGAAACGCCGCAGATGCGGGT